>JALHRP010000326.1 GCA_022841365.1 Chitinophagaceae bacterium | reverse complement strand
CTGTTTAACCGGTTCGCGCGCCATCGGTAGCCTCCTCGACCGTCGAAACTTCATAGCCGGTGACCATCGCCCGGAAGTTATTCCAGCCGGCCCGAATCACCTGCGAAATATGCACGACAAAAAACGCCACGTAACCCACCGTCAGCCAGAAATGCCCCCACCGTGCCCACTCGTACCCGCCCAACAGGCTCGTCAGCCAGGCGACCTGCGTGGGCTTGTAGATCGCCAGTCCGGTGACCAGCGACCCCGCCCCCATCAGCACCACGCCGGTATAGGCAAACTGCTGCGCCGCGTTGAACTTCCGTTTCGGCGGCACGACTTGGCTCAAGTGCAAGTCGTGCAGAATAACCACCCAGGCCTCCCGAAAACTGCCCCGCTTCGGCACCAGCTCCCTCCATTCCCCGGAGTAGATCGTGTAGGCCACGTAGCACAGGCCGTTGATCGCAAACAGCCACATGATAGCGAAATGCCACGCCATCCCCTCCGCCAGCCGCCGCGCCAATCCAAACGTGTCGTAAAACCACCCGGGAAAGAAATGAAAGAGCGTCGTGTCGCCAAACCCAATCCGATACACGTCGTTCGCCCAGTAGATCAACAGCCCGCTCCAGATCATCCCAAACAGCAAGGGAACGTTGATCCAGTGCAGCCAGCGGATGACTCGCGGGTGCTTGGCTTCCAGTCGTTTCATCGCATCCCATCCCCAGGGTGTCTTCTGTTGGCGACCACAAGAACGCTGGCGATCCGTCGCCCATGCCAGGTCAGTTCTTCTCCATTTTGTCGTCGGACATCTTGGAATCGCTCATCTTCTCGTCCATCTTGTCCATCTTGTCGCTCATCTTGTCGTCCATCTTATCCCCACTCATCTTATCCCCGCTCATCTTATCCCCGCTCATCTTATCCCCGCTCATCTTGTCCCCGCTCATCTTGTCCCCGCTCATCTTGTCCCCGCTCATCTTGTCCCCGCTCATCTTGTCCCCGCTCATCTTGTCCCCCTTCCCCGCG
>JALHRP010000325.1 GCA_022841365.1 Chitinophagaceae bacterium | reverse complement strand
CGCCGTGGCTCTGCTCCACCACCAGCACCTTGCGCACGCCCTCGAGCGCGCGCGCGAGCCGCTCGGGCTGCGCTGGCGACAGCAGGCGCAGCGACACCAGCCGCGCCTTGACGCCGTCGGCGCGCGCGCGGGCGAAGGCCTCCCGCACCGGCTCGGTGCAGGAACCCCAGGTGAGGACCGCGACGTCGCCCTCGCCCTCGGTGAGCGCCCAGCGCCCGTCGCACTCGACGCCCTCCAGCTTGCGCAGGCGCTTGTCCATCTGCGCCTGGTGGTCGCTCGCCTGCGCCGAGGGCGTGCCGCGCTCGTTGTGCTCCAGCCCGTCCGCGGTGTGCGCCATGCCCGGGGTACCCGGCAGGGCCATCGGCGAGACGCCGGAGGGCGTGAGCGCGTAGCGGCTGTATTTTCCCGCGCCATTCTCCGCGCCGCCTTCCGCCACCACGCGCGCGGGCGCGGAGGCCGCGCCTCCGGGCTGGTCGATCACCGCGCGCGCCTGGCCGAAGTACTGGTCCGAGAGCACGATCGCCGGCACCTGCAGGCGCTCGGCCAGTTCCACCGACCACTGCGTCGCGGCCAGGCAGTCGGCCACCGAGTTGGGCGCCACCACCACGTGCGGCGCGTCGCCATGCAGGCCATAGAGCGCGATGTTGAGGTCCGCCTGCTCGGTCTTGGTGGCGATGCCGGTCGAGGGCCCGGTGCGCATCACGTCGACCACCACGATCGGGATCTCTGCTGCCACGCCCAGCCCGATCGCCTCGGTCATCAGCGCGAGGCCGGGCCCCGAGGTCGCGGTGAGCGCGGGAGTGCCGCCGTAGGAAGCGCCCAGGATCATGTTGATGGAGGCGAGCTCGTCCTCGGCCTGCACCAGGGCACCGCCCAGGCGCGCCAGCCGCGGCGCCAGCCATTCCAGCAGTTCGGTCGCCGGCGTGATCGGGTAGCCGGCGACGAAGCGCACGCCGCCGCGCAGCGCGCCCAGGCCGGTCGCCTCGTTGCCGGTGATCAGCCA
>JALHRP010000324.1 GCA_022841365.1 Chitinophagaceae bacterium | reverse complement strand
ATCATTTGTCGAAGAGAATTCTTTTTTATCTGCGGTGTGAATCCAGCTGGACCCAACTTTGCAATATAGTTCTCTAAACTGCTGTCTTTATAGAGCTTTGTAATAAAAATCATAGAGTTCTTTTTAGGCGGTGTGATGTAGCATTCAGCGAGAGCCAAATTCTTATGAGGATACTTGCAGTTGAACATTTTCATATTTGCGTCAATACATTTTTGCATACCAGGTCCATCTCCAATGTTTTGTGGCTCTAATACTTTTGCTACAAAGTTGGGATCGTTGGTTCGATAGACACTGCCGATACCACCTTTACCAACGAGTTGGCCATAGTCGACAGTGTATTTGCCAGTTGGACACTCTTTGATTTCAGCAAAGATAAGGCTGGTACAGAGAAGAAAGAAAGCAGCTACAGAAGACTTGAAGAGCAGCATGGTGGCAGGTGGGGCAATCCCTGTCCCTTTATAGAGAGGTGGAACCAATCAGACAGCTGCCATGATGTTACTGCACAGCATGGCCCCTATGACGCAAGATTTTTATATTTCAAGCCACTTTTATTCGTTAACGCATTCAATTTCACTTTCAGTATTAAACGTCATTTTTGCAGCACCAGTTAAAGCCATATGTGGATTATCGTTCAAAATCTGTTCCACTATTGGCAACTTTGGCAAGAGGAAGGAAAAAGATCCAAATTTGAACTGATAGTCACAATCCAGCCAATCGCTTCCATCAGCTGCTGCCACACAATTTTTCCAGTCTTCAATCATTGACAGAGGTTGGATTCGAAGATATTTTGTACCATTGGCTTTCTTTAAACATTTAAATGGAGGAGATCCAAGCAAATCCGGTCTTTTTCGCATATCGATAACTTCACTTCCTGTTTTGTTGAAATCTTTAGGAATTGTGCACATATAACCGCTACAGTCTACAGAATGTCTAATAATAAGCGGTGACAAAGGAGTATACACTGAGCGTGCAAAGGCAACAATGAGAATAATCAAAAGAGCAAATAAAGAA
>JALHRP010000323.1 GCA_022841365.1 Chitinophagaceae bacterium | reverse complement strand
CAAATACAATTGGTGTACAGTTCCCACCGTCGTCCCTCGTACACACTAAACCATTAGACGTCATGTTGCGAATTACCATGAAGCGGTTGATGGAGATCAGCTACAAGGTGAATTATTAGTAATAATGCTTCACTTTTAATTTCATGTTCTTTGAATGGATCATTTAAAATATTTGTATAATTGGCCACAGCCGAGACAACATTAGAGCCAACTGCAACAAAGTTCTCTGTGCAATTATAAGGTGCATAATCATTTGTATTGATATAATGAAGGGATTCAGTCCAGCTATACTCTGTTGAATTCTTTACTGAGTCTGCCCAATTTGCAGCAAATTTGAGGGCGGAGTACTTTGGCGGTAATAAGTTCTTCGTAGCCGAGACTGCAGATTGGGAAAGTAACTTTGAAGCAATGGAAACTATGATTTCATGTCCAAAATAACTGAATGAATGGATAAACGATAGTGTAAATATAGTAACGCATGCATAAATGAACAATTTTACCATTTGCCAGACTTTGGCTAGGGTTAAGGGCTATTCAAATTGGTTATTGGGTTGCTGCTCCTTTCCATAGCCAGGCTATGTAGTAGTTTTTAAGGATAGTTTTGGGGTAATCCACAAAATATAGCACGTGGCGACAGTTAGAAATATTTTTGTATGTGGCTGAGTTGGAGATTTTTGAGACCGCCCCTGCAAGCCCCCGTGGATTGTAATCTTGTAAGATGCTGTTGACTGTCCTTGCTGTGGTTATTGTACCTTTTGTGTGTTGCACTAATACCGCAATTGAAGTTAAGCTGCCTTTTCTTTGTGCAAGTTGCCATGCAGTAGATGTGGGCTGTGTAGCAAATTTCAATTACCACGTTGAAAGTCCTTTAAAAAAAGAAGTTGCTAAGAGCGCTCTTCCTGCTTCAAGCAGCTGTTATTATCATAATAACCATGTTCTTTGCTCAGTTCCTTTAGCGAACCTATCTCCGCAAGCCTTAGGACGGGCTGTGCACATGTTTGCAACAGAGTACGGAAT
>JALHRP010000322.1 GCA_022841365.1 Chitinophagaceae bacterium | reverse complement strand
CGTGGGTACCGTGGTGATGTACCTGAACACGCCCGAGGGCGGCGGCGCCACCACCTTCCCCGACGTCGGCCTCGTCGTCGCGCCGGTCAAGGGCAACGCCGTCTTCTTCAGCTACGACAAGGCGCACGTGAGCACCAAGACGCTGCACGGCGGCGCCCCCGTCACCGCCGGCGAGAAGTGGGTGTCGACGAAGTGGATGCGCGAGCGCGAGTTCAAGTGAGCTGACGTCGCAGGCGGCGCCGCTCACGACGCGGCTCAAGGCGCCAACGTCACCGTCTCGCCGTGCTGCGGCACGCGCACGTGTCGCCAGCCGAGCTCCCGTTCGATGGCCTGGCGCATCGCATCCGAAGCCTCGGCCTCGCCGTGCACGACGAAGGTCATCGTCGGCGCCGTGCCGCGCATGCCACGCAGCCACTGCAGCAGCTCGTGCCGGTCGGCGTGGCCCGAGAAGCCCTGCAGGTGAAACACGGCGGCGCGCACGGGCACGTACTCGCCGTGGATCTTCACCTCGCGCTCGCCGGCCAGGAGCCGCGCGCCGCGGCTGCCGCCGACCTGGAAGCCGGCAAAGACGATCGTGTTGCGCTCGTCCGGTGCCAGCGCCTTGAGGTGGTGCAGCACGCGCCCGCCGGTGGCCATGCCGCTGGCCGAGATGATGATGCGCGGGTAGCGCGAGGCCGACAGGCGCATCGACGCGGCGGCGTCGGCGACGATGCGCACGCCGTCGAGCAAGTGCGACATCTCGCGCGACTGCACGCGCAGCAGCTTGAGGTGGCGGCGGTAGAGCGCCGTCGCCTCCGCCGCCATCGGGCTGTCGAGGAAGATCGGCAGCTCCTTCGGGATGGCGCCCGCGGCCCGCAGCCGCTGCAGGACCAGCAGCAGGGCCTGCGCGCGGCCCACGGCGAAGGCCGGCAGCACGACGCTGCCGCCGCGCTGCACCGTCTCGCGCACGATGCCGGCCAGCCGCGCCGGCGTGTCCTCGGCCCCATGCTCGCGGTTGCCGTAGGTCGACTCGACGATCA
>JALHRP010000321.1 GCA_022841365.1 Chitinophagaceae bacterium | reverse complement strand
AGACCTTTATTATATTCAACACCCATTCTGATATTGTACTGTTGCACATCAACCGTTAATGAATCAGCAAGCAGACGCAAGTTCTTTTGTACTACAAGCACTTTTTCCAGCAGCTGTTCATCTGTTGAAAATGCACGGTCCAATTCTTCTAATGCATCACGGTTAAGGATAGATGCTGTTTGCTCAACAGAAGATTTAAATAGTTCGTAACTCATATAGCATTGCGTTTAATTAATTTCTACCGGAACCGTATAGCATTTAAATTTCTTGCACTTTCTATGTAATCGGTTAATCGTGCATTTACAGCTAATAAAAAAATCATCAATTCATGAAGTTCTGAAGTGGTTAACAGATTTGCTTTATGCTTTAGATATGCACTATTTTGTATAATATATCCAAGCACCATTCTTAATAATTCTTGTTTCTCTACATCGTTATCATAACTCATATCACATTGTGTTTTATTAATGATGAATGCATACTGATCACCGGTGCTTTTACTTTCGTGTCTTTCAAAAACATTTTTAGATCTGCAACGGTGATGATGTAATCTTTACCCGGTTTACTTGCCTGCAGTTTTCCTGCACGGATCCATTCTGCAACAGTTTCTTTTGTTGCACCGGTAAGCTCTGCTACCTGTGCAGTGGTAAGGCCCTGCACCTGGTCAAAAAAATAGGCGGGCAACAATTGTTGCACCGCCTGGTACACTAACCCTGAAAAGTCTTCCATGCTCATAACATTGCTGGGAGCAGGTACACATGGGCTACATGTTGTATTGGTAGTTGAACGGGGCGTGTTTGATTTGCTCATGGCTTTAACGTTTAATTGGCTGGCAATACCCGGTTAGTGGTACAACCGAACAGTTTATAATTTCATTATATTTAAGCCGGAAATAAAAAGGCCACTCCCCGTGTAAGGGGGAGCAGCCATTTCGAGAGTTTAGTAAATCTGGAAGGAGTTTACTGGTGAAAGAGGCAGTGTACAGACGCAATGTTTGTGCGCCACCCCTAACTATTTTCTGT
>JALHRP010000320.1 GCA_022841365.1 Chitinophagaceae bacterium | reverse complement strand
GGGTGTTCAATGCCTTCGCTTGTGCTCATCCATTTCTTCAATTCCATGGCCACATCGTGTTGCTCTCCTTTAAAAAGGCGGTTGCGGGAGATCATTTCGTTGATGACCGTCGCTTTTTCCAGCAGGTAAAGCAGGTCGAGCTGTTCCCCCATCCTGCTGATGAGGTTGCCGCCCGGCGCCATGCGCGGCTCCTGGCTAGGGTGGTGATAAATACCCCGGTACAAGCGAAAAAGCGCTACCTGATCCTCCCAGGACTTCACTTCCTTTCCGGTTAAATGCTCGATTTCCCGGGCAGCATCTTTAAAAAACCAATCATCCAAAGCACGGTGCTGGAATTCCTGTGCTAGCAAGCCTTTTTGGAGGTCTTGCGCAATGGACAGCCGCTGGAAGACGAGAAATTTTTCGGCGGCTAAGTAGGCTTCTGAAAAAAGGTTGTTCAGGCGCCGGTCGCTATACTTGCCCTTGGGCAGCACATGCCGGAAGAGCGCTTCTTTGCTCAAATTGGCGGTTTCGAAGTCTGGATGGTGATTTTTCAATCGGTTCAGCAACCGGATTAGATTTTTGTTCGTGTTGCACCAGGGGGATTGGAGCCAGATGCCAAAGGCTTTCAGCTCAGGAGGGCTGAAAGACTGAAGTATGCGGAAGAACTTCGTGTGGTGAAGGGAGGATGCCATTTTGTGGTAATCTGATCTGCTGTAAAGCTAAGAAAAAAAGCATTTGAGGCTATTTTTCACCAGGTTTAGCGGTAATCTAATGAAAAAATGTTCATTAATTTTATGGTAATTCTATTTGATAAAATTAATTTAATTTTATGATCTATAATGTATTATGAAAGTTATAGGCTGTTTTTTTTTGTGGTAAGTATTCTGAAATGTCTTTTGTAGAAAGCAGGTAGTAAAAGTAGATTTACAAAAGAGTGGGGTCTGATGTACTTTACAAATAAATCTTAACTCTTATAACGACTTTCTGATATGCCAATAAACGAGAAATTCGCTTCGAGCAAAACAACTGCTAAAGGAATAT
>JALHRP010000319.1 GCA_022841365.1 Chitinophagaceae bacterium | reverse complement strand
CGGCACCGAGCTGATGACCAGCGCCAGCATAGGCATCACCTTCAGCGCCCTGGGCTACGCCAGCCCCGAGGACGTGCTGCGCGACGCCGACACCGCGATGTACAAGGCCAAGGGGGCCGGCAAGGCGCGCTACGCGCTCTTCGACACCAGCCTGCACACCGAGGTGGCCGACCGCCTGCGCCTGGAAGGCGACCTGCGCCGCGCCATCGACGACGGCCGCCTGGGCGTGGCCTACCAGCCGGTGTTCGACCTCGTCGGCCCGTCCAGCCCGCGCCTGGCCGGCTTCGAGGCGCTGGTGCGCTGGAACCACCCGCTGGACGGCACCATCAGCCCGGCGGCCTTCCTGCCCATCGCCGAAGAAGCAGGGCTGATGATCCGCCTCACCGACTTCGTGCTGCACTGCGCCTGCCGTCAACTGCGCGAGTGGCAGCAGTCCGACCCGGCCTGGGCGGGGCTGACGATGAACGTCAACGTCTCGGGCCACGATGTCGCCCACCCGGCGCTGGTGGCGCGTGTCACGCGTGCCCTCGTCGAGGCGGAAGTCAAGCCGTCGCATCTCTGCCTGGAGCTCACCGAGAACATCCTGATGTCGCGCCTGGAAGCCGCGCTGCCGGCGCTGACCGAGCTGCGCCGCATGGGCGCCACGCTGGCCATCGACGACTTCGGCACTGGCTATTCGTCGCTGAGCCACCTCTCGACGCTGCCCATCGACTGCCTGAAGATCGACCGCTCCTTCGTCTCGCGCCTGGACTCGGGTCTCAACGAGGCCGCCGTGGTGCGTTCCATCGTGCTGCTGGGCAGCTCGCTGGGCAAGGTGGTGGTGGCCGAAGGTATCGAGAACGAAGGGCAACTGCAGCAGTTGCGCGAGATGGGTTGCGGCTTCGGGCAGGGGTATCTGCTGGGCCGACCGCTGACACCCGGGGAAGTATCCTCGCTGCTTGCCAGCCTGCTGCCCGACGCCCCGCTGCGCGCCGAGCCACTGACCACACTCTCTGCGCCGATGACCATCCACTGACGATGACCC
>JALHRP010000318.1 GCA_022841365.1 Chitinophagaceae bacterium | reverse complement strand
TACCGCGCTCTACGCGGTCACGGTGCCGTATATCTGGCGCACCCTGCCCTTCGCGATCCTGCTCGTGCACGCGGCGCTGCAGGGCATCCCGCGCGATCTCTACGAGCAGGCCGCCGTCGACGGCGCGACCGCCTGGCAGCGATTCTGGAAGATCACGCTGCCGCTGCTGCGCCCGATCATCGCCGTGATCCTGATCCTGCGGACGTCCTTCGCCTTCGCGGTGTTCGAGGAGATCCTGGCGATCACCCAGGGCGGGCCCGGCGACGCGACCTGGGTCGCCGCCTGGTACAGCTACAAGATGAGCTTCGCGCCCCCGAACAATTTCGGCCTGGGTGCGGCCTCGGCCTACGTGCTCGCGATGATGATCGGCGCTCTCGCCATCTTCTATGTCCGTGTCGTCTATCGACGCGTGACGCTCTGAGGTCCCGGCATGTTCGCCCAGTCGCGCACCACGAAGCTGCTGCTGCACCTCGCGAACGTCGTGGTGATCGTCTTCTTCCTGCTGCCGATCGCCGCCGTCGTGATCGGCTCGGTCCAGTCCGAGAAATCGCTGCAGGCGGACACGCGCCGCGTGCTGCCGGACGAGTACACGCTGGACAATTTCACCGTGATCCTGACCCAGGGCGAGCAGAAGGGCCGGATCTTCGACCAGGTCACCTACCTGCCGGACAACATCAAGCGGTTCTACACGGCGTTCACCAACTCGGTGATCGTGGCGCTGTCGGTGACCTTCCTGACGCTCTTCTTCGGCTCGCTGTCCGGCTACACGATCGCGCGGCAGCGCTTCCGATGGACGATCTGGCTGTTGCAGGCGAACCTGGTCGCGCGCTTCGTGCCGGCGATCGTGCTGATGATCCCGCTCTACGTGCTGATGCGGAAGCTCGAGCTGCTCAACTCGCTCGCCGGCGTCATCATCGCCGAGACCGGATTCCTGCTGCCCTACGCGATCCTGATCCTGGCGCCGTATTTCGACTCGATCCCGCGCGATCTCGAGGAGGCGGCGCGGATCGACGGCTGCTCGCGCTTCGGC
>JALHRP010000317.1 GCA_022841365.1 Chitinophagaceae bacterium | reverse complement strand
CCAGGGCGGCAACGCCAGCATGGTCGTGAGCGGCAGCTACACGACAACGGGCGACACCAACCAGGCGAATGTCGCGGTCGGCGGCAGCGGCGGCTCCGGCGCCACGGCTGCCGCCGTTACGGTGACCAACCAGGGCTCGATCTCCACCGGCGGCGCTACCGGCAACACCAATTCCTCCGGCGAGTACGGCATCTTCGCCCAGTCGGTCGGCGGCGGCGGCGGTCATGGCGCCATGGCCTTCACGGCGACCGGGAACCAGGGCGCGATGTCGGCCGCGGTATCGGTCGGGGGCGATGGCGGGTCCGGCCAGACGGCGTCGACCGTGACGATCGCCAACTCCGGCCAGATCGGCACCGCATCGACGCAGTCGCACGGCCTCTACGCCCAGTCGATCGGCGGCGGCGGCGGCCATGGCGGGGCGACGGGGTCGTTCGAGACGACGAGCGCGGGCAGCGCCTCGCAATCCCTGACCGTCGCCGTGGGCGGCAACGGGGCTGCCGGGAGTTCCGGCGGCACCGTCATCGTCACCAACGCCGATGCGCCCATTACCGTGACCGGTCGGGGATCGGTGGGCATCTTCGCCCAATCGGTCGGCGGCGGTGGCGGAACGGGCGGAACCAATTTCTCGATCGACCCGGGCAAGCAGACGGACGACACGACCGTCGACAGGCTGACGATCGGGATCGGGGGCGAGGGCGGCAGCGCAGGCAATGGCGGAACCGTAACCATCCAGAACGAGACCGGCAGCTCGATCGTTACCGGCAGCGGCCTCACCAAGCAGGGCTTCTCCGCCATCATGCAGGGCGGGCACGCCCTCTATGCCGAGAGCGTCGGCGGCGGCGGCGGTCACGGCGGTATCGGCATGATCGGCAAGGTCACCAACGGGACAGCCGGCAGCGACACCGCCTCGATTGCCGTCGGCGGTTCGGGTAACTCCTCGGGGACGGGCGGCAGCGTCACCGTGACGAATGCCGCGGCGCTCACCACGCGCGACGACAACTCGCACGGCATCTTTGCGCTGAGCGTCGGCG
>JALHRP010000316.1 GCA_022841365.1 Chitinophagaceae bacterium | reverse complement strand
TCAGCGCCACCGCCAGTACCAGGAACAACGCCAGCCCCGCGGCCAGCGCCAGCGCGAGCACCGGCCCGTTGTGCCGGTAGGCGGCGCCGAACGAAGCTGGCCAGGCGTGGTGCTCGTAGGTGCGGGCACGCACGCGCGCCATCGCCTGCGGCACGTTCACCGCGAACTCGTGCGGCGACGCGTACTGGCAGGCGTGCAGGCAGGCACCGCAGTTGTGGCACAGGTTGGCGAGGTAGTGCACGTCGGCCGCGGGGAACTCCAGGCGCCGCGTCATCGCCGGGAACACGGCGCAGAAGCCCTCGCAGTAGCGGCAGGCATTGCAGATCTGCAGCTGGCGCGCGACCTCGGCCTCGTCGCCGGCGGAACCCGCGGCGCCCGGGGCACGGCCCGCGGTGCCCTGCGCCAGGTCCTGCGCCTCGCGAACGAGCAACTCAAGCGCGCTCATGCTCGGCCTCCCGCGACGAGGCGGCGACGTGCCCGCTCGCCGTGTTGTCCACCGAACCGCGCACTGCCCGCGCGGCCGACGCCCCCGCGATGCGCCCGAAGGCCGTGCCGATGGTCATGCCGACGCCGGCGGTGTAGCCCTGCCCGAGCACGTTGCCGGCCATCACCTCGCCGGCGGCGAAAAGGTTACCGCTCGGCACGCCGCCGAAGTGCACCGCCGCGTGCGCGTCCACCTTCAGGCCGAGGTAGGTGAAGGTGACGCCCGGCTTCAGCGTGTAGCCGTAGAAGGGCGGTGTGTCGATGGGCAGCGCCCAGTGCGTCTTGGGCGGCACGAGCCCTTCGGTGTGGCAGTCGTCGAGCACGGCGTGGTCGAAGGTGCCGACGCGGCAGGCGGCGTTGTAGGCGCGCACGGTCTCCACGAGCGTGGCCTCGGGCACGCCGAGCTGGCGCGCGAGGTCTTCCAGCGTATCGGCGCGCACGCCGCGGAAGACCGGCGGCATGAAGCGCCCCACCGCCTTGGCGTCGGTGACCGAGTGCCCCACCTGCCCCGGCTGCAGCGCCACGAGGCGGCCCCAGATGGCGTAGCG
>JALHRP010000315.1 GCA_022841365.1 Chitinophagaceae bacterium | reverse complement strand
CCGGCGGTGATGCCCTCGGCCTGGCAGGAGCCGCCGCTCGAGGAGCTGTCCGCCCCGGGCGAGCGGGTGGGCTGCGCCCTCGCGTCCAAGCGGGCCACGCCACCCTCGACGCGCAGCTGCAGGCGATACCAGCGGCGGTGCTCGAGCGCGCCGGTCGTCGCGCCGGATGGGTCGAGGGCAAAGCCGTGCTGGGTCCACCACACCGTGCAGTTGCCCAGCGACAGCACCGCCTGCGGCTGGCGGGGCCGCACCGAGGGCCGCACAGCGCAGCCGAGGGTGAAGGTGTCGGTGGCAAGGCGGGGGGACGGTCCGAAGGTGGCGAAGCTGCCGGGCAGCAGCGGTTGGAACCCCACCTCGACGGTGCGGGGGAACCCGGCGATCGCCACCTCGCGCTCCACGAACCCCGTGGCGGCGTTGGTGTGGTCGCCGCAGATCACCTCGACCACGTCGATGACCACCGGGCCCGCGGTGTCGGCCGAGAGCTTGAGCTCCACCACGTCACCGGGCCGGCAGCTCACCGGCTCGCAATAGCCAACCAGGGTTACCTCGGACACTGGCACCGTCCCTTCGCGCTCCGCGATCAGCCTCGCGCCGCGCCGACGGCGACACCAAGCGCCGGGTGACCTCGGTCGCCGCGTCCCGCCGGTGCCGCCGACGTGGGCCTGCGAGCGTCCGCTGGTGGTCGTGATCCATCATCTGGCCATGACCGACACCATGACCGCCGTGCAAGGTGAGCTCGAGGGCCTCGTCGAGCTGCTGCTGCGCAGCGGGGGTACCGCCCAGTCGCTCGTCGCCAGGGTCCAGGCCCTCGCCTCCGCCGGCACGCTCGTCGACGACCGGCCCGAGATGCACCCGGCCGCCACGGTGGCCACGGTGGTCACCATGCTGGGCTCGGTCATGAAGGCGACCGAGGACGCCCTGCGCTTCGCCGACCGGGCACGCACCCACCTGGCCCACCTCGACACGGCGCCCGGCAGCACCCCGTGACGCCGCCCGCCCCACCCGCCTCGCAGAAGATTCCGAGGATTTCCGGCT
>JALHRP010000314.1 GCA_022841365.1 Chitinophagaceae bacterium | reverse complement strand
AGATCTTGGTGTGGTAGGTAATTTCAAACCAAATACTCTTTTACCTATAACTTTTTGGGATGACTATGGTCGTTTGGCAAGTTCCTTCACCGTCGGCACTTTTGTTCGACTCCTAAATATTCGTGCAAAATTGGTTGATACTGGTAATTATTTAGTAGCAACAATGCACAGCGATAAACACGGCAAGAATATTGAAGTCTTGAATTCTTGCGACCCAAAGTGCCTTGAAATTATGAAGTAATTTTTTCTTTTTTTAACATCGTAGGCGACAGGGTGAAAGGGACTACAATTACAATGAAGAAAAGCCATATAATTCTGAAATTACTACAGAAATCCTTGATTGTGATGGTATCTATCCTGTCTTTATCCAAACTTTGTTAGCCAATCGTAAATCATTAGGAAAGTTCAGAGTGAGAGCACATGTGGTTGATTATTATCCAAAATTATTAAGTGATTTCACGAAACTTGCATGCAAAACATGTTCACGGGTTATTCCTAATGATTATGTCAATGTTCACTATTGTCCGTTTTGCAAACAGCTTTGTACAGAGGAATTTTATATTTTTATGGGGGTTCTAATGTTGCGAGATAGCACTTCCACTATACCTGCTATTTTATATGGATCCGATGCTGAAAGTTTCTTTGGAAAAAAGGCAGATAATTTAATAACTCATGTTGCCCTTCTGGAACATATTCAGAATACTATTAACGGTCTGATGGTCCAGCAGATCAACAATTCCAAGCTTCGCGATTTTTGCATTAAAGCTTATGCAGTCATTGATTCGTTTGGAAATAATTCACAACGTTTCAGAATATTCAATACTCGCTGCAAATAAAAAATGATTGTTAAACTCATCAGTCAAACGCTATCCCATGTTTTTGCAGGAATGGCACATGTCAGTTACAGTCATGAACACAATTGCCGGTACAATTGGGGGAATGTCTGGTGTCATCGCGGGTCACCCTTTTGATACTATTAAGGTTCGTTTACAATCTCAGGCTGCAGAAAATATCAAATATAGCGGTACTGTAGACT
>JALHRP010000313.1 GCA_022841365.1 Chitinophagaceae bacterium | reverse complement strand
GCCGAGCTGATCAAGAAGGTGGAACCCACCGGCAACGCGAAGTTCGTGCAGTTCGTGACCCTGGCCGACAAGGCGCAGATGCCCGGCCTGTCCGGCGGCGGGCTCGACTGGCCCTACGTCGAAGCGCTGCGCATGGACGAAGCCCTGCACCCGCTCACGCTGCTGGCCTTCGGCCTGTATGGCGAGGTGTTGCCGAACCAGAACGGCGCGCCGCTGCGCCTGGTGGCACCCTGGAAGTACGGTTTCAAGAGTGGCAAGAGCATCGTCAAGATCCGCTTCGTCGAGAAGCAGCCCAAGACCAGCTGGGAAGTGGCCATCCCCAGCGAGTACGGCTTCTACTCCAACGTGAACCCCAAGGTCGACCACCCGCGCTGGAGCCAGGCCACCGAGCGCCGCATCGGCGAAGACGGCCTGTTCGCGAAGAAGCGGCCGACGCTGATGTTCAACGGCTACGAGCCGCAGGTGGGCCAGCTCTACGCCGGCATGGACCTGAAGAAGTTCTATTGACCGGTGTGAACCGGCTGCTGCTGCACCGCGCCGCCAAGCCCCTGCTTTTCGCGGCCGCGCTGGGGCCCTTCGTGTGGCTGTTCTGGGGCGCCTGGGCGGGCACGCTGGGCGCCAACCCGGCCGAAGCGCTGATCCGCGGCCTGGGCGACTGGACACTGCGCTTGCTGTGCCTCACGCTGGCCGTCACGCCGCTGCGCCAGCTGTCCGGCTGGCACGCTCTGGCGCGCCTGCGCCGCATGCTGGGCCTGTTCACCTTCTTCTACGGCTGCCTGCACTTCCTGGCCTACGCCTGGCTGGACATGGGCTTCGACCTCAAGACCATCGTCGAGGACATCGTCAAGCGGCCCTTCATCCTGGTCGGCAGCACGGCGCTGCTGCTGATGCTGCCGCTGGCGGCCACGTCATTCAACGGGGCGATCAAGGCCTTGGGCGCGAAGCGCTGGCAGGCCCTGCACAAGGCCGTCTACGCGGTGGTGCTGCTGGCCTTGCTGCACTTCTTCTGGATGCGCGCCGGCAAGCTGGACTTCGG
>JALHRP010000312.1 GCA_022841365.1 Chitinophagaceae bacterium | reverse complement strand
ACGAATGGGAAGCGGCGCAGAGCGTCTGGCTGTGGCGCGACGATTCGCCCTCGATGCGCTGGCGCTCGAACCGCAACATCGCCGAGAAGGCCGAACGCGCCGAACTGCTGCTGCTGGCCTTGGCCAGCATCCTGATGCGCGGCGGCGAGCGCATCGCCCTTCTGGGCGCCGGCTATCCGCCCTCGGTCGGGCGCGCCACCATGATCCGCGTCGCCGAGACGCTGGCGCGCGGCGGCGGGTTCGGCGCCAATATTCCGAGCGCCGATCCCCTGCCGCGCCACGCCCATGTGGTGCTGATCAGCGACTTCCTCGGCCCCATCGGCGAAATCGAAGAGGCGATTGGCGGGCTCGCCGGACGCGGCGTCATGGGCCATGTGGTGCAACTGCTCGATCCCGCCGAAGAGACCCTGCCCTTTACCGGGCGCATCCGCTTCGAGGGGCTGGAAGCCGAAGGCACCCATCTGATCAACCGCGCCGAGCAGGTGCGCGAGCAATATATGCAACGCCTCGCCGCGCGGCGCGACCGCCTGCGCGAGCTCTGCCGGCCGCGCGGCTGGAGCTTTACCCTGCATCACACCGATACGCCGCCGCAGGCGGCGTTGCTCGCGCTTTATGGCCTGATGGCCAATCCCCGGGACTGACGCATCATGCTCGGTCTCGGCGCCATCGCTTTTGCCTCTCCCTGGCTGCTCGCGGCGCTCGCCGCGCTGCCCGCCTTGTGGTGGCTGCTCAAGGTGACGCCGCCGGCGCCGCGCCATGTGCGCTTTCCCGCCATCGCCCTGCTGTTCGACGTCAAGGAACAGGAGCAGACGCCGCACAAGACGCCGCTGTGGCTCGTCATCCTGCGCATGATCCTCGCCGCGCTGGTGATCCTCGCGCTCGCCCGGCCCTTGCTCAATCCGACGACGCAGCTGACCGGCAGTGGTCCGCTCTTGCTCGTCGTCGATGACGGCTGGGCCTCCGCCGGCAATTGGACCGCGCGCCAGCGCGCCATGGACGGTGCGCTGGGCCGCGCCGAACGCGCCGGCCGCCCGGTGATGA
>JALHRP010000311.1 GCA_022841365.1 Chitinophagaceae bacterium | reverse complement strand
CCAAAAGTCTCTGCTTTCAAAGCTGAATTGCCATCCGCTCCCAGCACTTTGCGGTCTCTTTTCAATTTTACATAAAAGAGGATAAAGTATCCATAGCTCTGTTCCATATTTCTTATTGTTATTGTTAGCGCTGCTGTTATTGAGTCCATTTTTCTGACTGCCATGAGAGTTGCCCAGGACTGTGGATATATTACTTTCTGCTTTGACTATTAAATGATACGGAGCAAATTCAATGATTCCACCACTTGTTAATTGAGTATTAATAGAAAGCGTGAGATTTGTGAACTGTGCGGTTTTAATTATATCGTTCATGCGGCTGCTTGGGTGATATAGGTGGAAGGGAGATGACTTCTGGGGCAATTCAATCCCTGCACGTTGGAAATGTCCAACATATCCTTTGGTCTGTTCCCTTTCCACATCATTCCAAATATCAATTCTCCGTTAATTTCTTTCGAAAATTATATTTTTTACAGTAAAAACAATGAAATTATTGCAGTTCAAAACACTGCTCCGCATCATACAACGAGATACATACTGACTTCAACTGCCCAACATTTCTGTGTGAACCAAATAGTAGTCGATGATGGGAAAAGCAGTGAATCAGACGGATATGTATTAATTGCTGCGATTGATGTTGAAGGCGGTGTTTACTTACAGCGACACTTTTTAAATTCATCGGTCAAGACTGAACTGTGCAGCAAAGTTATCTGCCAAACCTCCCAAGCTATCCACGGTGCAGCCTTGATTTCAATATTGAATTATCCCCAAGAAAAATCTTTTCTTTTAATTTCGTGTAAAAATCAAATTAATTCTATCGAAATTTCTAATTTAATGTTAAATAATGAAGAAGCGTTCTCGTCGTCTACACATCACCTCACTGCCAACGTAACATTTTTACACTCAAATTACATTGGCTGCTGTAATGGCTCAGTTTACAGAATACCCTCTCTTAATAATAGTAGCAATACACCAAAACCATTTTTGATTTCAGAAGAGAATGGAAATGAAATCGTGAATATTCAGGTGATTGTCGATATTTTGTAT
>JALHRP010000310.1 GCA_022841365.1 Chitinophagaceae bacterium | reverse complement strand
GAGCGGCTGGCTGCCTTGCCCGACGGGCCTACACTGACTTCCGGCCTGTCGGGCAAGGCAGCCAGCCGTGGAGGGTCGCGTGTTGAGCGAGAGGTTAGGCCTCACCGGAGATGCGCAGGCCCTTGTGGTTGCTCTCTTCATCTGGTTCGCGAGGAAGACGAGACGTGAGCGACTTGTAGCACCATTGGGGGCTGTAAGGCCAGCAGCGGCCGCCCAATGACAAGGAGCCCGGAGATGCCTCGGTACCTGATTTCGTTCGACGACGGATCGATGAACCACATTCCTGAAGGCGACTGGCCGGCAGTTGGTGAGGCTTCGCATGCTGTGGTTCGGGATGCCAAGGCTGCAGGCGTTTGGATCTTTGGCGGTGGTGTGCTTCGGCAGCAAGCGACCATTGTTGCGCCGGACGGGACAGCCACGCCTGGCCCGGTACCAGAGGCAAAGGCGGTTGTCGGCGGGTTCTCGATCATTGAGGTGCCAACGCGCGACGAGGCACTGGCCTGGGCAGCGCGCATTGCCAAGGGTTGTCGTTGCTCGCAGGAGGTCCGCGAGATCATGTTTGACCCGGAGTCCTGAGATCGGGCCTGGCGGGTGAAATGTGAGGCCTAACGTTCGAGCTAACCGGCCCGGAGCGGCTGGCTGCCTGGCCCGACGGGCCGACAATGACCACCGGCCTGTCGGGCCAGGCGGCCAGCCGTGGAGGGTCCGGTGTTGAGCGAGGGGTTAGGCATCACCCGCCATAGCCGCGAAGGCTGTTGTACTTGGCGACCTGCTCAGGCGTGAGGATGCGAACCTGCTCAAGGTGTGCCTGCAGGTGTGTGCCACGTAGCTTGGCCTGTGCCTGGGCAACCCGAGCAAGGGCGTCGGTCAGCTGCTGCGGACTGGCCGACTTGCTCGCGAACAGGCGGTCCAGGTCGCGCTCGGCGCTGCCGAACTCCTCACCGGCGGCGATGGCCGCCGCCTTCATGCGCTGGTACAGCGCCTGGGTTGCGGTGCGCTGAGACTGTGTGAGAGCGAGCTTGTCTCCAAGCTCGAGTACATGAAGCGG
>JALHRP010000309.1 GCA_022841365.1 Chitinophagaceae bacterium | reverse complement strand
TATAAAAATTATTAAAAAAAATTGCAAAAATTCTATTTTTTTCTATAATCTTGAATGATATGACGAGAATTAATCAATATTCAGCACTGATCACCCAAGATAATGTAAATGAATGGATGGATTTGCAAATCTTGCTGTCTTTAAATGGGAAAATCTTTGGAAATTTATTGTATTTATTGGCACTGAGAAGAAATATTTATAATGTAGCGCTAGTTGATTGGATGATACCTTGGATTGAATGTAGAGCTGATTTAAATGAAAATTTACTTGAAAAGAAAATAATTTTATTGAAAAAAGAGAAATATTTAAATTTAATTAAAGAAAAAATAAAATGAAAAAAGAATAGCTATGGACGAAAATGAGGATCGAGACAAAGTAAAAGAAAAAAAGAAAAAGAAAAAGAAAAAGAAGAAACCAAAGAAAAAACTCAGGAAAAATAAGATGAAATCAATCTGATTTAACATCACTTTAGTGTACAACTGACATGTTATCAAACTCAACCCCTGTCCTTCCCAATCCATCACTGTCCATTCATGCAGTCCTTCCTTCACGCTATTGGAGAGCATTTGACGCCTGTCCTTAAAGACTCCAAATTCAAAGAAACAGGTGTCCTTACTCCAGAAGAATTTGTTGCTGCCGGTGATTTCCTCTGTTACAAATGTCCTACTTGGCAGTGGTCTCCAGGTGTTGATGGCAAAAAACGGCCTTATCTCCCACCAAAAAAGCAATTTCTAATTACAAAAAATGTACCTTGCCTTAAAAGAGTGAAACAAATTGAAGGAGGAGAAGGTGATAGTGGAGATGAAGAGGAACTTTTGGAAGGCGGCTGGATTGCCACACATACAAACAGTAAAGGGCTGAGTGTTATGAGTAATTCAATTGAAAGCGATAAATTTTCATCTCCTCCGCAAATTTCCCTCTCAGAGAACAGCAGCAAATCCGCTAAAAGTGGAGATGGCAACGCAAATGATGTAACAGCCGGAGAATCAGAGATAAATTATTTGCCGCCTCCTTCATCACCTTATAAACTAAAGAAACGTCCATCTTC
>JALHRP010000308.1 GCA_022841365.1 Chitinophagaceae bacterium | reverse complement strand
CATGCATTATGCATATTAAAGTAAAGCAAAGTTATTTTACTGCCTCAGTTTATATCCGCTTCTGAGCAGATTGATGGTCAGGGCAGATATCGCTATCAAGCATATAGAAACAATCAATAAGCTGATATGAGGCGAAATATCCGATACACCAAAAAAACCGTAGCGAAATCCATCAATCATATAAAAAAATGGATTAAGGTGAGATAAATACTGCCAACCGGCTGGCAGTGAATGAATGGTATAAAAGACGCCTGATAAAAACGTGAGGGGTAAAATTATAAAATTCTGAAAAGCGGCTAATTGATCAAACTTGTCCGCCAGAATTCCTGCAATTAATCCCAATGCGCCCAGTATCGCACTTCCCAGAATGACAAACAATATTGCCCAAAGGGGTAATAGTAGCGGAATATCAAAAAATATCAATGTGACCAGATAAACGCCCAAACCCACTAAAAGACCACGAACAATGGATGCCAGTATATACGCAAAAAATATGGCGGGATACGTGAGGGGTGAAAGCAAGACAAATACGATATTGCCGCTAATTTTGGATTGAATCATGCTGGAAGATGAATTTGCAAAGGCATTCTGGATCACTGACATCATGATTAATCCGGGAATCAGGAAAACCGTATACGCCACTTCCGGGTAAACTTCTATCCGCGTCTCCAGCACGTGAAAGAAAACCAGCAGATACAGCAGGGTAGAAACCATCGGTGCTATGATTGTTTGGAAACCGACTTTCCAGAAACGCAGCAATTCTTTATGCAACAGGGTCAGAAAACCGGTCATTGCAATTTATTCCCGCTATTTCTGATGAGACTAACAAAAGCATCCTCCAGATCAGGTTGCTGCATATGCATTTCCTGTATGTGTATATTTTCAGATCTCAAAGCCGACAGAATAAATTCTATGTGCGCATAATTATCTATTCGCAGTTCATACAAACCATTAGTGCAACTTTTCTTCAGCGGTTGAAGCACCAACGGTAGGTTATCGGGTAGCAATCTTATTTTTACCGAGTTGCCTGAAACCAATTTTCCAATCAGGTTCTGCGTGCTATCCA
>JALHRP010000307.1 GCA_022841365.1 Chitinophagaceae bacterium | reverse complement strand
GCGCCGCCAGCAGCACGCCGCCGAGGAAGAAGCCGACGCCCTTGAGCGCGTTCTTGGATCCCGTCAGCACCGCCACCCACCGATACAGCCGCGCCTGTTCGGCGCCGGGCACCAGCAGCTTGATGCCGCCCTTGGCGCTCATCTTGTTGAGGTCCTTGGCGATGCCGCTCAGCGCCTGCGCGGCCATCACCCAGGGCACGGTGAGCATGGCCGCGGGCACCGCCAGCATCACCAGCGCGCCGATCTGCAGGAACAGGCCGAGGTTCATCGTGCGGTTCAGGCCCAACCGCGCGCCCAGCCAGCCGCCGACCAGGTTGGTGACCACGCCGAAGATCTCGTAGAACAGGAACAGCATCGCCACCTGCAGCGGCGAGTAGCCGAGCTGGTGGAAATGCAGCACCACCAGCATCCGCAGCGCGCCGTCGGTGAGGGTGAAGGCCCAGTAGTTCCCGGTGATGACCAGGTACTGGCGCGCCATCGTGCTGGCGGCGGTTGGGCTCACGCGCGGCCCACCTTCAGCGCCAGTTCGGCGGTGCGGTTGGCGTAGCCCCATTCGTTGTCGTACCAGGCGAACACCTTCACCTGGGTGCCGTTCACCACCATGGTGAAGTCGGCATCGACGATGGACGAGCGCGGGTCGGTGCGGTAGTCGATCGACACCAGCGGGCGGGTTTCGTAGCCGAGGATGCCCTTGAGCGGGCCTTCGGCGGCGGCCTGGAACAGCGCGTTGACTTCCTCGCGGGTGGTGGCGCGTTCGACTTCGAACACCGCGTCGGTGAGCGAGGCATTGGCCAGTGGCACGCGCACGGCGTGGCCATTCAGGCGGCCCTTGAGCTCGGGGAATATCTCGGTGATGGCGGTGGCCGAGCCGGTGGTGGTCGGGATCAGGCTCATGCCGCAGGCGCGGGCGCGCCGCAGGTCCTTGTGCGGCTGGTCGAGGATCGACTGCGTGTTGGTGAGGTCGTGCACGGTGGTGATGCTGCCGTGGCGGATGCCCAGGCCCTCGTGGATCACCTTCACCAGCGGCGCCAGGCAATTGGTGGTGCAGGAGGCCGCGGTGACGATGC
>JALHRP010000306.1 GCA_022841365.1 Chitinophagaceae bacterium | reverse complement strand
CGAGCAGCAGGGCCGTCTGCAGCCTCTCGCCCTCGACGATCGCGGGAAGGCTGCGCGTGAAGGCGGTCGGCTGCTTGCGCCGGAGGGCCCGCTCCTGGAGCACGACGCCGGCACCGGCCACGGCCGCCAGGGTCAGCAATCCGTAGGACACCAGCGCGACGAGTATGTGGACCTGGAGCCAGGCCGGCCAGACCGCCGCGCGCAGCGGACGGCCGGGCGCCGGCTGCCAGGCCAGCGCCACCAATCCGAGCAGCACGAGATAGCCGACCAGCAGCGGGGTCAGTCGCCGGACCACCGGATCGATGGCCGCCAGGGCGGCGAACAGGATCGCGCTGATCGCGATCGCGAGCCACAGGGCCGGCGCCAGGCCGGTGCGCCAGCCGTCGCCGTGCTGGGCGATCGCCCAGATCGTCGGACCCGCCACGGCGAGCAGCACCGAGGCCCAATACGCCGCCATGGCGCCGCGCTCGAGCTGCCCGCGCGACAGCAGCGCGGCCGGCAGCAGAGCGGCGAGCGCGAGCGAACCGAACAGGGGCATGAAGGACATTGCGCGCGTGAACCTAGCCAAGCTGTCGTCGCCAGCACACCGATTTGCGCGGCCTCGGACACCGTCGTGATTTGCGCGCGGCTGGCGCGACGGCAAGTCGCTGCTAATCTCCGGCGCGCCTTCCCCGTCCCCTCGATCCCCCCACACGATGACCGTCATCGCCGCCCTCGTCGTCGCCGCCGGCCGCGGTTCGCGCTTCGGCGACACGCGGCCGAAGCAGTACGCGACCCTGCGCGGCGCGCCCGTCCTGCGTCGGGCGCTCGCCGCCTTCCTCTCCCATCCGCGCATCGACGTCGTACAGGCGGTGATCCACGCCGACGATGCCGTGCTGTTCGCCGAGGCGACGACGGGGCTGTCGCTGCGCGCGCCGGTGCACGGCGGCGCGACCCGCCAGGCCTCCGTGCGCGCCGGCCTCGAGGCGCTGGCCGAGCGCGCGCCCGACCTCGTCCTGATCCATGACGGCGCGCGGCCGCTGGTGTCGGCCGCGACCATCGACGCCGTGATCGATGCGCTCGCGCGCCAGC
>JALHRP010000305.1 GCA_022841365.1 Chitinophagaceae bacterium | reverse complement strand
GTTTGCGCCGCAAAAGCCATTGGAATACCAAAGCTGAATGCGATTCCTAAAAAAGCCTGCGGCATTGCAAAAAAACGTTTAGTAAATGGATACGATCCGGCCAAAAAAAGCGCCGGCACAGACAGCAGGATGGTTAGTTGATTCAAAGGCAAAATCAGTATGAGCGCGCATAAGCTTAATCCTGCCGCCAGCACCAAAGCTTCTTTTGAACTGACGCGGCCTGTCGCCATCGGGCGATTCTTGGTGCGTTCGACATGCGGGTCAATTTCACGATCAGCAAAATCATTGATAACACAACCCGCCGAGCGCATCAGCACAGTACCCAGAACAAAAACAAATAAAATATGCCAATCGGGTAACCCTCTTGCTGCAAACCATAGCCCCCAAAGCATCGGCCACAACAACAGCAAAATTCCAATCGGTTTGTCGAGTCGCATCAATTGTGCGTAAGTTATAATTCGATCAGCAATATTCACAATGGCAAATCCAAAATAGCTGGCAAAAACACCTCCGTTACTAAAATCGACTGACCGTGTAACGTAAACAACGAGCGTCTTGCCCATAGATTATGGGGTTTTTCTGGCAAACGAGCGCAAGCTCGATCATACAAAAAATGACTGCGGCTTATTTTTTTAAATTCCAGCGGTGTGCGTTTGATTTTAGGATTGGTAAATAACACTGTCCCTAAAGATTTATTACCCAAACCACTCAATCCTCGCCATGCACCACGCAGGTCTTTATGCGCCACCACCGAATGCGCAAACACCACTGGCGTGTTACCACAATAGAGATATACTTCTCGCACCATCGCCCATTCACTGGCACGCAATCCCATCACTCTCTGCTCCCCCCCATAAATCCTGCCGAGTGACTGAAAAACACGCTTGACACAAAACTTCACGCAACGATCCTGGATGCGGCGCGTCAAAGATCCACTATCCTGCAACCAAACACGGTAATGATATGGAATAGATGTCAATGCAGCACGCCATGCCAGTGGATGGGCTTTATTCATTGTGGCAAAACAAATAATTGGGATAATTGCATGATGAGTAATTTTGTACTACTACTG
>JALHRP010000304.1 GCA_022841365.1 Chitinophagaceae bacterium | reverse complement strand
TTCCCGGGAACGATGAAGAAACGCCATGCCTGCTTTCCGGTCTCGGCGTCGTACGCCGTGACGAAGCCGCGTGCGGCCCCGTTCTCGGTGCCTCCATTACCAATCAGCACCTTGCCCTTGAAGACCTTGGGCGCACCGGTGATGTAGAGGGCCTTCCCAGGGTCCACCGTCATCGTGCTCCACAGCTCGCGGCCCGTTGCCGCATCGACGGCGTTGAGTCGTCCATCCCAGGTCGCGACGTAGACCTTGCCGTTCCAGAACGCGATGCCGCGGCTCAGGTCCCAACCCGCCCGCATCCGGTCGCCTGCCTGGTCTATCACCTTGGGATCGTAGGTCCACTTCACCGTGCCGTTGGTGGCATCGACGGCCCGCACCCGGTTCATGCTCCCCACGAAGTACATGGTCCCATCCACCACGAGGGGCGTGGAGACGAGCCCGCGATCGTCCGGCAGGTCGAGGAACCAGTCCACTCCCAGTCGCGACACGGTGGTGTCGCTGATCTGGGTGAGCGGACTGAAACGCGTTTCACGTGTGGTGCGACCGAAGCCCAACCAGTCGTCGCCGTTGGATTCATCCGCGAGGGCTGCGTCATTGACGACGGTCGTTCCTTCGCCCTGACAACCTGCCAGCAGCATTACAGTGATCACACCCACTAAAGCACGAGCGCAAGGGCGGACCACGCGAATAGAACGACGCATTGGAACCTCGCTTGGCGAACGGGGAGGGAACGACTACGCGACTACTGAATTCGAGGCAGAATTTCCGGAGAAGATGCCGCGCACGGTCCAGCTCGGCAACCCAACGAGGATTGCAGGACGAGCCCGCACGCCTGACGTGAGCGAGAACGGCGGCTGTGACCACCACGACCGCCGGAGTTATTGTCGCTCTCTAACCGTTTCGCCTCCACCAGTGGCTTGGCCAGCCGAAACGGTCTGACACGTGCCAGGTGTTGTTATGCCACTGCAGGGGCACCGGGCGAGAAGCGGCAAACACAGTAGGTGAATGCCTGATGGCCACCAGCTGGCGTCGTATGGAGCTCCCGTTCACTGGCGACGAGCTGGAAGTCCGGTCCAAACTCGC
>JALHRP010000303.1 GCA_022841365.1 Chitinophagaceae bacterium | reverse complement strand
TTAAATTTGTCAAATATGGAGATAACTTCCAAACAATTGCTGTATTCCATATTTTCAAAACACTTTTCAACAACGTAAACACTTCGGGACTTGGTGGGCTATTCAACGCTTGTTGTCCAATAGATAGCAACTGTGGAAAAAAATTTCCCACCAATTCATCATAGAAATTATCCTTGTAAGCTCGAAAGTCCATGACTTTGTGAAGGGCCAACAATCCTGAGCTCAAAACATTGAAATCCGATGTGTTACTCAATGCACTTTGAATTTGACCAGTCAATTCAGGCCAATTCTCAGGATAATCTGCACGTATAATCTGATGCAGAATTTCCACGAACTGAGCTCTCAAACCGTGATTGCTAGCAGCCATAGCATTCAACAAGTGAGCGCGAACAAGGACCTTGTCTTGCGGTGTAAACTTGTCTCCAGAGTCCCAATAGCTTGACACTTCATTTTTAAAGAAAATTGCAATGGATAGCTGGATAGGACTGCTGACAGGAACTTGTTGAGGTGACACTAGCAGCTCGAACAAAAAAGACAAAAAAGACGGTTGAAGAGTTAACTGGAAATTAAAAATATTATAAATTTAACATTTTTACTTGTTTAAGCTGTTCTTCTGCATTTTTACGGAGTCCTTCGTCAGCAGAAAGAGAATTTGTAAACAGTTCCACGACTTGGCTGCTGTGCATGAGAAAAAATTTTCAAGGGTTAGAGCAAAGGACAATTTCAAGCTTCTCGCTTTCTTTTATTTTTCCCAGAAAATTTCCCTTTTCCTTTTGAAGATTCCTCTTCTTTCATCTGAATTGCAGCCAATCTTTGAGCTTCCAAGACTCTCTCTTGTAATAACATTACAGCATCATGCATCACATCATAAGCTGGTAACTTTTTACCGAGTAATTCCTCAATTCTCTGATATAGTTCCACATCATACTGTGTAACAAACGTGACGGATTTCCCAGATCGACCGGCACGAGCAGTACGTCCAACTCTATGAATATAATCCTTGGAATGTTTTGGGACATCAAAATTGATAACAGCATCTACGGAAGGGATATCTAAACCTCTACTGGCAACGTCTGTAGC
>JALHRP010000302.1 GCA_022841365.1 Chitinophagaceae bacterium | reverse complement strand
GACCGAGCGCTGGGCCGCCTACCAGGCCGCGCTCCTGTATCGCGGCCTCAGCCGCGACGCCTGAATCGGCCATGAGGATCGTCATCGCCGGCGCCGGCATCGGCGGGCTCGTGGCCGCGATGTGCCTCCACCGCGCCGGCTTCGATGTCAGAGTGTATGAGGCGGTCGGCGAGTTGAAGCCGCTGGGCGTCGGCATCAACATCCAGGCCGGCGCCGTCCGCATCCTGTGCGGGCTCGGCCTGGAACCGGCACTGGCGGCCACGGCGATCGAGACGCGCGAGCTGCGCTATGCCAACCGCCATGGCCAGACGATCTGGGCCGATCCGCGCGGCCGCCAGGCCGGCCTGCCGTGGCCGCAGTTCTCGATCCATCGCGGCGAGCTGCAGATGATCCTCTATCGCGCCGCCCGGGAGATGCTCGGCAAGGACCGTATCTGCTTCGGCCGGCGCATCGCCCGCTTCGCGCAGCATCACGGCAAGGTCACAGCGCACTTCGTCGATCGCGACGGCATGCCTGTCGAGAACGCCGAGGCCGACATCCTGATCGGCGCCGACGGCATCCACTCCGCCGTGCGGGCGCAGTTCTACCCGGACGAGGGCCCGCCCAAGTGGCAGGGCATCCTGATGTGGCGCGGCGTCACCGTGGGCAAGCCCTTCCTCGACGGCGCCACCATGGTGCAGGCCGGCCATCACCGCCAAAAATTCGTCTGCTACCCGGTGAGCCGCGGCCATGCCGACCGCGGCGAGGCGCTGATCAACTGGATCTGCGACCTCCACATGGGCGATGGCGCGCTGCCCTCACGCGAGGACTGGAACAAGCCGGGCAATCCCGCCGACTTCCTGCCCCGCTTCGCCGACTGGAATTTCGGCTGGCTCGACGTGCCCGACGTTATCCGCTCCGCACATACGATCCTGGAATTTCCCATGGTCGATCGCGATCCACTCCCGCGCTGGAGTCATGGGCATGTCACGCTGCTGGGCGATGCCGCGCATCCGATGTACCCGATCGGCTCCAACGGCGCCTCGCAGGCGATCATCGACGGCGAGGCGATCACCCAGGAGCTTCTGGCCACCGCCGATCC
>JALHRP010000301.1 GCA_022841365.1 Chitinophagaceae bacterium | reverse complement strand
CGGCCGGGTGCGCCTTGGCGATCGACGGCGCGGCATAGCCGCAATGCGGGCATTGCTGCAGCCAGCGCGACATGGTGGACCGCACGGGTTCGCCCGGCCGCAGGTCCAGATCCGGCGCCTGTTCGGGCGGCGGCGGGCGGAACGGCGGCTGGCGGCTTTCGCGCGCGCAGACGCCGCAGGCGACATGCCCGGCGGTGCTGGAACGCGACGAGGTGGACGGCGTCTCTGCCATGGAGCCGTCATCCTAGACCAGAAATCGCCGCGCCGGAATCGCGATGGCAGGCGGCCGCCCATTGCGAAGCCGCGCACGGTTGGGCACATGATCGCGCGATGCCCCGCGGCGACCTCTTTCCCGATATCGCGCCCTTCGAGACCGGCCTGCTGCCGCTTTCGGGCGGGCATGTCATGTACTGGGAACAGGTGGGCAATCCGCGCGGCCAGCCCGTGCTGTTCCTGCATGGTGGCCCCGGCGCCGGCGCCGGCGCCGTGCATCGGCGCTTCTTCGACCCGGGCCATTGGCGGGTGGTGATCTTCGACCAGCGCGGCGCCGGGCGGTCACGTCCGCTCGGCGAACTGCGCGACAACACCACGCCGCATCTGGTGCAGGACATCGAGACGCTGCGGCGCTTCCTCGGCATCGAGCGCTGGCTGCTGTTCGGCGGGTCCTGGGGTTCCACCCTCGCCTTGGCCTACGCGCAGGACCACCCGGAGCGCGTGATCGGCTGCGTGCTGCGCGGCGTCTTCCTGGGCCGGGCAGCGGAGGTGGAATGGTTCCTCACGGGGCTCCGGCGCGTGTTCCCGGACGCCTGGGCGGCCTTCGCCGAACACCTGCCGCCGGAGGAGCGCGACGACCTGCTGGGTGCCTATCTGAAGCGGCTGTGCCATCCGGACCCGGCGGTGCACCTGCCGGCGGCGCGGGCCTGGAGCCAGTATGAGGGATCGTGCTCGACCCTGCTGCCCTCCCCCGAGACGGTGGCGTCCTTCGCGCAGGACCGCACGGCGCTGGGCCTGGCGCGGATCGAGGCGCACTACTTCGCGCATGACCTGTTCCTCCCCGAGGAAGGGCTGCTCGGCCGGATCG
>JALHRP010000300.1 GCA_022841365.1 Chitinophagaceae bacterium | reverse complement strand
TCGTGTCCAAGCCGGTGCCGGCTGAGCTCGAGAGTTTCTGAATGGCCCTGACCTTGTTGAACTCACCGGCCGAGGCTGCGCGCTTCCTGTCCGCGCGGGGCTGCACCGCCCTGCAAGCCGACAGCCGGCGGCTGCGGCCGGGTGAGGGCTTTGTCGCCTGGCCGGGCTATGGCCATGACGCGCGCACGTTCGTGCCGGCGTCGCTGGATGCGGGTGCCGCGGCCTGCCTGGTCGAGGCGCAGGACGTGCAGGCCTATGCTTTCGACGACCCGCGCATCGCCGCGCTGGCCGACCTCAAGGCCGCCGCCGGGCCGGTGGCCGCGGCCTTCCACGGCGACCCGAGCACGAAGCTGGACCTGCTGGCCGTCACCGGCACCAATGGCAAGACCTCGACCGCATGGTGGATCGCGCAGGCGCTGTCGCTGCTGGGGCGGCGCTGCGGGCTTGTCGGCACCCTCGGGATCGGTGAACCGCCGCGTGCCGCGTCGGGGGGTGAACCGCCGCGTGCCGCGTCGGGGGGTGAACCGCCGCGTGCCGCGTCGGGGGTCGAACCGGCCCACGGCGTCGTCAGCACCGGCCTGACCACGCCCGACCCACTGACGCTGCAGGCCGCGCTGGCGCGTTTCGTCGACCAGGGCCTGCAGGCCTGCGCGATCGAGGCTTCGTCGATCGGCATCGTCGAGCAACGCCTGGCCGGCACGCACATCGCGGTGGCGCTGCTGAGCAACCTGACCCGCGATCACCTCGACTACCACGGCAGCATGGCAGCCTACTGGGCGGCCAAGCAGGCCTTGTTCGACTGGCCCGGCCTGCGCGCCGGCGTGATCAACATCGACGACCCGCACGGCGCCGAACTGGCCGCGGCCTGGGGCCGGCGCGACGCGGCGCTGTGGACCGTGTCGATCCGCGGCGCGGCGCGGCTGCAGGCCACCGGCCTGCACTACCGAGGCACCGGCCTGGCCTTCGACGTGCTGGAGGACGGTGTGTCCGTGCCCGTGCGCAGCACGCTGGTGGGCGACTACAACGCCAGCAACCTGATGCTGGTGCTGGCGGGCCTGCGCGCGCTGGGCCTGCCGCTGGCCGAAGT
>JALHRP010000299.1 GCA_022841365.1 Chitinophagaceae bacterium | reverse complement strand
CCACTCGTAAAGCTCTCTTGGATTTCTCTGTTGGATATTTTTTTATAATTGAGTAGAGCTCATTGAAATATTCTTTTGGAGCTTTGCCAACAGTTCCAATCACTGTTGTTTTCTCTTGTGAAAGAGTTTCAATAGATATTTTCGGTTTTGAATTCTTTTCACTTGTTCGTTGAATTATTTGAGGTTTTTGTATATTATCCATTTCTGGAAGAATAATTGATTTATTTTTACCAATTTTTTTGCTTATACTCTTCCCTCTCTTGAACTGAGTCAAGAGAAGTGGGCCGGAATGGAAGTTTTGGAAAATTCTCAACATACCCCTGTAAAATGACTGTAGCAGAGGTAAAAATTCTTTACACTCATCATCTAACTGAAATATAGACTTGTCTTGCGGAATTAGAAGCTCATTTTTCTACATTATTATCATTAATACCTTCATCAGAGTTGGTAAGTGGAGAGCAACACCAACAAATCATGGTAAGGCAACAGTTCATGCGACTAATTTGTAGAATACAAAATATATGATAAATACAAAAAAACAAGCGAGTGCTGAAGAAAAAAAATCTGCAAAAAAACTAAAATTGGATCCATCAGCACAAGAGAAGGCAGTTCAGCAACAAGCTTATTTTATGAAAGAATTGGGCGATGAAAGTGAAGAAGAGATAAGTGGTAGCGAAGAAAGTGAAGATGAAGATCAAGTTGTGGACAGTGAAGTTGAAAGTGAGTGTGAAAGCGAAAGTGAAAGCGATGAAGAAGAGGCATTTGAGAACAGCGACAATGAAACTAAATTCAGCGACAACTCTGTCGAAAAAGTAACCGAGGACAAACCGTCAACTGAAATCGAATCAAAGTTAAATGAAACAAAAAATTTATTTTCAAAATTACGCAATTGCTCAACAGAAGAGTTGAGAGGGAAATTAAGACAGCGTTTAGATGAAATGAAAGCTAGCCGTGAAGGGAAATCGAGAAACAAAAAATTGAACAAAAAAGATCAAAAAAGAAAGGAAAAAGAAGAAAGAAAGAAACAGATAAATTCTCAAAAAGAAAAACAACAAAAATCAGTTCAAAAACTCAAATCATCTGCAGAATTATC
>JALHRP010000298.1 GCA_022841365.1 Chitinophagaceae bacterium | reverse complement strand
CAGCGATGCCCTCACTGACACCAACAAATTCAACAGCTTTATTTGCGGTTATCGATGAAATATCAAGTTTTTCCCCGAGTGCGTCGCATTCCTTAGGAACACTCATTCTACATTCCCAAAAACTGTTAAAGCCAGCAGCCAGAACAATCGGTCGCGTAAACGGCCCCTCATTAAATAATCTCGCTTCTTTATATTTTTCATCTACCTTGCCAAAGATAGCCAATGCATTGTAATTTGAAGGATGCTGGGGCAACACAGTCACAATTTTTTGTAAAATAAATTCTGTTTCAGTCTTATGCGCATTTAAATACGAATGCGCATTGATCGAAAAATTACTCCCCATCCATAACAGCAAAAAGACACTCAGCCAATAAGCTTTATGGCGCAACTGACTTGATACGAGCAGCAAAATAATCATCGCCGATGACAGGGCCACCAAGCTTCGAGTAGCAATAGCCGCTGCCAACGGTATAGAAAAAACAAAAAAAGAAATGCTTACAGCTAGAAGAATGATGACTTTAGGAAGGCCAGAACGCCAGAATTGGAAACGAAAAACAAGGAGCAGCATCAACCCAAGGAGATAAACGGGATTGTTGTTAGTACCATTCATGAGAAGCAGAAGAACTTCAGCTTTGAGGCACTGAATAACAAAGAACACATTTCGAATGAGACCTTGAAAATCCTGAACGGGCATAGCTTGTCGCCATTCCGCTGGAGTAATTCCGACCTGGCCTGTAATAATGAAAATTGCAACAAGTGCTAGAACAAAGCCTACAATTGAGCCCAAAATCCAATAAAAGAAATGGCTGAATAAATATGTTCCAATTTTCCCGATGTCTTGGTTCTCTGAAGCGAGCCTCCTCAAAAAAAGCAAAGGAAGTATAAAGTAATAATTCTGCATCATGCCAAATAACAAAATACCACCCAGCAAATAGATTACCCGATGGGAAACTCCCCTTTCAGCCAGCCAAGTCAAAATCAGTAATGTGATGACTGCAGGGAAATGGGTTGCTGGCCATAGGCTTTGGTGTACAAAAGAAGGGGCCATCAACAAGACGGATGCGATTATTGCCGTGTATCGAGAGTCTTGAGA
>JALHRP010000297.1 GCA_022841365.1 Chitinophagaceae bacterium | reverse complement strand
CGATTATTTGCCCAACCTGCCAGCCGTAGATTTAACCAAGGAAAAAGAAGACGAAAGCAGCCGCCTTGTTTTTTCTACCTACCAAACCATCATCAACATGATTGATGGCGAAGCCGATGGCAACAATCGTTTTTACAGCGTAGGGCATTTTGATGTCATTATTTTCGATGAGATCCACCGCAGCGTGTACAACCGCTACAAGCATATTTTCAAATACTTCGATGGCATTCGCATTGGCTTAACCGCCACGCCAAAATCGGAAACCGACCGGGATACCTACGGTTTGTTTGGCATGGAGCCCAACAATCCCACTTTTGCCTACGAGTTGGAGCAAGCCGTAAACGATGGTTTTTTGGTGCCGCCCAAAGCCCGTTCCGTACCCATTAAATTTCAGCGCAGCGGCATCAAATATGCCGAATTGAGCGAAGAAGAAAAACGGGCTTACGAAGAACAATTTACCGACCCGGTTACCGGCGAATTTCCCGATGAAATAGATGCAGCCGCCTTAAACAAATGGTTGTTCAATACCGATACGGTGGATAAAGTGATCGGCCATTTAATGGAAAACGGCATAAAGGTAGAAGGAGGCGATAAGCTGGCGAAAACCATTGTTTTTGCCCGTTCGCACAGACACGCCAAGTTTATTGAAGAACGCTTCAACAAACAATATCCGGCCTACAAAGGCGAGTTTTTGAAAGTAATTGATTACCACGAGGAACAACGCTACGACCTGCTCAACAAGTTTAAGGACAAAGCAAAAATGCCCCAGATTGCCGTGTCGGTAGATATGCTTGATACGGGCATTGATGTACCGGAAGTGTGCAACCTGGTCTTTTTTAAACCGGTGCGCAGCAGTGTAAAATTCTGGCAAATGATCGGGCGTGGCACCCGCTTGTGCAGAGACTTGTTTGCGGTAAACGAAGACAAAAAAGCGTTTGTCATTTTCGACTTCTGCGAAAACTTCGAGTTTTTTAATGCGCATCCGAAAGGGGTGGACGGCGCCAACAGCAAATCGCTCAGCCAGCGTTTGTTCGAATTGCGTTTGCGGCTGGCCTTTGCTTTATTGGGTCAGGAAGCAACGGAACTGACTGAATATG
>JALHRP010000296.1 GCA_022841365.1 Chitinophagaceae bacterium | reverse complement strand
TTATCTTTGTAGAGATCATTTTGTTTTCAAAGATAGTAAGTCGCCCAAAAGCTTCGGGCGACCCACTACTAACAAATTATAATCCCATGAACATATCCTCAATAGATAGTTGCCGAAACTTTTTTTCGACATTTTGCAACTGCTTTTAATTAGTTGCTCTTTGATGATACAAATATTCAACAATTCCTCGCCTGAAACAAAGACAAAAAAACGGCATTGTGAAATATTCACAATGCCGTTTTTAAATTATTAATACTGATTATCAATTAATTGAACAAAAAATAATGCCTTTAAAGTGAATAATAACACCTCCTTTTAGATGAATAATGCACTGAAAAAAGGTGATTATTTTTCGATTATGATCAATTTTCCTCCAAATAAGCGTGTTGCCCACTCCATCCGGTAGGCATAAATGCCCGATTGAAGGTCAGAAGGCAAGTTGATTTGGACGGTTCCACTAAGGCCTTTTTGCCTGAAGATTGAGCGACCGGATGCATCGAGCAGGTGAAAGGTATAATTTCCGGGAATTTGTGTTCGGATGTTCAGCGTTGAACCGGCGCTTAAAACGTTTGGAAACAACAAAACTGGTTCCGGAAAAAGCTCTTCATTTTCGGAAACCGACACAATTTGGCTGGTGTCAATTCCGATCAGGTACTGTCCCAAAAACTCAACCGCATTCCCTTCCCCGAAGGTGGCTGCTCCATCGGTTCCGGCAACGGCTGCAGTTGCTGCTGCCTGTTCCAGCCAGGTATCCCCTTCTCCATTTTCACTGCGGATAAAAAGCTTTAGGCGGGAAGGGTCGGTTTCATCACCCTGGCTCACCGCGCCAATTTGACCAAACCGGAGGTTCAAAGGTTCTGAAAACAAAGGATTCGTCCCATAATTATTCAAAACCCAATAGCTTCGGCTGAAGGCGCCAGTGTCCGGAAACACATCGGGCGACAAATTGATGCGCGTGGCGACTACCTCGCCCGATGGCAGGTCGTTTTGAAAGGATATACCGAAGCCGGTTCCTTCAAATTCAAAATCGCCAGCCGTGTTCAAATCTAAGCGTTTGCTCACGCCCTGCCCCAATGGCGCGGTGGAAGTAACCCGGGTTGCGCCGCC
>JALHRP010000295.1 GCA_022841365.1 Chitinophagaceae bacterium | reverse complement strand
CCCTGGGCGCGGGCGGATTCTTGTTCGCCGGGAGTGACGACGCGGACGCGGATCGAGGATTCGGCGACGTTGCCGACGAGGTCGGTGGCGCGGGCGAGGACCAGGTAGCTGCCGGGGGGGAGGTCGGCGGTGGGAAGTTCGGCGGTCCAGCGGCCTTCGTCCGTGGGCTTGGCGGGGACGGGCTTCAATTCCGGGGTGAATTTGCCGCCGCCGGAGGGATCGAGGGCGACTTCGACCGTGGCGATGCCCGCCAGGTCGTCGGAGGCGGAGACCAGGGCGGCGAGTTTTTCGCCGGGGGCGACGACGCCGGGGGGGCGGAGCTCGATCGCGCGAATCTGAGGAGGAGCGCCGTCAAGCTGGATTTCAACGGGGTCGCTCCAGACGGTTTCGCCGTGGTTGGTTATGCGGCCCAGGACCTCGACCTTGGCATTGCGGAGGGGGGGGGCGGGAACGCGGAGCTGGAAGTCGCGGACGGTGCTATCGATCTGGACCAAGCCGCCGGGAAGGAGGGCGGCCAGGGAAGCGGTGGTCTGTCGGTCGGAGAGGAGGGGGAGGGTCGGCTCGTCGCGGAGCTCGCGGTCGCGGTCGGAGTCGATGCCGATTTCGGCGGAGCCTTGTTTGCCTGCGAAGTCGACGTTCGCGCCGTCAAGCTGGAACTCGAGGGGGATTTCGGCGGCGGGAGCGCGGAAGACCTGGCCGGGGCGGGGGGAAAGGAGGCGAAAATCGAGGAGATCCAGCTCGGGGATATGGGCGGAATTGCGGTCGCAGGGAATGCAGAAGGCGAAGGCGCGGGGGAAATCGTCGACGTGGACCAGGGCGGTGACGACCAGGCCTGGCTCGGTGGGGATTTCGGAGACGAGTCGGGCGGAGGTTGCGGGGGGAACGAGGGCGGCGTCTAGCTGGGACTTGACGCCGGGGGGGATGGGGCCGAGCAATTCGGCGCGGAGGGAGATCTCGCGGGGGGGGAGGAGACGAGGGTCCGGGGCGCTAATCACGATTTCCAACAACTGGGTATCGCGGTTGTAGCTGGCATCGGCGGTGAGGAAGCGGCGGGGTCGCTGGGGGGCAATTTCGATGCGGCGGAGCGTGACGTGGCGAGTGGCGCGGTC
>JALHRP010000294.1 GCA_022841365.1 Chitinophagaceae bacterium | reverse complement strand
GATTCTTACTACGCTTTTAAGAAAAAAGACAACGAAAATACTAGAACTGAATTATTCAAGAACATATTTGAGTTGTCAATTGCAATTCTAAAAGTAGGCAGAATTGGGGCAAAACTCGCGATTTCTCCTGATGACGCTGCATACGAATACTCGCTTGGATTACTTGAACGTTTGATCACTGGTGCTTTTGTGCCAACGGTTAAAACTAAAATGCCTTGGCAACAGTACATAAACCTCGGACTGCGCCACTATGTAAATCCTAAAACCAAAGATGAGAGTTGGCTTGAACTCGTTGAAGATTTAGAGCTACTCATTAATGGCAACGGACATATTTACGGCGATCAACAAGATTTAGAAGAAGACCAAGAACGCGAAATCTCAAAACAACACTTGTCTTCTCAATTAATGAAAGCCCTTAACCTGTTTTATGACGACGATTACATAAAACGGATGCTGCCCATTTCAATCGATTTGCTGTTCTCAAGCGAACAAGATTTAATAAACGGCAGTATGCCAAAAGACATCAAGGACTTCTCAATTGTTCTCGTGTGTCTTGCTAAACGTTTAGCATCGGAAAGTCGTGTTTCTGAACTTGGCAAAGTATCAAAATCACAATTAAATAAAATGTTTTCGAGTTCACTCAGGTCTACAGTGTTTTTAGCATCAGTGGTGAACTCGAATTTTTTCCCTCGTGAAATCCTTTTATCACTCGACATTGACTCGCTTTATCGTTTGGTGCAAGTTTCAGGTGGAAAGAAAATCCGAATCCCGACGCAGAGGGAATTGGACACGCTCGTCGGTTCAGTTGTGGCCGTCTCGAAAATGATCATGGAAGGGAAAGACTTTAACAAGTCAATTCGTGAGTCGAAAAAAGACTTCGATTTGGTTTTCTCATACCAAGTCAACATCGAGACCTTTTGCTCAAAAATCATTCAATCAATCGATTTGTTTTCTGATCCTTCTCAGTCAAGTCCTTTGGTTTCAATGGTGCTCATGACAATTCGTTCACTTGATCGTCTATTTACCGAATTAACGGAGAAAATAGATAAAACTGATCCCGAAACCCTTATAAAGTCGTACGAAGCGATGAGCCAAACGATGGACAAAAT
>JALHRP010000293.1 GCA_022841365.1 Chitinophagaceae bacterium | reverse complement strand
GCGGGGGGGGGGGGGGGGGGGTACGGGGGGGGCGAAGAGGGGCGAATCAGACGCTTGAGCCGGCGAGCCAGCCGGTGCTGAAGGCGGCCTGGAAATTGTAGCCGCCGATGGGGCCGTCGAGGTCGAGCACTTCACCGGCCCAGTAAAGTCCCGGGATGAGTTTGCTTTGCAGGGTGCGGGAATCGACCTCGGAGAGGGAAACTCCGCCGGCGGTGACTTCGGCCTTTTCGTAGCCGCGGGAGCCGGAGAGGGGGACGAGCGATTTCTTCAAGAGCGCGACGAGCGCCGCGCGGGCGGGGCGGGAAAGATCGGCCAGACGGCTGTCGGGGGAGAGCCTGGCCTGAACGAGGAGGGCTTCGCGCAGACGGCGGGGGAGCTCGTCGGGGAGGACCGAAGCCAGGGGCCGCTTGCCGCCGGAAGCGGCCTGTTTTTGAAGTTGGGATTCTAAATCGGCGGCGCGCAGGTCGGGCAGGAAGTCGCATTCCAGCAGGAGGGAATCGGGGCGGGGATGGCCGGTGACGGCGCGACTGATATCGAGGACGGCGGGGCCAGTGAGACCAAAATGGGCGAACAGGAGCGCCCCTGCGCGCTCGTCGAGCGCTTGGGGAGGGGGAGACGCGGCAGCGGTTGGGGCCAGCGGGGCGGCGCCCGGCGGGGATGGATCGATGACGCGCAGGCGGACATGGGGGAGCGTGATGCCGCGTAGCTCGGCGATCCAAGGGGCGGGGCTGATCAGCGGGACCAGAGCTGGGCGGAGGGGGACGAGCGTGTGGCCGAGCTGGCGGGCCCAGGCGTAGCCGTCGCCGCGGGTTCCGCAGCCGGGATAGGACTTGCCGCCGACGGTGACGATGACGCGGGAGGCTGCGAGCGTTCGTTTGGAGGTTTGGAGCGCGAAACCGGCCGAGGAGGGTTTCAGGTCGAGCAGCGGTTCGTCGAGGGCGAGTGGGCAGCCGCTGGCCTGGAGGCGGGACAGGAACGCGCCAAGCACGTCGGTGGCTTTATCGCTGGAGGGGAAGATTTTTCCGGTCTCTTCGATCTTGGTGGGGACGCCCTGCGATTCGACCAGTTCCACGAGGGCGGCGGGACTTAAGGCGGCCAGGGCGGAGTGCAGGAACCTACCTTGCGCGC
>JALHRP010000292.1 GCA_022841365.1 Chitinophagaceae bacterium | reverse complement strand
TCCAATCACTTTTCCACGTCACCTTCCATAAAACTTCATGTCTGCTTCAAATTCATATGAATTCCAATCTTCAACTCAAAATTCAGCCTCTCATTTCCCCTCACACTCAAAATTCACCGTCCATCGCCCATCTGTACGCTGTACCGAGATGAGAATCAACCTCTACAAATTCTTTGAAGAGCCAAATTCCTCTAGAGCTGCTCGTCTCTTCTCTATTTTTATTTCACTGACTGTATTCATTTCTACAATAGTTATGATTATAGAAACTCTTCCAACAATGCGGAAATATGGGACATTTTGGTTTTTCTTTGATACTTCAGTTGTTGGTATATTTACCATAGAATTTCTTTTTAGATTTCTTGCACATACAGGCTCTGCTAGACAGTTATTTCATTTTATGACTTCATTCATGGCTGTCATTGATTTGCTGGCTATAATCCCATATTATATTGATTTGATATTGATTGCACATATGGGACAAACTATACAATTGCATCGATTTGTTGTCCTTAGATTATTGAGATTATTTCGACTATTCAAATCATTTAGATATTCAGCTATCCTTCAAATGTGGGTTGACGTCGGTGTCATTGCTATAAAACAGAGTATAGATGCGTTGGCTGCTTGGGCTTTCTTCTTTACATTTACCATAACTATATTTTCAACAGTTCTTTATTTTGCTGAGAGAGGTGTATTGGATCCTGCAACTGGGAAATATATGTTGAATGGAGAAGAAACGGATTTTGATTCCATTCCAAAAGCCATGTGGTTTGTATCTCAAGCAATTACAACTGTTGGATTTGGTGATCTTGTTCCACAAACTATATCTGGTCGATTTTTTACACTTCCAATGATGTTATGTGGTATAATTTTTGTTGCCCTTCCATCCATGATTGTTGGTAAGAACTTTGCAGATGCTTGGAGTGCTAGTCGTGTTGAAACACTTGTAAAATATGGGCGTGGCAAAGAACTAGATATAACAGCTAAACACGATGTAGCAATGACAAGTCTTTTATCAACAGCCATAAATCCACCTGAAGATGCCAATGTTAGACCTTCTTTGCAACCTCTACCGACATCAGATGCAGAATATGTAGCAAGCCCTGATCAACCCTTCAACATTGATTCTAT
>JALHRP010000291.1 GCA_022841365.1 Chitinophagaceae bacterium | reverse complement strand
CTGGCGGCACAGCGGCTTGAGCCCACGCTGCGCCAGGTCGGCCACCAGGGCGCTGGCGGCCTCCAGTGTCAGCGGCACCAGCCGGGCCGCCAGCAGGCGTCGCCGGCAGCCCATGACGCCCGCCTCGAAGGGCCAGCGCCGGGCCATGGCCTCCAGCGCCGCGCGCCGCTCGGCGTCGTGGTCTGCCAGCCTCCAGTGTGCAAAGGCCAGCCAGCCCTGGCAGGGGGGCAGGCGGGCCGCGGCTGGCCCGCTCAGACCCAGCGCACTCAGGCCCAGTGCCAGCACGGCTGCAGCCTCGGCTTCGTCGGCCGGGTCCACGCGGGCGAGCTCGTCCTGCAGCGCCTGCAGTGGAGTCCGCCAGTCCGCCGGGCGGCCGGCCGCCAGGCCCGCCAGCACCCCGGCAGCATGGCCCGCCAGCCTGAAGCTGTGTCCGAAGCCGCCGGCCTGCACGGCCTTCTGACCGTCCTGCGCCGCGGCCCAGGCTCTCGCGGTGTCGCCCACCATCAGGGCGTTGCGCAGTTCCTGGTGGGTCACGTTGACCGTGGTGTTGTGGTCGCCCAGGCCCTCGGCGAGGCGGCGGGCCTGGGCCAGGTCGGCCGCCGCCGCTCCGGGCCGGCCCAGCCAGTTCAGGCAGGTGCCCACGGACAGGTGAAAGGAGAGCCGGGCCCTGGGCGCTTCGCGTTCACAGCGTGCACGCAGGCTCTCGCACAGCGCCGCCAGCCGTGCGGGGTCGGCGCTGTAGGGCACCACGCTCACGGCGGCCCACAGCAGGGACGCGACACGGTCGTCGGCCAGCTCGTGGCCGTGCGCCTGCAGCTCGACCGCCAGTGCCGTGGCCTCGGCCGTGGCCTCCGCTTCGCGCTGGCTGTTGAGCAGGACCACCACGCGGCTGGCCCGCAGCTCCATGCGCTCGGCCTGTGTCTGCGCGACGGCCACGCCCCGCGCCAGCGCCTGCAGGGCCGCCGGATAGTCGCTGACGGCCGTCCACCAGCGTGCGGCCTGCAACCAGGCCCAGGCGACGCTGCCGGCCCCGTCGGTGCCCGCCGGCCCTGGTGCCGGCCCGCGGCCTTCGCGCAGCCGGCGTTCCAGGCCCTGCGCGGCGGACTCGAAACTGCGTGCCGCATCGGCCAGCTGCCAG
>JALHRP010000290.1 GCA_022841365.1 Chitinophagaceae bacterium | reverse complement strand
CTATTCTTTCTTCTTCTCTCAAAACTTCAAATTTACGGGATTCAATATTACTGGCTAACTTTATGCGCTCTCTGGCTGCGCTGACAAATTCTTTTTTAAATTCTAATAATTTACTTTCGGTAGCCTCTTTATCACGTTTTGCATTTTCTGCTTCAATGGCTTTACTTGATTCATCAGAAGGAATCCATTCTAAAGTTAGAAATACTGGAATGGAGTCTTTATCCTTAAAATTAACATAATCAAGATTGATAGTACATGTTACTCGTCCAATTACGTCATCGTTCCTTTCACTAATTGAAATCTGACCATTTGGACTTTCAGCCGCTATACTACGGCATATATATCCCGATTGATTACATAAAAACTCATTACCTCGAAATTTATGTTCAATTTGTTCTACCAGTCCGGTATTATTCTCTTCCCAGCCATTTTTATAATCGCTATCTTTATCAGCGGTTGTATCTCCAACTTGAATAAACCGAATATCTTTGGTTTCTTTGGTAATGATACTTTTAGGCATTGGTATTTTTTCCGGATTCGGTATATTGCTTGTATCAGGTGATTTAGAGATATGTACTAATTGTGAGATGCCTAATTGCTTGCCAGGATCATCCACATAAGTTTGCCAGCATAAATAGGTTCCAATATCTTGCACTTGCACCCCTACCTGGCGCATTTTTCTCCTCAATTCATAATTGATTAGTTCTTGGGTATTATTGGACATGACATACCTTTTACTCGATGTGTCCGTAATCTCGGTTATTGTCTTGAAAGTGGATTTAAAATTTTTCCTTATTTCAGTAGAGAGTTTTTCCGTCTGTTGGCGCATTTTTTTATGCGTTTCTTCTCTCGATTTTTGTTGCGTTTTGTCCATGCTCAAATTAGCGGAAGCACTGATACTGCCTGTTACCCAACTTTTATTGGCACTCGTATTTGAACCAAACTTAGTATCACTTTTGTTTTCTTCTTTTACAGCATCAGATATTTCGTCTTGTTCTGTAACCGTTTTTTCAGATTTAGTAATTGTCTCAAATGTGTTTTCTATAATGCGCTCCGTCAGCGTTCTGCGTGTGTTTATCTCTACTAATTCAACAGTAGAACCTGGACTTAACCATATATGTCCAACTGGTGAACCTAA
>JALHRP010000289.1 GCA_022841365.1 Chitinophagaceae bacterium | reverse complement strand
CATATTCATTATCCACCACGGTTGATTTAAATACTTTAGTGTAACGTTCGATTCTCTTTTTTGAGTGAGAGAGTGTGTAAATGTGACCTTTGTCCATCGTATCTATGATGTACGCCACGTTTCTGCCAATGCGCTTTTTCCGTTTAACACGTCCAACACGCTGTAAATGTTTGATTCTTGATTTCCCACCACCAGCAAGGATTAAAGCACCCATTGATGGCAAGTCCATCCCTTCATCAGCAACGGTTGAACCAATCACCACTTCATATTTGCCAGCTTCGAAATCAAGAGCAAACTGTTCGTAGTCCACATCGACCGAAATCACTTCTTCGGTTTCTGCGTCAATGTCAAGTCCCGATTCCGAGCCGAACACTGAAAACACCTTAAGATCCGATAAAGCTTCCATGAAGATCTCTGCGTGGGCTTTTTTCTTCACAAGCACCATTACAATAAAACCGTAATCTACAAATCGGCGTATAGCAGACACCAATTTCTCGTTCCTTTTGCGGTTTTTAGTAATGAAAGCATTTTCGATTTTTTGTGGTTGTGCCCCAAATTTGGCCGTTGCATTTCCAATACTTATGATGTGCACCATTGACTTTGCAATTACATTATAATGAAGTAGTGTCTCGTAGTCCACTTCAACAATCGGACCACCTGTGAGTCCGTAGATCGTAGCATCGCCAGAATTTTCAAATAATTCGTCTTGTTCTTCAAGGAATGGTGAACCTGAAAAAAGTAAAAATCGCGACTTACGGTTGATGAATTTAAAACAATGGGTAAGCATTTCACTTCTTGCATGATGTGCTTCATCCACAAAGAACAATGTGCAACGTTTGAGTAGTTTGATCATTAGCGGGTTCTTGGTCTCAACACCACCGAAAATTGAATTGTAAACCGTGACGATCACTGGCTTATCAAATTCTTTATGATCTTTGTTTACAATTCCCACCAAATCGTCAAGTCCGTATTTTTCCATCCGCTTTCTGAATTGGTAAGCCAAATAACCTGATGGTACAGCAACAACACATTGGAAATCAGGATCGTCTTTGAGTATTTTAATGATTGCTACCATCACTTCGGTTTTGCCCGAAGAAGTTGGCATGATGTTTAAACCGTGACCAAGCATTATGTTCTTT
>JALHRP010000288.1 GCA_022841365.1 Chitinophagaceae bacterium | reverse complement strand
ATCGACGTTGATGCGAAATCTTGAGTCTTCACCTTGGCTTGAGTCACCATTGTTGGTGGAAATCAAAGCGATGACAATTAATAATGTACGTCAAAATGAGTTCAATATGAAAATAAAACTTAAACAAGCATTGATCAGCGATGTACAAGACTCAACTTTGAGTTCTGCCGGATAAAATAAAATCATACTATGATGAATAATTTGCTCATAGAATTACGTCAGCTTGATATCAATAATGCTGGAAATTGGCCTGCGGCATTTAAGATCGCTGCACTGATAATATTATTTGTTGCGATTATTGTGGCGGGGCATTTTCTGATTTGGCAGGATCAGATCGAAACGCTGGAAAATATTCATGCTGAAGAAGAAACACTAAAAAATACTTATTTGGTTAAAAAAAGGAGTGCTGTCAATTTGTCTGCTTTGCGTTTGCAATTGAAAGAAATTGAGCAATCTCTTGGTGCATTGTTGAAACAACTTCCTGATAAATCAGAAATGGAAGCATTGTTGGTGGATATAAATCAAGCTGGCTTGGGGCGCGGCTTGCAGTTTGAATTGTTTAAACCAGATACGCAGGAAACGATTAATGCATTTTATGCCGAGTTGCCAGTCTCAATTCGGGTGACCGGCAACTATCATGATATTGGCGCATTTGCCAGTGATGTTGCGCAAATGTCACGGATTGTTACGTTAAATGACGTTAGCATTTTGCCTGGTAATGACGGGAAACTAGTATTGGATGCGGTTGCAAAGACATTTCGTTATCTGGATGAAGAAGAAGTATTAAAGCAGGCTGGGAGTAAATAAATTATGATTAGAAACATATATCTGCTAGTATTAATTATAATTTGGTTTAACTTGATAACTGCGTGCAGTCGAGGTGATTACAGTGATCTGGAAGCTTTCATACATAGTTCGGGGGAAGGATTGCAAGGCAAGATCGATCCGTTGCCTGAGGTTGTTCCATATAAATCTTTTACTTATCAGGTGTTTGATATGCCAAGTCCTTTTCTACCACGCAAAAATAATCAAGTGCAAGCGCTTACAAGTGAAATTCAACCTGATTTGAATCGACGTAAAGAGTTTTTGGAATCCTATCCGCTGGAGAACTTATCTATGGTTGGCTCATTACAACAGCAT
>JALHRP010000287.1 GCA_022841365.1 Chitinophagaceae bacterium | reverse complement strand
AGCCTGGTCTCGGCGCGGCGCAGCAGCAGGTCGCCGCCGGGCGCGAGGAGGGTGAGGACGGCGCGGCCGCCTTCGCTCGTGACGTCGACTCGCGCGGCGCGGTCCGCACGGCGCGACCAGCCGGGCGGCAGTCGGAGGATGTCGAAGTCGGGCGCCGGCGAGACGACGAGGAGACGATCATCGGCGAGCCGCGTCAGCGGCGCGACCGGCGGCGGCGAGGCACAGGCCGCGAGCGATGCCGCGGCCGCGCTTGCGATCACCAGCTCGCGTCGCCTCACGCCGTCATCCTCATTGCGGTCTCCGTTCGTTGGTCGACTTGATGTCCTGCGCGCGCAGCCAGGCCGGCGAATTCGGCGGCAGGCCGCGCAGCGCGCGTTCGGCGAAATGATTCGCCTCGCGCGAGCGGCCGATGATGGCGAAACTCTCGGCCTGGGCATAGTCGGCCATCGCGAGCTGGCCATCCTGGGCATAGGCGCGGGCCAGCATGCGCCAGGTGTCGGCGTCGTCGGGCTGCAGTCGGCGCGCGTGCTCGAGGGTGGCGATCGCGCTCTTGGCGTCGCCGGCCTGCAGTTCAGCCGATCCGAGCGCCTGCACCAGCAGCGCTTCCTTGGGAGCAAGCGCGACCGCCCGCGCATAGAGCGGTCGCGCCGCGGCCGCCTTGCCCTGCTCGAACAGGAACTGCGCCCGAGTCTCCAGGAAGAACGGATCGTTCGGTCGTTCGCGGATCAGCGAATCGAGCAGCAACTCGGAGCGCGCGAAGTCGAGACGCTTGTAGGCCGCGATCGCATGGGCGTAGCGCGCATCGATCGCCTTGTCGTCGGCCCTGTAGATCTGGGGGACGCGCGCGGGATCAAGGAAGCCGTAGAGCTTCGCGCGCATCCGGCGATGCATTTCCGCGAATCGCGGCGGGATCGGCGTGTCGGACGACTTCGACCTGGCGACATGGTTGCGAACAGAGTCGACGCGCTCGCGCGTGATCGGATGGGTGCGGACATAGGGACTCTGGCGGTCGAGCTGCAGCAGTTCCTGGTCGGCGATGACGTCGAGGAACTCCATCAGTCCGCGCGACGACTGCCCCGTTCGGTCGAGCAGCGTCATCGCGGCCTGGTCGGCCTGGTTCTCCATCCCGCGCGAGTAGCGCA
>JALHRP010000286.1 GCA_022841365.1 Chitinophagaceae bacterium | reverse complement strand
TGCACACGAGGGCGGTCGGGTGACGGGTGTGCTGCCGCTGGCGCACATGAAAAGCCTGCTGTTCGGCAAGGCGCTCACCAGCCTGCCCTTCGCCGTCTACGGCGGCGTGGTCGCGGACGACGAAGCCACGGCCACCGCACTGGAAGCCGAGGCGCAGCGCCTGGCCCAGCAGCTGCAGGTCGACCACCTGGAACTGCGCCAGCTGCAGAGAAGCCATGAAGGCTGGCCGCGGCAGGAGCTCTACGTCACCTTCCGCAAGGACATCCTGCCCGAGGAAGAGGCCAACATGCTGGCCATCCCGCGCAAGCAGCGCGCGATGGTGCGCAAGGGCATCAAGAACGGCCTGAAGAGCGAGATCGACAGCGGCGTCGACAGGTTCTTTGCGCTCTACGCCGACAACGTGCACCGCCATGGCACGCCGGCCCTGTCGCGGCGCTATTTCGAAGCCTTGCGGAAACACTTCGGCGACGACTGCGAAGTGCTCACCGTCACCGGCGCGGACGGAAAGCTGCTGAGCAGCGTGCTGAGCTTCTACTTCCGCGACGAAGTGCTGCCCTACTACGCCGGCGACGACTGGGCCGCGCGCGAGCTGGCGGCCAACGACTTCAAGTACTGGGAACTGATGCGCCGGGCCTGCGCGCGTGGCCTGAAGACCTTCGACTACGGCCGCAGCAAGGTCGGCACCGGCCCCTACAGCTTCAAGAAGAACTGGGGCTTCGAGCCGCAGCCGCTGCACTACGAGTACCGCCTGTACAAGCACGACGCCGTGCCGCAGAACAACCCGACCAACAAGAAGTACAAGCTGATGATCGAAACCTGGCGGCGCCTGCCGCTGGGTTTTGCGAACTGGCTCGGTCCCTTCGTCGTGCGCAGCCTGGGCTAGGCAGCGATGGCCAACATCCTCTTCCTGGCGCACCGCCTGCCTTACCCGCCGAACAAGGGCGACAAGGTGCGCAGCTACCATTTGCTGCGCCACCTGGCCGAGCGCCACCAGGTCCACCTGGGCACCTTCGTCGACGACCCTGACGACCTGCAGCACCTGCCCACCGTCAAGGGGTGGTGCGCCAGCCTGCATGCCGAGACGCTGCGGCCGCGCCAGGCCAAGCTGGCCAGCGTGCGCGGGCTGGCCACGGGCGAGGCCCTCAC
>JALHRP010000285.1 GCA_022841365.1 Chitinophagaceae bacterium | reverse complement strand
CAGAATTTGAGGAAGACTTGAAAACGATGAAACATCTTCACGATTTACAAGATGGTAGTAGTCAGTGATACCTCTCCTATTAGCGGACTTTATCGCATTGGGCATCTTCATTTATTCCGGATTCTCTATCAAAAAGTCATCATTCCAGAAGCCGTTTTTCAGGAACTTCTAGAACTCAAATCATTCGGTTTTGATTTGGAAGAAATATTCATGGCTACTTGGATAGAAGTAAAATCACCAACAAATATTAACAATGTTGCTATCTTACAAAAAGAACTGGACCTCGGTGAAGCAGAAGCCATTGTCTTAGCCCAAGAACTTAATGCTGACCTGCTTCTTATGGATGAGGCGATTGGAAGGCAAGTTGCCAAAAGGGAAGGGATGTCTGTTATTGGGTTGATCGGTATGTTAGCGGAGGCCAAAACGCAAGGACATATTTTGTTGGTAAAACCTATAATAGACAGATTGGTTACTGAAGCTAACTTTCGCATCAGCCCGACATTGTATCAAATGGCTGTATCACATGCAGGTGAATAATTTGAATCATAATTATTACAAAATTAGAATTGAAATTATAGTTCTTTTACTTCCTCCAATATTTCCAAAATCCAGCAATCAGCAGCAACACAGCCAAAAAAATTGACCCCCACCAAGCCCAGGTTCCTACAAACCTCCCGCTCAGGTCCATCTCCCTTTCCGCCCCGATAGCCAGAAAACCCGCCCAGAAATACGGCGATTGTGTCGCTGCGCCTACCGCTGGATCGGCGAGATAGTCTAATTTGGCCTGACGCAAGGCATCACCGGTGGGCATTTTTGCTCCCAGATGGGCATAAAAACGACTGAACAGCCGGGCTGTACTCCGGTCGTTTACCGACCACAGGCTCGACACCACACAGGCCGCGCCGCTGGAAGCAAATGCCCGGGCCAGGCTCATCACGCCTTCTCCTTTTTGCTCTTTTCCCAGCCCCGTCTGGCAGGCGCTGAGCACCACCAGATCCGCCTGAATCGGCAGGGTGTAAATATCCGGCAGCAGCAGCGCGTTGTCGTACAGTTCGATCCGCGGAATCTCCCCGGCAAAAGCGTGCGTGGAAAAATGCAGGATGCCGGCCCTCGGAGCGCGTTGCAGTAATTCATCCACTGTCGCCTGT
>JALHRP010000284.1 GCA_022841365.1 Chitinophagaceae bacterium | reverse complement strand
AACTTGATGCATGGACGGGACTCGAACCCGCGACCAATCCCGGCAGCCCGAAACTCTCTGACCAACTGAGCTACCACACACCCGAATCGCCCGAAAGCGAATAACCGGCGGGACTGCCACCGGCGACAATACAAAGATACTATTCGTTGAGGTAAAAAACAATAAATACAAAGTCTTTGTAATGTCGTACATATTCCATATCTTAGTGCTTCATTAAAACATGAGATATGAAAGAAATTAGGCTAACAAAAGGGCTTGTCGCATTGGTTGACGACCAAGATTTTGAAAGGGTTTCCGCTTACAAATGGGGCGCAGTTAAGACGGGTGCAAAAACCTACGCAAAGCGCGGGAGTCTTGAGTCTGACGGAAAGCGGAATACGACCTTTTTAATGCACAGGCAAATAGTTGGCATTACAGACAGTAAAATACTTATAGATCATATTGACGGCAACTCGCTGAATAACCAGCGCAGCAACCTCCGAATTTCCAATGTTTCGCAAAACCTATGCAACAGGCCAGCGCCAAAAAACAATACATCCGGTATAAAAGGTGTATCAATGCAAAAATCAACAGGCAAATGGATTGTGCAGGTTTCGCATAAACATATTGGCGTGTTTGATACTCTTGGTGCTGCCGCGCATGCTTATAATGAAGCGGCAAAAATCAAGCATGGCGAATTTGCCCACCTTAATAAGATTTAAGGTCTTCATTAATTGTGTAAAATGTTGACCTGGTATACCTGCCGGGCGCATACTTCTCAAGCAGGTTTGCTATCCTTCTTTCCCCTAACCTGTAATCTCGATCTCCTTTATAGGTGTAGTTAGCCTCCTGCACGTCTGCTGGCATGCGGGCAAATTCCTTATTATTCTTTCTCGATTGCATCCACGCATAGAAGTCTTCCCATGCTTCGGCGGGTGTAAGATGTTTATCCATGCTGCAAAATTGAGTAATTCCAATGACTTTGTAAAATTATTTTATTTTTTGTTGCAAACACTTTGTAATTACAAAGAGATTGGAATACATTTGCACTACGGAACGACGGAACAATCCAGCGGAACGGAAAACACACGAAATCATGGGAGCCGGAATATTTACACTCAACGGAATGACAGCAACGGAATTAGCGGAACAATTAGGCGTATCAACGGACGCAATCA
>JALHRP010000283.1 GCA_022841365.1 Chitinophagaceae bacterium | reverse complement strand
CAAAGTGCTGGACGGCCTCAGCGTAGCGTTCCTGCGCCTCGAAGACCCTGCCGAGGTTGTTGAGGGCGTTGCCTTCGCCCCAGCGATCCCCGATCTGGCGTTTGATGGTGAGTGACTGCTGATGATGGGTGATGGCCTCGTCATAGCGCCCCAGCCTTTGGTAGGCGTTCCCCAGGTTACCCAGTGCATTGGCTTCGCCTTGCCGATCCCCGATCTGGCGTTGGATAACGAGTATTTGCTGGTAATGAGTGATAGCTTCGTCATAGCGCTCCAGCCTGAAGTAGGCGTTCCCCAGGCTGCCCAATGAGTTGGCCTCGCCGTGTCGATCCCCGATTTGGCGGAAAATGGGCAGGATTTGCTCAAAATGGCCGATGGCCTCCTCATAGCGCCCCAGGCTGTCGTAGGCAATCCCCAGGTTACCCAGCGCATTGGCCTCACCTTGCCGATCCCCGATTTCGCGGGCGATGGTAAGATGCACCTGATAATGGGTGATGGCCTCGTCATAGCGCCCAAGTCTGAAGTAGGCATTTCCCAGGTTGCCGAGCGAATTGGCTTCGCCCAGGCGATCCCCGATCAGGCGGGCGATGTCGAGGGATTGCTGAAGATGGGTGATGGCCTCGTCATAGCGCCCAAGGCTGAAGCAGGCGCTCCCCAGGTTGCCTAGGTCGTGCGCCTCGCCCAACCGGTTTCCGATTTCGCGGTCGATGACCAGCGCCTGTTGATGATGGGTGATGGCCTCGTCATAGCGCCCAAGTCTGATGTAGGCGTTCCCCAGGTTGCCCAGCACATTGGCCTCGCCCTGGCGATCCCCGATCTGGCGGGCGATGGTGAGTCGTTGCTGATAATGGCTGATGGCCTCGGCATAGCGTCCCAGATTTTTGTAGGCAATCCCCAGGTTGCCCAGCGCCACGCCCTCATGCTGCCGATTGCCACGCGCACGGGCGGCCTGCACCATCCAGCCATACACGTTGAGTACCTGGGTGTAAAGGCCCTGCATATTCAGGATTTGATTGCCGTCTGAGTACATACTATTCGCAAAGTCGGTCGCATCCTCATAACGATTATGCTCGAAGGCCCATTTGGCCCCTTCCAACAGCCCATCCAGTTCCGGGCGGAGGGCGGCGAAGTTTGGCGGGCTGGGGCTGTCGTAGCGGATCAG
>JALHRP010000282.1 GCA_022841365.1 Chitinophagaceae bacterium | reverse complement strand
CATATGCCCATACTCTTGCAACATTACGGATTGTGTAGCCACCACCACCGAGGATCAGGACAGGAAGATTAAACTTCTTGACAAATTCTACACATGCAGCATGTCCTTTGTGTGAAAGATTGAAACATCCCAAACGATCGCCTGATAGTGAATCAGCACCGCATTGCAAAACAATCGCACCAGGTTGATACCATTCAATAACCTTGGAAATTATGGGTTGGAACACATTCTGATAAGATTCATCATCAATTCCATCTCTTAGAGGGAAATTGACTGAGTAATATTTTCCTTTTCCGTAACCAATATCTCTTATGTCACCTGTTCCTGGGAAAAACTCACCATATTTATGGAAGGAGACAGTCATAACACGGTCTGTACTATAAAATGCTTCTTCAACACCGTCACCATGATGGACATCGATGTCAATATATAAAACACGTGTGTGGTATTTTAACAGCTCCAAAATAGACAAAACAATATCATTAACATAACAGAATCCAGATGCTTCGGTTTTCTTTGCATGATGCAATCCACCTGCCCAATTAATAGCTATATCTGATTCTCCGTGGTTAAGTTTCATAGCTCCAGAAATTGAACCACCAGCAGATATTTGGCAAAACTCGAATAAACCATCAAACACAGGGCAATCCTCGCCAACATTGACTGATTATTAAATGGGAGGTGACTTACACTTGTGTAACAATTTTGAATTATCACTCATTGATTCTGGTGTTATTTTATGCAAGAAATTAACATATTCATCAGTATGAAATTTGGTCAAATCACCAGGTGAAGCATGAGGTGGACGCTTGTTAGGAAAGGGGGTCATTTACATAAACGTTCATTTTCTTATACAACCCATAATTCAACAGCAATGAATGGGTCATTCTAATACGGTGAGGTTTCATTGGATGACCAGCACCATAATTATAGTTGCCAACATCGGCTAGGTTAAAGATAAAAACAATAAAAGGTTACGATCATAAAAGTAGGAGACTCTGGACATTTGGATAATTGCAAGGGTGTAGAATTTAAGAGATTTTTTTTATTTTTATTTTTTTATTTTAATAAAAGATAAAAGATTTATCCAAACAGAACAGAATGGCAATCACCGCAATAAATTTTTTCTCCTTGTTCCCTCAACTCTTGCTTACCCAATT
>JALHRP010000281.1 GCA_022841365.1 Chitinophagaceae bacterium | reverse complement strand
AGTTTGTTGATGATTTTGGATTTTGCAGGTTATCATGCCAATTCGGGTAAAGGTGGAGCACCAATCGGGAGCAAAGGTGGCGGTGTTGATGGTCAGAACGGTGTTTCTCCCGGCGGTAGTAATTATACTACAAGCTCTTCTACTGGGCTAGGCGGACAAACTCAAGAAACAGGTAAAGGAAATAAACCTCCAATAAATCCTAATAATATACAGTTTGAAGACCCTATGAAGAAGTTTGGGCGAACAACGCCGCCCGGTACGCCGCCCGCACAGACGGGTAAAGATGCACTTGATCAGGTCGCTGATGCAATTACTATAGCCACACCTATTTGGGATTATTATTGGGGCAAATTGGAAAAATTATTGGAATGGGCAAAAGGTAGTCAGTTAGGCGCAACTGCAAGTCGGTTTTTTAGTGGAATTGCGTGGTTAGGAATTATCTCTTCTTTATATGCAGCCTATAAAGATTTCAGTAGTAAAGGTTTCACATTTACTACAGTTTCAAAAGTTGTTATAGGGTTGACTCTGGGTATTATCGGTATAGCAAGTGGGGGGGTAGTTCCTTTAATTGCTGGTGTAGTTTGGGGTATATTGGATGCAACAGGTGCCGCTGATTGGGCATTAAATCACTTAGAAACTTTAGCAAGAACAATATACGATGGTTTTGTTAGTGCATTGGGTGAGGTTAAATGGTCGTACATAGAATTTTTAAATAATCTGCGAAAAGCAGCTGGTCAATAAACGAATCACAAAATATATGAATATTCTTGATTACAACTTCGCGAGAATGTATTTTTGGTATAAAAAAAAACGCAAAAAATTCGACCATAAAAAACTCATTTTTGCAGCGCAGAATGGCATGGCGGGTATTTCAGCGTTTATTAGTTTAGAAGTTATGATCGCTTTTTCGATCTTACTCGAAGTTGACACGAAGGACGACCCAATAGAATTTTGGGGACTTCTTTTAGCAGCGATTCCTATTTTTGGTTTTCTCTTTTATTATAGCAATGAGGATAAAGCAAAAATTCTTGCCAACAATTATCTTAAGGGGCGTTCTAAAAATTGATAATTTTGAAAAAGAAAACCAAGTATAATTGTGTTAACGTTGATATTCTTTAAAAAAGAAACAGGTATAGTATACATACACATACTTGCGTATTCAA
>JALHRP010000280.1 GCA_022841365.1 Chitinophagaceae bacterium | reverse complement strand
GACAACAGCAAAGAATATTTCTGCCGCGGCAAAAATTTTATTTGAAAAATAAACAGATACGGTAGCGATTTCTTAAACTCATACCGCATAAATCATTTAAGCATATTCTGTAGGCAAAATCTCCACGATCAGTCGAGTTTTTAAAATGGATCCAATTTTCTTTTCATACCAGGGGTACACTGAAGTAAGTCATCCCAGCCAGCCAGCCTTTCACCAATTGCTTCATCTTTTCTTTTCAACTTGTCAAATTCTAATATTGTTATAGTTTAAATTTAATTATGGAAACTTTAAAATGTGTTGTAGTAGGTGACGGTGCAGTCGGAAAGGTAACACAACGTCCATTTAACTGACAAGACTTGTCTGTTGATTTCTTATTCTGACAACAAATTTCCTTCAGAATATGTCCCAACTGTAATCGCCTTATATAAAATTAATGAAAGGTATTTGATAATTACGCTGTTACTGTGCAAATTGATGAGAAGCCATATTGCTTAACATTGTTTGATACTGCAGGTCAGTTCGCGCCACTTAACTAATAAGGCCAAGAAGATTACGATCGTCTCAGACCGTTGAGCTATCCACAGACTGATGTTTTTATTATTTGTTTTTCAGTTGTGAACCCAAGTTCCTTTGAAAATGCCCGTGACAAATGGTTTCCTGAAGTGCGACATCATTGCCCTGGTGTTCCATGCATATTGGTAGGGACGCAGTTGGATTTGCGAGGTGATCGTGCAGCGTTAGAAAAGATGGCTAGACATAAACAAAAGCCTGTAACAAAAGAAATGGGTGAAAAATTAGCATCTGATATGAATGCATACAATTACATGGAATGTTCAGCTTTGACACAAGTTGGTGTTAAAGATGTATTTGATGAAGCCATAAATGCTGCATTAGAACCACCAAAGAAGAAATCAAAAAAATGCACAATATTATAAATTTTATGCTTTTAACGTCGCAGCGAATATTTCGATCAAAATAAAAATATTGCAACCCCTTTTCCCCTGTGCCGATTTTCTACAGCATGGCTGTGTCTGTTAACGCTGTGGTTTTCTCTTCTGGAGGCTTCTTGGTAAGTAAAGACTTGAAATCTGACTTTTTTAGTTTTCCTTTGCTTGGTGGCTAGTTATTGCTGGAATGCACGATGTTCAAACGATTTGTATAAAT
>JALHRP010000279.1 GCA_022841365.1 Chitinophagaceae bacterium | reverse complement strand
CTGGTGTTGTTGGAGCGGCTCTCCGATGCGCGTCGTCGTGGCCATGAGGTGTTGGCGGTGATTCGCGGTAGTGCGGTCAATCAGGATGGTGCGTCTAACGGGTTGTCGGCTCCTAACGGGCCGGCTCAGGAGCGGGTGATCGCTGCGGCGTTGGCCGCGGCGGGGTTGGCCCCTGCTGATGTGGATGTGGTGGAGGCCCATGGCACGGGCACGGTGTTGGGGGATCCGATTGAGGCCCAAGCTATTTTGGCTACTTATGGGCAGGACCGCCCGGCGGATCGGCCGTTGTGGTTGGGGTCGATCAAGTCCAACATCGGCCATACCCAGGCCGCTGCGGGGGTGGCCGGGGTGATCAAGATGGTGGCGGCGTTGCGTCATGGGGTGTTGCCGGCGACGTTGCATGTCGATGAGCCGTCTCGGCATGTGGATTGGTCGGCTGGTGCGGTGTCGTTGTTGACCGCACCGCAGCCGTGGCAGCCCGGCGGGCGGGTGCGCCGGGCCGGGGTGTCCTCGTTCGGTATTTCGGGCACCAACGCGCACCTGATCGTGGAGCAGGCCCCCCCGCCCACCCACACCCCCGCGCCCACCGACACCGCCGCGCCCGGCGGTGGTGGTGGTGGTGAGGGTGCGCCGGCCCCGGTGGCCGCTGGGGCGGGGTTGGCGCTGGCGTGGCTGGTGTCGGCTAAGACTGAGGCGGCGTTGGGGGCCCAGGCGGACCGGTTGCGTTCGTATGTGGCCGACCATCCCGGGTTGGATGCCGCCGATGTGGGGTTTTCGTTGGCCACGGGTCGGGCTGGGTTGGAACACCGGGCGGTGGTGGTCGGTGCTGACCGGGGTCAGTTGCTGGCGGGTTTAGCGGCGTTGGCAGTTGGGCAGTCGGCCGCCGGGGTGGTGACCGGGCGTGTGGCCGACGGTAAGACCGCGTTCGTGTTTCCCGGCCAGGGGGGCCAGTGGCCGGCGATGGCGGTGGAGTTGTGGGATTGCTCGCCGGTGTTCGCCGCGCAGATGCGGGCGTGTGCGGACGCGCTGGCCGCCCATGTGGAGTGGTCGTTGGAGGAGGTGTTGCGCGGCGGCGGTGGCGAGTCGTGGTTGAGCCGGGTGGATGTGGTGCAGCCGGCGTTGTTTGCGGTGATGGTGTCGTTGGCGGCGTTGTGGCGGTCCTGC
>JALHRP010000278.1 GCA_022841365.1 Chitinophagaceae bacterium | reverse complement strand
TGATGGCGGGCGGCTTCGTGCTGGCGCTGTGGGCGGGCCTCGGGCTGCTGGCCTGGGTGCTGGGGGCTTTCACGCTGGTCGCGCTGCTGGCGCCGGGCGGCATGGTGCCGGCCGGGCGTGCGGCGCTGACGCGCGGCGGCGCGGCCGGGCTCATGGTGATCGGTGTCGGCCTCGCGGCGCTTCTGGCGGGGATCTATGTCGCGGTCATCGACGGCTACGGGATGTATCCCCTGCTGCGCGCGCTGGTGGACGGGCCCTTCGCGGCCTGAGCGCCGTCAGCGCGGCGCGGCAAAACCCGCCATCGCCGCATAGCCGCCGGCGATGGCCGCCAGTTCCTCGCGCGCGATGACATCCTCGATGCGCGCGAAGCCGTCGGGAGCGCGTTCGCTGACCACGTCCACCACGCGCTCCGGCCCGCCGCGACGGTTGGAGCGCACGATCTCCGCGGTCTTGGGCAGGCGTTCGGTCTCGTAGGCGGCCAGCGCGGCGGGCGCGTCCTGCGCCGCCAGCAGTGAAGCGAGACACCGCGCATCCAGCACCGCCTGCGACGCACCATTCGACCCCACCGGATACATCGGATGCGCCGCATCCCCCAGCAGCGTCACGCGCCCCTGCGTCCACCACGGCAGCGGGTCGCGGTCGCACATCGGGTATTCCCAGAATTCCGGCGTGGCGCGCACCAGCGCCGCGACATCCAGGAACGGGATGCGGAAGCGCGCGACGTGCGGCAGCACATCATCGAGCCGTCCCGGCCGCGACCAATCCTCGCGCCGCGGCGGCGGCTTCGTGGCGTCGCCGACCTGCGCGCAGACCACCCAGTTGGTCAGGCGCATTCCCGGCCGCGACCCGGCCGCGATGGGATACAGCACCAGCTTCTCGGCCATGTCGCCAGCGACGATCATGGTGTCGCCGCCCTCGAATTCCGGCCACTCCACCGCGCCGCGCCACATCTGGATGCCGTTCCAGCGGATGCCGCCACCCTCGGGGTGCAGCGCCGCGCGCAGCACGGAATGGATGCCGTCGGCGCCGACCAGCGCATCGCCGCGCGCGCTGCTGCCATCGGCGAAATGCGCGGTGACACCCTCGGCATCCTGCGCGAAGCCCGCCAGTCGCGCGCCCGTCACCAGCGCATCCGGCCCCACCCGTTCCCGCGCCGCGTCCCACAGCACC
>JALHRP010000277.1 GCA_022841365.1 Chitinophagaceae bacterium | reverse complement strand
AAAAATCTTTGATATAATCTGTCCCTATTCGTTCTAATGTTCTTATTACCGTTGGAGACAAATATAGATGTGTAATTTTCAGCTGATCCACCATAGTCCAATATCTCGATGGATTTGGATATGTTGGTATACTTTCAAAAATTACTGATGTGGCGCCATTACATAATGCTCCATAAACAACATAAGAATGGCCAGTGATCCAACCAATATCGGCCATGCAGCCAAAAATATCGCCATCTTCAAAATTGAAGACAGTTTTAAAGGTAAATGCAGCATAAACTAAGTATCCACCAGTTGTATGAATTATACCTTTAGGTTTTCCTGTACTGCCAGAAGTATACAACATAAACAGAGGATCTTCAGAATCCATAGGGACACATGGACAATAAGGACGCTGCAAAGGAATGACGGTTTCCCAAGGAACATCAACTTCTGGACTCATTGCAACTTTTGCATTTGTATGATTATAGATAAGAACAGTGTTGATAGTGGTCCCTTGAATCGCCAGATCTACGGTTTTCTTCATTTCAATGATCTTTCCACCACGGCGGCCCTGATCAACTGTAACTAACAGAGTAGACTTTGCATCTAAAACACGACCTCTTAAAGCTTCAGCACTGAAACCAGCAAATACGACGGAATGTACGATACCTAATCGAGCACATGCCAACATTGTATACACTGCCTCAGGAATCATTGGCATATAAATTGTCACTATGTGACCTTTTTGAATATTTAAAGACTTCAAATAGTTCGCAACTTGGCAAACTTTCTCAAGCAGTTGTCTGTACGTTATATATATCGTTTGGCCAGGTTCGTCACCTTCATGAATAAAGGCAATCTTTTCAGGAGATTTGAAAGCAAATCTATCTACACAGTTATAGCAAACATTAAGTTTTCCATCTAGAAACCATGAAACGTTTCCTTTAGCAAATTCACTAGTTGATTAATATTGTAGTGTGATAGCAGAAATACCCATAATAGACACGGTCATATAATTTGTCCCAGTCAACGAATTTCTTTGCAATCTGATCCCAAAAAGGTTCTTCATCAGATAATGTAGACTTTTGTAAAGTTCGGTAATTCTCGAATTTTTGAGGACTAGGAATCATGCCGAGCTAGGCTAGGGGAGGGCTATGTTGGTTGATACAACTGAAGCAACCACTATACAATTATGGT
>JALHRP010000276.1 GCA_022841365.1 Chitinophagaceae bacterium | reverse complement strand
GTAAATTTTAAAATCTATATTTTTAGTGGTAACTGGAAGTAAAAACTTTTTCCTAACTAAAAATCCTAAATAATTTTCCCCAAAAGGAAAATCTACTTCTTGATTAATAATTTCCATATATTGATAAACGCTAGCATATATGTCCATATACATACTGTTGCCATAGGCAAATAAATCATCCATAGTATAATCACCTAAGCCTAATCTATTATCCATTCTAACATCTTGATATTTAGATGTTGTAACAATACTAGTAGGAATTTCTGATATAATTACTTCTTTTTCAAAGACTAAATCATATCTACATCGTACAACGACATCGTATCGTTTTTTTCTACTTTGTTCACCTATTTTTAGCAATTGATTAGCTTGAAATATACTATAATATAAGCTCATTAAATGATTTTGCAAGGCTGTTGGATGCGATTTAAAATTTTTAGTTTTTTCTAAAAACTCTTCGTCTTTTGGTTTTTCTTCATAAATATATACTGGTTTTAATTTATCAACAATAATTTTTTGAGTGTCTGGATGATAAGACCCAAGTTTTTTATCTTGATGCGGTTGTGCAGAACGAAATTCTCCTTCATCAAACCAATAATGACAAAATACATGAGCATTATTAGGTTTAATTAAATTTTGATAAATATTGTCTAATGTATATTCTATATTTCTTGGTTGTCCGGAAAATACTACAGCAATGTCCATATTTTTTCTTTGTAACTTTCTAAATTAAATTTTTGAAATTGTTCTTCATTTACACATGGAGAATTAAGTTTTTCATTATACGCTTCATCATTTTGATCCAAATATATAATTTCTTCTATTACATCATCAATAGATCTATTTGTACAATTAATAAAACTAGAAACGGAGAAATCTTCATGAACTAAGGAAGAACCGTTGTATATTGGCAATGACTTAGCCATAAAAGGATCAAGAATTTTTTCTGTAACATATCCCGGAGTAAAACTATTTTCTATACCTATAGTAAACTTATAATCTTCAATAAATTTGATCTTATCATCAGAAGAAACTTTAAATCCGGTATTATTAAATGAGTCTCCGCAGGAATCTACTTTTTTATACTTATTCAGTTTATTAAAAAGTTTAATTCTATACTCTACACCATCTTGGTAATTTCCAAAACTATTAACGCCAATAAAATTATTACGATAAATAAA
>JALHRP010000275.1 GCA_022841365.1 Chitinophagaceae bacterium | reverse complement strand
AGCCGTCGCATAAATCGTAGTCAACACAATTAATGCACTTGAACCGAACGCCTTTAATCGGAGACATATTGCAATTATTACAAGAGATACCTTTATGAACAATACCGTCTTTGATTAATACATAAAATTGAGTTTGTTACCCTTTTTGGCTTGGTCTTCAGCAATTGAATACAACAAATTCAACAAATTTTGACTCTCTTCATTTTCTTGTATTTCTTCTTTTAAATTATTTGGAGCTAATTTTCTGTATAGTTTGACTGCCAATGTATAGAGGGAAATTGCAGTCAATCCACTTGCTATACCCCCAAAGAGCCACGTATTTGAACGATGCATCGCAATTTCCTGGGGTCAAAGAATTTTCTACAGATGAAAAATAAATTTTTATTTCATAATTTATATTATAAGTTTAAATCCAAAAAATATTAACTATAAAAAATCTACCAACTCATACATCTGACGCATCACTTGACCTCAAAAATCCCTCCACATTTAATTTCAAGGGTCTCTATGACAAGTTTACTCTCTTCCACACATTTCCATTTAGCACATTCAAATAATTTATCTGTTAGCAGCAGTGACCACACACTTGCACATTCTTCAATTCATGTTAATTCATCATCATATAATTTATCAGACACATTGGACCGTCCTCTACTAAATTGGCGTCTAAAAGAGCGTACAAAGACTGTCTCCGCTGGTCTCTTGCTATGTCTTCATATAGGTGTAGATCCACCAGATATTATTAAAACCAATCCTTGCTCTAAATTGGAATGTTGGATAGATCCAACTTCAATGCCGCCCGCTAAAGCTCTGGAAGCAATTGGTAAGAATTTACAACAACAATATGAATTCTGGCAACCAAGAGCAAGATATAGACCTGCATTAGATCCGACAATTGATGATGTTAAAAAATTATGTGTAAGTTTGAGGAAAAGCAGCAAAGATGATAGAATATTAATACACTACAATGGACATGGTGTTCCTCGACCAACAAATAACGGTGAAATATGGGTATTTAACAAACAATATACACAATATATTCCATTATCAATATTTGATATGCATTCATGGCTGTGTGAACCTGCAATTTTTATTTTTGACTGTTCATCTGCTGGGAATATCTTGAGGGCCACACAGCAATCATTCGACAAATTACCCAAAGATGAACCAATTCCCAATATATTCCA
>JALHRP010000274.1 GCA_022841365.1 Chitinophagaceae bacterium | reverse complement strand
GTCGGAGGAATTATTGGAATCATTTTAGGTGGTGGGTTTTCATATCTGGCAGCATATGCAATACAAAACTTTACCAATCTCGACTGGAGTTTTGAATTTCCAATTGAAGGAATGATTATTGGACTTCTTGTTGCCGTCTCCATTGGTCTTGTTTTTGGCATCTACCCTGCCCGCAAGGCTGCACAGAAGTCTCCGACGGAGGCGCTCCGGTATGAGTAGTTACTTATTAGTTCTCGAGATATAATTTTGAAATGAAAGAGACCCCATCTTTTCAACCACAAAACCAAGATGAAAGCGGCCATATTCCCACTAGTGCCGAAGCACATTTAGATACTTTTTTTCACTCCCCATCTTTTCACGATGGCGTTTCAAATCTGGTTGAAAATTCTCCAATTTCTGCAGAAGATTTGCTTGAAATGTGTGCAGGTGATGAAAGATTAATGAAAGTGTATGAAAATCTTGTTAGGTCAGCAATTCGATATGTCGAGACTATCTTAGAACTTGACTATGAGGCAAGGAACAATACAAGCTATGACCCTGAAACTGTGTCTAGAAAAGATCAGGAGCGTCGCTTTGCCCATAATGCTTTTATAGATGCAACAAATATGATGTCGCGTGAGTTAGCGCGTGCTGACAAAGATAACACATTCTTTGCTACGGTCATCACGAGGCTTCCCGATGGGACATACAGTCGGCCACCGTACACTCTTTTTGCTATGCAGTTTGCGATGTCTTACTACTTGATGAAGCACCCAGAATTGACATAATAGCTTATAGATGCTATAGTATAACTCCTTACTTGATTATAGAGAGAAAACAATGGCGGTTCTTTTTGGATTGAATCTCCAAAATATAATTCGGTGGTGGACTCTTGATCTAAAAAATGGTCAAAGGACTCCCGAAGAAGTTGAGGAGTACAGCAACCTAGGCAAAAGGCTTTTGCGGGAATGTAAGTTTAGAAATGAGACACATATGCGTTCGGTGGCCGCCCGCATTGTTGCGCAAAAGCTGAGAGAGATTAAGTGAGCAAGGGGTACCATTGGTGCCCCTTTTAATATTGTTTTAAATGTGATAATCTCGAAATAGATACAGACACGACTGGGCTATGCGCCCGGTCGTTTTGTTTCAAATACCATTACAACTTCATAACAACTGAATATGTTAGACATTAAACAAATGAAGGCTGCGCTTGAAATTCTGGA
>JALHRP010000273.1 GCA_022841365.1 Chitinophagaceae bacterium | reverse complement strand
ACTGTCCTGAAAGGAGGGTCCACTATACTTCTCTATTTTTTTGTCAGAAGCATCATTGCCGAGATGAAAGAGACTAGAAGGCCTAATAATATTGGCGCTAATACTGTTTCATCATCAGTCACCACAAAATATACGGACAGAATCAAGGAAAATACTAGAGAGCCAATCATGCTAATTTTTTTCATATCAGAACATCCTTTTTGGTAATTATTTAGTGATTCTAGAAATTTTTTCCTAGAACTACCTTAACTTATTGATCTTGAATTACTCTACATTTAATCTGAAGAGTTTAGGTTGCCTGTGGCAACCCTGCCAACAGTATTTTTCGCATACCGAACACTAGCACACTCTCAACTTCATGGGTTTGCGCTAGATTAATAATCCAGCTCAACAAAGCGTAACGGCTTGGTAGATGAGTAGATCAAAATCATCGGCCATAAGCCTCATGATGCCTGGCATATAACTAATGGACTCAGCGAGCATTTTGTTGATGCGCTATTATAAGGATACGGATGCAAGTACATACAATAGCAAAAGGAAATGCATGAGTTTCTGAAGCGTTAGTTAGTTCTTTGTTCAGACAGAAATTTTCTAAAAATCGTCTTATTGGTTATCCGTAAATTCTGTGGATATCTTTGTGGAAAATATCTATATTCACTAGTTAACTACTGGAACAATAAAGTTTAATTCTAGGGCTGATTAATAATTTTACACTTTCATTATGGGTTATTTATCATTTAGTTAAGTATCTGTTTCATTTCTGTATGAAATTAAGAAATGAATTTTCTATGTTTTGTTGATACTGTGGATAAACAATATCCTATAACAATGAATCTAGTTAAAAACCTTAACGTTATTATGAAAAAATTTGGTGTGTCAGTGTGAAGCTGGAAAAGCAGATTATGTGTTATTACATTTTTAATATGGATAATTGAGCTGTGTAACAACGGTTTGTTTTGTGTATGGAAAATAAGAGTTATTTTGAATGCTCTATAATTATTAATAGCTTATGCTAAATATTCAGCGATTGATCTATTTACAAGGCGGGATTCCGCTACTCGAAAATTGTGATCTACAGATTTTTGCTAATCAACGTGTCGGCCTGGTCGGTAAAAACGGTTGTGGTAAGTCTACTTTGTTCCGTTTGGTCCGGGGAGTGATCAAACCGGATAGTGGAGAAGTCAGTCTGCAGCCTGGGAAAACG
>JALHRP010000272.1 GCA_022841365.1 Chitinophagaceae bacterium | reverse complement strand
CGCCGTCACGACAGCCCCCGCGACGAGCGCGGATGCCAACTACAGCGGCCTCGACCCCGCCAATGTGAGCCCCGGTATCGTCGACAACGACACGGCAGGCGTGACGGTCGGCACGCCGGTGAATGCAGCGGAAGGTGGATCGAACGGCAGCTTCACGATGGTCCTGACGTCACAGCCGACCGCCGATGTGACGATTGGCGTGAGCTCTGACGCGCAGTGCACGCTCTCTCCGTCCAGCATCACCTTCACCGCGGCGAACTGGAACGTCGCCCAGACGGTGACGGTGGCGGCGGTCGACGACAGCATCGATGAAGCTTCGCCGCATCCTTGCGCCGTCACGACAGCCCCCGCGACGAGCGCGGATGCCAACTACAGCGGCCTCGACCCCGCCAATGTGAGCCCCGGTATCGTCGACAACGACGTGGCGGGTGTCACGGTCTCGGAGAGCGGCGGCGGCACGGACGTCACCGAGGGCGGTGCGACGGACACGCTGGACTTCGTGCTCGACGCGGAGCCCACGGGCAACGTGACGGTGACGCTGACGGCGGACGGCCAGTGCACGCTGAGCCCGAACCCGCTGGTCTTCGACGCGACCAACTGGAGCACGGCGCAGACGGTGACGGTGACGGCGTTCGACGACGATGTCGTCGAGGGTGCGCACAGCTGCGTGATCAGCACGGCGGTGACGAGTTCCGACAGCAACTTCAACGGCGTTTCCGTCAGCGACGTGACGGCCGATGTGACCGACAACGACACGGCTGGCCTGGTGGTGAGCAATCCGAGCCTCACGGTGTCGGAGTCCGGCACGACGGACAGCTTCATGGTCAGCCTCAGCTCGCAGCCGACGGACTCGATCACGGTGACGGTGAGTTCCGGCGACACGGGCGAGGGCACGGTGTCCCCGGTGACGCTGACCTTCACGACGGCCAACTGGGACGATCCGCAGGAGGTGACGCTGACGGGTGTGGACGATGTGCTCATCGACGGCGACATCAACTATTCCCTGACGCTGAGCCCGGAAGGCGATGCGACCTATGACGCCCTGCCGGACACGACGGTGGCGGCGACGACGACGGATGACGACGCGGCGGGTGTCACGGTCTCGGAGAGCGGCGGCGGCACGGACGTCACCGAGGGCGGTGCGACGGACACGCTGGACTTCGTGCTCGACGCGGAGCCCACGGGCAACGTGACGGTGACGCTGA
>JALHRP010000271.1 GCA_022841365.1 Chitinophagaceae bacterium | reverse complement strand
GGCCATCCACATCTACTACGATGCTTCCGGTTCCCAGTCCGCTCACCACACCCAATGCAGGGTTGCTTAAAGCCACGCCGTTGCGTATCCAGCTGTAAGTAGCCGCAGGGTTTGGTGTTACGGTAGAAGTAAAGGTTGACCGCAGTCCCGGGAACAGGCTCCTTGGTGCAGTAGCGCTGATCACGATCACCGGTAACGGATTAACTACCAGCGTAGCAACCCTCGATGTTTGTGCAGCACATGGTGCAGCACCGGTTACAATGGCACGGTATTGATAACCGCTCATGCTTACCGGTGGTGCGGTGATGGTCAGCGTGGCTGTAGTAGCTCCGCTGTAAACACCGCCATTGGCCACATTGGTCCAGGTTACACCACCGTTGGTGCTTACCTGCCACTGGTAACTGTGAGGGCCCGTACCGGATACAACCGCTGCTGTGAAGGTAGCTACCTTATCAGTACAGATGGTTTGGTTAACCGGTATATTGGCATTGATCACCGTTGGCTGGTTTACCGTTACGATCACTGTTCTTGGCGGTGAAACACAGGTGCCAGGACCAGATACCAGGAAGGTAACCGTTCCGTTAAAGTTCCTCGGGTTATTCACCGGTGTGCCTGGTGCATTAGGGCCACCCCATCCTACATTACCACCTGTGATGATATCACAGCCATTGTTGGTATAGGTAACCGTGGCTGCCGCACCATTGGTATAAGCAGGGAAGGTTGCTCCCGTGAAATCCAATGCAATCGCATAAGTGGCGCCCGCAGGAATGGTCAGTGACAATCCCGTCAACACAGGATTTAAGGTATTGGCTGTAACCGTAACGTTGGACGTACCAAACTGTATGAAGCCATTGGCTGCACTGATCGGTCCGGGGTTACCCGCATTACCGGTTGTTTTATAGAATGAACGTACTGCAACTGCTCCTGATCCAAAAGCATTGCTGGAGATACCTGCCAGCGTTACCGGGAAGGCATTGTTGTTGCGTACATTGAAAGAAATCAGGAAGTTACCGTTACCGCCCGCCATTGGCGTGGCCGGTACGGCACTGAAGCTGATCATATTATTTACCGTTGCTGTGTAAGGATAAACACCCGCTGGTGTTGGCCTGGTCCATACAGTATCCCTTCTGTCGCCGGTATAAGCTATAGAGGCTGCTGCATCATTGAATAATCCTGGCAGCGGACTCCAAGATCGGAAGAGCACACG
>JALHRP010000270.1 GCA_022841365.1 Chitinophagaceae bacterium | reverse complement strand
ATGCCCAGGCTGAAAGTGCACCAACAATTTCAGTCATATATCCCTGTTGTTGAAAATCCGGATAAGTGCCATAACCAATCTCAACCCGGCCCCTTCCATCCGGTTTTCCTTTAAAACAAATATCCCCGACCATGACCCGCTTTTCTTTATGAATCGCCGTCCAGATGGTAGAAAAATATAAATCATGTAAACCCATGCGTACACGGGGAATGATTACATGCTTCAGTGCCGCATGAAGATCATCTGTAATGGTCCTTGGGTAGGAAATGACATTAAGGGCTTTTTCTAAAGAGCCATCCAGGGCCAGATATTGTTCCAGCCGATCGGGATTCAATGGAATCAACTGAAGCCGTTCTGTCTCAATCATCAGTCTATTCTTCCTATGGATTCAGTCCGAAATAATCAATGATTTGCTCTGCAAGCTCCATTCCGATAAAGGATTGTGCTTCGATCGTTTCGGCTCCGATATGTGGAGTACTGGATACATTCGGGTGCTGAAGCAAATCAGTGCGTGGCTTCGGTTCATTTACATACACGTCCAGTCCGGCACCGGCCACTTTTCCACTGTTCAAAGCTTCTAACAGCGCATCTTCATCGATCACTCCACCCCGGGCAGTATTAATCAGAATTACACCGTTTTTCATTCTGGCAATTTCTTCCTTGCCGATGACGGCTTTATTATTGATCAAAGGAACATGAACACAGATGATGTCACATTTCTCGAGAATACGATCTAAAGGCACAGTTTTTACCTTGATGCCCAGGAATACATCACCTGAGTCATAGATTTCAAAATGGATATTTCCTTCATCTACAAATGGATCAGATGCATATACCTGCATACCAATTCCAATTCCAATTTTAGCTACCTCCTGACCGATACGGCCAAAACCGATGATTCCCAGTTTTTTACCGCTCAGAAGGATTCCTTTGGAGAAACTCTTTTTCATATTGGTAAACTCTGTCTCACCATTGATATGCATCTGTCTGTTGGACTGATATAAAAAACGCGCCTGCGAAAATATATGTGCAAATGTGAGTTCAGCAACCGACTTGGATGATGCAGCAGGAGTATTGAATACATGGATGCCCTTGCTTCTGGCATACTCTACATCTATATTGTCCATTCCTACTCCTCCGCGACCTATAATTTTCAGGTTAGGAACAGCATCAATGAGCTCCTTTCTTACTTTGGTAGCAGATCTCA
>JALHRP010000269.1 GCA_022841365.1 Chitinophagaceae bacterium | reverse complement strand
CACTTTGTAGAGATGATGACGATCCTACAGCAGGTCGTTGTGGGACCATGATGGAATTGGGCTGATACTGTGAAAATGCTGGTTGATGTGGTTGAGCATATGAAGAAGCTGCTGAGGGAGCTGGTTGTTGTGTAGAGCTTTGCGGTTGTGCTACAAATGGTGCTTGAAGGCCATAGCCATAGCCCATAGCAGCAGCTGGTGGAGATAATGCCCCACCAAAACCAGACATGTTAGTGGTCACATGGAAGGTTATTCGACCATGGACAGGATCATTCTCGTTACTCTTTCTAAGTTCCAAAGTTTCTGTTCTTTGATCGTTTGTAGAATTCAAATTAATTAATGAGCTAACGTGTGCGTTTATGACGCCCAAAAATCCTTGGTTGGACTTCTTGAATTTACGCTGATCAAAAATCTGTATACTGACAACAGAAGAAGGGGCAACAAGTCTTATTAATAAATTAGAAGAAGGTTACAAGTCAAAAGAAGTGTTCCAATATGGGTTCAACGACTTCTTCACCACTGGTGTTGTCCTTGTTTGTTCCCCGTCCACGGTGACAACAGCAAAAGGGTCTGGTTGTCGAAAGAGGTCACTTTTATACAAACCCTCCGCTTTAAGAACTAAATATAAGAAATAAATGTGTTACTTGTCAGCCTTATGGGTTTCTGCTGTGAGTATGGTGCAGAGGTTGAAGGGAAAGGCGAAGCCATGCGGAGCCAGGGGTGTGACATAATCCTCAAAATTATATTCTTAAACAATAATTTCTTTATTCTTGCAACAGAGCCTTTAAAGAGCGTCTAGTTAGAAATGCAGATAATAATTACTTGATAGTATCAAGCTCTTTTGAATTCTAAATGATTGTTAAAGACAAAAAATAAACTTACCGTGATAACACCCATAAGCTTCTTCTTTAGGGCACTGTACTCATTCTTTGCAGTATTTTTATATTCACTGAGCTTGATATTCATTGATTTAGCTATGTTAAATAAAGTGAATCTTTCATACATGTGTCAGTGGCTGATCCGAAGAGCTGTTCAGCTGCAGTGCAAACGCTCTCAGTCTGCGATTCAAGGAATGAGATTGTATCTTTTACTTTCATCTAACAATAATTAATAGATAGAGTTTGTTACTATGTACGTCTCATGCTCCGATTTCAATTTCTTGATAGCAGCCTTTCTATCATTCTCCCATTCAGACATCTTTCGCTTAA
>JALHRP010000268.1 GCA_022841365.1 Chitinophagaceae bacterium | reverse complement strand
GACGCCGACGGCGCCGCTGTCGTACTCGACGCAGCACACCGTGACGGTGGTGGGCGGCGCCAGCGGCGTCAAGGAGCAGCTCAACTACACGATGCCGGTATCGTTCACGTCGAGCTTCACGACGGTCGCGCCACCGAGCGTGTCGAGCATTTCGCCGAGCGCTAACTCGACGAACGTCGCCATCGATAGCCCGATCACCGTGGTGTTCGGCCAGGCGATGGACGCCACGACACTGACGGCTGCGAACTTGAAACTACAAGACGCCAGCGGCGCCCAGGTGGCGATCTCGATCTCCTACAACGTCACGACTCGCACCGCCACGCTGACGCCGACCGCGGCGCTGGAAAATAGCACCGTCTACACGGTTGTTGTCGTGGGTGGCGCAAGCGGTGTTCGCGATACGTCGGGCAACGCCGTGCCGGTGAATGTGACATCGACGTTCACCACGGCGTCGGTCGCGCCCGCCACGTACAGCGTGTGGGGAGGGACGGGCACGCCGGCGATCATCGACGTCGGCGACTCGTTGGCGCTGGAAATCGGCATGAAGTTCCGCGTCACGGCCGATGGTTACATCACCGGCGTGAGCTTCTACAAGGCCGCGGCCAACACGGGCACACACACCGGCACCTTGTGGAGCAGCACTGGCACCAAGCTGGCCACGGTAACCTTCACCAATGAAACCGCCTCGGGCTGGCAGACGGCTACGTTCTCGAACCCCGTGGCGGTCAAGGCCAACACCACGTATGTCGTTTCGTACTTCGCTCCCAAGGGTCACTTCTCGGTCACCAACAACGGTTTGGCGAGCACGGTGACCAATGGTCCGATCCAAGCGCTCGGCTCGGGGGTCGACGGGGGCAACGGTGTCTATCGCTACGGCACGTCGGGCTTCCCGAGTTCGACCTACCAGGCGAGCAACTACTGGGTCGACGTCGTCTTCGTGAAGTCGCCGATCGCCTCGGTCACCCCGGCGGCCGGAGCCACGAGCGTTGCCCGAACGGCGAGTATTTCGATCGCCTTTAACGCGGAGATGGACGCTTCGACGCTCAACAGTACGAATTTGCAACTACGGAATGCCTCGGGCACACTGATTCCCATCAACGTCGTTTACAACAGCGCGACCCAAACTGTCGTCATTACGCCGGTCGCTCGACTGGCCCGGGCGACGAACTACACGTTTACCGTCAAGGGAAGCACCAGTGGCATTCGCGACCGG
>JALHRP010000267.1 GCA_022841365.1 Chitinophagaceae bacterium | reverse complement strand
AAAAGAATCACCTCTTACGGTCGAATCTCTTGATGCTATTGCCATCAAACAAACAGCGTCTACTGATTTTTACAGTGGTTTGGGTTCCTTAAAAGGTGTTGACTTAACCACAGCCAGTATAGGTTTTACCATTATTAATACCAGAGGTTTTAACAGTACCAGCCCGGTCAGGTCCTTACAGATCATTGATGGTGTAGACAATCAATCACCGGGGTTAAACTTTTCTTTAGGAAACTTTCTGGGTTCTCCGGAGCTTGATATCCAAAAAGTGGACCTAGTCGTAGGGGCCAGTTCTGCATTTTATGGTCCGAATGCCTTTAATGGCGTCATCAGTATGGAAACAAAAAGTCCATTTTATTCTGAAGGATTATCCGCCAGTATCAAATTTGGAGAAAGAGAGTTGTTTGAAACCTCATTAAGATATGCAGATGTTATAAAAAATAAAAAAAATCAGGCCGTTTTCGGATATAAAGTCAATTTGTTTTTTATGAAAGCATTTGATTGGGTTGCAGACAATTATGATCCTGTGTCAGGAAGTCGTTCCAATGCAACAAATCCCGGAAGGTTTGACAAAGTCAATTCTTACGGTGATGAGTTTAAGCCTATATTTGATGAAAGTAAAGTGGCATTATTTCGTCCTCAGGCCGGTATGGGTGTTTACCACAGAAGAGGGTATGACGAAATTGATATTGTAGATTACAATACCAGGAATCTCAAAGGTAACGTAGGTCTACATTACAGACTAAAACCTTCATTAAATGAGGAATCTCCTGAACTTATTTATGGTTTTAATATTGGAAATGGAACCACTGTATATCAGGGAGACAATCGATTCAGTCTTCGAAACATCACGTTTTTCCAAAACAAACTGGAAATCAGAAAAAGAAATAAGTATTTTTTACGGATGTATAATACGCAGGAGGATGCCGGAGATTCTTACGACCCCTATTTTACGGCATTGCTGATGCAACAAAGAGCTAAAGACGATGCTAACTGGTACAGCGATTATCTGTTTTACTGGGAATCAAATGTTACGCCGGAAATGCGCAAGAATGGTTATCCTGTATTGACCTTAGACACCATTACATTCACTTTTACATTTGATTCCATAGCTGCCAGACAATGGTTGGCAAATAATCAAAACTTCCTTACTGAAGCACACAAAAATGCTTTACAATTTAGTGACAATAAAGTTGTAGCTGGTAAAACAACCAAT
>JALHRP010000266.1 GCA_022841365.1 Chitinophagaceae bacterium | reverse complement strand
TGTGGTGTATATGTAACCGCATAAAGTAACCTTTAACCCAGAGTTATGGAAATTGCGAAGGTTATGTTCAAGACTTCGTGGGTATGACATTTGATCTGCTGGTGGTGGAAACTGCCGATTAATCCACATTGACTAAAATCTTCCATTTTATCGTTACATGTTTTTGCAACGAATAGTGCATTGTCTGAAAATCTATTTTTCCAGTATTTTAAATTAGTGTATCTTCGTATTGACGTGTGTGCCTGATAGTTTACATCGTTAGCAAGAATCGTGTAGCACCAAAAGGAAAACTGGTTATAAGAGCAAACTTAAAAGAGGCCGGGCTTAATAGTCAACCGTGGCCACTGATAGAGGTTAAGGTGTTGGAGAAAACCGAAAGGTTATACCAGTAATTGAATGCTGAAGAAGTAATCGTTGGTTGTTTTTTATTAATTCCATTTTTATTGAATTGTCTGTACTCAGCTGCTGGTTGTCGCATAGCATAGTTTTAATAATATTGACCTTTGAATCAGGTTTGATGAATTCTCAGCCTTATCGAGCGCCGGATAATGTTTAATTATTAAATAGTTACAATCAGTTCTGAATGCTAGGCGATGTGGAAGAATGAAAAAATAGATAAGACGCATATTTGTATTTTGCTTTAGTTGCATGTTACTTTGAAACTATATATATGAAAAAAAGTATTTTCTATTTTTTCGATTTTACATGATGAGAACATAATGACCATTCGCTGGGGAAGTTACAAGGTAAAAAATCTGTATGACGAAATGCTGCGGGCCAGTGGGAGACCGCGCCCTGCTGCGCAGACTTTATGTAGTTATTTACGTGCTTTGAAAGACGAAGATATTGAAGAATATAAATTGGCAGCGGAATCTGCCATCCATGTCATGGGCGTCACGTTCACGGTTTATACGGAAGAGGAAGGCTCTATAGATCGTGCTTGGCCGTTTGATATCATTCCACGCATTATCGATAAAAAAGAATGGCAGCAAGTGGAAGCTGGCCTTAAACAACGTGTTCAAGCTTTGAATCTTTTTATTGATGATTTGTACCATAAACAAAACATTGTTAAGGATAATATTTTTCCTGCTGAATTGCTCAAAGATTCTAAAAACTTTCGCCCGGAATGTGTGGGCGTAAATCCACCATTGAATATCTGGGCGCATATTTGCGGTTCAGATTTGGTGCGTGACAAAGATGGCACATTTTATGTGCTGGAGGAC
>JALHRP010000265.1 GCA_022841365.1 Chitinophagaceae bacterium | reverse complement strand
TGGCGACCGACCCGTCGACGATCGCGGTCGGCAGGTTCTTCGCGGCGGTCGTCGCGGTCTGTCCCAAGGGCGAGGCGCCGGCGCCGGAATCCGTGCGCGTCGACGCGTCGATGCCCGAGCACCGCCACGGCATGAACTACCGGCCGCGCGTGTCGGGCGACAATGGCCGCTATCGCGCCGAGGGGCTGATGTTCCACATGCCCGGCCGCTGGGAGTTCGTCGTGGAGATCCGCGCCGGCGGCAGGACCGAGCGCGCGACGCTGTCGCGACGGATCGAGTGAGGGCGGCGGCGGGGACGGGAACAAGCGGGGTCGGAGCATTCGCTCTGACCCCGGTTTTCGTCGCGGCCCTCGCGCTTCTCGTCGCCAGCCACGCCTTCGCGCAGGCGCTGCTCGACTTCACGGCCGAGGAGCGGCGCGCGATCGCGCGTCACGGCCCGTGGCCGATGCCGTGGAGCGGCGATGCGAGCAATCGCGTCTCTGGCAACGCCGATGCGATCGAGCTGGGGCGTCGCCTGTTCTTCGATGCCGAGCTGTCGACCGACGGCACGGTGAGTTGCGCGACGTGTCACGATCCGGCGCGCGGCTGGTCGGACGGTCGCAAGGTCTCGCGCGGCCTGCGCGACGTGGTGCGCAACGCGCCGACGATCGCGGATGCGCGCTGGAACCGCTGGTTCGGCTGGGACGGCGCGACGGATTCGCTGTGGTCCAGCAGCCTTCGCCCGCTGGTCGATCCGCGCGAGATGGGGTCGACGCCGGCGACCGTCGCTGCACGGCTGCGCGCGACGCCGGAACTCGCCTGTCTCTACCGCCGCGCCTTCGATGCGCCGCCCGGCGACGATGCCGAGCGGGTCTTCGTCGACGCCGGCAAGGCGCTGGCCGCGTTCCAGGAGACGATCGTTTCCGGCGCGACGCCGTTCGACGATTTCCGCGATGCGCTCGCGCGCGATGATCGCGCGGCCGCCGCAGGCTATCCGATCGCGGCGCAGCGCGGCCTGCGCATCTTCCTCGGTGCCGGCGCGTGCAGCCTCTGCCATCACGGGCCGCGCTTCACCAACGGCGAGTTCGCCGACATCGGCATCCCGTTCTTCGTCGCGCCCGGCATGGTCGATCCCGGGCGGCATGGAGGATTGCAGGCGCTGCGCGGCTCGCCCTACACCCGGCTGGGCCGCTTCAGTGCCGCACGCGACGACGAGGCCGCGCGCGCCACCGAGTTCGTCGAGCCGAC
>JALHRP010000264.1 GCA_022841365.1 Chitinophagaceae bacterium | reverse complement strand
TCTTCAGTAACCAGCGGCTCTGGGTCATCATCCAACTGCAAAGTAAGCGAATCTAGTTTTGCGAATGCTTGGTTAGAGTAAAGTTCGAGAACACTCAGCAATGCTCCCCAAGGCAGATTTAACAGCTGCAATGTGTTCAATTGTCGAGGGATCTCCACTTGCCCCAAGGCATTGAACAATATTGCACAATTCAATAAAGCAGAAGGTGGGAAAATAATTGACAATTTAAAAACATTTGAGTTATTGGCAAGAACCTTGCTGATATGAAGCCATGCTTCCGCTGGAAGATCAACTGCGAAATCAATGGCAGCAGAGACCAGGCCAGGTTTGGAAACGGCTCGCATCGCTCCAGCAACACCATCAGCAGTTAGAATTGGGATGCCAATTGCTATTAAATTTGAAGATTCATGAATTGCAGTGTAGAATTCATCTAAATTTGCATCGCTTTTTGTTACTGGTTTGGGAAGAACAAACGCATACAAATTTTGAGTTTGAATGACTGATGTCAACAGATCAACAGTACTTTGAGGACAATTAATGATTTTAGTAATAGACAAATTCGAAAGTTTTTTCTTCTTCTTTACCGCCAGTTTACTAAGAATCGGTTCACAGGACAGATCGTAAAGGGAGAAATTCAGCATTTCGATACTCTTGTTGCGGGCTAGTCCCACTGCTAAGATGTTCAAAGCATCCTGAGAAGCAGATACTAAATGTATCATTAAGATCTTTAGCTGCCTTGAATCCAACATGAAAGCTACATATGGGATTAAACTGTCTTCAGTGGTTTCAATCAAGATGAACAACATTGAACTACTATTACGGTGGAACTTAAGGTCACGGATGTTAGCCAAACTTTGTTCTATAGAACTGCTAATATTGCACGAAGCATTTCTAATGGAAAGGACTGCACATATTTTTTCTAGAATAATTTTTCTTACTTCGACAGGCAGGCCAAGGAAGACGTTGCCTCGTAACATTCTTGCTGAAATCAGTATTTGGCCAATAGGATAGCTATGAGTCCAGGTGAGGGGACTATACGAAATATTTGCTTTAATTTTAGTCAGATCACTGCAAAGCACAGCGTAGGAATATAATACCCAAAAATAGTGCCAAAGCCACATTACACGTCACCAAACTGGGGTATCACCAATCTACAGTATTTATTGAAGCTGAAGTATCTCCGAGTAATCTTTCATCATTGTTCTTAATTTTTCTTAATCGATGGCAACTG
>JALHRP010000263.1 GCA_022841365.1 Chitinophagaceae bacterium | reverse complement strand
ACGCGCAAGAACTGGCGCGGCAGCGCGAACTGTTCGCCGCGGACCGCGCGCTGTTCGAGGCGGAGCGCGCCGCGTTCGAGGCGCAGCGCGGCGCGGACCGCGAGCGGTTCGCCGGTCTGGACGAGCGGGAGCGCGCGCTCGCGCCGCGCGAGGCCGCGCTGAAGGGCGAGCGCGAACAGTTCGACACCGCCCGCGAGCGGTTCCGCGAAGAGTTGCTGTCGTTCGAGCGGCGCACGGCCGCACTCGAGCGCGGCGAGCGCGACCTGACCGCGCGCGCGCAGGAGTTTGAAGCCCGCTTGGAGCGCTTGCGCGCGGACGCGGCCGAGTGGGAAGAAACCGTGCGGCTCGCGGCCGGCGAACAGGAGCGGTTGCGCGCCGAGGGCGAGCGGCAGGCGCGGCAGAAGGCCGAGTTGGACGCGCAGCACGCGGCGCTGTCGGAGCGCGCGGCGCAGCTCGAAGCGCAGCAAGCGGTGGTCGCGGTGCTCCGGTCCAAGATCGAGCGCGCGCGCCAAGACATGGAGCGGGAAGCGTGGCAACTGGCCGCGGCCCGCGCCCGCGAGGACGAATCGCAAGCCGAACTGCGCAAGCGCATCCAAGAGGCCGAGGAACTGCGGGCGCGGCTCAGCGCGGTGCAGGCCGACGCCGAAGAGGAGCGGCAGCGGCTCGACGAGCGCGACTCGCTGCTCCGCACCGGGCTGGCCGAGATTCGCGCGCAGCGGGACGAACTGACCGCCGAAGCCGAACGGCTCCGCGCCCGCGAAGCGGACTTGGACGCGCGCGCCGCAGAGTTCGCCGAACAAGCTGGAACGCTGAAGGGTCGGCTCACGCAAGCGCTCGACCTGCAAGCGCGGCTCGAAGCCGACCGCGTGGCGATCCGCGAGCGCGAAGCCGCGCTGGCGCAATCGGAAGAGGCGCGGCAGGCGCTTCAAGAACAGTTGCGGCGGCGGGCCGAGGAGCTGAACGCGCGGGCCAAAGCGTTCGACGAAACCGCCCGCAAGCTCGCGCTCGACCGTACCGCGCTCGTGGAAGCGCGTCACGCGCAAGAGGGCGCGCTTCAGGTCCGGGAAGGCGAACTCACCGCGGCGCGCCAAGAGATCGACGCGCGCGCGCTCACGCTCGACCGCCGCGCGGCGGAGTACGCCGAGAAGGAGAACGCGCTGGCGCGGCAGGTGGCGCGGCTGAAGGACGTGGGCGCGGCCGTGGCCGCGGAGCGCAAGGCGCTCGCGCGGGCCC
>JALHRP010000262.1 GCA_022841365.1 Chitinophagaceae bacterium | reverse complement strand
ACATAGATATTGTGTCATGGACAGATGTGGTCGTTCATCTAATTTGGCAATCTCGTCTTTAAATGCTTCCATGCATTTTTCTCTGGAGTTTTGCAGTAAATGTTTGAAATTATCTCGAAGCTTTTCATAAATTGCTTGTAACTGTGAAGAGTGTTCTGCGTTGAGTGTTATTTGGTCATGAACACTCATCATTTCTACAAACAAATCACATGCTATATCAAGTGTTAATGGATAAATTTCCCAGGATTTCCCAAATATCTTCAATAAATACTCTACAATTTCTATTGGATAAGACTCTTTTTCAATACATTCTAATGTATCTACAGCTAAGAGAGGTGAATCTGATTTCTTTGAGGAATTTACAACAGTTTCCTCTTGCTTTTCATATGATAAATGTCTAACTCTATTATTACTTTTAGTATTTTGCAATAAATCTTCTGAATTTGGATTTTCTGTAAACATTTCTGCGGTTGTAGATCTTGCTCGGGTTCCCTTAAATTCTTCAGTCTTATCTCCAGTTGTAAGGGCATCAAGCAACAATTTCCCTTTCAACAACTTTCTTGGGTATAATCCGATGCTTAGCAAAAAATCAGATGAAATTGCATAATTAGTAATCATACAGTGATATAAACACAGCACTAATCGACAAAGCTCTTCAGAAGAGTCTACCTGGAGCCATTTAGCTTTATGTTCAACAAAGTTGCTGCCTTGATACAGCGTATTTAACAATAAATTACAAATAATTGGTACTTTGATAAGATATATACAATCAATGATAAAAATTAATGCTGTCTCTTCGGAAATCTCTTGTGATGTTCCATCAAGGGCAGGTTTGATCAACGGATCGATGATGTTGACCTTGAAAATGTCTACAAATATGATGGACAAATCTTCAATTCCATTAACAAAAATATCATTGATATAACAAAAAAAATCAAATAATTCAACTAAACGATCATGAATTGACTTGAGATCACAAGGTTCATTAATAACCACATCATTCAATTTCCTTAAAGACATCAACAAGAACTGACAGGTAAAAGTAAAGAATGTTTGACCACCAATTTTTTTAATATACTGATTCAACACCGATTCTTCTTTTACCTTGAAGATATTCAGTGTAATTGTCCTGACAGCAATTCTGATCATACTTTCTTGGTGGTCAAAGAATGTTAGCGCCTCTTTAAGCAGTAAAAACTCTGAAGATCTTGTATTAATAAAGAAGTGTACAGTA
>JALHRP010000261.1 GCA_022841365.1 Chitinophagaceae bacterium | reverse complement strand
AAAAAGCAAAAGGCAAAGGGTAAAAGGCAATGTAAATCAATGCGTTACAGAACATAACCCTTTTTAGGCGAAGGAGGGTCAAACCACTCAAACCTGCTTATTTTACATAAACGGATTTCAAAAATTTTATCTTTTCCGTATCAGTCCATTTGCCCGTTGTTGAAATGGAAAGCACGATAACGTTGCCGTCTTTCTCCCCAACAAGGAAACAGGAATCAATTTTTGGTTTGTCGCTGGTGTCGAAAATTTTGTAGATGATAAAATTTCGAACCATGTCCTGCACCAAAAGAGCGCTTGCCATGTTGTATTGGTTCCCCCTTTCCCACTCGCAGTAAGCCTGCACAAAATCCCAGCCTTTGAATTCACCGTTCAGATTGAATTGGTACCTGTCAAAACGGTTGAAAGCAACGGAAACTTCAATCGAGTCAGAATTGAGAAAAAATTGCTCTTGACTGACATTATTGTAATGCCGTTTTTCCCATTTTCCCGGCAACGACACCGAACCAAGCGACAGTACGATGTAATCCGTTTGATTTTTTATTTCGTCGTAGTTAGCATTGGTCACCGCACTTTTTTTATTGGTAGCACAGGCTAAAAACACCGAAAGGGATAGCAGCGTGAGCACGAACTTGAATGTTTGCATGATGTTGGTTTTAGTTCTTAAAATTCCAATCTACCTTGCCGAGGTTATGCACCATATTGCCACTACCTATAATCAGGACGCCTTTTCGCCGCAAGACGGATAGTTCCTTGGTTTTTGTTACTTCTTCTTTGGTGACTGTGAAAATTTGAAATGGCTGGTTCAAAATCAGGATTATTTATTCGGCAAGAATACGAAATGGTCTCGAAAATTTAACCTTCCCACGATTGCTTTTTGGCTTTCCTTGGTTAGATTTAAGAATACTGGAATAAAACCTGTCTTCGGGATAGGGCCTGTGAATACTTAAATTTAATATAATGCCATCAGAACCTCTCCGCTTTCCACATCCAGCACCACAGTAACCGGCCCTTCCGGCAATTGCAGCGCCACTTTCCGGCCATTGCGCAGGGTAACCGTCTGCGGCCCGCCGTTTTTGAAATGAGCCGTAAGCATCCCGCTACCGCCATAGACGATGGCTGGCGGATCGGCATAAAAATGCACGCCCGCCTGCCCGAAAACAAAACGCAACGAACGGGCATCCAGCAAGGGAACCGCTGAAAACCAGGCCGTATGATCCGGCATTTGTTTCGATGCGAA
>JALHRP010000260.1 GCA_022841365.1 Chitinophagaceae bacterium | reverse complement strand
AATAACTGAAGATGCTCCTAGTAGCAGAACCCAACCTGGCGGTCCAATGCTTGGCAAATTGCGTCTTATAGGGATGGAAGGGAATCCATGGAGCGGCGGTGCTTCTTGCCCAGACATTGCAGAGGATTCAGGGGAGGGCAAACGGCGATTGTCTATTAAGAAGAGATTTAAGAATGCTCTTCATATTTTGAAATAAATCTTGTAAATAAAACGCTGATAAAAATAGGAAACAATTTCTGGACTTTCCAGGGATGTTGAAAATTGGAAATATCCGTCGTTCAACATTTGTTGCAGTTAGAAGCTGGAATTTCTTTGTGGGAAGGCTTAGAAGTCATGAAAAAATGATTTACAATATTAAATATAATTTCTATTCAACTGAGAGACAGAGTTCAACCAGTGACTCAGCTAATGCTGCTGTGACCACTGCTCCTTCGAGTGATGGCTCTTCAGAGGGAAATTCCAGTGAATTCCCTCATAGCTGCGAAAGAATGAATGAAAACAGTGAAAAAAGCATTATCTCACTAAATTACCCAAATTTTCAGACTCATTCTAAAAGGAAAAACAAAAAAACATACAAGGAAAAAAGTGAGTTGTATTACATTAATGGATTGAAGAATGTTTTTGCAGATAACACTGAATTACCTCAGTCCCCTCAAAAGATTGGAATAGAGGAAGAATTTGTAAATTTAAAGAATAATTTGATTTTGGCAGAGAATAATCAGAGTCCAAATTGGAAGCCTGTTCCAATTCCACGCTTTGATCCATTCATTATCAAGTTGCAGACTCTTATTAAAGGATTGTTGCATTCAGAGCTGATTTCTCTTGTCGCCGATTGTGCTGAAGAGAGGAGCAGTCCAGTTGGTCTATTGGTTGTTGAGAGCAGCCATAGAGGTGTGGACATATTGACAGAGAATTCAGTCAAGGCAATTGCTGCTGAAATCAACGCAGATTATATTGAAGCTGATACAGCTGATGTTAGATGGATTTTTGAGGCATTAACGGATTTGGAACGGAATCACGGAGTGCCTCCGCAGTCAATTGGCGACAAGAAAGCAGTGTTGAATGGTCAAAAAAAGGCAAAAAGCAATGAAAATGCTAAAGTTAAATCAGTTGCAACAACAACAGCAAAAGTAAATGAGAGTTCTTCGGGATTTCTGTTACCAAAATTAATCCAAAATTTGATCAATTCAGAAATTGTAAAGAAAAGTGAAGAAAAAGAAATTATTATGCAAAACATTAAT
>JALHRP010000259.1:286-1244 GCA_022841365.1 Chitinophagaceae bacterium | reverse complement strand
ATACGCCGCCCAAAGTGATGAGGTGGTCAAAAACGATCATCTCCATCGTCTCTTCGTAATTCAATTTAATGCTGCTTTCCGATGAATATTCCAGCATAACCCGGTTTTTGGTCATCGTTGGACGCCCTTTCTTTTCATGGACAAAAACAGGTGCGCCAAACTTCGGTTTTCCGTCCTGTTGGAAGGTGAGGACATCAATCAGCTTTCGTTTGTGAAAAAAGCTGAACCCATCGTAACCAAAAAGTAAGTAATATTTGCCTTTTGGGCCTTTGGCCTCCCGAATGTTGTAATACAAAGCGCCGTACCAGTCTTCAGGCGTCAGTACAGCCTGTTCAGGGTCGCCTTTTAAATTAAAAGAGCGGTCTACCAATGGAAAGAGTTTTAACTCCGGCGTATTCATTTGAATTGCCCCGTAATAGCGGTAATCGGATGTATCCACGTACAATTGCCAGGTAAAAATCCGGAAAGTACTGTCTGGTGCATACTGGATAGAAACAGCCTTTACCCGGTCGAAAGGATATTGGAAAGAATTTTCGGTTTTCAGCGCTTCCACCAACTTGGGGATAAACACGCGGCAAGTACCAAAACGATGTTCCGGTAAAGAATCATTCACGATGGCATAAGCGAGTAAAGCCAGGGTATCTTCCTTTTGGTTGAGTTGTTCGAGCGCTTGGGCACTGAGTATTGGTTTTTTTTGGGCTGACAGCAAAAGGCTTGAACCTGTCAGCAGGAAGAAAAGACCCAGGATTTTTTTCATGGATGGAGATTGAATTTGGTACGCAGCTTAAACGCAGGAAAGACCTAATTTAGTTTAATACAGTTTCTTCAAGCTAACATTTTAAGGTTAAAGTACAAAGGAGAAAGGTTAAAGTGAGGTTGTGGTTTGAGGAAGCATTGTATCCCCTACTTTAACCTTTCTTACTTTAACCTTTATCCTTGACAACCTTTAACCTTTGAG
>JALHRP010000259.1:0-276 GCA_022841365.1 Chitinophagaceae bacterium | reverse complement strand
AAATGAACTCTCCCAACCCCTGAAGGCTGCTGTAGAAAGCTTTGCCGTCGTTGGCGCGCGTAAACTGATCCACAAAATTCACTAAATATGGGTCTTGAGCGATCATAAACGTGGTGATGGGAATATTCAGTTTGCGGCAATTGGCGGCTAAACTCAGCGTGCGGCTGACGATTTTCCGATCTAAGCCGAAACTGTTTTTATAATACCCCTTGCCCCGTTTGATGCAAGTCGGTTTGCCATCGGTAATCATAAAGATCTGTTTGTTGGGGTTTTTCC
>JALHRP010000258.1 GCA_022841365.1 Chitinophagaceae bacterium | reverse complement strand
GTCATCCCATACGAAGTTGCCGATTTCAGCAGCCTGGAAGAAGCCTGCGTCGTACGTGGTATTGTTCTCTCCCGAGGTCAATGTCTCATTCGGAGTCATCAACGTAACAGGATCGATATCGCTGTCTTTTGTATCGTCTCCACCCTGGTTCGGTGCGCTTGGCGTGTAACCGGCAGGCTGGCCAAAGGTAACTTTGTAGGTACCTGGCTCCAAATTCGTAAAGGAGTACTCACCGTTCGGGCCGGTCGTAGTGGTCAGGTTGACAGGTGTTCCGTCGCCCGTAGTGCCGGTCAAAGTAACAGGCACATTCGGGATACCCGGTTCGCCAAGATCCTGTACGCCGTCGCCGTCGAGGTCGTTCCAGACGAAGTCGCCAATAGAAGCAGGTTTGAAGAATCCCGCATCGTAGGTCAGGTTGGATTCGCCCGCCGTAAGCACCTCATTCACAGTCATTTGTGTGCCAGGTGCAGCATCGCTATCGGTAGCGTCGTTGCCGCCCTGATCCTGTGCTGTCAGTATGTAACCGCCTGCAGGAGTACCGAAGGTCAGTTTGTACGTACCTGGTTCCAGACCGGTGAACAGGTATAAACCCGAACCGTTGGTCGTGGTGGTCAGGGTTACAGGGCTGCCGTCGCCGGTGGTACCGGTCAAGGTCACGGTAACGCCCGGGATACCCGGCTCGCCAAGATCCTGTACGCCGTCGCCGTCGAGGTCATCCCAGACGAAGTTGCCGATTTCAGCAGCCTGGAAGAAGCCTGCGTCGTACGTGGTATTGTTCTCTCCCGAGGTCAATGTCTCATTCGGAGTCATCAACGTAACAGGGTCGATATCGCTGTCTTTCGTATCGTCTCCACCCTGGTTCGGTGCGCTTGGCGTGTAGCCGGCAGGCTGACCGAAGGTAACTTTGTACGTACCTGGTTCCAGGTTAGTGAAGGCGTACTCGCCGTTCGGGCCGGTCGTAGTAGTCAGGTTGACAGGCGTGCCGTCGCCGGTAGTGCCGGTCAGAGTAACCGGCACATTCGGGATACCCGGTTCGCCGGCATCCTGTACGCCGTCGCCGTCGAGGTCGTTCCACACGAAGTCACCGATGGAAGCAGGCTGGAAGAAGCCCGCGTCGTACGTTGTGTTATTCTCCCCTGATGTCAATGTCTCCGTTGGAGTCATCAACATAACAGGGTCGATATCGCTGTCTGTAGCATCATTGCCACCCTGATCCTGCGCGCTTGGCGTGTAACCTGCGGGCTGGC
>JALHRP010000257.1 GCA_022841365.1 Chitinophagaceae bacterium | reverse complement strand
AGCCGTAGCTGACCTGATTGCCAGTAATACCGCGGCTGCCTGCAAAGCAGCATTACATACCATGCGGGGAGGGTTCTCTGAAAAATTGAAAGCATTAAGAGAAAGAATGATCCGGTTCTCCGCACTGATAGAACTGGAGCTTGATTTTTCGCAAGAGGATGTGGAGTTTGCAGACCGCAAGCAATTTTATGAATTGATTACAGAGATGAGTGATACAACTACAAAGCTCACGGCTTCCTTCCAGTTAGGTAATGTGATAAAGAATGGGGTCAGCGTTGCGATTATTGGCAAACCGAATGCAGGTAAATCAACATTACTGAATGCCTTATTGCAGGAAGACCGGGCAATTGTCAGCGAAATTCCCGGCACTACCAGGGATACCATTGAAGAAGTACTTAATATAGATGGTATTCTTTTCCGGCTTATTGATACAGCGGGTATCAGGGAACACAGTGGTGACATCATAGAATCAGCCGGGATAGAGCGAAGCCTTGAAAAGATGAAGCAGGCCGACCTGGTACTCTTTCTCTTTGATGCCAGTGATACCCGTTCAGCGATTGAAACACTGAAAACAGAGATTGAAAAGCAGCAACTCAATTATTTACTGGTAGCTAACAAAATTGATATTGCCGGGGAAAAAGAAGCAAAAGAAAAATTTACCGACCTGGATAAGGTTGTTTTTATTGCCGCCAAACAACACCTGCATACAGAAGTATTGAAACAAAAAATGGTTGATGCGGTATTGCAGGGCCGGTTAAACACCGAGAGTACCATTGTAACCAATGCCCGTCACTATCATGCCTTAAGAGAAGTCGAAAAATCACTGGCCGATATCCGTGCAGGACTGGATCATAAATTACCGGGAGATCTCTTATCGCTGGATATCCGGCGCTGCCTGCATTATCTTGGAGAAATAACCGGTGAAGTAACGAATGATGATATGCTCGATTATATATTTTCCAAATTCTGTATCGGAAAGTAAAGCGAAAAGCCTAAGATAAATTATCCAAACTACCGGTTGCACGGGTGTCACAGAGACCATTACCGTTTTAATACAGCCTGTACAGCATGGATCTGTGCCGGGGGTGCTCATCATACCTGCTACAGCCGGAATATTTCATCAGAGGGGTTAGAGGATTTTGCAGAGATGACCGGTATAGGATATATTTTGATCTGTAAAACTGCAATTATCCCTAATTTGAAAAGGGAATTACGGGTGAATGATGTAGTTTACAAGTTTAATGAATAATTTAAAAATTGGGAAAAA
>JALHRP010000256.1 GCA_022841365.1 Chitinophagaceae bacterium | reverse complement strand
ACTGGTAACTTTTATTACACCTTCCACCTGTTGAAAAATAGCCTCTGTACACCAGAAGCAACCGGTTCCAAAAGTGGCAGTATCCACTTTTCCTGTAGCCGGAATAATATTTGTTGTTGTGTTTTGAGAAGAAGTATCCATACTTTTTATTTTAGAATTGTTAGCCTGCCCTGTACAGGAAATAAGGCCAGTTAAAAAACCAACTGCTGTTAAAATCTTTTTCATACTATTTGTTTGGAGCACCTATGCAAAAGTAGATGCCTTAGTGAATGAAACAATTTATCTTTAAATAAGTTTAACAGGGTGGGTCGCCCCCTAAGGGCGGCTCACCTTGCAGTAGTAATACGCATCTTTACAACAAACCTTACAAACTGCATATTTATTTTGAAACAAACATTTTGCCTTTCCTCACCGTCGTGGAATTTATACCGGGGAACGAGGTATCGCACTCTTTTACCACATATCATTATGAAACTATTCGTTTTCGGCTTGTTGCTCTATTCGCTATCTTCATGCCAGTTAAAAAATCACGACAAAATGACCCATTGTAAAACCCATGCCTTCCGCCTCAAACCGGGCCTGGACCTAAAAAAAGAAATTTTGCAGTATGTGAAAGAAAAGCAAATAAAAGCTGGCTGGATCAGTACCTGCGTGGGCAGTCTTACCCAATACAATATTCGTTTTGCCAACCAGCCCGAAGGCAACAGTGGCTCCGGTCATTTTGAGATCGTAAGTCTAACCGGTACAGTTTCTGTAAATGGTTCGCATATTCACATCAGCATCAGCGACAGCACTGGTAAAACCATCGGCGGGCATTTGCTTGATAGTAATATGGTGTACACTACCGCAGAAATAGTAATACAGAGCAGTGATGACTTTGTTTTTAAAAGGGAGAAGGATGGAACTACGGAGTGGGAGGAGTTGCAGGTGGAGGAAAGTAAATAAGGAATAAGAAAGTGTAAATAAGAAATGAGAAAGTATTTGCTGAGAATTGAAAACCTGCTGTTGTTATTCCCTTTTTTATTGCTTTTGCCTGGTAATGTGTATTATAAGGACGGAACATTTGATATTCACTTGCATGATACCTATATAATACTTCAAACCTTTCATTTATTTATCGGTATTTTTCTTTTCTTCCTGGTGCCCTGCTTTTTTCTTACCTTATTGCGATGGAAGAAAAGCAGACTTGATATTGTTTGCAACCTGCATCTATTCTTTACTTTTTTACTGTTTATTGGCACTGCAATATTTTTTTTGAAGGCAGATGATATGAATCAA
>JALHRP010000255.1 GCA_022841365.1 Chitinophagaceae bacterium | reverse complement strand
GTAATAGGTGCAGTTGAAACCTCCGCTGAAGGTTTGTTTTTCCCTGATACTTATTATTTTGTTAGAGATAGTAGTGATATAGAGATTTTGCAACGCGCCTATCAGAATATGCAAAACCACTTGGAGAGTAACTGGATAGTTCGTGCAGAATCATTACCATTAACCACGCCTTATGAGGCGCTGATACTGGCTTCCATTATAGAAAAAGAAACCGGCTTGGAAAGTGATCGCGCTGAAATCGCAGGTGTATTTATCAACCGGTTACGCAAAGGCATGCGTTTACAAACTGACCCAACCATTATTTATGGTTTGGGTGAACAGTTTGACGGTAATTTGCGCAAAAAGGACTTGTTAACCGACCAGGAGTATAATACTTATACGCGTTCTGGCCTGCCACCGACTCCTATTGCCATGCCAGGTCTTGCCTCAATCCGCGCAGCTCTTAATCCAAGCGTAACGGATGCGCTCTATTTCGTTGCAAAAGGTAATGGAGAATCTCAGTTTTCAACCAATTTGACGGACCATAATAAAGCAGTAAATAAATACCAGAAGCAACAAAAATAACATTATGCTGCCATTAATAAGCATCACTTTTGAGCTGTGAGCTACATGACACAATTTTCCATCGTAGTGCCCACGCTGAATGAATCCGAGAATATTGATTTACTTTTAACCCGCATCTTTGCATTGGATTTTGTTCCAAATTCTTTTGAAGTAATTATTGTTGATGATGGCTCAACCGATGGTACTTCGAATAAAGTACTTAACTGGGCAAATCAATCAAATGTTCGACTGATCGAACGCCGAGAGACACCGGACTTAACTGCTTCGATACTATCTGGTGTTGCTGCGGCTAAGAGTGACGTCATCGTTGTTATGGATGCCGATCTCAGTCATCCGCCTGAGCAATTACCAGCTATCGTTGCCCCGATATTAAATGATTCTCATGATGTGGTTGTTGGCAGTCGTTACATTGCGGGAGGCAGTACTGAAAATTGGCCATTGTATCGACAGCTCTTATCTCGCGTGGGTGGCTGGATAGCGCGACCCATCTGTGATGTGAATGATGCCACATCCGGTTTTTTTGCATTTCGCCGGAATCTGGCCAAAAATATTTCAAGTCACGCACATGGTTACAAGATTCTGCTTGAATTGCTCATGGCTAATCAGGGGAAAATTCGTGTAACAGAGATACCAATTTGCTTTCGCGATCGGACCTATGGCACTTCAAAGCTATCTTTATTTCACCAGCAAGCTTATATACAACGTTTGATCACGT
>JALHRP010000254.1 GCA_022841365.1 Chitinophagaceae bacterium | reverse complement strand
CATAAAAATACAGCAGCAAAACCACCAATTATTCCAAAGAACAGCGTCATATTCATTTTACTTTCATCGGTTACCCATTTCTTGAGGAATACAGAGTAAATTGCATATAAAGCTGCAGAAATGACTGAAAATACTGTTCCTTTTATCATTTCCACTGTATTTGTACCAGCAGCCACAGCTATTTCAGAGTAGCCAAGGGATATCACACCTCCAACACAAATAAATGTAGCTATAACTCTTAGTACACTCATTTTCTCGATCCCTACAAACCATCCCAAAAATAATGTAAAGAAACCAGAGGTGGCACTGAGGATACTCACGGTCCCTGGACTGACAAAACTGCATGCAGCATTATTCAGGTAATTTGCAGAGAAATAAACCAGAAAAAATGAGAGACCCATTTTAATAAGCTGTCTTAGCGGTATTTCAGAGTTGACCAACTGTGAAAAGAAGTCGATCTTTGGATTCAGTCGATGACTGCGCCAAGCTCTCAGTAAATTTGTGATGTAGTAAAATATAAGGACAGATGTGTTGAGATAAGTCACAAAAAATGGTTTAACATAATCTGAGGTTGAGAATATTTCCTAAAATAATCAGACAAATATAAAAATATTTTTTACTCTTGCCAAAAGAGATGATGTAACCCATAGAAGGACAACAGCCAAGATGACACATATTCCTACAGCTGCTTTCAAATTCATTCTTTAATGCCTTTGCTTCAGTTGAGTTGCAAGAGCTGCTATAGAGAAGGACAATGAGCCGGTGGTTGAATGAAAGGTACCCCTTGTCACTTCTCCTTTGGTTTTGTAAAGCAGAGCAACCGACTGCAGAGCAATATTTCCCTTGCTGTCATTTAATCTATACAATTTTTCATTTTAATCTGAATATTTATTATTAAATAGTTATATATATATGGTAAATTTCTTTAGATAATTTCTGTTTAACATGACAGACAACAACTGTGTTCATTAAACGTGACAAACTCACAATCTTACTAGACATTTATACAAATGAAACGATCTTTTCTCTTAAACAAAGACTTTTACCAATTATTCAAAAGAATTTCTCTGATTTTGCATTAATGAAAGATGATAAAATACTTGATGACTCTCTAGTCTTGATAACGCCAAACAGTATAGTGATCCCAGAAAATGCAGTATTGCATCTTGTTTACAGAGATGAAAGAGTGGAACAATGGGAACAGCCATATGTTTGTCCGTTTGAACCTATTGCACCATTACATAACACAGAATAAAGGAATTTGTACGAGAGATTTGATTGGTTC
>JALHRP010000253.1 GCA_022841365.1 Chitinophagaceae bacterium | reverse complement strand
AAAGCAGGGGGTACGTGCCACAATTTTGTGATAAACCGTTGCCTATTTTCAAAAATTTTTGTTTAAAAGTAACAGCAACTCAAAATTTTTGCACGTACCCCCTGTCTGCGTCTCTGGCCTCTGCGCCTCCGCTTCTCTGCGTTTAAAAAACTACAACTCTTGCAGAGTAAGTCTCTTGCTTGAAAAGAGTGAATTAAAAAATTATTTATAATGAATGCTTACGCTATTTCTAGTTGTCTTTTTGCCAGCTGAACAATCGATTAATTAAATCACATAAAATCCATGCAACAATTGTTATAGCTAAAATTACCCCCCAGTCCGCTATACCTAAGGGCACCGTTTTAAAAACATTCTGCAAAAAAGGCGTATAGATAATGAATAATTGCATAAGAAAGGATAATGCAACAGCTGCAATGATGAAGGGATTTGAAAAAATGCTTAGATTGTATGGAGACCTTATGATTTGTACTGCCACTAGTTCTAATACAACAAGTGTAGTGAATGCCATCGTTTGGGCAAATTCACCACTTTGATGCATGCCAAAATAGCAAGCTGCTAATGTTCCAAGTGCTATGATAAAGCTGATTAAAAACAGATGACATGCTTTTTTGCGAGGAATTATGGAATCAAAAGGTTTTCTAGGAGGACGTTTCATTACCATTGGATCAATAGGGTCAACCCCTAGTGCAATGGCAGGTAATCCGTCTGAAGCTAAATTTATCCATAGAATTTGTAATGCTGAAAGGGGGACAAAAGGATTTCCAGCAATATCCGTAAAACCCACTAGCATTCCCATAAAAACTACGATGATCTCTGCAATATTTGATGAAGCCAAGTAGAAGACAAATTTAGTTATATTATCATAAATTCCACGCCCCTCTTCGATGGCATTCACAATAGAAGCAAAGTTGTCATCAGTGATGACCATATCAGACGCCTCTTTTGTCACGTCTGTCCCCGTAATGCCCATGGCAATGCCGATATTGGCTTCTTTAAGGGCAGGAGCATCATTTACACCATCTCCTGTCATTGCTACAACTTCACCAAGAGATTTCCAAGCACGTACAATTCTCAACTTATGCGTTGCTGATGTGCGCGCATAAATAGCTACATTTCGTAAAACATCATTTAGACGATCATCATCCATTTGTTCAAGCTCAGCCCCCGTTAGAATGATGGAATCGCTTTTCAATAAATTAAGTTCTTTAGCCACTGCAATGGCTGTTTCCTTATGATCCCCCGTAATCATCACTGTTGTAATGCCTGCATATTGACAAATTTCGATAGAT
>JALHRP010000252.1 GCA_022841365.1 Chitinophagaceae bacterium | reverse complement strand
GCGGACGGCGGCGCCGGCCGTGGCGCGCGCCATCGAGGAAGAGCAGCACCTCCGCCGTGGCGCGCTCACCGGCCTGCTCGAGGTCGCGTCGCAGGGCGGCGCCTTCGTCGGACGCGCGGCGGACACGCTCGGCCAGCGGCTCTCCGGCGTCGTCGAGCGGCCGGCGCCGGCGCATCGCCAGCGCCTCGTGCGGGCGGCCACGTTCTCGAGCGTCGCCTTCGCGAGCGTGGTCCTGCTCGCGGGCGGCAGCTACGCGGGACGCGCCGACGGGTGGCGCGCCCTGCTGAGCCCGGTCGCGGCCTGGCGAGGCACGCTGCTGCCGGCGCTCGTGGTGGAGGACGGCCCGCGCCGGCTGCAACGCGGATCGACGGCGACGTTCGTCGTCGAGGCGCAGGGACGCCGCGAGGTGACGGTGCATTGGCGCCTCACCGGAGCCGGCTGGCGCGACACCACGCTGCGCGTGGGCACGGACGCCCGCGCGGCGGTCACGCTCGGTCCCATCGACGCCGACCTCGCACTCGTCGCCAAGGACGGCCGCGCGGAGAGCGACACGACCATGGTGCGCGTGGTCGACCGCCCCTTCCTCGGTGACGTGACGATCCGCGCCACGTATCCCGGGTACCTCGGGCGCGCCAACGAGCGGCTCGACGCCGACCTGCCGCTGCGGCTGCCGGCCGGCACGCGGCTCGCCTTCGAAGGGCACTCCTCGGAGTCGCTCGCGAGCGTCGCGCTCGCCTCCGGAGAGGCGCGCGTGCCGTTCCGTGTCGACGGCACCTCGTTCACCGGTGCCTGGACCCCGACGCGCAGCGCGACCTTCACCTGGGTCGCGAAGGGCGCGCAGCAGGCGATCGAGGACCTCCCCGCGCCGCTCTCCGTGGAGGTGCTCGACGACTCGTTGCCGCGCATCGAGATCCTCGAGCCCACCGGCGAGGTGCTCGTCGGCACGGAGGATCGGGTGGGGATCGAGATCCTCGCGCAGGACGACAACGCGCTCACGGGCGTCTGGCTGCGCCGGCGCGTGCTGGATCCCGACGGCGGCGTGCTCGACTCCGCGCGCTACCGCCTGAGCGACGCCCGCGAGACCGAGTGGATCGGCGGCGCGGTGCAGGACATGGGCGACCTCTCCCTCGGCGCCGGCTGGCGCGTGGAGTACGTCGCCGTGACGCGTGACGCGGCGCCCGGCGAGCGCGAGGTGCTGAGCAAGCCGGTCGTGCTGCGCGTGCCGAGCACCGAGGAGGAGCGGCAGGCGGCGCGCGAGGCGAGCGACAAGGCCGTTGCGGCGGCCAACGCGGCGGCGC
>JALHRP010000251.1 GCA_022841365.1 Chitinophagaceae bacterium | reverse complement strand
AGCTGGATAAAACTCAACCTGTGTTTGTATATTGTGCATCAGGCGTACGCAGCAATGCAGCTGTTGGAGTTTTAACAGATCTGGGCTTTAAAGAAATTTATGACCTGCGAGGCGGAATCAGATCCTGGGCTCAATCAGGCAAGGCAACTATAAAGTAGAATGAAATACACAGTCCTGTTTTTGATGATGTTTGATTTTTGGAGTGCTCAAGGGCAGGTTCAGAACGGTGCATTTAATCTAACCTTAAAAACGTTGCTTTCGCATAATGTGCCAGAGGTTTCAGTACCCGAAGCAGTAAAGATGAAAGACGTATTTTTTCTTGATGCCCGCGAAGAATCTGAGTATAAGGTGAGTCATCTGGCTGGGGCAGTTTTTGTTGGGTATGATAAATTTAATATAGAAAATGTTTCAAGGCTTAATAAGAACAGTAAAATAATTGTCTACTGTTCGGTTGGATATAGAAGTGAAAAAATTGCTGAAAAAATGAAGGCGGCCGGGTTTAACAATGTATCGAATTTGTATGGAGGAATTTTTGAATGGGTGAATCAGGAAAACCCGGTGGTTGATCTTGCAGGACAAGAAACAAAAAACGTACATGCTTTTAATAAGACATGGGGTGTGTGGTTAAATAAGGGCAACAAAGTATACGATTCAAAGTAGTAGAGTAAGTATGGCTGAGTATTGGAAAATTTTTGTTGACTCTTATACGGGCTACTGGAACTACCTGGTAAATGAAGTAGCTTATCCGGGGTGGCACAATTACTTCTGGTGGTTGGTGGGGCTTTCGCTATTTGTATGGTTGCTGGAAATTATTGTTCCCTGGCGCAAAGGCCAATCGGTTTTCAGAAAAGATTTCTGGCTGGATGCCTTTTACATGTTTTTCAATTTCTTTTTGTTTTCGCTTATCGGCTACAATGCGATTTCAAATATTGGGGTCAATCTTTTCAACGACTTTCTTGCAGTGTTTGGGATTGAGAACCTGGTGGCCATTCAGATTCAACGTTGGCCGGTATGGGCGCAATTAGTAACCATGTTTGTGATCGCAGATTTCATTCAGTGGAACATACATCGGCTCTTGCATCGGGTTCCCTCGTTGTGGGAATTTCATAAAGTTCATCACTCGGTAGAAGAAATGGGGTTTGCAGCGCATCTGCGATTCCATTGGATGGAAACAATCATCTATAAATCCATTCAATATATTCCGTTGGCTATGATTGGCTTTGGTTTGCAGGATTTTTTCATCATTCATATTATCTCGGTGGCGATCGGACACCTGAATCATTCCAATCTTTATATCAC
>JALHRP010000250.1 GCA_022841365.1 Chitinophagaceae bacterium | reverse complement strand
TCGTCGCTGAAACATCTCTTTTCCAAGAGAGCAACACAGGAATAATTACATTCCCTCAGATAAAAGGTGTTATATTACAAAAGGTCTGTGAATATATGTGTTATAAGGCTAAATACTCAAATGCCTTAGGGGAAGTCCCAGAATTTAATATCGACACAGATATTGCAATAGAGTTAATGATGGCTGCAGACTTTTTAGACATTTAATGTACAAAAACAAAAATAAACTGAACAAGAAAATAATTCTTTGCTATTATGCGCTCGCATAAATTCAACCAAATTAGGATGGGTAGGGGTTTGTTAGATGGTGTGTGCAGCTGTTATTGAATTGACAGATGATGGAATAGCCAAACATAACAAAACAGTAAATTTTTTATTTTTCTTTATATTTACTAAATTCACAGTATATTCGTTTGCCTTCAGTTGACTCTCCGCTTACAATTAAATTTGTTTTACCATACTCAGCTGCTAACTGCCTAGCAAACCTGAGTTGCAATTACCCGCTTGCTGATCAGTAAGTCTATCATTTTGATTGATCTAATATATTCAAGCAAAACTTTTCAAAGAGAAGTATTTGGTAAAGTTAAATTTGAAGGTTCTGATTTCATTGACCGTTTTTGTTATGTTTCCTTTCATTTACCAGGCACGTTTGAATATCATGTGGAATGGGTTGATGGTTCAGGAAATAGTAGAAAATCTGAATCTGGTTACATTATGATTCCTCCCAGAATATTTTTATATGGTAAGAATGTTCAGTTGGATTCCATTGTCATGTTGACAATGGTGCCGAAATGGATTGGTTGCATCGAGCAGTGGGAAGAGCATATAAAGTCTGTGGTAGAAACAGGATACAACACAGTTCACTTGGTTCCAGTTCAAAAGAGAGGGAGCAGCAATTCACCATATTCCCTCAAAAATCAATTGGAACTATCAGATGATTTGTTTGCTGATGTCATCCATGACGAGAAAAAGAAAATCTGGATATTCAACAACTGTTTACAACAGCTTCGACAAAAATTTGGTTGCAAATTTGTAGTCGATGTAGTATGGAATCATACATCTCATGATAGTCCGTGGTTAAGAGAGCATCCGGAATGTGGGTATAACATGGAAAATTCTCCACATCTTCTCCCGGCCTTAGCACTTGATGATGCAATTTTGGAGTTTTCAGCCAATTTGGAGTTTTACAATGCCCCTTCTGTATTGCATTCTCATGAAGATGTAGAATTGTTGCTGGATATATTCAAGAGCAGGTTCTTACCGCAGAAAAGATTGTGGGAGTACTTTGTAGTAAATGTAGATAAATGT
>JALHRP010000249.1 GCA_022841365.1 Chitinophagaceae bacterium | reverse complement strand
TTCCCGACTCAACCGACTCAACAAACATATTGTCTACAGTTTTTTTGACTAGCTGACTTGCTGAATATTGATCAAACCATTTTTTTACTTGAGTCTTGCTGAGACCCGTCTGGACTGCCAATTCTCTGAATGATACTTCATTGGGATGGGCATTGATATCAAATGTTGATTTCAAAATTTTTGTTATTGATGCCGGAATATTACAGAAATTATCAATAAAATACATTCCTCCAAGTTTTTGTTCCAATTTGTTCATTTTTCTTCTCGTCTTTGATGATGTTGTGGTCAACGAACTCCCACTGGCTGGTTCAATGACATCAAATGGATTAGGAGAGAGGCCTGGCGTCCTCCAGAAAGCATTTTCGGTAAGAGATGATAAATTTGGACTGCAAATAGTAGTAGAAGAATCCGCTAAGGTAGCAGATGAAGACAAATCCATCAGTTATTTGTTAAGTCAAACTCTAATTTTATTTGTTTGGTGAAGTTAAAGCAGAATCTGCTGGCGTGTCTATCATTTCATTGGATTTGTAGACAACGCCGGCCATATCATCTAATTTTTGACTCTCTACATCATCTGATACTTTCAAAGGTAGAGAATACTGAGAGCTGTTCCTCGATTTATCCTTGGGATTAATACACAGCAGCAAAACACCCAAGAAAATAACAAAAAAGCTGGAGAGTGCAGAGACCACGGCATGAGCATCTGCATCTTCAGCACCTTGAAACAAACATATTGATGCCGTAATTGTTGCAGTTGTAAAAAATACATAATATATTGGTGTTACAATTGCGGTTGAATAGCAATCTAACGCCTTATTAAAGTAATTCAGTTGAACTAAAATGCAAGCAGCACTAACAAAAGCAAAAAAATAAGTGGAAGGAAACATTAGTTGATTGTTGCCTCCAAAAGTCAATTTAAGCGCTATACCAAACCCTTTGCTAGCCATTACAGAAATGGAGCCCATAAGGGAGCATATTGAAATGTAAACCAAAATTGATTTTCTGCCATATTTTGGGACAACATAATAGATTAGATAAATTGTTGCAGCTATAGAAAGTATTATATATGTAATGAAAATTGGGTTGGCTGCAGCTGACAGAATTTCGTTGACGGACTCCACCATTTTCTCTTCTGGAGCATGCATAACAACACCTGTGGAGCCGAGGAGACATAGACCACAGCCCACTTTTCCCTCTATTGTAAGCTTTTCTTTTAAGAAGAAATGAGATAAAATAGCACTAAGCATGTAAGAAAACTTGAGGTCATTTACCTGACGATGACACTGAGGGCTCCCAGCGGTGTAACCAGC
>JALHRP010000248.1 GCA_022841365.1 Chitinophagaceae bacterium | reverse complement strand
ATTTATTTGATCTCTTGACTGAAATCAATTGTTTTTATTGTAATCTATTTCCTTCTCATTTCTAAGAGCGATTAGACAATGTTACAACCAACTACAAGCTTTTCTGTCCTCCGTGCATATGATTTGGATCCAAAAAATATAGCTAAACAGTACACAGAAGTTAAGGGAAAGAGAGTCCGTTTTTGCTGCTGTTTCTGTTCTCGTCCATGTTGTATCACTTCAACTGTTTTATTGGTGTTGTTTACTGTTGGTCTTGGATTGGCTGTTTTCTTTCTTTTCCCAAGAATCCCTACTTTTGATGTAGGTGAAGTTACATTAGCGTCAGGCAATTCTCTGTTGCCATCTCTTGGCGGATCAATAACTATAAAATGGAATGTACCAACAAAAATCTATAATCCAAATTATATTGATGTCCACGTGGAAAGTATGAATGTCAAAGTATTTGTGAAGGGAACAGATTCAATAGTTGCTCAAGGAATAATAGAGAATTTAGTATTTAAAAGTCAACAATACAGTAATATAATTATTCCAATGTCAACAAAAGTGTCGATTGGAGCACTGACAGCAAATCACAGTGCCTTAAAGAATTTTATCACTTATTGCTCCACTTCGCCGCCTGGCTCCACTCAAACAGTCTCTGTTGTGTCTGATATTTCTGTTGCTATATTTTCTCTCAGTAAACAAATGACTATGGAATTTGATAAAGAATTGGTTTGCAATACTCCAAAACTGAGTGATATTATCAGAGCCTATCTCTAACAAATAAAATTAATCTATTTATTATTCAGTTCATTGATGATCTTGTGGAGCTTCTGAACGGATTCTAAATTTATATGTCTATTCAAATAATCAATGAATTCGAAAAGATTATTATGAAAATGGAACACCAATGACCATTTTACACGTGCTGTTGAACTGCCAACATTCGTTGATGGAATAAAGGATAATTCTAAAACAGATACATTGATACCTTCATTTGGACCAGAATTCAAAATTTTGGCCATTCGGATACATTTGTTGATAGCTTTTACCTTCTCGGGATTTTCTTGAGATATCATTGGCAAATCTGGAATAGTCAGCAGTTCAGAGTAAGTCGTAAGGGATACAGATGCGAGACTAGAAATTTTTTGTCTAAATAATTGAGAGAATGATAGACATAGTTCGCCGCCATTTTCATAATTATCTTCAAATAATATCAGATCTCTGCCATCGGATACAGCAGATACAGCCTTCAATGGTTCACTGATGTTTTCAGTAGACATAAAACATTGAATAAATATTGAAATTTTGGTTAATATAGGTGAAACAGTAT
>JALHRP010000247.1 GCA_022841365.1 Chitinophagaceae bacterium | reverse complement strand
CGCAGATATGGTCATATAAGATTAGCCCAGACAGCATCGTTTATGGGTGAAAGTCAACCATTGAGAGGTGATGAGGGATTGAGCCCGTCAAATTCAGCAAATCCGTTTAAAAAAGAAATATCATCAACAAAATCTGATCATTACGATTCTCACAATATATATACAATTGGTGAACATGTTGAAGAATCAGCACCTGAAGACATTACAGAATATTCACAATCAATCCAAAATAGAACAGAATAAATCTCAGATTCCAATAGAAATCTAAATTATATCAAGTGAAAATATTTTGATCAAACACCTTTTAAAATAAACCGCCTGCCGCACAAACAAAACAAATCCCAGTCATGAAAGGCGAGCCAAAACGTTGGTTTATCCTCATTTTGGGCGGTCTAGCTCTCTTTGGATTAAACTATGCACTTGATAATCCAACAGTTCTTAATAGACAACTTCAATTATATTTAGAAATTGATGATTCAACATATCATTATCAATTTAACTTGTTGTACACGTTGTATTCCCTTCCAAACATTGCATTGCCATTTTTAGCTGGACTCCTGTTCTCACGCTTTGATACAGGGAAATTATTGATGGCATTTTCCCTCTTTCCAGCCATCGGACAATGCTTGTTGGCGGAAGGGATATTGCGGAAGGGGGGATTTGGATTGTTAGGTGCAGGCCGAGCTGTGATGGGAATTGGAGGCGAGAGTTTGAGTGTAGCAATTAATTTTATTTTAACAAAATGGTTTAAAGGGAAAGAATTAGCATTGGCAATTGGATTGGCACATAGTATAGGGAGATTAGGGACGATAGCAAATTTCAACATCAGTCCAATAATAGCTGAGAGCACAGAGCTACCAACAGCCTTTTGGATTGGATTTCTGGCAACTTTATTGTCATTAATTGCAAGTGTTTCACTTGGATACATTCATAAACAAAGTGAATATAAATATATTTCAGCAAGGAATATTCTCAAATCAAAGATTGTTACTGAAGCTTCATCAGATAACCAACGACCAGAAAATGCAGATCCAAAACCATTTTCTATTGGCTTCATTATATTGGCAAGTGTATATTTTTGTTATTCAGGTATTGCATCAGCTTTTAGCAGTAATTTGGGTGCTTTCCTCCACAGAAGATACGGTTTTGATCCATTAACAAGTGGAACATTGATGTCTATTCCAGATTTGATGGCTTTGTTTCTAATCCCATTGTTTGGATTATTTGTAGATATTACAGGTTGGAGAGGTTTTGTTATGATTTGCTGTGGAACATTAACACTTTTGATACATTTACTATGGGGTTTGGCAGATAT
>JALHRP010000246.1 GCA_022841365.1 Chitinophagaceae bacterium | reverse complement strand
ATGCTTGATTTTGCTGATGTAATAGCATTAAACAAGTTTGATAAGCGGGGAGCGTTAGACGCGTTGCGGGATGTAAAGAAACAATATCAACGCAATCATCAATTATGGGACAGTAATGTAGAAGATATGCCCGTGTTTGGCACGATCGCATCTCAATTTAATGATCCGGGCACGAACCAACTCTACAAAAGAGTAATGGATAAAATTGTCGAGAAAACAGGAGCCAACCTGAAATCAACTTTTGAGATCACGCGCGAAATGTCGGAGAAAGTTTTTGTTATCCCGCCTAATCGTACTCGCTACTTAAGCGAGATCTCAGAGACCAATCGTAAATACGATGTATGGGTTAATGAACAAGCTGGGGAAGCTGAAAAGTTATTCGCTATTTCAAAAACCTTGGAATCACTTTCCAATTCTCATGCTGATATCAAGAAGGTATTAATTGCAGAATTTGATAAAATAAAACTTAACCTCGATCCTAAAAACTGGAAGTTGATTGAAAGTTGGTCCGATAAGGTAAAACTTTACAGAGAACCCGTGTTCAAATTTAAAGTACGAGATAAAGAACTCGGCATTGAAACGCATTCTGAATCACTTTCTCATTTACAGATACCCAAAATTGCATTACCAAAATATTCGAGCTGGGGCGATCTTTTAAAGTGGTCCTTACAGGAAAATGTACCCGGAGAATTTCCTTACACGGCAGGTATTTATCCTTTTAAGCGTGAAGGTGAAGACCCCACCCGTATGTTTGCCGGTGAAGGTGGACCTGAACGAACCAATCGCAGATTTCACTATGTAAGTTTAGCCATGCCGGCCAAGCGATTGTCGACTGCATTTGATTCCGTTACCCTGTATGGAAACGACCCTGATTATCGACCTGATATTTATGGTAAGATTGGTAATTCAGGCGTGAGCATTTGCTGTCTGGACGATGCCAAGAAACTTTATAGCGGTTTTAATCTATGCGATCCTAAAACCTCGGTGTCGATGACTATCAATGGTCCAGCTCCTATGTTGTTGGGCTATTTCCTGAATGCTGCTATTGATCAGCAATGCGAGATTTATATAAAACAAAACGGACTCGAAGCAGAAGTAAAAAAGAAAATCAACACCATGTACTCCTCGCTCTCCTCCGAAGAGGTGCCATCTTATCAGGGGGCATTACCTAAAGGTAATGATGGGTTGGGATTAATGTTGCTGGGGGTAACCGGGGATCAGGTTTTACCGAAGGAAGTCTACGAAAAAATTAAAGAGGAAACATTGGCACAGGTACGTGGCACTGTGCAGGCCGATATTCTAAAAGAAGATCAGGCAC
>JALHRP010000245.1 GCA_022841365.1 Chitinophagaceae bacterium | reverse complement strand
GGGTAAGAAGGCGAACGCAGGGAACTGAAACATCTAAGTACCTGGAGGAAAAGAAATCAACCGAGATTCCGTAAGTAGTGGCGAGCGAACGCGGAAGAGCCGTTACGATTTAGCCGATAGATTAACTGAACAGACTGGAAAATCTGGCCATAGCAGGTGATAGCCCTGTAGGTGAAAATTTGTTGGTGGAACTAAGCGTAAGACAAGTAGGGCGGGACACGAGAAATCCTGTTTGAAGATGGGGGGACCATCCTCCAAGGCTAAATACTACCTACTGACCGATAGTGAACCAGTACCGTGAGGGAAAGGCGAAAAGAACCCCGGAGAGGGGAGTGAAATAGAACCTGAAACCGTATGCGTACAAGCTGTGGGAGCAGATTTATTCTGTGACTGCGTACCTTTTGTATAATGGGTCAGCGAGTTATTTGTTGTGGCAAGCTTAACCTTTATAAGGGGAGGCGAAGGGAAACCGAGTCTGAATAGGGCGTTAAGTCGCAGCGAATAGACCCGAAGCCGGGCGATCTATCCATGACCAGGATGAAGGTACGGTAACACGTACTGGAGGTCCGAACCCACTCCCGTTGCAAAGGTAGGGGATGAGTTGTGGATAGGAGTGAAAGGCTAATCAAGCTCGGAGATAGCTGGTTCTCCTCGAAAGCTATTGAGGTAGCGCCTTGTGAAGTAGTTGCAGGGGGTAGAGCACTGTTTCGACTAGGGGGCCGGTAAGGCTTACCAAACCGAGGCAAACTCCGAATACCTGCAGCGTGACCACAGGAGACACACGGCGGGTGATAACGTTCGTCGTGAAGAGGGAAACAACCCAGACCGCCAGCTAAGGTCCCCAAATAGTAGTTAAGTGGTAAACGATGTGGAAAGGCATAGACAGCCAGGATGTTGGCTTAGAAGCAGCCATCATTTAAAGAAAGCGTAATAGCTCACTGGTCGAGTCGGTCTGCGCGGAAGATGTAACGGGGCTAAAACTACTTACCGAAGCTGCGGATGCACGCGTAAGCGTGCGTGGTAGAGGAGCGTTCTGTAAGCCTGTGAAGGTGAACTGAGAAGTTTGCTGGAGGTATCAGAAGTGCGAATGCTGACATGAGTAACGTAAATGCGGGTGAAAACCCCGCACGCTGAAAGTCCAAGGTTTCCTGCGCAACGGTAATCGACGCAGGGTTAGTCGGCCCCTAAGGTGAGGCAGAAATGCGTAGCTGATGGGAAACTGGTCAATATTCCAGTACCTTGTATAACTGCGATGGGGTGACGGAGAAGGTTAGGTGATCCGGAGAACGGTAGTTCCGGTGAAAGTGAGTAGGGAGTGGT
>JALHRP010000244.1 GCA_022841365.1 Chitinophagaceae bacterium | reverse complement strand
TGACGGAGTTGGTCTGACCCATTCCGTCACGTCCGTCGGATCGACATGCCTTCCGGCACGGGGCGCCCGACGAGCAGCTCGTGCAGCTCCTCGGGTTCGGAAACCGGACGCTCACACGTCAAGTTGCGACACAGGTAGGCGAACCCGTCGTCACGGTATCGCCGCCGTTCACGAGCCCCGGATTTCGGGCCGCTCACCGGGAGCGGTCGCCTAGGGTCAGCGGTTCCCACGACTCCGGAGGACCCCCATGGACAGCACTCGATCCCATCTCTGGCGCTCACGCTGGGCGGCCGTCGGCGCCGCCGTCGCGATCACCCTCGGCGCCGGCGGGCTCGTCACCACGTTCGCCGCCAGCGCCCCCTCCAGCCTCGTCGCGATCGCCCCGGTGCGCGTGCTCGACACGCGCCTCGCTCCGATGGCGCCGGCGCTCAGGTCCGACGCGCCACGCCTGCTCGACGTCACCGGTGCGATCCCCACCGTCGGCGCCGACGGGTCCACCGTGGCCACGGCCACCGTGGTCCCCGACGGCGCCACCGCGATCGTCGCCAACGTCACCATCGTGTCGCCGACCACCGCCGGCTTCGTCGCCATCCGGCCCGGCACGGCGACGGGCAACCCGAGCACATCGAGCATCAACGCCACCGCCTCGGGCGTCATCATCCCCAACTCGGTCACCGTCGAGCTGCCCACCGCCGGGGCCACCGCCGGTCAGATCCAGCTGTGGTTCACCGGACTCGACCCCTCGGCGACCGCCCACCTTCTCATCGACATCGTCGGGTACTACGTGGCGGGTGCGGCCGGGCCGGCGGGACCTCCAGGACCGGCCGGGCTCGCGTACATCGGCACCTTCGGCAGCGCGGCGACCGTCGCCATGGGCTCGTCGTCGTCGCCGCCGGCGCCCGCGAGCTACACCGGCACGTTCGATCTGACGCCGGGCAGGTACCTCGTGACGGGTGACCTGACGATCCTGAACGGCGATGATGTGAATGCGGGGTTCGCGTCTTGCAGCCTCTACGTCAACAACACGGCGGTCGGCCGGCCGATGCTGATCGACGTGGGCCGGAACACCCCGTCGTCCGGGTTCGCGAACCTGACGGTCTCCAACACGTTCGAGATCACCGTCGGCGGCTCGACCACGGTGAGCCTGCGGTGCTACCGGGCGAGTTCCGTGTCGGCGCTGAACTACTGGTACGCCAACTACACGTTGTTCGCCCTCGACTGATCCGGCTGCGTCGGGGCGGTGGCGTGCCAGGATCGTGACGGAATGGGTCAGACCAACTCCGTCACGGCTCGAGCCGTGACGGAGTTGGTCTGGCCCATTCCGTC
>JALHRP010000243.1 GCA_022841365.1 Chitinophagaceae bacterium | reverse complement strand
GTGATGTCATTGTTGAAATCCAGTGGTGGTCCATATGCAGTCAAATCGACGGGCAATATATTGACTTCAATATCACCGCCATCTACAGCAGATTTTGGTTCCCTAGCTCTAGATAATTCATCCAATTCTTCAGTTACTTTGTATGGTCTCGACAATATGTAATGATTGGTCATTAAATTAGTTTTGATGTCATATGGATGATTTTGAAAAAATAAAATATCATCAACACATTCAACCAATTTCTTTGATCCTTCAACTGATAGAGAAATACCAATTTTTTGTGCTTCACTGACTTTTACAATGTCACTGAGATAGAGGGCCAAGATGGGAATGCATGGACTCGGACGTTTCCCCAGCAGTGATCTGTAGTAAGCGTAGTTCCTTCTTTCACTTAGCATCGTTATTAAATTTTCTAATGTAGTCGCCATACTTGATGAAATCAATATATTTGTGCGTGTTAATCTGAAAATTGGTGAACTTGTAACGCCACTCAGAACAGATTTCAACATGTTGTATGAAGAGATCTTGAAGAGTTCATCAGCCAATTTGATGAAATGAGTGAGCAATTCAGCTCTAGCAGCTGAAGTTTCTCCACCTAAAATTTCAAACTGGACCCAGTTTGAGATGAAATTGAAGAGATCTATAGAAGCAATGATGTTTGGACTGGTGTCCCTCCTAGTTTCATCTTTTCTCCAAGCACAGTTGGAGAGCTCTGAAGGTTTAATGCGTTTGAAAATATTAAAATCAATGAGAGTGAGTTCATATGCAAGAGTTTGTGGATCTGTATCAATAAATTTCGAAAGTGCCATTTTATCCATTTTTTCTTGATTGAGACGCCGCTGTTCTTGCAATCCAGCCAGTTGGTTAATGTGATTTCGCAGCACGGCAATGAAGTCAGGGCTGACAGTAGAAGGATCGCTTTGAGTTGCTTTAATTTTTTTAATAACTGCGTGGATTTGATAGAGATTTTCAGAGAGATGCAAAGAAAGTGCTGAAGTTGGAATGAACGGAATCTTACTCGCTTCAACAGGGAAGATCTGTGGTAAGACGGCAGGCGACAATGAATTTGGTGAATCTTTTGCTTTTTTTTCTAATTCAGCAGTTTTTGAACGTTCCAGTTCTTTCATCAACAGACGTGCAGTGTGTCCGCCTTCAATCAACAGTTTTTCACCCTTGGACGGATTGTCTTCAATGACCGAGTTCAAGATGCTTTCTGTTTTTATGAGACAGAGTCTAGCTAATTCAAACATTTTCTCAGAGATCTGAGGATTTTTGATTATTGTTCCTGTGAGGAGGATTTTCTCAACCAGCAAATCAAACACAGTGAAGAAAC
>JALHRP010000242.1 GCA_022841365.1 Chitinophagaceae bacterium | reverse complement strand
GCGCTCGCTAAGTAGTAATTGGAGCAAAAGTGCGACTTAATTCCCGCTGCCTGAACCACGTACCAGTAGGGTTGTACCAACTTCATACATACAGTATGGGGACTTTACGTCCCCATGTCAAGCACATTTACCAACCGTTGGTCAGCAAAGTTCCAGCGCGGCGCTTGGCGACAGTCTTGAAAGACTGCTTGGCGTACTCAGCATCAAACTTAAACTCTTCGCGAGCAGTTTCAGTGCTGAATCTTTCAAGCAACTCTGCAATTACAGCCTGAGCTGTGGCACGGTCTTTGACCAAAGATGCAACAGTCGCAGGACTTAATGTCTTCACATTTTTCTTACTCATAGATTCTTTTTCATCCTTTTATTGAATTTTTCTAATGCTCGTTTTTCTATTTGTGAAATTCGCATTTTACTTAATCCTAAGTATTCGCCAATCTCTTCTTGTGTCATTGGACCACGAGCGTTAACCAAACACAAGACACAATTATTATACTTCTTTTCGTTTACAAAGTGTCGATCTTTTTCTGTCAAAATGACACCAGAATGTTTACAAGTCATATTACTTTATTTTTAAAATCTCCATGTATTAAGGCAAAAAGTCTTTGCCTGCGACTTCTTCGAAGCATTTAAGATGAAAATTACTTTCTCTGGGAGAAAGTTCTCTGACTTCAGAAAAATTAAATTCTGAGATGTGAATTGGATTTGTCAGAGCTGAAAATGTAAAATTATCTTTATCAAAGACACGAGCAGAAATAGTAACAACTTCTTCGGTGTGTCTAAATGATTTACGACAAACAGTGCAAGCTAAAGGACTGTGTTCGATGGTGGTCATCACATATATTCCTTACCAGCGATTTGTTCAAAGCAGCGTTCATGAAAATGAAAATGGCGACTTTCTGATGATGCTTTCATTTTGTAATGATGAATAGAACAATAATCATCAGTTGTACAGATAGGTCTAGAACAAGAATGGCATGGGTAAAGTATTTCGACTGTATGAGAATCTTCTTTTGTTGGTATAATAGTATTTGAATTATGCTTGTATGTGGCGGCAGCTTTACCAAAATCTTCCAAAAACTTCTTGCGTTCTTCGGGAGATACATCAGTAATGTACTTTGGCAGCGTGGAACTCATAAACACAATCTTATCGGTTAAAGGCGCAAAAGTCAACAACTTTTGTTCTTGCGTGGCCAGGTCTGAACCTGCTATCATAAAATGATGCCTGACAAATACCGCTGCCCAGGCTGTAAAAAGCCAATCAATTGGGTAGACGAAAAAACATTTATATTAGAATATCGCGACCCAAAGGCGCGACCAAATCCAAAACAAAAAAATATTGT
>JALHRP010000241.1 GCA_022841365.1 Chitinophagaceae bacterium | reverse complement strand
CGTAGACCTCCGATAGCGCCTGCGTCCAACCGGCAAAGGGCTTCAAAGCATGGTTTCAAGTAAAGAATGGTTCTTTGCGACAGACGCTTGAAATCCATGACAGCGGCTCATCGGCCTTCACGGGAGATCACTTCACGCCGGCGAGTTTGCGGACGGTCATGTCGAAGTTTTTGACCATGTGGGCGTGGATGCCGTAGACGATGGCGATGTAGAGGGGCGCGGCGAGGACGGCGGCGCCGATGAGGAGGGAGAGGCGGGCTTCGCCGAGGCCGTTGGTGCTGGTGACGGTGTCTTTCATGGCTTCGCCGGAGTAGACGAGCGCGAAGAGGAGGGAGGCGGGGCTGATGGCGCCGAGGGAGGGGCCGGCGTAGGCCATTTCGCTGGCCGCGTTCCAGCCGCAGAGGCCGACAATGCCGGAGACGACACCTGCGACGGCGACGGTGCCGACGACGGAGGAGAGTGTGCCCTTGGACTTGAGGGACCAGTAGAGGCCGACCATGACGCAGAAGGCGATGAAGGGGATGAGGACGAGGGTTGCGAGGAGGCCGGCCTCGGGGAGGACGAGGGGTTCGAGGATGGGTGTGGCGATGACGGTGGCGGGGATCATGACGTTGCCTTTGCCGAGGCCGTTGGTGAGGACGTAGAGGCCGGCGATGGCGAGGGTGCCGATGGGGACGGCGAGCATGGGGAGGAGATAGGCGATGAGGCCGCGCATCTTGCCGGTGAGGTAGCTGCCGGGCGTGATGGGGGTGGTGAGGAGGAGGTCGAGCGTGCCATCCTCGCGTTCGCGGCTGACGGCGGTGGCGGCCATGTTGATGGCGACCAGGGAGGTGACGGCGACTTCGCTCAAGACTGTGGCGATGAGGGCGAGCTTGAAGTCCTGCGGCGGGAGGGAGCCGATGTGGTAGAGGATGACGAGGAAGAGGCCCCAGAGGGCGCCGATGGCGACGAAGCTCCAGCGGGCGATGATGCGGCCGAAGGTGCCGTTGCGGGATGCGGCTTCGCGCCAGGCGATGGGGTTGTGCCAGACGGCGCGTGGGGCGCGGTGCTCAGCGCCGGGGCGGCCGAAGCCGAAGATGCGGCGGTACCAGGGGACCTTGCCGCTGTGATAGCCAGCGCCCGTGAGCGTGGCGAGACCGCCGAGGCGGACGGTGAAGGTGGAGGCGAGGACGAGGAAGAGGCTGAGCAGGATGCTGCCCATGACCCAGGTTGAGACGGGGTATTCGATGAACCAGGCTTTCAGGCCGGAATAGGTGTTGGGTTCGGCGGAGGGATAGCCGGAGGGGTTGAGGAGAGAGCGGAGGCCGAGGAAGGGGTTGATGGCGGTCATCCACGTGACGC
>JALHRP010000240.1 GCA_022841365.1 Chitinophagaceae bacterium | reverse complement strand
CGCCGCAGGGGCTGGATCGGATCGGCCCGCGCCGCACGGCGCCCGGCGTTTGCCGCCCCATGGCGCCGGCGCAGGGCCTCAGCCGACGCCCGCCTTCACCAGCCGGCACGCCGCTTGCTGCCCACCTCGCCCCGGATCACGCTGCGGCGTGACGCCCGTTTCATGCGCGCCGGATTGCCCGGTGTGCAGGCATCCGGGCCGCCATTCGCCACCGGAAAGGGCACTCCATGCTGCGTCGCCGCCTGCTTCTCGCCACTCCCGCGATCCTGGCCGCGCCGAGCGCGCTGCATGCCCAGGGTGCGTGGCCGAACCGCCCGGTGCGGATCGTCAACCCCTATGCCCCCGGCGGCACCTCGGACATCGTCATGCGCTTCCTCGCGGCGGGCATGGAACGCGCCCTCGGGCAGCCCTTCATCGTGGAGAACCGCCCGGGGGCGGGTGGCGCGGTCGGCACCGCGCAGGTCGCCGCGGCGGCGCCGGATGGCTACACGCTGCTGGTGACCAATACCGGGCCGCTGGCGGTCTCGGTCAGCATGACGCCGCCGCCGGCCTACAATCCCGAACGCTCCTTCGCCTACATCACGATGTTCGGCGGCGCGCCGATCCTGTGCGCGGTGAAGGCCGACGGGCCGATCCGCAGCATGGCCGACTACAAGGCCGCCGCGGCGGTGCGGCGCGATGCGGTGTCGTTCGGATCCTCGGGCGTGGGGTCGGTCGGGCACCTGGCCGGCATGCTCTGGGCGCAGGAAGCCGGCGTCGCATTGCTGCACGTACCCTTCCGCGGCGCGGCCGATGCCGAACAATCCATCCTCGGCAACAACACCACGTCGCTGTGGAACACCGTGGGCGCGCATACCGGCGGCCTGCAGGGCGGCAGCATCCGCGGCCTGGCCGTGACCAGCGAGACGCGGCTGTCCTCGGTGCCGGCGGTTCCCACCATCGTCGAGACGGGCTTCCCCGGTTCGGTCGCGTCGAACTGGTTCCTGCTGGCCGGTCCGGCCGGCCTTTCGGCCGAGATCGTCGGCCGGCTGCGCACGCACCTGGCGGCCGCCATGGCCGAGCCGGTGGCGCGCGAACGCTGGGCGGCGATCGGGATGGTGGCGCTGGGCGATCCCTCGCCGGCCGAGATCACCACCTTCGTGATGCGCGAGGCCGCGCGCTGGGCCCCCGTGGTGCGCGCCGCCGGCGCCGCCTGACGAAAGCGGGCGCGCACCGGCCGATCCGCCGCGCGTCGACCTCCGGCGGTCCGAGACCGTGTGACAATGCCGGCACCGGCCCGCTGCCCCACCCGGCCACTGTCGTTGGTGGGGTCGTGGGCCGGTGCCGGGCTTCAGCGAAGGCGCA
>JALHRP010000239.1 GCA_022841365.1 Chitinophagaceae bacterium | reverse complement strand
CATGACGACCGAAAGGTATACCCATGTGACCAAAAAAGGCTTTGAGAAACTTATCAGCCCTTTGGACTACCTGGCAAAAGGCTTAAATTTAACAACCAATAAGGGTATATAGGAGACTCCGTCTCCGATATACCAACGTTGTAGGAAATATGCGTGACGTGCTTCGTATAATGAGTTGTGTTTTTAGAGAATTCCAAAACAGAAAATAGGAACAAGGATTAGCGGTATCTTCGAGCAAGCTTCATCACTTCGCATTAAGTAACTAAAGGAGCACTTCGTCACTAAGCTTTAAAAGGAAAAAGATATTCCGATAAAAGAATTTAGTGTGGGCTTCGCTAGCAGTTTTGGGAGCGCGTACATCCTACAACAATAGCTATAAAACATGTGCTTTTTTTGTAGGTTCTTAAAGTGCGTGCTATTAAATTACGTTAGTAACGTGGGACATGACGAAGGTGTTTATACGCACACATCTTATAGCCTAGCGTTGGCGGTAATTTTCACCAATGAACAGACATCTTATCTATGTACTAACCCTTTTGACAATTGGTTGTTCAGAGAAGAATGAATCAATTGAGATTACAAAATATAATTATCCTTTGGACAAACTTGAAGACGGTAAAATATTTATATACAGAAACCCAAAGACATTAAATCAAACTTATAGCGAAAGCAAAATCATTGAAGAGAATGGTGACAAATTTATCTTGAGCAAACAGTATTCAGACAGGGAAAAATGGGACTCGTCAAAATGGTTAATTGAGGGCAATAAAATTAAGCTACTTGAAACATATTGGTTTTACGTTTCGGACTCTTTGGACCAAAATGCAGAATTGATTAAAGGAGAAATTTTAAGGCAAGAACAACTTGACAAGGGGGACGTTCTTGAGTTTCGATACAAACTTCCGACTAATATTTACAACACTATTAAAACAAAAGACCAGTTTATTAAAGACACGGTCTTAGTATGGGGTGGGCAACAAATTGACTGCAAAAAGTATATTGGACAGATTGAAATGAAGACCGAGCATACCTGGATACCATTTATTGGTCGAAAGAACAAATCAGTTGTGACTAAATATTATGGTAAAGACCTTGGACTAATTAAATATATAACAGACACAAGGACGGGCTTGACAGAGTGGGAACTAATTGAAGTGAGGTAAGAAAACTACCGCCAACAAAAGCTATAAAACATATGCTTTTTTGTAGGTTCTTAAAGTGTGTGCTGTTAAATTTCGTTAGCAACGTGGGACAGGGACTTACGTATTTATACGCATACGTTTTATAGCCAAACGTTGGCGGTAATTTTAAAAAATGAAATTGGTTCCTTATTACAGGCGGACAAT
>JALHRP010000238.1 GCA_022841365.1 Chitinophagaceae bacterium | reverse complement strand
AAGGGCGTATTTTCTGAGGAAGATGCAAAGAGCTTTAATGAACACACCCAAACAATGCGTGGTGAATGGGACAATATCTAATTGATAATAATGTCATATCAAGCTATTTTTCAGGGCTATTTTCTAAAAATGCCATGATTTTTGTAGCAAATGCGATTGACCAAACGCCCAATATTTCTGTTATTACTGAGATTGAGGCTTTATCCTGGCTTAGTCCGGATAAAAAGAAAGAAGCCATTGTCAAAGCATTTATTGAGGATGCCAATATACTGCCACTCTCTCCAGATGTGGTTGCCCAATGCGTAAAAATTAGACGAAGTCGGAAAATAAAAACCCCGGACGCAATCATTGCTGCAACGGCTATCGTTCATAGCCTTACCCTTATCACGAATGATAACGATTTCAACAATATTGAGGATTTGAAGGTCGTTGATCCTCGTAATCTATAATATAAATGGGTAGACTTGTTGCGCCGGGAAGTCATTTATAATACTTCGCTCAGCTACCGCTGTCCCGCTAGCGGAGTTACCATCAAAACTCAACCAATTCATAGTTCGTACTACGCCCGCCTTGTTGTTCTTGCCGCAAAATTCCTTTTTCCATCAAGTCCTTGATGTCCCGCAATGCATTATCAGGTGAACATTTGGCGATCTTTGCCCACTTTGAAGATTTTAATTTGCCGTCAAAGCCATCTAATAACTTGTTCAACATCAAGCGTTGCCGTTCATTGATGGGCGTATGTTCGTATATTTTCCAAAACGTTGCTTTGTGCAAAATTTTCTGCAACGTATTTTCTGTTTCTAACAAAGCTTTTTTCAGGCAATGAAAAAACCAGTTCAACCATTCTGTAATATCGCCGGTGCTATGCTGAACCTGTTGTAACACCTTATAATATCGTTTTCTTTCTACCAGGATTTGACTGGACAAACTGTAAAATCGCTCCCGACTTCGTTCAGCCCGGGCAAGTAATAAATCTGAAACCGCACGTGCAATCCTGCCGTTGCCGTCATCAAAAGGGTGGATGATGATGAACCAAAAGTGGGCAATTGCTGCTTTCAATACCGGGTCTATTTTGGCATCTCTTAACTTTTCTTGCGGCAAATATAGGGATTAATTGCCGCAAAAATGCGGTGAATAGACGGGGTTTTCGCCGCAAAGGAAGGAAGGAAGAGTGTTATGCTGTGAGTGGGGATTGGTATGCTCGCTCGTTGTGAGCGTTGTGCCGTTGTGTGAAACCAAAGTCGTATTCAGCGCGAGCGTTGTATCTTTATCGCTTCGCGCAAAACCCTTCACCTACTAAACCCAATTTGCAATGTCTTCCAAAACACACGACATGCTTTTGCTGT
>JALHRP010000237.1 GCA_022841365.1 Chitinophagaceae bacterium | reverse complement strand
ACCAATGACGAAGCCGGCGACGGAACAACAACGGCGACTGTACTAGCGCAAGCCATTTACCGTGAAGGAGCTAATCTAGTTTCTGCGGGTCACAACCCAATGGCAATCAAGCGTGGTATTGATAAAGCGGTTACCATCATCACAGAAGAACTAAAAAACATGGCAAAACCTGTTAAAGGTTCAAATGAAGTTGCACAGGTTGGTTCAATCTCTGCAAATAACGATAAAGAAATCGGTGAAATGCTTGCGAACTCAATGGAAAAAGTTGGTCGTGAAGGCGTTATCACAATCGAAGATTCTAAAACTGCAAAAACAGAAGTAACTGTTGTTGAAGGTATGCAATTTGATCGTGGTTACTTGTCACCATACTTCGTAACAAATGCAGAAAAAATGGAAGCTGTTTTAGAAAACGCTTTCGTATTAGTTTACGATAAAAAAATCTCTTCAATGAAAGACATGATCGGTGTTCTTGAGTACGTTGCAAAGCAAGGACGTCCTCTTTTAATCATCGCTGAAGACGTTGACGGCGAAGCATTAGCAACTTTAGTTGTTAATAAATTACGTGGAACTCTTCATGTATGCGCAGTTAAAGCTCCTGGCTTCGGTGATCGTCGTAAAGCTATGCTTGAAGACATCGCTGTATTAACTAAAGCACAAATGATTTCTGAAGAACTTGGAATGAAGCTTGAGCAAGCTGGCCAAGAACAACTTGGTATCGCAAAACGCGTTGTTGTTGATAAAGATAATACAACAATCATCGATGGCGCTGGTAAAAAAGCAGACATTCAAGCACGTGTTTCTCAAATCAAGATGCAAATCGAAGAAACAACTTCTGATTACGATAAAGAAAAACTTAAAGAGCGTTTAGCTAAGCTTTCTGGCGGTGTTGCTGTTATCCACGTTGGTGGCGGATCTGAAGTTGAAATGAAAGAAAAGAAAGCTCGCGTTGAAGATGCATTGAATGCAACTCGCGCAGCGGTTGAAGAAGGTATCGTTGCTGGTGGCGGAACGGCTTTATTAAGAGCGGCTCAACACATCACTAAGGCTAAGTTTTCTGAAGAAGAAAAATTTGGTGCAAACATCATCAAACGTGCTTGCGAAGAGCCAGTTCGACAAATTGCTCACAACGCAGGTCTTGATGGCGCTATCGTTGTAGATCGTATTCTTCAAGATAAATCTGCTGCCTTCGGTTACAACGCTTACTCTGATGCATACGGCGATCTTTTAAAAGACGGTGTTATCGATCCAGTTAAGGTTGTTCGTTGTGCCTTAACAAATGCAGCGTCTGTTTCATCTTTGATGTTAACAACTGAAACGATGATTGCAGAAGCGCCTAAGAAAGATGCTCCA
>JALHRP010000236.1 GCA_022841365.1 Chitinophagaceae bacterium | reverse complement strand
CAGGTAAACAGTCATTGAAAATAGTTGAGAAGAAACAGTTGGGTTGGTACATTGAAGTCAACACATCTGAGGGTGAGATTACTGATCCGATATTTATATTGGAAAACAAAAATCTTTCAAAACTCAGATATCGAACAAAGGTAACTCTTCGTTTATTTGGTGGGTCTAATTGCTAGGCTTTGAATGAACATCGTGAACTGAATGCGCGTCACGAAGATAAGATTAAATCTCTCGAATATGAAATATATAAAGATTTAAGAGAAAAAACACTTCAAAAGGCTTATTCTATTAGCTGCGCTGCTAAAGCAATAGCAGAAATTGATGTAGCAACTGCGATGGCATATTTGGCTGTAACTGAGAACTATTGTCGACCAATATTGACTTTGGAGTAATCCTTCTATTTTTCGAACTCTAATTATCAGCTCTGTTTTTAAAGTGAAAAATGGAAGACATCCCGTCGTTGAGTGTTCGAAATCTGAAAATATGAAGCAATTCATTGCAAATGATTGTAATTTATCTTCTGATCAAAGATTTTGGCTTTTAACAGGACCTAATATGGGTGGGAAAAGTACATTTCTCCGTCAAAATGCTGTCATCGCTATACTTGCACAGGCTGGTTGTTTTGTTCCAGCTCAACAAGCAGAAATCGGAATTATCGACGCAGTCTATACTCGAATTGGAGCATCCGATGATCTCTCAAAAGATCGCTCAACATTCATGGTTGAAATGGAAGAGACAGCAAATATCATCAAGAAATCCACATCTAAATCACTTGTAATTATGGATGAAGTTGGACGTGGAACATCTACAGAAGATGGCCTATCTCTTGCAACCGCCATCTGTGATTACATGTATCACAAAGTTGGTTGTCGAACCCTATTTGCCACACACTATCATGAGTTGGGGCATCATATAAAATCAAATTATTCAAAAGCAATCTGCTACAAAACTGATGCTATCCAAGATTCTTACGGCAATCTGTCATTTATCCACAAATTGGTGCTAGGTGTAGCAGAGCATTCGTTCGGATTACACGTGGCAGAACTAGCTGGTTTACCTAAAGATCTCCTGAACGATGCACGTAAATACAAAGATAAATTAAAGGAATCTCTAAAAATCAAAATAAATGATTGAAAATTTATTTTGTAATTTCATCCAATGTTAAACTGTCAATATTACCAATCGATCCAGAATGTCCTAAAGTCAACAACGATCCAGTCAAAGTATTCGGTTGATTGACCAACGAGCTGAGTGTTGATGTCATTCCACTTGAACTATTTGCAGTATAAATATTTGATGGATTGGCTGAAGAGAATTGTTGAACAGTTGTTCCAATACCATACAAATGACCCATATATTTACTGTCATCTATTAC
>JALHRP010000235.1 GCA_022841365.1 Chitinophagaceae bacterium | reverse complement strand
TAATTTTCCAAACTCTCTCAGAATAATCTTTGTGTTGATCAGCCAACTCTGTAAAGTTCATATATCTCTTCTCTAAACCTTCGTGAACAGTTAAATTTACCAAAAGGGCTTTCGTTGGGGCGTGATACGTTATGTTGAAGGCTTGTTTTTTAGGAGCAGTTGAGGGCAACGCATACTTGACACATTCTGGATCATTTATCAGTTTAGCATAACGCGGTGTCACACAGACAGCTGACTTAAAATACTCTGAAAAATCATTTGAAGGGACGTCGTACAGCGGTCTGTTTGACAGCTTCAAGGCAGCTGAAACGGCTTGCTCAGAAGGAGACAGAGCGGCCACCAGAGTGTCGTCACTTAAACGCCCTTTTAAACGCTCTTCAACGCTATCTGCAGCACAAGAAAAACTGTCAAAACAAAAACACAGTGCTCTCAAACCTGTTCTTAATAGTCTTTGTGTCAGTGTCGGCATTTCTGATATTCTACCAGCCATTTCAAGCATTGCTTCGCGTTCAACTTCAGCATCATCCACAGACGGTTGTGGAATGTTTAGAGATTGAGTTAAATCAAAAACAGGTTGCTGTGTGGTAGATAAGACACTTCTTGAGGTCAGCTGTAGAATATACAAAATGAAAAAATGAGAAAGGGCAACCATGCGGCAGATAAGTTGGACCCCTGTCATAAACTTGTGAATTTATTTTTTTTGGCCCATGGGCTGCTGGCTGTTGATGACAAAATTTGGGAGCTATACTAGGAAAAACAGGCCAATCTTGCAGCCTGATTTTACACATATGCAGGGCGACTTTCCAAAGATGGCTCTGATTTTTTATAAAATAAAGTGAAAATTGACTTTTTTCTATATTTTATATGCATAGCCGTCAATGAGTCAAATCAAAATCTGTGTAGCGATGCAGGAAAAGTCAACACGATAAGCACTGTTGGAAATGGAATTTAACAAAAATCACGAAATATATGTAAAATTTAATATAAAATAAAATATAAAATTAAAATTTTACTGTTTTTACAATCGCTTCAAAACATCGTTTATCATCAGGAACATAAAATTTCTCATGTATCAAAGGGAACGGTGTGTCCCATCCACAAACTCTTCCAATTGGGCTTTCTAATCTCAAAAAACACTTTTGTTGGACAGTTGCAGCTATTTCACCTGCAAATCCGCCTGTAAGCGGTGCTTCATGTGCAATAACCAGTCTCCCAGTTTTGTTGACAGAAGTGCAGACTGTGTCGATGTCCCACGGCAGAATTGTTCTCAAATCAATCAACTCACATTTTATGCCTAATTCCTCTTCAGCTCTTTTAACTGCTTTTTCTAAGGCTAATAGTTGGCTGCCCCATCCAATTACAGTAACATCGCTGCCTT
>JALHRP010000234.1 GCA_022841365.1 Chitinophagaceae bacterium | reverse complement strand
GCAATCAATGGACAGTAGGAAAAAATAAAACCAGTTCCGGTGCCAATATTTTTTGTAATGACCCACATCTTGCCTTGGGTTTGCCGTCGATTTGGTTTGAACAACATATCGTTACTCCGGATTTTAATGCCTACGGTGTTTCATTTCCGGGATTTCCAGGCATTATGATCGGTTTTAATGAATACATTGCCTGGGGAGAAACCAATGTCGGACAGGATGTGGAAGATTTATTTCTCATCGATTGGACAGATAACTCACGAACCACCTATCTTCTTGACGGACAAAGTACTAAGGCTACTTTAAGGATAGAAAAAATTGATATCAAAGGTCAAAAAGAACCTTTGTATGATACGATACCTTATACTGTCTGGGGACCCATATATAAAAAATCCAACAATACAAAATCCGATCTTGCCATGCGGTGGCTGGCTCATGACGCACCGAAGACAGAGGAATATATGACCTTCATCGACGCGATGAAGTGTAAATCCTATGAGGAATATCTTAAATCGACCGAACCTTTCACCACACCGGCACAAAACTTTGGATGTGCAGCTGTCACAGGTGATATCGGGATCAGAGTCAATGGTGTTTTTCCTGCTAAATATGATCAGGACGGACGTTTTGTAGAATACGGAAACCGCTCGTCAAATGGATGGCAGGCGTTTATTCCCAAAGAACAAAATCCACATGTTCTGAATCCACCTGAAAATTTTGTTGCCTCTGCCAATCAAAGAAGTGCTTCCCGAAATTATCCGTATTATTTTACCGGAACTTTTGAAAATTACAGAAATAAAACCATCAATCAGAAACTCAGGCAATCCGAAAAAATCACGGTTGAGGATATGAAAAAAATGCAGTTTGACGCCTATTCTGCCAAAGCAGCAGAATTTATTTCGGTATTGCCGGAAGGTTGTGCCGCCATCAAAGGCACTTCTGGTATTCCCTGGTATTCCAACCTAAAATCCTGGGACGCTCAATACAGACGTAAAGCACAGGAACCGGTATTTTTTGAATTGTATCTTAAACATCTGCGTAAATCCACGTACGACGAACTGGAATCTCTTCAGGAAAAAATGGCTGTCATGATGCCTAAAGATTGGGTACTCTTTAAAATGATCACGCAACAACCCAATAATCCACTTTTTAACATCAAAAAAACATCGAGTATCGAGACGGCTAAAGATATTCAGATATTATCTTTTATTCTCGCTGCCAAAGAAATGGACAGTCTAATCACGGTTGACCCAAACATCAGATGGGGCACATTCCGTCCTTTGGACATCAATCACCTGACCAGAGTACCGGCATTGTCCACACAAAATCTTGAAGCAGACGGTTGTCCTGATGCAATCAATGCAAAAGGAAATGCCTTCGG
>JALHRP010000233.1 GCA_022841365.1 Chitinophagaceae bacterium | reverse complement strand
TTTAAAATAATTGTAATAAATTGGATCTGAATATAATTTGCCTATAATCAATCGCAAAGATATTTTCTTGTCCAAAACCTTCCTCTCAAACTCAATGATCCAATCTTTAGGGAACCCTTCTCTGCTCCACTGATATCGAACAGGCAAGTTTTTTTCCCTCCACAACTGTAGGCAAAGCGGCAAATTATTAAATAAATGATGTTCAACAAAAAGGGTGGCACAAAGACTGTTGACTTGGGCAAATTCAGGATGTGTTCTAGTAAAAGATGCAATGTGAATGAATATTTCAAACGGCAGATATATAAATGGATTTTGAGATTTCATAATAATTTATTTTAGTGTGACGCTAAAGCTATTGTGAATTGAGTTCTCTTGTTGCTGGCAGTGCCTTGTTATATCAACCAATCAAATATTTTACAAATTTAGTAAGTTACCGTTTATAGAATTTATTTTATTTGTAATACTTTGCATCAATTACGGTATTATATTTATTATATTAATTTAGCAGACATTCTAGTGCATAAACGCCATGAACTAGCCCTTGCAGACACTATGCGTAGAGGTGTTGGGATAGCTGGTCTCCAACAAAAAGCTTCAGCCTCCAAGTCCTACAAAGACACTGGCACTCTTCTCGCAAGTCAACAATTGCAACAACTCACCGCTCAATTAGAGACATTCAAATCATCCCTTGAACAATTTGCAGTTAAATATGGGAAGGAAATAAGAGGGAACCCCTCTGTCCGCTCACATTTCACAGCAATGTGCAATAAGATTGGAGTTGATCCTCTCAGTAGCAATAAAGGGTTCTGGGCAGATTTGTTGGGTGTAGGGAATTTTTACTTTGAATTGGCTGTACAAATAGCAGAGACGTGCCTTGTGACACAGTCTGTGAATGGCGGATTGATTGAATTGAGTGAATTGAGAGGGCGAGTGAAGCGGCTGCGAGGTAAGAGCGCAGAAGATATTTCAGAGTAAAATATAAAAATATAAAATTTTATTTACATTAAAAGGGATGACATTCTAAAAGCTGTAAAGAGTTTGAAACCATTGGGCACAGGCTTTGAAGTGTTGAATATTGGGAAAGAAACTAAATTGATACGCTCTGTTCCTAAAGAATTAAACTGTGATTCATCTGCTCTGTTGGCTTATGTGTCATCTGTTGGAGCAAGAGGTCAATCTATTCGTCAACTGTGTCAAGCATTGAAGTGGACGGAAGGGAGATGCAACAGTATATTGCAAGAAATGATGAGGGAAGGGCAGTGCTGGATTGATGAAATGGAAGAAAAAGAAAAACAAATTTTGTATTGGTTCCCGGTATTGTGTCATATTTAAGCCGTGATCACCTAACAAGCAGTGGATGAATGTTCAAGAAAAAAGAAAGAGAAATC
>JALHRP010000232.1 GCA_022841365.1 Chitinophagaceae bacterium | reverse complement strand
GAACTGTGAGATGTCCAACAGTTTTATGTTGTGACTGATGGCAGACAGCTTGTTTTGCCAATTTTCGCTAAGATCATCGTTCCCATTAAAAGCAATCTCAATGATCAATGTATTATTTAAAGATTTCAAAGATTTTAATGAATGAACAGCAAATTCTGCGTTGTAGTTGCCAACAGGCATCACAATTCCTTCACCAACCCAGTTGATCGCTAACTGTTGGAGTTCGATACCAAGCCATGGAAATAAAAGCGCCGTCAAATTGTTTTCAAGTGATTTCAACTCTTCTGTTTTATCCTTCATCATCCAAATTTTTTTTAGAGCCTTGACTTTGAAAGTATATTCACTCAGATCCAAAGGGTCGATGGGTCGCAACAATGACTCCAACAAAATTCCAGATTGCAAATCAGCTAGTAAAACGTCATTTGTCTGCCATATTTTCTCGGTAAAATTTAAATATTTGCCATTTGGTGAATCAGATTGTTTGTGGAGTGTTGATGAGCTGTAACATTTGGAAATAACAAATATTTCAATAAGTGAAAACAACAAGAAAATGGCAATCAAGACAACAAATCGTTTTCTGTATAATTTTGCCTTATAAATGGACTTTGAATTGTTAAAATCTCCTTTGTCCATTTGCATAACACAATCTGCAGTTCGAACGCCACAAACTTCTATGATTGTTACCTAAACTAAACAAACCCTAGAGCTACAAAATTTATTTAAATTGTGATTGTTAATGGGCAACTGCCACCGAAATATTCACAGCCATTTGTAAATAATAAATCGCAATCCAAATAACCACTGACACATGATCCAATACCACAGATACCATTTGTACAAGTGAAGGAAGCCACATGGTTTCTTGGACCACAACTAGCACCGCATCCACCGCAGTTCAATGGATCGTTGAGAATGTCTGTTTCACAACCAGAGGCACTGGGATTGCAATCAGCGAACCCAAAATTACATTGAAATTGACACTGTCCATTGATGCAAAAGTTAACTGCATTGGCAGCAGTACATTGTATGCCACACTGGCCACAATCAGTCAGACTCACCTGTGAGTTGGCTTCACAACCATTAGCTGGATTGCCATCGCAATTTAAGTATGGACTTACACAGAAGTCTATTTGACAAGAACCGCCAATACAAATTGGTGAAGCATTTGGTAGATAGCAAATATTATTACAGATACCACAATTGTTGAGATCTGTATTGGTATTCACACAAACACCACAATTAGTCAAGGATGGATCAGTACATATGCAGAGACCTTGGATACATTCCGTTCCTTGAATGCATACTTTACCACATGCACCGCAATTGAAGTTATCTGTCAATAAATCTTTGCAACTGGCTGAACAATTGGTATAAGGACATGTGCACTCA
>JALHRP010000231.1 GCA_022841365.1 Chitinophagaceae bacterium | reverse complement strand
TATCACATGAGCAGTTGGAAGGTTGGGCCAATCAATTTACAAAAAATCCAAGAAAAGATATGATTTTACGAAATTTCATGTTGATGAAGAATATTGATAATAACACAAATTCAGCTGAAAATTCATCACCACAGCCACAGTTGAACAGTGATGAATCTGGTTCTCTGTATGCCCATGGACATGAGCCGGCACGACCACGTGGATACAGCCGAGGTAAACAGGGCCGAGGGAGAGGCCACAGAGGGAACAACTACAAGAGAAGACCTGCTGAAATGTAGATGAAAATTATTGGCAAATGAACTGAGCTATAATATGCGCTGAGTAGCTACCTTGAAAAGGTCAATTTTATTTTCTTTTGGTGGATCGCTTAGTGGCACTGACCAATTCCTGTCTCAGTGTTCATCATACAAGTCTTTCCTTTGGCGCATTTATCAGTTGATGTGCATTCATTTGGACCAATGCATACAAATCCATTGATATCTTTTGAAAATGACTCTTCTTTTCCAACTGGACATACACATGGATATTCAATTCCGCCTTCGTAACCTGCATTGCACATGCAGAAGTCAAGATCAGTAAAGACGTTGACACCTGGTGGTCTTCTACATTTAATGGAAGTGAGTTGACCATATTGAACTTGTGGGCACTGCATTACATTGTAGCAATCACCGTTTCTCATACAGATTGGACCATCACGACCATTTGGAAATTTCTTGAATCCTGGGGGACATACACAGGCTTTGTTGGTGCTTTGAGCCAACGGTGATGGATCCCAAACAAAAGTATCAGCACAGCCACACATTCCATTAACACAAACTCCTTGTGGTGATGGACAATCATTGTCATGTGAGCAAGTATTTGGCGTGCAAGCTACCGTAGCATCTCCAGAGTATCCATCATCACATACTGGCACATACAACAGTTCATAGCTGTATGGAACATTTGGCCAGTTAGCAATACAATGTGAATGAGGGGCAGCAGATCCACATGGTCCATTCAAACAATTATCGTGACAAACGGGTGAGACTGGAGGGACATGAGCACAATGAACACCTGGGTTGAAAAGAGAACTGAATCCATGGAGGACACGGCAAGCATATGTGTCAGATCTTTGTGGATATGGACATTTTGATGGTGGTCCTGCAATCAATTGATGCATATAAGTAATGCATTCACTTACAGTGCTGAAACCAGTGTTTGGCAAGCAGTTACTTCCTGGATTGTATGAGCATGCTGGGGTGGTAACATTGCAAGCTGGAAAGATGACACCAGGGCAAATAATCTCTGGTGGCAATGAATCAGAATTCAAGCTGAATAGGTAGATGGCAACAGGATCTTGAATGGTGTAATCATAAGTCAATTTGTAGTCATTTGGAGCAAATGTCAAGTAA
>JALHRP010000230.1 GCA_022841365.1 Chitinophagaceae bacterium | reverse complement strand
GACTTTAAACCACTTTTATTTGGAAGTAGCAAGATTTTAAGGGAAACTTACAACAAAAAATTAAAGCTTTTATCTTGGATACTAGTTCATAAAGTTCTGTATAAGATAGAAATTTGGCGAAATGTTGTAGATGACGTATTCAAAGTAAAATATCCAGCCACTCAGTTTGACAAATCTTTAGTCAAACTACTTTCTGATCCTTATTCGATATCATCAAAGCAGTTTTATATGAAGACCATTTTTGAAGCAAAAGCTACCTACCCGTTTCTCTCTGAATTCAAGCAGATGCTGCTAATTATGATCGAAGAAATCCAAAAATGGTTATTCGATGTTTTGAACGCAACAGTAAATGAAAACTACGGACCTTCAAAAGAGAACTTAACTTTGAATTTTGCTAAACCCTATAGCGCTGCTCAAAACCCCAAGGAAAACTCTGAATTTTCAAGCAAGTTCGATACAATGAACAAGACATGTGTCATGATTTATTATATTGGGTTAAATCTGGAACAAACGGCTGAGTTTTTAATTGCTTTAAAGATTGCGGCTTATACAAATCCTGCTGAAACGGAGCATTTAATTACTGCTTTCAATGAACATGGATTAATAACTAGCACAATTGAGCCAAATGCTAGTTATAAATCATTTAGTGATATTGATCCTACATATCTAAATGATATCCAGTATACTTACAATATGCTAGCAAATGACAACCCATCGTTAGAAGTAACACGATTAAAGTTGCTGAATGCATTTTTGGATATGTGCGCACTTCCAAAAATAGCCTCGAATACATATCAAATATCTGCATCAGCTCAGGTATTGATTTCGATGTCCGCATCAAGTCAAGGTTACACCGGAACATTATACAATCTTTATATATTTTCCACTAGATTCGAATTTCTTTCAATGACAACCGAGCCCAAGATACAGTATGCAATAGACTTGGACGATGGCTGCAATGGAAGAGTCATTGACGCTATACTGAATAACAATCGAGCTGTTAAAATTTTACCTGATGTAATGCCTGCAGAAAATTATTTGCAAGTTTTATTTGATTCGCTGGCAACCGTGAAAGACATCACACAATTGACTCATGCCATTATTGATATTGGAGCGTATTTCAAGCCTTACACAAATTTAGATGTAGCTAAATCTATCATGAAATTTTACAAGAAATGCACATTTAAAACTGAAATTGCTGGAGTTTTGTACTATGACGATGATGAAAATACACTCCGATGCTACACTATTAAAGGGGAGATAATAGCCATAAATGGAACGAAAGCTGAAGCCATTAAAAGTGCAACAAATTTGGAACCTCACCAATATTTCACATATTATGACCAACAACATATTACTGGCTCTGATATTTTGCAGATCCATTTTGCTCATG
>JALHRP010000229.1 GCA_022841365.1 Chitinophagaceae bacterium | reverse complement strand
AGATTTTATTAGTACCATAAATTATGCTGTTGCTGTAGCATATATAGGTAATTTCTCAGATTCTGCATCACGATGAGCTTGTATTTCATTCAACAAAGTCAAGGTGTAAACAATAATGAATCCATGAATAAACGTAATGGAAGCCATGGCACCAACAACATCATGTCCTCCGCTAATAAAAGCATTGATAATCAAAACAATTGCAAAATTGAGTAAACCAATAGCCTTCAAACAACAAGTGCTTCTTTTTCCACCCTTCAACATATGATAACTGATAATATGCAGGCATAACACGAAAAGATACACAACGATGCGAGGCAGCCATATGTCAATTCTGTTCATCCAATGCCATCTGTATATTTCAGGACCAATTGCAGAAATGATTATCGAAGCAATTGTCAAAATCATACAAACAAAATAGTTATTTTTTCCGATTAAAGCAATATGATTTCCATTCTCATATTGTGGACTGCAGGGACGGATGGAACTGATGGAAAAACCTTCCATTACAGCGAGGATTGCAAGACCCAATTTCATTTTCCAATCCCTTTCAGTAGCTGATGCATATACTGCTGCCAAGAGAAATATCCCAGTTCTGAATAACATCATATGAGTGAGACATTTGGTATTGGATTTTTGGAGATACAACAACCCAATGGTAAGAGTTAGTGACAGCCAAAATATGGCCATAAAGAATTGTTGCCATAAGTCAAAACGGAATAGACTGGGAACAGCAATTGCAGCAACCATTGAAAAATTCACTGCAAGTGATATGGAGAAAAATATTGAAGGTGCATCTTTTGGACGAGCAACTATGTCGGACATTGAGGTATATCGACAAGGGAACTGCCGTTCATTTAGCAAATATGGACAGCAAAGTGGGAGGGGAGATCAGCTGACTTGACTTTATATGGAATGGGGATCATGCTTCCAATGATTCCTTGATTTATTACAAAGTTTTTTCAAACAATTCATCAGTTTGCTAAATTACATCAATCTGCGGCTTCTATTTATAAAGGTTTGAATACCGCCAACAAGGGTCTAGCTGAACTGTGACAAGCTGACGGCCGGCAAGCCCCTTTCGTTTACCTCACAAACCTACCTCGTAAGTACGTAAAAATGGTAAGAAAAAGAAATTCTTCCAATCATCAAAACTCTTCACCTTCAATTTCCCCTCTCTCCATCAAATCAACAAAATCCTACACAAACTCTGAGTTTGAACGTGAAATTGTTGAAGAAACATCCCTTTCCAGAGCTATTAGCGATGAAACTGTTCAAAATATCACAATAACTTCAATTTTCTCTTTAAATCGCTTTCAAATCAAAAAAAGATTAATTGTCATAATAATTCTAACAACTTCCATCGTTTGGTTTTTATTACCAATTCTCTTTCCAAATTGGTA
>JALHRP010000228.1 GCA_022841365.1 Chitinophagaceae bacterium | reverse complement strand
AAATCCCGCCTTACGCAAGCCATTTTTAGCGAAGGTATCCGTTCCTGTCTCATTTGCCCTTTGCTTGCCGGTGGCAAACCAACCGGGTTTATTTTCTTTTCCAGTCGTAATAATAATGCCTGCAAAGATTTACATTCACAGCAAGATCTAGCGTTGCAAATCGCCAGCCAGGTATCTATTCTGATTGAAAAAAACCAATTATACCAAGGGATGAAGTTAAACAAACAACTCAAGGCACAGAAAAAATCACTCGAACAACGTGTCACACACGATGCGTTAACTGGCTTACTCAACCGCCCCGGTATATTCGACATTCTGCACAAACAAATCCAGCGTGCTAAACGAGGGGGTTACAACATAGCAATCATCATGATCGATATTGATCACTTCAAAGCCATAAATGATACCTACGGCCATCCTGCAGGGGATGCAGTATTATGTGAAATTGCCAACCGGCTGACTGAGTCAGCCCGTTCTCATGAATACATCGGACGCTATGGCGGTGAAGAGTTTCTGGCAATCCTCTCGCCGTATAATCTGGATGGCGCGTTAAGAGCTGCAGAAAGATTTCGTAATGCAGTCGCTTGCAAAGAAATTAAAATCAATGAGACCTTTGTCTCCATAACAATCAGCTTAGGCGTGGCGATCGGTGCAGAAGCAAAAACACTGAATGAGAAATCGCTATTAAAAAAAGCAGACGAGGCGCTTTACCAAGCTAAACATAAAGGTAGAAACCGGGTTGAGCTGGTAGACCATACAATAACCAGCAGAAAAGTCTCTTAACTCGCACTGCCAGGATTGAGCTTAAACTGAACTACGGCAGAAATAAAGCACCTCGCCGCAAGCGCGGAGTATTAACTCCCCCTTTCAATCAGCTTTCGCCTCAAGGAGCGGGGCAATCCCACACAGATTAAATTTCAACGACTCAACTTAACCAAACATCATCTTAGTAAACTGAACCGCAATTCCATATCCCTGGTCTTGCTTATCTGCCCTGATTACCTTCCCTTCACATTACACAATACATACTTTATTAGGCTGGATCGTCAGATGAATGACTTCACTCTTGTGCAAGCATTGCTGAGCCACGAAATAGATTCTTGTCGAACTGATGTTTTTTGACCAATTACATTCCTCCGTAGCATTGATAAGATACCGCATCATAAAACGCTCACTGGTCCTTTTTCAAAAAAATCGATATACCGCAACAAATACCTCAGAAGAAATTAATTTTAATTAACAGGCTGTTGAAAAATGTTCTCGCAGCTGCAATGCAGTTAGTGTTCCAACTCCTGTTAATACCGTGTTTTCTGGCTACTCATCAAAATGATGAGTAGCCGTATATAGATAAATAAAGCACCCCGCCGCAAGCAGCGAGGTATTAAAAGCGCTCTTCAGACTGCTGGTTTTCA
>JALHRP010000227.1 GCA_022841365.1 Chitinophagaceae bacterium | reverse complement strand
CAAGAATTAATATTTTGGTATCATGCTTATATGACAATGGAGGGAATGGAATCGGAGCAAATTTCCTGCTTTCCAGCCAATGGACCGTCGCAGTGTATATGGCGACACCTTCTTCAGCTGTAACATAAGGTCCATCTTTCAAATAATTGTGCTGTCTCTCCTGTTCGGCTTTGAGGTACAAACGAGTCAATCTACCCACGTTCTTCTTTGTAATAGTTTTATCAACGGATGCCCCACGTCTAATCCGCTCTCGATTATAATGAGTGACGTTGGTCCACCAATCAGCCTTGTTTTTGACGTATCTTAAAATCATATTCTCAACTGGAGCCGGTAATCCAGGAACTTTCCATGGAATATTCGCCTTCCAACAACGCCAGGCTTCTGACAAATGTTGAAGTATAGTGCGCGCCTTGTTTTGCTTTACTCCTTCCGGCATCATGTCCAAAATATCGTGCATGATTGCCGCTCGTAGTTCCAGATCATAATGACTCTCAACTCGCTGTTTGGTCAAAGTTTTGGCGATACCTTTGGAGAGACGGCCTTCAAAGTGTCTGGCCAATAAATTTCCTAACCATCTCTCTAATAGTGGAACAATCCCTCTCATAAAAAATACCCAAACTCTCCACGACGGAGCCCAAAAGCCACAACCTGGACCTTTACCGACGGGACCGGAGTTGAATCGGTAATAAATCAAGTGTTTGAGATCCTTGCACATTCTCACTTGCCTCATTAATCGATATTTGTAGCGATACATTCCAGTCAACTGGCCAACATGTGTGAATATGTAATGCAATCCATCAGCCAACTGATAGGCATCAATGTTCCCTAGGCGAAATTGGACATGTGAATCAACAATCAGTTTAGTGAAGCGGAGGATTTCACGACAAAGATGGAATGCATTACCAAAACGAGATTTTTTTCTTTCTTTAGTCGTTAACGTCTTCACAGGTTTCAAATTAAAGTTATAATCCAAATGAAGAAAATTAAGATTTTTTCGAGATATCAGCAAATTAAGCATATTGTAGCCTTGACGGCATAATTGCAACCCAGCTTCTACCCAATCTAATTCTGTAGTTTGGAAGAATTTTGTATTATTCAATTGATTGAACAAATATTTTTTACTTTGAGCTGGAGGAGCACTATGATGGAGTTCATTTAGAACCCAACTCTTTAGTAGTTTTTGATAAGACACACGGACTTTTACAGGTTGTCCAGGTGGACAATGCTCTTGATACCATCCTTTAACCAGAGGAACATCAATGGCTCTACGAGTGCGACCTGATCTTTTATCAAATGGATGAGCGGCATGAAACAAATTAATGGCAGCCGCGGTATTCTCAGCTGCAAGTGGAACATCGCATAAAAATGGCTTGAAATCTACAGGCATTTCAAAGAACAAATCTTCAGCGTCAT
>JALHRP010000226.1 GCA_022841365.1 Chitinophagaceae bacterium | reverse complement strand
GTTTATCGAGGTCTATTTCTGTAGATCGAGTAAATCAATGTATGGAGATGGCCCAGTCAATATTGCTGTATTATCAACAAGACACAGTTATTGCCGCTGCCATATCCAAAGAGAATTTTTGTTTATGTGAAGACTTGATACATTTAGCGTATGTTTTTCGATTATTTGCTCAGCGGAGATATGAAGAAGCGCTAGCCCGTTTCAGCGAACTAGCCATTTTTCCTTTGGAAGGCCATATGACAGCTATCAGCAAAGCAGCTGACAATGTGTCTTTCATGAGTCCATACTTATCAAATTCTTTAGGAGAAATTGCAATCGTTTTACTTTCTTGTTTGAGCAAGTTATTTTTTCAATACAAAGAACAAGATAGCTACGACACCCACAGAGCCGAGAAACTATCTGTCATTCAAGCCCAAAGTAAGGCTGTCAGTTTGTATGTGACTCTGTTGCAGCACCGATTTTCCCAAGAGATTATCGCTCAAGTACATCAATTGGCGGTTTCTATGATATAAATACGTATTTATCGACAATTAAATAAATTATGAAATGCTTTTATTTGAGATATTTCGCTGACAGCGTCTGGACCTCGGCCAGATCTAACTGATCTCGCCACGTGGCTCCAACAGCATCGGTCCAACTCTTGATCATCTGCCCAAACATGAAATCAAGATCAGCTGGAGGATGTGAATAATGCGATATAGCACTTGCAATATGCGAAAACACTGGTAATGTTGTTTCAGGATTATAGACCACAGCTTGAAGCAACCCTCTAAAAGCGGTTTCTTTTTCAACGACATTCTTGACCCATCTCATCCATTTTACCCATCTATGCATAAATAACGGTAGAACAGAGTTAAGCAAAGATGGTCTTACTGAACACAATCTTCCAAGAGTAACTGCCGAATTTTCAAACAGAGTTCTACGCTCTCTGTCTGATAGTAACAAAGACACAAGTTGTTCAATAGACTTCTTAAAAAGAGCTTCATCAAAGTCTTTCCAGCGAACTGAGATTTCTCCTAAAGCCCAAATTGCATTATTTGCTGCAGAATCGGTAACGTTTTCATTTGGAGTTAAGTTTGCGCATATCTCAGCAAAAATGATGGGTAACTGACCCTCAATCACAGAACAGTTTTGAATAGCGATATCTCCGATTAAAGAAAAGGCGCTCTGTCTAACTTCAGAAGAATAATCCTTCAGACAGTCTATTAAGATTGTCAAAAATGCGTTGTAATGGCCATTAAGCATTACAGAGCATTCAGGTCCTAAAGCATGTACCATTGCATCAATCAGATCTAAGCTAACTATTATAAAATCTCGGTTTTCGTCTTCTTCTTGACTTTTGGGTAACAGCTCTTTCTGAATCAAAGCCAAGGACTGTTCATACAAGTGATTACTGAATGGTCCAACCGCTGG
>JALHRP010000225.1 GCA_022841365.1 Chitinophagaceae bacterium | reverse complement strand
CACCGCGGCGCGCAGGCGGGCGGCGGCACGCGCATGGCCGGGGCTCAGGCCCACGCCGGTGGCCACGCGGGCGAAGGCGTGCGCCAGGTGGCGCAGTGGCACGGCGTAGGTGGGGATGCTGCAGCCGTCGGTGCCCACCGGGGCGGTGGCCAGGTCGTAGCCGGTGCTGGCCTGCAGCGCGGCCGTGACCTCGCGCATCACCGGGTGTTCGGGCCGGATGTAGCCCTGCAGGAAAGCGCGGCGGTCGCCGCCTTCGGCCATCAGGCAGCCCAGGCACACGAAGCCCGCGTGTTTGCCCGAGCAGTTGTTGTGCAGCGCGCTGGGCTGCTGCCCGGCGGCCGCCAGCGCCTTGATGCTGCCGTCGTGGTACGGCCAGTGCGCGCCGCATTCGAGCGCGGCCACGTCCACGCCGGCCTTGGCCAGCATGGCGGCGGCGGTCGACGCGTGCTGCGGCTCGCCGCCGTGGCTGGCGCAGGCCAGCGCCAGTTCCTCGTCGCTCAGCTGCCAGCGCTCGGCCGCGCCGCTGGCCACCAGCGGCAGCGCCTGCAGCACCTTGACGGCGCTGCGCGGGAAGATCGGGCGTTCGATGTCGCCGTGCTGGGTGTGCACGGCGCCGTCGGCGTCGACGACGGCCAGGGCGCCGCGGTGGCTGGATTCGACGATGCCGCCGCGGAAGGCGTTCACGAGGGTGGGGTTGGCGCTCATCCGTGCGACTGTAGCGGCCCGGGACAATGCGCCGCAGCGCGCCCGCCGTGGGCCCGCCGGAGACCGCATGGACCCCACCGAACTGCCGGCGCACCAGCTGGCTGCCGTGCTGCGCCAGGGCACGCTGTCGTGCCGCGAGCTGATGCTGGCCACGCTGGCGCGCATCGGACGCCTGAACCCGCTGCACAACGCCATCGTGTCGCTGCGCGACGGCGACGTGCTGCTGCAGGAAGCCGACACCCACGACCGCGCGCTGCGCGCCGGCGGCCCCATCGGCGCGCTGCACGGCCTGCCGCAGGCCATCAAGGACCTGGCGCAGACGGCCGGCCTTCGCAGCACGATGGGCTCGCCGCTGCTGCGTGACGCGGTGCCGGTGGAGGACGGCCTGATGGTGCAGCGCATGAAGGCCGCCGGCTGCATCGTGATCGGCAAGACCAACACGCCCGAGTTCGGCCTGGGCTCGCACACCTTCAACGAGGTGTACGGCCTCACGCGCAACGCCTATGACCCCACGCGCTCGGCCGGCGGCAGCAGCGGCGGCGCCGCGGTGGCGCTGGCCACGCGCATGCTCAGCGTGGCCGACGGCAGCGACTTCATGGGCAGCCTGCGCAACCCCGCGGCCTGGAACAACGTCTTCGGCCTGCGGCCCAGTGCAGGCCGCGTGCCGGCCTGGCCCGTCAACGACGTGTGGGTCACGCAGCTGGGCAC
>JALHRP010000224.1 GCA_022841365.1 Chitinophagaceae bacterium | reverse complement strand
GGACATATTTTCCATGAATTTTGAACAAATTAATCATTTATGGGGAATACTGGGGGGCAAGTATATTCCTTCCGTTTTATATAAACTCCGTATACTTCCAGTACAGAAGTCAGAACTGAAAGGCGCCGATGTCGTTCGGGCTATTCGGGAAAATGCAAGTGGAAATTAACCATTGATTACAGCGCATGGAACACCAATACGACATTTTATTTTCTATATCTGTTCATCATCAGGGCTATCCTGACAGCGATGGCATTTATTTTACCATCAAACCCACCGAGGAATGCCGGCGACAATTGTCAAGGCATAATATGATTTTTAAAGAAAACAATAAAGGCGGGTTGATTATTATTGAAAAAGCAGTTGAAAAAAGCGGCGAAATGACGCCAACCCGTCCGTTTACTGCCCCGGTTGATTTTACCTTTTTTCTCGACTATGTAGATGACAAACTGCTGCTTAAAACCGAGCCGTATTACGGCGGTACGTTTCAATCGGCTGTATTGGGGAGTAGTACCTTCAGGTGTTATTTTGACAATTTAAATGCCGGACTACAGGCCGATACGGCCACGGAATTATCGGCCGACGGAGAGGCCAGCACCGAAGAGGATATTTGCATGGTCTATCCGGCGAAGTTTTCTATTCCGGTTTCCCGCGCTACAAAAATCAATGCTTTACCGCTTACCTTGAAAGGAAAGCCCTTAGAATTCAAGCCAAAGGAATCTGCGAGCCAATATATTGAGGTAGAACTTCCTTCCGGAGCTTATGAAGTAACCCTTGAAGGAGGAACAGCGGTTCCGGCAGAGCGCGCTTTGGTTTATCACGACCTGAAACAAACAAAAGCAATGGGTTTGGTGCGCATTTTTAAAGACAGCTCGGTTGATTATCAGCTGCCCATTGCCTATACCATCACGTTCAGACAAGTGACTTAATTTATAATTTTTTCACAATTAATAAAAGATCAAAAGTCATGTTGAATTTAAGTACTTTAAAAACGCCCGGTGTCTACATTGATGAGGTAAGCTTGTTACCCCCATCAGTTGCAGGTGTGGAAACCGGGGTTCCGGCGTTTGTGGGATACACGGAAAAAGCTGATCGCAATGGCGAATCGCTGTTGTTGAAACCCACCAGAATAACCTCCCTGAGGGATTATGAAAAATACTTTGGTATGGCTAACGCTGAAGGTGCAAGCTTATCGGTGGTCATTAATGAAGTGTTTATTACCAGGAAAAAGGCAGACAATACGACGGAACAGGTACTGGTTGACCAGTTTTTCAAGGGGGAGTCTACAGAAACGCTGGAAAATCCCGCGCCATCTAATTTAGCCAAACCCTCGGTGCATAACATGTACTACTCCTTGGCTCTATATTTTTCAAATGGCGGGGGGCCATGCTATATCGTATCTGTTGGAGACACTAAAT
>JALHRP010000223.1 GCA_022841365.1 Chitinophagaceae bacterium | reverse complement strand
TAAGTGTGTTTAGTGGGGTGTTTAGACTATTGCATTTTCAGAGTGGCGAGGGGCTGAAACACTAGTTTATTTATAGACAAGAGCCATGTGACACATAAAAGTTTTTGATTGGCTAGAGTCAAATGACTCATCTAGGGGGACAACAAGAGAAGTGATTGGTTGAAAATGTTGCTATGACTTGGCACGCTGGCTTCATGTGACTATTTTTTCTGTACCTTTTTCCAGTAAGGAAATTTTTTATGTTTAGCGGTTTGAAGCCAGTTTTATAATATACAAAGAATTTGCTGTTCAAAAAAGGAAATTAGAAGCATGAATCATGCAATCAGTCTACGGGAAGCGCAACAAGTCTAGTTTCCACTTGGAAGGAAAATTGACAGGTTCTTTGATTGGAAACAGTTTTACAACTTTATTTAATAGTAATGAAGATCAGCAACTTCTTGCTGCAATAAGGGATACTGCTGCTGCAAAACCATCAATTGCGCCTCAGTCCCATCAGCAACAATCTGTCAAGAATATAAAAGAAAAGCGAGAAAAGGCTACCAAGAGAAAGAGAGACAAAACTGTAGAGGAATCAACAGAAGCACGCTCAGTTTTGAAAGATATCACTAATTTGCCTCGTCAGCCAACAGCCGCCGTCTCACCTGAAGTTGTTGGAAACAATCTTCAATCATTCCTTACTTCCACGCCATCCATTCAACTCAAACCTAATGAAAGATTTAAAGAGCGCAGCAAAATCGCCTCTCCGATTTGCATTCGGCAAGACGATTTGTCCGCAGAATTCTTGGCAACCAGTCCGCCTCCTTTCAGTTTCACAGATTCCAGTGCTTCGGTTGCAGGCGTTGAAGAAATTGTTTTAATGGACAACAGCGATGTAAAAACAGAGACGTTTGTTTCGGAATTCCAACAATATATACAATGCAGCGAGGAAAATAAGGAAATTGCTGACAACCACAAACAGAATATCCCACACAATTTAAATAACGATGCATGTGTACCAAACATACAAGAAAATCTAAACCACTTTGACTGTGATCACATTGAAAAAGAATTAAATGATACCATACAAAGTATTACTATTTCCATTTCTAAAGATCCATTCACAATAACTTTCCCCACAAACATCAAAGTTGCCACATCAGACATCTATGGCAAAGTATGTGTTAAACAATTGCCATTCAGTTTACCAAAGACAAACATTGTTGATGAAATATTAATGTTTTGATTGAATAAATCTGGAAATTTGTTCATTCAGTGGACATTTGATAGCTAATTGCCGTCCTTTCTGAAAAATGAAACCATTGAGAAAATCGATTTCAGTTCTTCTTCCAAGTCTGAAATCCAATAACAGAGAAGATTCATTAAATTTTGTTTTCTCAGCAACTTGATCAACAGCTAATATCCATTTTTCAAGTATCTCACCACCGT
>JALHRP010000222.1 GCA_022841365.1 Chitinophagaceae bacterium | reverse complement strand
CCATTGGAAAACCCCCTTCTGGTGGTTGAATATGGTAGAGGAATTCTATTAATTGATTTAGCATTAAGAATAGAATTAAGAAGGTTTTTTGCAAGATGTTCTAATTTCTGTGGAAGATCTTTAGACATTTGGCAACTTTTGCATTCATGCGTTCACTTTCCATATATATCCATATCTCTATACTCATCAAGAGACAACTAGCGTCCAGTGCCAGCATATAATACATGTAATTGATAAATTATTTATTGCTAGTTGATACAATTGAATGTATTTCTTTCAACATATAATGCTTGATCATTGGATGATAATTTGGATTTCTTCCCAACAAGTCTGCTGCTTTCAATAGTATTTCGCTCCTTTCAGATATGCCAGCATCACTCAACAACCGCCCAGGATCTGAGCCATGTCTGCTGGCATCGCCTGTATTGATTTCAGTCAACATAATATCACACTCATTTTTAATAAAATTCTGTCTTTTTTCAATCAACTCATTCAATTTGGCAGTGTCTTTTACAGCACTTTCTTCTTCATCAGTTGCTGAATTAAATCGAATCACATCGCGTATCAACTTGTTTGCGGTTGCATAGCATGGAACAACTGGAGCATACTCTGACCAATCAGTGCTGTATACGACTGAGTTTCTTCCAAATTCTTCAATTAAGCAATTCTCAATTGTTTGAGGGCTATAAATTGGCTTAGATGACTTCATGTCAAGGACTTGCTCCTCTGGGACACCAATGGTTTTCTGAGTGTCAAAATATGGAGGTAATGCTAATTCTTCCAAAAGAGGGAATTGCTTCTCTAAAGCACTGTTGAGTTTGGCTAGATACTCTGGGGAGGAAGAGAGGAAACTCTCAGACTGATTGACAGTGTCTTGAGTTTTTTCAGAGTCTCTACGCTTTGTATGCTGAAAGTTTTTGTTTCTTGGCTTGTTTTGTTTTCTGAAATTTCTTAAATTTTCATTAGTATTTCCTTGTTGGTTTGCATTTAACTGGGTGTGGGTTGCATTGTGTCCCTTGACTGAACTATCTGATGACTGTGAATAATTAGCATCATTATTATTGAATATTAATGAAATGAGATTGCCTAATTCAGTCTCAACTTGACTTCTCTTTTTGGAAAATGAGCGTATAGCAAATTGACCGCTTCTACCCAACATTTTTGCAGGGATGCAGTTGAGGCAGATCTCACTGATCACAATATGTTACTGGGTGCAGTCACATAAACATTGATATTCTTTTGTTTATTTTTTTGTATTATATTATATTTTCATTTGCTGTCTGCTAATGGCATCTTTGATTCAAGAATATCTAAAAACATTGCAATTTCATTTCTCTTCAGTCCTTTCAACTCCAATATTCTTTGAAAATTGTTAAAATCAATTTCACCATGTAAAAAGACATAGTTATCTACAAGAGCTTCAGGGGGAT
>JALHRP010000221.1 GCA_022841365.1 Chitinophagaceae bacterium | reverse complement strand
CGGTCGCCGCCCAGCAGCGCGCGCAGGCTGGCCGCCAGCGCGCCCAGCTCCGGCGCGCGCTTGATCGAGAAGCGCCGCGTGCCCTGCCCTTCGCGCTGCACCTCGACGCGCTCGCCAGCGATGCGCAGGCGCTCGGGCTGGGCGCCCTCGACGGTCTTGACCAGTTCGTCCGCGGCCGGCTGCGAGAGTTCGCCGCCGAACAGCAGGGGCTGCATCAGCAGCGGCGAATCACGGCGCTCGAAGTAGGCGGTGCGCGCGGGGGCGGGCTGGGCGAAGCCGGCCAGCAGGGCGTCGAGCTCAGGGACGTCCGCGCGTGCCGTCAGGCTGGCCAGCAGAAGCGTCGCGGCGATGCGGATGCGCGGGGTCATCGCTTCTCCAGAAGTCGTAGAAGTTGAACCAGTTGTAGGGGGCCAGCCGCACGAAGTGCTCCAGCCGGCGCACGTAGCGCTCCTGCAGGGCGTACAGCTTCTGCGCGCGCTCGCGGCGCGGCAGCTCGATGCCGGGGTCGAACAGCTCGAAGTGCAGCGCGTAGCGGCGCCCGCCCAGATACAGACCGAAGCAGATCAGCACCGGCACCTTGAGTGCCGCGGCGATCAGGAAGTGCGCGCTGGGAAACGGTGCGGGCGCACCCAGAAAATCGATCCACTGCACCGGCTCGGCGCCGCGCGCGCGATCGACCAGCAGGCTGACCAGGGCACCCTGCTCGGTGGCGTCGCGGATCGCCAGGGTGATCGCGGTGCCGTCCTGGGCGGCATCGATCACGGTCTCGGCGATGTCCGGGCAGAGCGCTTCCAGCAGCTGGGTGACGGTGGCGTTCTGGCCGCGGTCCATCACCACCCGCACGGTCACGTCGGGCCGCTCGCGCGAGAGCACGCGCAGCGCCTCGAAGCTGCCGTGGTGCGAGCCGAACAGCAGCACGCCGCGGCCGAGATCGATCTGCTCGTGCAGCTCCTTCAGGCCGGTGATCTCGAGATCGAAGCTGCGGAACTGGCCGGAGAGCATGAACACCCGGTCGAGGATGGTCGAGGCGAAGGCATGCACGTGGCGAGCGCAGTCCCACAGCGTGGCCGGTCGGCCGAGCACGCGTTCGAGATAGGCTCGGGAAGCGCGTCGCTCCGGCCCGCGCACGATCAGGAAGTACAGGGTGATGGGAATCAAAAGCGGCCGCGACAGCCAGCGGCCGCCGTAGCGGGCGATGCTGCGAATCAGCCAGAGCGCGAAGCGCCCGCCGCCCTCGGGGCGCTGCTGCCATTCGGCTTGGCCGGCGCGGCTCATGGCGGACCGGCAGAGACGGAATCCGCGAACAGCAGTTCGCCGCTGGCGATCACATCCGCGCCGCGCAGCACGCGGAAGCGCAGGCGTTCGGCGCGCGGCTCGAATTCGACGCTGGCGTCCTGCCCGGGCAGCAGGGGTGCTGCGAAGATCGGAAGAC
>JALHRP010000220.1 GCA_022841365.1 Chitinophagaceae bacterium | reverse complement strand
TGGCATCATTTATCGAACCAGATATGTCATCGAAGAATCGATCAGCGATACCCATTTTGCGCTTCAAATCAGTTATATCAAGGCCGCTTTGACCAAAACACACTAAATGCTCATTATGAGAAAAGCAGAAACAGCCTTCTTTGAGATGGGTTTGGGTTGGTACTCCTGATGCAGACATATTTAGATAAACTCTGTTGCTGCCATCTGAAAAGTGCTGTATCCTTAAATTTGGATAGCTTTCAGTTAAAACGATGTCTTGCCCACAGAGAACAAATGGGAGGATGGCTGATAAAAGTGTGAGAATTTTCATAGTGACTTTGATGAAACAGCTGCCTTTTAAGAACAGTTACCCCTTAACGATTGACGAATCAGCAATCTGAACATAAACTCTCCATAAACCAAGAATTTTCTCCCGTTTATTCTCTGCTTTTCATTAACCAATAAGATCGCCGTATTCCATCAAATTCACTCAACCACATACAAATTCTTTGCTTTTCTTCCATATTTACACCGATTGAAGTCAATTCAGAGTAATTTTCAATTTTAAAAATGTTAAAAAATATTTTACTTTTTTCAACACTTAGTTCAGAGTCACACCATTTGAAAAGATTTGAAAGGAGTTCTTGAGTAGACGGAGATCCAGAGAATTTGAGGTTTTTTAGGAGGAAAGTTAAAAAATTCCATGAGCATTCATTGCTTGGGGTCTTTTTTATCATTTGCATTGTAAAATTTAATTGATTTGGAAATTCTTTTAAATGCTCGGAATCTCTGGAAAATGAAGTCAATAGCCAATGTTTGTAATTCCACGCTGAATTATTAAACGGATCGACAGAAACTATTATATTTTCAGCAAATTTCATTTCATTTAATAGCATATCACTAGATTTTAGTAAATTTTCAAAATGACTAATTAAAAACATTCGAAATGTCCATAAATGATAATTTTTGCCATCATCTGCCAACAGTTCATTCAAATCACTCAATTCTTCTGCAAGTAAACTTTTCAATACGTCATTTTCCTTGCAGTCAGCTGTACTATGCTCAATGAGCCATTGTCTGTGATGCCATATCTGATATGTTTTTGGATTGTCTCGGCAAATTCCTTTCAGCCATTGAAATTCATCATTTAATTGGTCAGAATGGAAGCCAAGTCCAAGCAATACAAATCTTCTGAATTGCCACACAGTATAATGAGAAGCATTTAAATAGAGACAGTGCGTCGTTAAAGCGAGGGATCGATGGCTAATTTCTTGTTTGGCTAAAATGGCTCTAAAAGTTGACATTGTGTCAGAATATTCTTCAGAGTAATTAATTGGACATATTGGAACAGAAGGAATTGGAAGTGGCTGAATATCATTCCATTTTTCTCTGCGGTTGTACGGTATGTATTCGCTGCTCATGTCTGATTAACGGGACCCAGTGCAGGGGTTACTGCTGTTGCTTC
>JALHRP010000219.1 GCA_022841365.1 Chitinophagaceae bacterium | reverse complement strand
ATTCTTCTTTTACCTACAAAATTCAGTCAAAATCTTGAATTACATAGAAAATTCCTCACTATTACAGATTCTCTTCCACCAGAAAATTGGTACATAAATGTAATTGTTGTCTGTTTAGCAAAACACAGATATTTACCTGTAGGGTTTACCATTAAATTATCTTCCATTGAGTTCGTGGTTGTTATTTGGATTATCAAAAATTGCTCAGTTAATTGAACCGCTGATATTGAGTGCGTCAGGGCAAACATCAACGCTATTGTCCATGGCTACTTCAACAATTTTTATGAAAGGCTCTGTAATATTAACTGATTTGACTCTATTATTTTCTTTGCTAAGTATGACTGCAATGCTGCCCAATAGTACTGCTAGAAATTTTATGTTGCTATCAACACTGACTATGCCTGGACCATTAATTTCAGATCATTTACAATTTGGTTACAATGGATTTTTTATTGGATTGTTGATTTTAACGATTTCTCTTTCATACAAAGGCAAAGAAGTTGCAGCAGGATTTTTCTTTATCTTACTCTGTAATATGAAAAGAGAATTTCTGTTTCTCTTGCCAATTTATTGCATCTTTACCTTCAGAAAATATTGTTGGGTAAGGGAAGGTGAAAAGGGCTTTGAATTGTTATATTTCAATGTTTTCAATGCTTTCAAAATATTTTCATTATACATTGCAATATTTGCTCTATCAATTGGACCGTGGTTGTATTACTTGCCTTGGAATGATGTCCTTCAAAGATTATATTTGGATCCCCTTGGCTCACAACTTCTCTCAAATAAGTGGACACCAAATTTTTGGAATTTGTTTTATTCCTTTGAATTGATTACTTCTTGGATAGCACAAGGATCTATCGGGAAACCTGAATATAGCATAGCACATATCATGTATTTACCAGAAATGACTATTGGGAATTGTGTTCAACTTTTATTGCTGATACAATTGGTAAGAATCCTCGGAATTCTAATTTCTAGCCATTGTTCCTTAAATTATGGAAGAATCCAACACCACGTGCATTTCATTGGTCATTAGTAATATCATCGCTAACGAGTTTTCTTTTTGGATGGAATGTTGAAATTGAATCAATTTTTGTATCTCTGTTTCCATTTTGGCTTTTAGCAGATTACAGCACAAAATATCCTTCAGTCACATTTGTATTCTATCTCTCTTCCCAATTGGGACTGTTGCCATACTTAGCAAGCCACGTGGAGGTAGTCATTGCAATTTGTATCCTGTTTATACATTTTGCTTATTCTGAATCTGTATTGCTATCTCTTAGAAAGTAAGCCATCAACGAGCCCTACCTAAATCTAACATTTAGATCTGGTGGTCAACAGTATTATTCATGGTTGATATGTGGATATTGTCTTGGATTCATTCCTTTGTTAGCATTTTTTGTTGTTCAACCCAACGTTGCACCTAATTTCACTCAATTACCGTTAATGATACTCTCAAATTATTCATTTGTTGGATTATTGGCAGTTTG
>JALHRP010000218.1 GCA_022841365.1 Chitinophagaceae bacterium | reverse complement strand
AGTTTGCTGCTGAATTAACAGCTTCCAAAAACTTGGTGGTGAAGTCTGTTACTACGGTAATATCTGGCTCTTGACTCCAAAAGTAAGATTTAGTTGATTCAAATTGCAAAATATAAATATTTTCTTGTACCTTCTTAAATTGAACATCACCTGGGAAAACGAAGTATTGCTCTTCTGGCTCAACAGCATCACGGACTTTCCAAGCAACCACCAACATTCCTTGTGGATCCTGAATAATTAAGAATTAAAATTACTTACTCTTTCCAAATACAATAAACCTTTTCTAGTATCAGCTTCCAATTTGGAACCAACCAAGTGCATTTTACCAGCTTTACAACTGGCCAAGTATTTGGGCTCAGGTCCAGAGAACATGGACATGGGTAGAATCACTAGTAATTTCTGTGTAATATGTAATGTGTTTGTTTATATTGTATGTCATGGTGTTTTACACTACAAAGCAATATCTTCGGTGCCTGTGTTGGGCTCTAGTGATGGCAGCGTTTGATCGTTTGAAATACATTACTTCAATTTCAAGAATCTACCAATTGTTATCACATTTTTCCATTAATTTATCCTATATTTTTCAGTTTCCATATAATCTATATATAGCTACGAAAAAATAGAAAGCAATAAAAATACTAGTTTTCAGTCACAGGTCACCCCTCCTGACGTAACATATGAACTCTCAAGCGAATACCTTTGTTCGAAACAGAAAAGTTGCTTTATTTGGTGCAAGAGCTGTCGGCAAAACATCACTGTGTGCTTCCTTCATAGTCCCTTCAGCTCCATTTGCAGAGTCTTATTCACCTACCATAGAGAACAAATTCAACAAGTCACTCCGCTTGGCCAAAGTTGAATATATAATTGATTTGATAGACACAGGTGGACAGGATGAAACATCATTAATAGGACCAGGAATTGGTATTCATGGTTATTTGATTGTAGCAGCAGCCAATAGTGAGTCCAGTGTATGGCTGGTAGATGGACTGTGTATAAAAATTATTGAAACGACTGGTCTGTCAGTCCCTATTGTAATTGTCTTTAACAAATGTGATTTGAAAGAATCGTAATTTTTTCATTGAGTTCTAACATTTTAGTGGTGTTTTGAGGAATTTTGAAAAATTGAAGAAAATTTGTGCCAAGTATTCTGCTCCAATGATAGAGACATCAGCCAAAACTGGACACGGCGTCAATGAATGCTTCAAATTAATATTATCAGAGATCGAAAGGATCAACGGTCCTAAAGAAGAAGAGAAAAGAATTTGTACTTTACAGTAATTACATTGAGTTTATTTAAACATTTTTGTTTAATCGTTGATTTTCATTTTGAACAATAAATTTGATTTGTTCATCAATAGCATCCACAATGGAATAGTGCAGTTTTTCATAGATCTTTCGTTGTTCTTGCAATTTACATTGAATAAAAGCAATTAATCCAGTGCTGCTGCCAGAGTATTTTGATTTAAATTCTGAAATAATTCGATCAATGGTC
>JALHRP010000217.1 GCA_022841365.1 Chitinophagaceae bacterium | reverse complement strand
GTGGACTTTGTACTGTGTGATAAACATTACATTTCTCCAAAGCTTGCTATTGAGCTGGATGATAAGACACACGAACGTCCAGACCGTATGGAGCGTGATGGTGAGGTTGAACGTGTATTGCAACAGGCTGGCTTACCTCTACTCCGAATTGAAAACAAAGATGGTTTCAACTCTCAAGAAATTGCACAGAAAATAGAAGCTCTTTTGAACCCAAGTCAAAAGTCGTAAGTTGTCACTGTATGAGCTATATGGATGACTTATACAAAGAAGATGAGGGACCATTTTCAGAAGCTGACTATCAAGCAGTAAAAGCGATAGCGTTACGTAATGGTGGCGAAATCACCAATGATGAAATCTTTTCAGTTACCGTTCGTGGATATTCAAAGCTTGGAAGAATAAAGGACCGATTGATAAAAGAGGGTGTAATTGAGCCAGAGCAAGATAATGATGAGTAATAAAGAGAGTGATAACTGGACCGAAGAAGAAAGAAGGCGTGTTGTTGCGGTCTTTGAATGGCTCTTGAAGGAAGACAAAAAACAAAATCCTGAAAACTATGAGTGACAATGAACAAGAGCAATCAGCAACAAAAAACCAGCACTACGTTCCAAAGTTTTACCTCAAGAGATTTGTAAACAAGGACGATAAGCTAGAAATACTGGATTGCGAACATCGAAGAATAGGTAAACCTCGCTCACCAAAAAGCGTTTGTAGTGAGGTGTATTTTTATTCAGTGAATGATGAATACGATGAAGTTAGTCAGGAAATTGAAAATGAGTTTCAGAGATTTGAAAGCTCAATCGCAAAACATTATGACGAAGTAGCAGATAGATTTGCCTCTTTTCAGGAGATACGCACGAGCGATAAGTTACTTGTTGCGACTTTTATGTCTATGCTTTATTTGCGTGGTCCGTATATGCGTAAGCAAATAAACAGGATGAATGCAGATATGATAAAGCAAATAACGAAGATGCGATACAGCTCCCCATCCATCTATGAAGAAATTGATGAAATAGCAAAGGAAGAAGGTCTCAATCTAACTGACAAGGACAAGCAAGAAGTCATCGACTTTGCCGTAAGTGGCGACTATGACGTTGTAACAAATAACGCACCCCACCTACGTTTTCTTGGAGAAATGGATGGTTTTCGTAACTTACTCTTTCACAAGCACTGGTTGGTGTACGTATCAAAATCAAGCAAAAAGTTTATTACTTCTGACAATCCTGTTATTGAGTTATTTCCAGATTGGACAGGAAAGTTTTTCTATGGACCATCGTTTCTACAAAGAACTCACTGCTTTGCTATGAGACCAGATATATACATTATCGCTATGTATCCGCACGACGATGTGGGAAATAAAGTAAAGCGTAAAACATTGTTTGATAATCCAAAAGATAACGACAAGATACTTGAACTCAATTTCAATCATCCAAGGAACGCAAATGCGTTTGCATACGCCAGTGATACCAATTCGTTACAGGATATAGTGGACAGT
>JALHRP010000216.1 GCA_022841365.1 Chitinophagaceae bacterium | reverse complement strand
GTCGCGCGCGATGATCGCCGGCGCCTCGTCGCGACGGCGCAGGAGATTCTCCGCGAAGTTGAGGCGTGCCCCCGGGAACCAGCGCGGGCCCGCGTTGGCGCTCGGCGGACGCATGACATCGCCATCCACGAGCACGTCGTCGGTGCGTCCCTCCGCGATCACGCCGCCAGCGCGCCACATCGCCGCCCAGAAGCGGTCCGGGTGCTCGACCGACCAGGCCTGCCACTCCACGTAGGCCGCACTCGCGCGGGGGGCGGCCGCATCGGCGGCCGCGACCTCGGCGAAGAAACGCGCCATCGCGCTCGCGGCGGCGGCGGCGGGATCCGGCTGCCAGAGCGGGGACCGATCGGGGGCGTTCATCGCGGGAATTATAGACGCACCCTCGAGCGCTCGCCGCCGCGCCCCGGCGGCGGTATCGTTCGCACATGACCCTCCGCCGCATCCTCCACGCCGACGCCGATGCGTTCTTCGTCGCGGTCGCACGGATGACGGACCCGGAGGGGGCCGGCAAGGCCACGCTCCTCATCGTCGGCGGCCGCCCGGGATCGCGCGGCGTGGTCTGCTCCGCCTCGTGGGAGACGCGTGCCTTCGGCGTACGGTCGGCGATGCCCATCTCGCAGGCGCTCCGCCTCTGCCCCGCCGCCACCTGCGTTCCCGTCCCGCGCCAGGCGTGCAGCGCCACGTCGCGCGCGATCGCGGCGGTGCTCGCGCGTTTCACGCCGGTGGTGGAGGGCGCGAGCGTGGACGAGTGGTACCTCGACCTCACCGGCACCGAGGCGCTCTACGACCACGAGCCGCTGGAGGCCACCGCGCGTCGCATCCGCGAGACGGTCCACTCGGAGACGGGGATCTGGCTCTCCCTCGGCGGCGGCGCCTCGAAGCTCGTCGCCAAGCTGGCGGCGGAGCGTGCCAAGCCGCGGCCTGGCACCGGCGCGACCGGCGTCCGCATCGTGCCCGACGGCGAAGAGGGCGAGTTCCTGCGCGAGTTCGCGCTCGCGGAGCTCCCCGGCGTCGGGCCCAAGCTGCAGGCCAAGCTCGCCGCGCTCGGCATGACGCGCGTCGAGGACGTGCTGCCGCACGAGCGCGCGACGCTGGCGCGCTGGATCGGCCGCCGCCCGGCGGAGTGGCTGTGGGCACGCGTGCGGGGGATCCACACCACGCCGGTCGAGCAGCGCGCGAGCGCGAAGCAGATCAGCAAGGAGACGACCTTCAACCGCGATGTGCACGACACGCCCGCCATCGCCGGCGTGCTGCGGAACCTCGCGGCCAAGGTCGCCGCCGACCTCCGGAGCGACCGGCTCGCCGCGCGCACCGTGACGGTGAAGCTCAAGGACCGCGACTTCACCACGCGACTCGCGAGCCGCACGGTGCCTGAGCCGCTCGAGAGCGACCGCGCGATCGCGGACATCGCGGTGGAGCTGCTCGCCAAGCTGCGCGCGGCGCGGGTGGTACCCGCGCGTTTGGTGGGCGTCGCGCTCGGCAACCTGGGCCCCGC
>JALHRP010000215.1 GCA_022841365.1 Chitinophagaceae bacterium | reverse complement strand
TTTGTTAGTTTTTTATTTTTATTTTTCATTCAAATTTTCAATTTTACTACACTTTCTTCTCCAACTTCCAGTATTTCCACCAATCCTTTACTCATCAAATAATATATAGCTGTTCTTGCCAAATCACTTTCTTCTGCAGTTGGATTTGCTGCCAACTTTCCTTTCAGTTCAACGTACTTCATAGACAAGGATGGCGAGGCTAAGAGCGTCAGGCAGCAGAGGGATATTTTGTGGATTGATCCAATTTCAGCAGCTGACAAAAATGAGCATTGAAAAGATTTTAGAGAATTTAACAATTTTTCATTTGAAATTATTTTATCGCTCAATTCAATTTTATCTTCATTATTATTCTGGTTATTTTCTATAATATTCCCTTTCAATTCTCTAGTCAAAGTCAATAAACCTTTTAAATTCTCAATCAATTCTGTCTTTGCAGCATTGAATTGAGGAAGAGGGACGGAATCAGAATTTCCTTCGTTCCCTTCAATTCTTTCAAATCTTAAACGTTCCCATAAATCATTCCAATTAATTTCCCAATTAATTTCATTTTCTGCAATCATTTCATTTAAATCCTCTGTTTTTTGAGCAATTTCATTTGATAGTTTCCCTTTCTGCTCTTGTATTAACTCATGATTTGGATTAACGGATAATTTTGGTAATCTTGAAGGAAATTTCACTTTGTTTCTCTGTTTTGCAATAGAAATTTCCAAAGAATCAATTTCTCTCTGCAAAGCTTTCAATTCTTCGTCATCTTTGTTACCTGCATTGAATTGAAGGCTTTCTTTTCCTTCAAACATCTCTTCATTTCTATAATTTGAAATATTTTCATATTCTTTAATTAATTCTTTTAAATTCCCGATTTCCCTTTGATTTCCCTTCAATTTATCGCCATTTTCTACTAATAAAGCAGCAATCATGTATAGAGCACAATCAACCTGGCCTTCCTCACTAAGAGCTTTGTTTATATCAATTTCTCTCAATGTTCCATGAGAGAGGGAAGAGAGCCAACTTTTCCAATTGGAATGTCTAAGTAAATCAAATTGGCGCCAAATAAAAGGGTTACTGCAAGAGTTGAGATATTTCAAATATATTTTGATTTGAATTTTGAATTTGAAATGAATTTTGAGTAGAAGTGGCAAATGGGCAAATAGATGAATTTTCTTCCAAATCACTCAACACTGAATGAATTGTCATTTTGCAGGGTTTGGAAATGCAAGGCTTGGAAAGAAGACCGATCTGTCTGGGGCTTGTTCAAGAGACTTGAAGAACAAGAACATGAATACAGGCAGTTTCAATATCACTTTAATAACAATATTTATCCGTTTTCATTTTAATTCTTCGCTCTAAAAGCTTTTCATTCAAATTTCCACTTTCTTTTGCTTTTAATAATTCTCGTTCACTGTTTTTATCAGCTGCTGGTCTGTAGGCCCTTCCAATTCCCCAACTCATGTATTTCCTCACACCTTCAACTTCAGCAGATCCTAGATCATCTATAATATCTTC
>JALHRP010000214.1 GCA_022841365.1 Chitinophagaceae bacterium | reverse complement strand
TGAGTGAAATGCAAAATTATTTTGTTTGTGTTCTGGATCTTGAATACATTTGAGCATAACAGGTGTAAGTGAGCCGTTGACCAGGCAGTCTGCAGAAAAGACTAGGCCTTGAGCACCAGTTGTTGCTAAGCGGTTGTGGTTTTGACACACTATGTTCTGGGTTAGTTCAAGTGCAAAAATATTGATTTACTTGAGGGAGGACTGTTGAGGAAACAAAAGTTGAGAACAAGAAAGAGCAAAACGTAAAGAATGGAAGATAGATCACCATGTGTGGTACTTTCAGGGGTTAAAGGAGAAAAATCCACCGTTTTCAATAAATTTTTTGAATGATACCCTTGAAAATCCAACAAATCCTTATAAAATACATTTATTTTAATCAAGAATTTCCAGATTTCTGTTTAATTTCACTTTAGAGATCATCGAACCAAGTCCGCTTTGACCTAAAAATAGTGCACGTGTCTAACCCCTACTCTGCAGCAACATATTTTCATTTTCTTTATTTTTTTTCAAAATTTTTGTTTCATTCCAAAATAATATTTTTAAATTGGACTTTGTCAGGTCCCTCAAATTCCCCTTGGACAATCACTAAACAATGACCGTCATTTGCATGGGCCATCAACTGACCGTTTGCCTTCAAACCAATGCTGGATCTTAGTGAAGAGCATTGGAAATTTGAAAAACAGTTGCATCCAATAGAATATTGCTTATCTTGAATGTTCTTTGGATTTGAACAAGCCACGTGGTAGAACTGATACCAATCAACAGCTGCAAATACAGGATGACTTATAATAGATTTCCAATCAGGGATCTCTGTATATTTATCATCTTCTGGGTCCAACATGGCTTTCAAAAATTGTTCAGCTGGAAGAGGGATAACACCTTTGTCACTGACATAAAAATTGTAGAGATCTCTAGGGAAACCTCCAGTTCCACCATTGAATACTTTCACAAATTGTTTTAATGAATCCTGTTTCGAAACAATAAATGCTTCCATCAAACAAATATTTAGAGCCAAAATCTTGAAATCAGGTGCTTCTGTAGCATATGCATCTTGGCTGAGATATGGATTTTGAGCACCAAATATTATTGTTTTATCAGAAAATAGTCTTGTTTTGTCAAAATCAATCAAAACATAACCATTTATATCTGGATCAAATAAGAAATTATCCAATTTGATGTCATTGTGTGAGAATTTTGATCTGTGGAATCCATGGACAGATGCAAATAGAGATGCATAAATGATGAGACGTTGAGAGAAATCAGGTTGTTTAACAAGGGCTTCAAATGGTGTTGGCCCTTGTAATTTCTTGAGGACAAGACATTCTTCAGGTGTTTGACCAGTGTTCCAACTGTGGAAAGTCGTTCCAAATGCTGGGGTAGCAAATGGATTCCCCTGCACTAAAGGTGATGAGTGAAATGCAAAATTATTTTGTTTGTGTTCTGGATCTTGAATACATTTGAGCATAACAGGTGTAAGTGAGCCGTTGACCAGGCAGTCTGCAGAAA
>JALHRP010000213.1 GCA_022841365.1 Chitinophagaceae bacterium | reverse complement strand
AGCCAGCAAACGCTTGGACAATTATGGCGTAACCATCAATAAAATAATGGCGGCCATTGCAAACACGGGGGAAATAATGATTTCCGTAATTCCCGGGGGATTAGCAATTTGCATCAATTGAGACTGTATCTCCAGAAATGCATCCAATCGAACCAGAAAAACCCAGGTGAGTATGAGTTGTATCAAAGCCAGCAATATCCAGGCCAAAGGAGAGATGAACAACATACTCAATTCCTTACGGATAATGGTAACAATCATTTTGAAGATTCCTGTTTGCTCATCACTGTGTGAGTTGCGTAAATACCGCCTCCAGACTGGTGCCCTGCTGCTGCAATTCGGCCATAGTTTGATCAAATACCACGCTACCTTTATGCATTATCTGCACCCGGTCACATACGCTCTCTACTTCAGATAATATATGCGTTGATAAGATGACACTACTGGATACACCCAAATCCCGGATCAACGAGCGAATTTCACGCATCTGATTGGGATCAAGGCCTACCGTTGGTTCATCAAGAATAATGACGTCCGGGCTGTGAATAATAGCCTGCGCAATACCCACGCGTTGCTGAAATCCCTTCGACAATGTGCCAATCACATGCCTGCCTTGAACTTCCAGACCACAACGCTGTTTCACATTATCCAACACAGATTGTAACGTATGCTTGTTGATACGATGCAGTCGGGCGGCCAGCAACAGATACTCATCGACCGTCATGTCATGATAAAGCGGTGGAATCTCAGGTAGAAAACCTAAATGCAGTTTGGCTTCTCGCGGTTTATCCAGCAAATCGATGCCGCAAATCTCTATACTGCCGGCACTCGGTGCAAGATTACCCGTCAGCATACGCATCGTTGTGGTTTTACCCGCGCCATTCGGCCCAAGTAATCCTAATACTTCCCCGCGCCTTAATTCGACACTCACATTTTGTACTGCTGTGTGGTGACCATAGTTACGACACAAATTCTGTGCTGACAAGGTTAAAGCTGCCATCTCATTTGTCATACCTAAGAATTCCCGCAGTTAAATAGTGATATGATGAATTTTCTTTGCAAGTAAAACTAATGTTTGAAATTTCACATTTCAAACAAACGGGCAGTATACGTCTGATAGATCAATAATTCACCGGCTTTAACTTTATTGAGACAATAAGACAAAATACAAGCAATCATTATTAACCACTATACGGCTATTTCTCTAAAGAAAGCTGATTCTTGACCGTGCATCAACGACTCTAATTCATTAATTCCATTCCGTTCAAAATAACAACAAGTATTTGTTGCAAATAAGCAACAGATTAATTTGAGATAATTAGCAAACAAACTGATAATTGAACACTTACAAGCTTGAAGTAGTAGAATAGCAAAGACTTTCAATTGTATTGGTAAAGCAGTTTTTGCATTACCACCAGAACTCTTAGAAACATAGTTTTCATTAAAAGGACAACATCATGAAAAAAATATCAGCCAAAAATACTCTTATTGGAATGGTTCTTATACCAGCAATGTTTTC
>JALHRP010000212.1 GCA_022841365.1 Chitinophagaceae bacterium | reverse complement strand
CGTGCATGGATTGAAGAGCTTCTGAACATATTTCTCCCCCTCTATTTTTAGAGATCTATTAACAAGAACCGGATACTATCTTTCAGGTGACTGACCATTAAAACGATTTCTTGAATTTAGATTGAAATTATGAGAGAACTCTTTGAAAACCTTTCAAGGAGTTCATCTATGAGTCAGCCAAAAGGCAAAGTACCCGCACATATTAAACCCAAAAAATTTCAGCATCCTAACGAAACTGATCGTGTAATACTGATCTTAAACGAAGTGGAAGATCCACGTAAACCCTCCTGTAATTTTCATCATTCATTAACCACTATCATATTCATTTCTCTAATGGGAGTTCTTTGTGGAGCTAAAGATTGGGAGGAAATAGTACAGGCAGCTCATGGGATGGCAGACTGGATTGGTAAACATGTTGATATTTCAGCTGGAATTCCTTCAAGCAAAACGCTCAAGCGAGTTATGGGTCTAATACCCACAAAATCATTAGATAGCTTGCTCCAAGGTATTAGATCAGCTATTGGAAATTCAGCTGGAGATATAATTGCAATAGATGGAAAAACACTTCGAGGAAGCCGCGGATGGAATGAGAACAGTAGACCCCTCCATCTATTACATGCCTGGAGCACAGAGCTTGGGATTTGTTTGGGGCAAGTATCTGTGGATGAAAAGTCTAATGAAATAACAGCTTTTCCAGAATTGATAGAGTCTTTGGAACTTAAGGGAACGGTTGTAACTACTGACGCTTTGAATACTCAGAAGAAGGGAGTAAAGGCAATTGTAGGCAAAGGGGCTGACTACGTACTACCAGTGAAAGAAAATCATAAAGATCTGTATGAAGATATAAAGCTGTTGTTTGAAGATGCAGACAAAAGAGAATTTAAAGGCATAGATGCAGCAGACAATCATAGCCTAGAAAAGTCTGCGGGACGGCTAGAAGAACGTTATTATGAACTTGTGGACGTTGAAGATCTTCCAGCAGCCAAAGAATGGGAAGGTTGTTTGAGTGTTGGAAGGGTTACTCGCAGGAGAAATAAAAAGGACAAAACATCTGAAGAGGTCTGTTTTTATATAACCAGTTTAGACTTAGACGTTGAAAGATTTGCGCGGAGTGTGAGAAAGCATTGGGGAGTAGAAAATGGGTTACATTTACCTTTGGATGTTGTGTTTGAAGAAGATAAGCATCGTTACCAAGACAAAGTGGGAGCCGCAAATTTATCTTTATTGAGAAAGGTAGCCCTAGGAATTTTAACAAAAGACACATCTCTAAAGTGTGGACGACCAGCTAAACAAATGCGAGCAGCTACTTCATCAACTTATCGGGATCATTTAATCAAAAATTGCTTTTAATGGTCAGTCACCTGGCTGATTTGGATTAATCAGGGGTGCAATTAAAAAAGTAGGTTGAATTCAAAGAAGGTAGCCAGGGCGTCCCGCTCTGGTGTGCGGCGACAGTGTGCTGACGACGTATATAGGGCACAGAGTCATAGTTATACCAGGGCGGGATGCCCTGACTACCTTCTTTG
>JALHRP010000211.1 GCA_022841365.1 Chitinophagaceae bacterium | reverse complement strand
ATAGAAAAAGTGGCTGTTAGTGTGGATCAAGCTGATCATTTAGATGGTAATGTTGTATCTCATAACCGGCATTTTTATAAAAACGGAAGCGTTCGCGTGCTGCCAGTTTATCCTCATGAGAAGTGCCTGCAATCTCGATTAATCGCTTAAACTGATCCAATAAATTTGGAGGTTGATCATGCAGATTAATCAACACATCAAACGGAGAGCTTGCTTGAATTTGATTACTTAAAATCACCGGTGTTACGCCTACCAGCTGATCATCGTCCAGGATATTGCAATGCGGAATAAAGCTGGTAGGTGAAAACGTCCATAGTAATTCATCTAACTGATCTAGCAATGTTGATTCGGGCGTGTAAATCAATACTTTCATATTTTTCTGTACTGCTTTGGCGCAAAGCCGACACGTTGTTTGTAACTTATCGCTTGATCCCGAGTAGAAAAGAATATGTGTCATAAAATCAATGTATTGAATTTATACTGATAGAACTCTAGCTAGAACCCTTGGATTGTGCAATCAAGAATTGAGTTAATAACGGCACTGGTCGACCGCTTGCTCCTTTATCTTTACCTGATTTCCAGGCTGTTCCTGCAATATCCAGATGCGCCCAGCGGTATTTCTTGGTAAATCGGGATAGGAAGCAAGCAGCCGTGATGGTTCCTGCAGTTCTTCCTCCGATATTAGCGATATCTGCAAAATTGCTTTTCAGTAAATCCTGATATTCATCCCATAAAGGCAGTTGCCAGGCACGATCAGCTGCTTGTTCTCCGGCATCTAACAAATCTTGCGCAAGCTTGTCATCATTACTCATCAGGCCAGTGGTGAGATTGCCTAATGCAATTACGCAAGCGCCTGTCAAGGTGGCGATATCAATTACTATTTTGGGGTTGTAGCGTTCGGCGTAGGTTAATGCATCGCATAAAATCAGGCGTCCCTCCGCGTCGGTATTCAAAATTTCAATGGTCTGGCCGGACATACTGGTTACTACGTCCCCAGGCTTTGTCGCGTTACCGCTGGGCATATTCTCGGTTGCTGGAATGATCACAACCAGGTTGATCGGTAATTTCATTTCGACAACTGCAAGCATCGTTCCTAACACGCTACCGGCTCCGCTCATGTCGAATTTCATTTCATCCATTTCAGCAGCAGGCTTGAGCGAGATGCCACCAGTGTCAAAAGTCACTCCTTTGCCAACTAAAACAATGGGGTGTTCTTTTTTACCCAATCCATAGTATTCCAGCACAATTAGCTTTGCTGGTTGTTCGCTGCCGCGGGCAACAGAGAGAAGAGATCCCATACCTAACTTTTCCATATCTTTTTCATCTAATATGGATGCCTTGAGTTTATACGTTTTGGCAAGATTTTTAGCTTGCGTGGCAAGATAAGTAGGGGTGCAGATATTCGGAGCAAGATTGCCTAAATCTTTTGTAAGGTTCATCCCATGAGCAATAGCTAAACTTTGCTGCATGGTATGTTCACACGCAATGAGTTCTTCTTGAGTATCGATGCAAAATAATATCTTGCGTA
>JALHRP010000210.1 GCA_022841365.1 Chitinophagaceae bacterium | reverse complement strand
CATTTAAAATTATTTTAAAAGATCCAAACGTAAAAGGAATTTTAGTTAATATTTTCGGCGGCATCATGAAATGCGACGTCATCGCCGAAGGCGTGATCGCCGCTTCAAAAGAAGTTGGATTAAAAGTTCCATTGGTTTGCCGATTAGAAGGTACAAACGTAGAACTAGGTAAAAAAATGTTAGCAGACAGTGGTTTAAACATCATTCCTGCAAACGATTTAACTGATGCGGCTAAGAAAATTACTGCTGCGATAAAGAAATAGGTACGACGATGGCAATTTTAATCAATAAATATACAAAAGTGATTTGTCAGGGTTTAACGGGATCACAAGGTTCTTTTCACTCTGAACAATGTAAAGCTTACGGAACTCAAATGGTTGGCGGAGTAACTCCTGGAAAAGGCGGCACGACTCACATGGGAATTCCAGTATTCAATACTGTGAAAGAAGCAAAAGAAAAAACAGGTTGTAATGTTTCAATGATTTTCGTTCCGCCACCATTCGCTGCGGATTCAATTATGGAAGCGGTTGATGCAGATTTAGATTTAGTGATCTGTATCACTGAAGGAATTCCGGTTCTAGACATGGTTAAAGTTAAGAAATATATGCAAGGCAAACGCACCCGATTAATCGGGCCGAACTGCCCAGGCGTAATCACACCAGGGGAATGTAAAATCGGAATCATGCCTGGCCACATTCACAAAAAAGGGAACATCGGTGTTCTTTCTAGATCTGGCACTTTAACGTACGAAGCTGTTGGCCAATTAACGGCACTAGGTTTAGGTCAATCAACATGCGTTGGAATCGGCGGAGACCCAGTGAATGGAACTAACTTTATCGACATGTTAAAACTTTACAACGCTGACCCTGAAACTCACGCGGTTATCATGATCGGTGAAATCGGCGGAACTGCAGAAGAAGAAGCGGCGGAATACATTAAAAAAGAATTCAAAAAACCTGTAGCGGTTTTCATTGCTGGTGCATCGGCTCCTCCGGGAAAGCGCATGGGTCACGCCGGCGCGATTATCAGCGGCGGTAAAGGGACGGCAGAGGCAAAATTTGCAGCGTTAGAAGCAGCAGGTTGTAAGATTTCTCGATCACCGGCAGATATGGGTACAACGCTGAAGAGCATGTTGCGATAGTTAATATGAAAAACCTGGCGAAATTTATCTATTTTTGTTTCGATGTTTTCATGATCATTTATTTCATTCATTGGGGCACGACGACTGAACGCCGAGATCTTTTCTACTACATAGCTGGAGTTCTAGGAGTTTTATTTATTTTTGGTGGCAACATTTTTATAGATAAATACTTTGAGGATAAGCCAGAAGTAAAACAAAGTCCGAAATAAGAATGGTTTTTTTTGTTTATCCAGTGTGCAAGAATGCAGCTGTAGAAAAATTATTAAAACAATAAGGAGCTCCATGCGTAAATCATATGTCCGGTTTTTGTTTTTTGTGGTTTTCATTATTACCCTGATGTTTTTGGCAAAGTGGCTAGGCCAAAACGGAGTTAGCGACGCAATTACTGGTGG
>JALHRP010000209.1 GCA_022841365.1 Chitinophagaceae bacterium | reverse complement strand
CCAAGTTGAAATTAATGAAATAAACAAAGGAATGCATCTATTTCTAAAAAAGGAAATATTGTTATAAAGATATTTCAACTGTTTCTGCCTTCATTTCATTAACTTAGCCACTTTCAAAAGTATAAAGAGACTTTATTTAATTATTTACATTATAAAAATGAATATCTTCAATTTCTTAACAATTGCTTCCTTGCTCATCGTCTGTGACTCAGCTGTTATTTCACAGTGCAAGAAAGCAGGTCATTTTGCCTTAACATTTGATGAGGGACCGATTAATGGATTGACCTCAAATATCCTCTCGATTCTAAAAGCTAAAAATGCTCCAGCAACTTTCCACATATCAACTCAGAATTTCAATGATCCAAATGTAATCAACCTGGCTCAGTCCATTGCTGCAGCTGGTCAATCTGTTGCCCTCCGTTTCCCACCACAAATGGCTTTGACTTCAATGTCTAAACAAGAGATTTCAAATGTTTTGGATAATAACATCGATTCCTTTGATTTAGTCTTGAATTTCAAACCACAATTCATTCGCTTCCCTTACAGACAAGAAACGGCTGAAATTGTTACATTGGCAGAATCGAAAGGTTTAATTGTGACGGAACAAAATTTGGATGCTATGGATTATACTGCAGATGCCAATATTGTTTTTAATTTTCAAGTGGCAATGGCTAATGCTCTTCCATCTCAGAATTCCTTTATTTCCCTTCAGCATGATTACTCTCAGAAATCAGCTGATCAGTTGGCAGTCATTATTGATATGATTCGATCAAAGGGATATAATCTAGTATCTTTGGCAGAATGTGTTGGTATTAAAGAAGTGACATCAACAATTGTTCCATCTCAAACATCCTCTGTGCAATCACAACAGCCACCTCGCGCGACGACAGCAGTGACCAAACCAACAGCAGGAACCCAGACAGTCCAGCCTAATCCAAGCAGCACAACAACCTCCAGTCCAAGCATCAGTTCAACCGCTAAACCTTCTGATGTCAACAATAATGCTGATCTAAATAATGCAGCAAATTTGAATGGTTCAGCTGGAAGAAGTGTAGGTTCAAGCGTGTTATCAGTTCTGCTTCCATTTTTAGTATTTTTATTGTAAATTATCTTAAAACACTTTTTTTAAAATATAAATTTAAATTAAGTAACAATATTTAATAAATCTTCAACTACCGCGCTGCAGTCTTCATACAAGGAAGGCCTATTGGCATCTGGGGCAACAATACGCCATTCTTTCTCAATTGCATCAATAGTTTCATTAATTTTCTTAAATGCATCAGTTTCAAACAAAATTTGAATGGATTTCTTTACATTTTCAATTTTTACCTTCTTCTTTGCAATTTGTTGACGAATAATTTCCAACCCTCTTTTAAGATCTAGAGGCAAAACCGTTGCCTGCAAAACTGCTATAGAGCTAGTAACATCAAATCTATTGAGAATAACTGCAGTCAGCTCTGCTAACCAAAAGGTTGGATTTGCCCTAAAAATATCTAAATTGTCGTTTCGATAAATCAGCGACATTTTCATTGCTCTC
>JALHRP010000208.1 GCA_022841365.1 Chitinophagaceae bacterium | reverse complement strand
TTTCAACCAATTTTGAAATTATGTTATTTGAGAGGAATGTGAGGGTTCTAGATAGTAGGTTGGCTAGGAGGAACGGTGATGCATTCTTCAATAGAGTTGACATGGGTGATGTCAGAAAGGATCTCTGGCAAATAAACACTGATCTGATCTGATCTCAAATAAACTTTATTTATTTTTTATTTTGTCTCGTATGGTTTTCTTAAATCTTGCACTTTGTTCAATATTCTATCTGCAAATTCATGGTTAGCATCCCTATGTGCAGCTTCATCTGCTCTAACGGCCAACACAACATCTCTCAACTTTGCATCTTCACTTAAATTCCAATAATTAATAGCTATTTTTGGTGCAGGTCCATTTTTTATATTTCCATTATCAATTTCAGAGAGGAATGCTGTATATGAAACTATGGCTTCTTCTTCCAAGTATCCAACCATTCTGTGGGCTGTCTTTGGGAACAACAAGTAAGCAACAAAATACGCATTGTAAAATATCCCTTGAACAGCTGTTACCAATAATCTTTCATACCATTTTGGCTCACAGATTTTCATCCAAGTCAATAAATGCATCCTCTCATTCTCAGCCTCAAGTAAGAGATGATGGATCCAACCGCCGTCATGCTGCATCTTCCTCAGACTCCTCAGATGTCTAACAAGGCCAGCAACCATACCTGGAACAGCAGCCACAGTTTCTAACATAACAGCTCTGTGGATATAGCGCTTTTGAAAGAATGTATCTGCAATTACACGAAGGCTTTTAACTGTTTTGAGTGCAATGGCGTCACTCAAATTCTCTGGATTCCTGTGGCTATCAGGTCCATATGCTAGTTTCTCCAAGTCTGCTGATGAAGACGTCTTTGTGAATTCATCACGGACAGGCTCTAATTTTCGATCTTTATGCAGTGATGAGTAGGCTCTGGTTGGAACTGGAACAACAATTGGGGGAATGGAAGCTTGAATTGAAGACGGAGAAAAAACAGAGGGCGGTAATTGTACGCGAGGTAAAAATAGAGAGGAAATTGGTTGAAATCGTATCAGTCTGGTTGATTTAGACAAGAGCATTTCCTATCTAAGTTTGGGTTTTGACTGCGGTCGGGTAGATTCGGGTTAAATCAAACAACAAATCCAAAAATGGACATAAACTTGACAACCACCGTTGAAGACATTTTCAAGGAGAGCAGCACTTCATAAAGTATTGATTACATTTCATTCAGCATTTCTATAAAAAGTTATTAAAAGAAACGCTTCTGACTGGGATTGAACCAGTAACCTTACGGTTAACAGCCGTACGCGCTAGCCGATTGCGCCACAGAAGCAACAGTTTCAAAATTTTTTTCAATTTTATATGACATGGGCTGCAGAAAAATAAAAATCAAATTGTGCCAGATTTTTGCACTGAGAACTGAGAGTTAAATTATTGGCTATCCATTAATTCATAATTTATGCACTGAAATATTGTAACCCACTATTTTAGACCCATGCACACTTTTCAACGTAAGTCCCTGTCCCCACCTTCAATTTATTAATATTCAGTTCACGCCCATT
>JALHRP010000207.1 GCA_022841365.1 Chitinophagaceae bacterium | reverse complement strand
AATACGTGGACACCTTCAACGTTTAATCACGATGACATGTATTTCCCGATTTACAGCGGCAGACACGAAGGCGAATGGAACTTATGTTCTGATTGTCATTTTAACCCCAATAATTACAGTTTATTCAGTTGTATAGATTGCCATGAACATGATAATCAGTCTCAGGTAGATGATGACCATCAGGGAGTGAGCGGTTATCAGTATAATAGTAATGCATGTTATGATTGTCACCCTACCGGTGAAAATTAAATTTTTGATTTTGAAAAACATATTTTTACATATCATTTTTATCTGTTTGCCTCTTTTATTAGCGGCACAAAAAACAGCAACTGAAGTCATCGGGAGTGTATCGTTTAAAACATCAAAAAATATTTACGTAAGGTTTTCGAATACAGAATCTTTAAAAGTCGGCGATACATTGACTTGGAAAAAAGAAGGTTCGATCTATAAATCTCTGGTCGTAAGACAAAAATCATCGACTTCCTGTGTCACTGAAAATTTGCAGTCAAATGATCCGGAAATAGGTCAGGAGGTGATATTTGACATGCCGGTAATCATCCGAAAAGACGAAAAGATCCCGGATGTTCCCCCTGTGGTTCCGGATATCGATCCGGTACCGGTGGTTTCTGTTTTGGATACCATTCAGGATGATCCAAAAGACAAAAATCCCCTCAAAAAACAAGTTACCAACGGCAGGCTGACGTTTTCAACCAATGCAAGTGTCAATCCGGACAATAAAAACAATTTTCAGAGGATCAGAGCTTCCGTTGCGCTCAATATTCAAAATATCCATAAGTCAGATTTTTCATTTCAAACCTATCTCACCTACAGACACAGATATGGTGTCGATCAATCTACTTCTGATTTTTATGATGACTTTAAGGTGATCAATATGGCCGTTTTGTATCAGCCCAATCAAAAATTTAATGTTTGGCTGGGTAGAAAAAATAACAACAACATCGCCAATCTTGGTGCCATTGACGGTATTCAGGGAGAATATCATTGGAATAAATATTCGTTGGGGACATTTATCGGAACCCGACCGGATTTTACGAATTTTACTTTTAATGCCAAACTGCCTCAAATAGGGTTGTATATTGTGAGAAACGACACCGGCAAAAAAGGAAATGCACAAACTTCGTTGGCTATCGCAGAACAACAAAACGATTTTAAAACCGATCGTCGGTTTTTGTATTTTCAACACAATAACAACCTGGTCAAAAATCTGTCTTTGTTTTTTTCTTCAGAGCTCGATTTGTATAAAAAAATTAACGGTGAGGTTTCAAATAAACCTCAGTTGACCAGTATCTATTCTTCTCTCCGGTACAGGGTGAGAAAAAATCTGTCATTGTCTTTTTCTTATGACAATCGGAGAAACGTGATTTATTATGAATCTTACCAGACGTTTATCGATCAGTTGCTGGCTCAGGAGACGAGACAAGGATTGAGGCTGCAGGCTCAGTACAGTCCTTTTCCCTGGGTAAATATCAATGCTTCAGCATTTTACAGGTATCAGGGAGATAAACCCGATCCTACCAAAAACTA
>JALHRP010000206.1 GCA_022841365.1 Chitinophagaceae bacterium | reverse complement strand
AACCTGTAATGGCACACCCGACGGCGTGGTGACAGCCAGTGTGCTGATCGGCACAACGCCTGTTATCAATCCGGGGCCACCGCAGTTTACATTTAACTGGTTGCCCGCCAGTGTTCCAAATCCTACCGGCGCAGTACAATCCGGTGTGGCTGCCGGAAGTTATTCGGTAACCGTGACTGATGTCATGAGCATGTGTACGGCAGTTGCCTCCGGCGCATTGGGACAACCCTCCATTATCAACGACCAGAATGTCACCATTGCTCCTGCGTCCTGCACAGGCATTTGCGACGGTTCTATTTCTTATACCGCTACAGGTGGCACCCCTTTTACTGGCAACACCTACGAGTTCAGTTGGGAATACACACCGGATGTAGCAACACCGCCAAGCCCCCTTCAGGGTGGAACCGGTAATGCCAATCCGTTTTTGCTGTCTAACCTTTGCGCCGGTTCTTATTTTGTTACGGTCACCGATGCCAATGGTTGTACGCACACTGACGAAGTAATTGTAACCAACCAGCGCTCCATCGAACTGGTTCTGGTAAGCAGCACCAACACGACCTGCGCAAAATTAGATGACGGTACTGCATGTGTGGAAGTTCAGGAAACACCCGCTTCCGGCGGCTCGTATCTGTTCTTCTGGGCCCCCAGCGGTTTCACACAAGTGGACGCCCCTCCGACATCATCCTGTTACAATGACCTGGCTGCAGGCTCTTACAATGTGCTGGCCACAGACGCCGCCGGTTGCGCTGATACGCTGACAGTGGTCATCGATTCTCCCGTAGAATTGATGATAGATACTATCAGCCTGATTCAGCCCACTTGTACTTTCCAGAATGACGGATCCATCAGTACTTTCACTACAGGCGGTTCCGGCGGACCTTTGTATACGTATCAGTGGAGTAACAACGCCGCCACGCCATTCATCAATGGCCTGGTTCCTGGCACCTATACTATTACGGTGACGGATGTCAACGGATGCCAGGATTCGCTGAGTTTTGACCTGGCATTGCCATTACCGCCGACCATCGACGGTGTCGATTCTTTGTCAGTGCGCTGCGGCAGCGACGGTTGTCTGACTGTACTGACGTCAACTGGCACCAACTTTACCTGGCAGTCCATCGACGGCACACCGTTACCCAGCAACTCCGAACAAGTCTGCAATTTGCCGGGTGGCGACTATATCGTAACCATTTTCGACGATTTTGGCTGCGGCATACAGGACACCCTGACCTTAGGTGGCGTGGATACGCTTGCTTTCTCGGATACGACTTTCCTGCTGCCTTCCTGTTTCGGTTATGACGACGGACGCATCAGCGTCGGCGTTACCGGTGGCAACCCGAACTATACTTACCTGTGGTCGCCAAGCGGCCAGGTTACCGGCACCCTGATCGATGTGGTTGCAGGCGCTTACACAGTGGTGGTAACGGATGCGCAGGGTTGTACGCTCACGGGCGATTTCACCCTGCTGGAGCCTGCGGCTATTGTCAATGCTTTCCCGGCGGCGTCCATACAGGGCGTTTCCTGCTTCGGCATCTGCGACGGACAGGCTGTGCC
>JALHRP010000205.1 GCA_022841365.1 Chitinophagaceae bacterium | reverse complement strand
TTTAGTTTTTAGGAAAAAAGTATTTAAAATTGGTATCAAAAATATTATTGTGGCTGGTGCGCTTGGTTTGATTGTTATTTTCCCAATAATACAATCTGTTTTTACAGGTCAAGCAGGTAGGTTGTCTGTCTTTAGCGTGTTTAATTTTCCAAGACCTGAAGAGTACACACAGAATTTTATTTCTCAGACAAATACAGAGAAGGTTTCGCTGTTTTACAATCTGTATTATTCAGAAAACTTACATTTTTTTAGAGGTATTTTAGGAAGATTTTTCAATCACTTCTCATACAGATTCTTATTCTCTGAAGGTGATTTCCAAAACCCCAGACACTCCGCCCCTTACACTGGCCAACTACTAATTGGGTTTGCACCATTTTTAGTGATGGGTCTTTTCTCCTTGGCTCGCAATTTTAGGGTTAACAAGTCTCACCAGTTTTTTTCTTTGTGGGCGGTTCTTTCTGTGCTCCCCTCAATTCTCTCAAGAGATCAGGTCCATTCAGTTAGAGCCATCGCCCTACTAGTTCCATTGATTTATGTTACCTCCATTGGGGTCATGGTTCTTTTAGATTTTTTTAAAAATTACAAGAAAGCTGGCATGCTTGCAACATTTTGTTTAATTTTCGCAACATTTGGACTTTATGTTGATAGATATTTAATTCAGCTCAGTGAGTTAAACTCAAAGTATTGGCAGTGGGGTTACAAACAAGCGGTTCAAGAGATTGCAAGAGTGAGGGGTAATGGAGACGATTCCAAGGTTGTATTTGAACAATCTTATGCTCAACCTTACATCTACTTCTACTTTTTTAATAAGACCAGACCGGAAAATGCCTGGAGAGATCTTTCAAAGGGTTTTGTAAGAAGTAAGTCTGGTGATGTCGGATTGGTCAATAGTATCGATGGTGTTAGCTTTGAATACATTGATTGGCAAGTTGCAAGAGGTAGGAAGGGTGAAATTTTTGTAGGATCTCCAATGGCGATCCCTGCATCCGACACTCTTGATTCAAATCAGTTTGAATTAATATCCGAAATTCCATATTTAGATAACAAAGAGAATTCATTGCGAATAATTAAAATTAAATGAAGAACAAAATATTTTTACTCCTAGTGCTTGCAACCTCGCTGTTTTTGAGGTTTTATTCCATTGGCAGTTTGCCAGCAATTAACGCTGATGAAGCTGCTCTTGGCTATAATGCGTACTCTTTAATTAAGACTGGAATGGATGAGCATGGTAGGAGCTGGCCCGTTCACTTTCAGTCATTTAATGATTGGAAACCTGGGCTAACGGTTTACTTGATGATCCCTGCAATTTATATTTTTGGCCTAAACGAATTTTCTACTAGATTTGTTCCAGTTCTTTTGTCTTCCCTGGCCCCAATTATTCTTTACTTTTTTGTCATAGAACTTTCCAGGAATAAACTCGGAGAAACAAAGAATAGATTAGCACTTATATCTTCATTTTTTCTGGCAATATCTCCGTGGCATATCCACTTCAGCCGGGGAGCGTGGGAGGTTTCGGTTGCAATGACCTTTATTCTATTTGGGTCACTTTTCTACCTT
>JALHRP010000204.1 GCA_022841365.1 Chitinophagaceae bacterium | reverse complement strand
TAAATGGACTAAAGCTGGATTTTCTGGTGAAGACACTCCAAAAGCTGTATTTTCTTCATCAGTTGGTCGTTCCACAGAAATGAATAATGACAAGACGTTTGTTGGAGACATGCAGCTCCATTATAAACAAAGTAATATGGAAATAACACCAACAATTTCTGAAGGAGATATTTGCAATTTTGATAATTTAGAATTATTGTGGAACTATGCGTTTGATCGGTTAGGTGTATCCTCTTCACAATATCCGTTTCTTTTGGCTGAACCTATATCTTATTCAGCTGCCACTAGAGAGAAATTGGTTGAATTGCTATTTGAGAAAAAGGAAGTGCCAGCTTTGTATTTTGCCAATAATGCTGTTTTATCAGCTTTTGCTGCTGGAAGAGGAACTGCCCTGATTGTTGACATCAGCAATGAGTTTACAACAGTGACTCCAGTGTATGATGGCTTTGCGTTGAAAAATGCGGCTATAAAACAACCTATTGCTGGAAAATTTTTATCAGAAGAAGTCCGTCATCTATTGGAGAATGAAAGAGGTTTGAATATCCTCCCACAATATGAAATAGCCTCAAAACAAACTGTTTCTTTGAATCACCCTGCAAATTTTTCTTTGAGAACTGTAAATTCTGTGACAAACACTTTTAGGGAATATTCTCGATTAAAAGTGTTTGACGATTTTAAAGAATGTGTTTGTCAAGTAACTGAAGTTGCATTTAACAAAAATGATTTGGCGATGAGACCTCCAAAATACTATGAATTTCCAGATGGATTCAATTCTCAGTTTGTCGTTGAACGGTTTAGAATTCCCGAAATTCTTTTTGACCCACAGAATTTCTCTACAATTATACCAGCAGGTTGGTCAAAAGACTCTGTTTTTGGATTGCATGACTTAATTCATCGTGCAATTTTACAATCTGATGTTGAAGCCCGCCCCCATTTATATTCTAATATTATATTAACAGGAGGCAGCAGTTTGATACCAGGTATTTCTGAGAGATTATCATATGAAATGGCGCGATTGGTACCAATGACAAAGGTCAAGATCCATACAGCACCCACACTTTATGAGCGAAAATATTCTTCATGGTTGGGAGGCTCTATTCTTGCATCTGTCGGAACATTTCAACAACTATGGATGACTAAAGGAGAGTATGCTGAGCACGGCGCATCATTCATTGCTAAAAAATGTTAATAAACATACACTTTTCAGACCTCCCTGCTCAGCGCATGGAAATTCTCAACGCGAAAGCTGTTACACCGCCGTCGTTCCTTGAAATACATTTCTCGGACAGTTTAAGTAAACTTTTCTTTCCTTTGTTCAAAGAACTGCTTGAAACTGGAAATGAAAACTTTTATTGGTTGTTACGGACTGTTGTAGAATCAGTTTATTTGAAGAGATTCAATGCAACCATGGCTGAAAGCTATTACAACATAGAACGTACCGATTCATCATTAGCCAAGAATTTATTTGAAACAATTTCAACAGATTTAATTAACTCAAAACTATCTCGCATAAATAAGAAAGCAGCTGGATTGTATAAAGTCGTTTGTTTGCTATATATGATATT
>JALHRP010000203.1 GCA_022841365.1 Chitinophagaceae bacterium | reverse complement strand
GCGATCGCGATGAACGTGATGGCGATCTCGCTCGCGCTCTACAGCGGGCTCTTCGGCGGCATCGAGCCCGAGTTCGAGCGCTACTTCCGGTGGATGAGCCTGCTCCTCGTGATGCCGGCGGTCCTCTGGCCGGGGCGCGTCTTCTTCACGAGCGCCTGGCAGGCGGTGCACCTGGGTCGCCTGCACATGGACGTGCCGATCGCGATCGCACTCGGCGCGGGCGTGGTGCAGGGGACCATCAACACGGTGCGCGATGCGGGGCCGATCTACTTCGACGCGGTCTCGACGCTCATCCTGTTGCTGCTGGTCGGGCGCTATCTCCAGCATCGTGCGCAGCGCACCGCGGCCGACGCGGCGGCGTTGCTGGGCGCCCTCGCGCCGGCGACGGCGCGCGTGGTGGACCCAGGCACGGGCAGCGTGAGCGAGATCCCCACCGAGGCCGTGATGCCGGGGATGGACCTCGAGGTCCGCGCCGGCGACACGCTCGCCGCGGACGGCGTGGTGCTGCGCGGCGACTCGGCCGTGGACCTCGCGCTGCTCACCGGCGAGTCGCGACCGGTGTCCGTGCACGAGGGAGTGGCCGTGTACGCGGGCACGACGAATCTGAGCGCCACGCTGCTCGTGCGGGTGCAGCAGGCGGGCTCGGAGAGTCGGCTGGGGCGCCTGTTGCGCGACGTGGAGCAGGGCGCGCGCGAGCGGGCGCCGGTGGTGCTCTTCGCGGACCGGATGGCGGGCCGCTTCATCGCCGTGGTGCTCGCGCTCGCGATCACGACCGTCGCGCTCTGGTGGACGCGCGATGCGGCCGCGGGGATCGACCACGCGATCGCGCTGCTCGTGGTGACCTGCCCCTGCGCGCTCGCGATGGCGACGCCACTCGCCTTCACCGTCGCGATCGGCCGCGCGGCCGCGCGCGGGATCCTCATCAAGGGCGGGCACGCCCTCGAGTCGCTCACCGAGCGCGGCACGCTCTTCGTGGACAAGACCGGCACGCTCACCGAGGGGCGGCTCGCCCTCGAGGAGTGGGACGGCGACGACGCGCTGCGGCCGCTCGTGCTCGCCGCGGAGCGGTACTCGCGGCATCCGGTCGCCGCGGCCTTCGCGGCCGCCTGGCCGACGCTCGATCTCCCCCCGGTGACCGATGCACGCGAGACGCTCGGCGGTGGCGTGGAGGCGCGCGTGGCCGGCAGGCTCGTGCGAGTGGGCCGTCCCTCCTGGGTGCTCGGGCGCGCGGCGCCGGACGATTCCACGCGCACGGCGGTACTCGTGGCGGTGGACGGTGCCGTGGTGGCGCGTGCGGCCTTCGGGGACCCGCTGCGCCCCGAGGCGCGCGAGGCCGTGGCCGCCATGCGCCGTGCCGGGTGGCGGGTGCGCATCCTCAGCGGCGACGCGACCGCCGTGGTGGATCATGTCGCACGAGGGTTGGGGATCGAGGCCGAGGGCCATGAAGGCGGTGCGACGCCGGAGCGGAAGCGCGAGGCCGTGCTCGCCGCGCGCGCGACGGGCCCGGTGGTGATGGTCGGCGACGGCGTGAACGACGCGGCGGCGATCTCGGCCGCGACGGTCGGCATCGC
>JALHRP010000202.1 GCA_022841365.1 Chitinophagaceae bacterium | reverse complement strand
ATACCTTTTTAAAATGACACCAACCGATAAAATGTTACAAATAGAAGAAAGTCGGCAACGGCTTTTAAATCGAAATAGCGGCAAAATAATGCGTGAATGTATCAACGATGCTGCCGATGAATTGCACGAAGCAGAAATGCAAAGATACAAAGCCACGCAGCACGTTGGCGATATTGCGAAAGACTTATTAAAACTAATCCAAGCCCAAAACCATGACCCCAAATAAATGCCCCTGCGGCTTTGAAAACAAACAAACGGTTTTAGTATTCAAAGATTCGGAAAACAAAGCGGTTTGGAAAAGTAAACTAAACCTGCTAAGCGTTGAGGGGTTGCGCTTTGTGAAGGTCGTAAAGGTTAAACTAACAACATTCAATAATACAGCCCTTTGTCAGCTTTGCTTATTGCGGCAAAAGGTAAAAATTAAACATGGCAAATGAAAAAACAATTAGAATTATTCGCAACACCGCCCGAAATACCCGAAAATTTAAAGGCTTTGCTTTGTGGCAGCAATGAAAATGATTTTGCATTAGGCGTATCTGTTGCAATTGGACTTGGGATTAATCCTTTTTTATGCTTATCATTTGCTCTATCTGAATCTTGGGATTTAGATATTCCAGATTCCGCTTGGTGGGAACATTTTAGCGTAGCATTTCAAGGGCATAAGTTTTCGATTATCGAAGATGATATGGATGATTTTTTATTAATCACAAAAGAGGCTAACAACAAAGAAGAATACTCGCTTAAACTTGGGGAATGGGGCGAGAATGACGATTGTTTTACCATGCAGAAAAAGCTAAGGGCAAAAATAAAACAAGTGCTTAAAGATAATTATCACTATTTTAAAGAATTGCTAAAATGAAAATAGGAAAGCAAAATCCACGAAATAACGCTTTTGAAGTGGAAGTAAACAAGCGTATAATTCAAATATTTGACGTTCTACTCGAAACTGGACAAGTTAAAACACGTAACAAACTAGCTTGTGTATTGGGTACTTATTCGCACATTGTTACAAGATTTTTCAAAGGGGAGCAAAATCCATCTTTGCAGCAATTGCAAATCCTAGTGAACGTATTTGGAGTGAATGCTGAATTTTTTATGTGTCGAAGCGATGTAATGTTTCAAAACGATTCTAAAAGCGATAACGATATTTTATTACAATCAAAAATCAACAACAATGCAAAACCAAATTGAGGGAACAATCCTACACATTAGCCCAACCGAAAGAGTAGGCGAAAAACTAACTAAAAGATTCTTTGTGGTACTTATAGAAGGGCAATACCCTCAAGAGGTCAAAATCGAAGCAATAAACGCCAAATGCGACACATTAGACCACGAGAAAGAAGGTAACAAAGTGAAAGTACATTACAATTTGAACGGTAGAAGCTACATAAGCCAAAGAACGGGGCAAAAAGAATGGTTTACTTCGCTAAGCCTTTGGAAAATTGAAAAGATGGGAACGGAAACGGCAACCAACACAAAAGCAATGGAGCAGAAACCCGCACAAATTGATTCGGATTCGTTACCCTTCTAATCAAATTATAAACAATCAAAACTAAAAAAATGAAAGTAACATTAGAGCA
>JALHRP010000201.1 GCA_022841365.1 Chitinophagaceae bacterium | reverse complement strand
AAAGCTTACGCATGGTAGGAATTACAATTTCAATCCTATTGATCTGCTTTTTGAAAAACCTGAAAAAATGCAGCGGATTTTGAAGGAAGATGTACTGAATGGATTGAATAATTTGGCCGACATAAAATAACGGATTTTGACTGGGTGCAAAATTGACGCTGAAGTGATTGGTGAAACAGCCACAAATGAATACCTTTAAGACTGATTTGGTGTTTTATATAGAAATGGAGCTGTAACCAACATCCTCCATGAACGTTATGCCTTCAATTCATCAGTTCAGCAATTGAATGAAACCATAATTACCTACCTTTAAAATAAAAAAAATGAAACAACTCACATTCATTTTAATGCTTCTTTGCGCATCTACGCAAATTACCGCGCAATCTACAATTGAAGATTATGTAAGAGAAGGAATCCCATACCACGACAAAGGAGAATATGACAAGGCAATTGAAATTTATAAAAAAGCGCTTGCATTAGACTCGAAATCAACGCTTGCAAATTACGAGATTGCACTCAGCTATTTTTCAAAGGGAGACTATGATCTGGCGATTGAGTATTCGGATAAAGTTTTGAAACAGAAATCTGACTTTATGCTGGAGGCGTATATGACAAAAGGTTCCTCATTGGATATTTTAGGGAAAACGAAAGAATCCATAAAGCTTTTTGAAAAAGCCATTCAGCAAACAGGTGGTCACTATTTGCTTTATTTCAACTTAGGGTTAAACTATTACAATACATCCGATCTTGAAAAAGCTGAAGCAAACGCCATAAAAGCAATAGAACTGAACCCAGGCCATGCAACCAGTCATTTGATGCTGGCAAATATTCACAACCAAAAAGGCAACTCCGTCCAAACCTTATTGGCCGTGCATTATTTTCTCTTTATGGAGCCAAATTCAAATCGCTCTCCTGCCGCTTTTCAGATCCTCCAAAATAATTTTGGTGGAAATGTTTCAAAGAATGAAGAAAAACCCAATACCATAAACATTTTCTTTTCTCCCGGGGAAGATAGCGAATTTGCACCCGCAGAATTAATGATTTCGCTCCTTGAAGCTTCAAAGTCCTTAGAAGAAAATGAAGGTAAAACTGAGGACGAAATGTTTATTAAAAACACATCGTCATTTTTCTCAATCCTTGGAGAATTAAAAAAGGAAGAGCATAAGGGAGTCTGGTGGGCTTTTTATGTTCCTTTCTTTTATGACCTGGCAAAAAGTGAGCATCTGGAAACTTATTGCAAGTACATTACCCAATCCGGAAATGACAATTCTCAAAAATGGTTAGCAGAGCATGAAACCGAATTAACGAATTTTGACACGTGGTTGAAAAATAGATAAAAAACGGTTTTTTCGCTCTAAATAGTGTCTGTCCATTTAGTCGGGTGTCTGCTCTTTAGAGTTCGAGAGCAAGGCATGTTTGGCCCCAAAAACGGGAGTTTACTTGCGTAAGTGACCGATTTTGGGGCCAAACATAACGCAGCTATCGGACTCTAAAGACAGACACTAAACCATCAATCAAATGCGTATCCCAACCATCCTAACCTTATCCCTCTTATTCCTGTTCACTGGAAACGGCGTTAAAACCCCACCAGAAGAAACCGCTACCCTTTTGGCGGTGGTCAAT
>JALHRP010000200.1 GCA_022841365.1 Chitinophagaceae bacterium | reverse complement strand
GCCGCTCTACTCCAATTGTGCCTTTAATACTTGCAAGTTCTTTACATTTATCAAGAAGTCGTTGGGCGAAATTCTGTCCAACGTGACGGCTTTTGCTTTTCTCTGGAATATAGGCAGCTATGTTAGCTAAATCTTCTTTAGCTTGGTCTAATAAAACTAAACGCATTCCCGTTGTTTGCCCTTCTTATCAAGATGGGCTTCTATATAGGCCATGACATCTTCATCTGTATTATGACCACCTTTGGCAATGGCAGAATCGATGTGTTCCTTCAATGCCTGCAGTTTTGTTTCCCGTTCTTCAACAAGGCGCAGTCCTTCTCGCACTACCTCACTTGCGTTGTTGTAACGACCAGCTTGTACTTGGCTCTTTATAAACCTTTCAAAATGTTCACCGACTGCATAGCTCATAGTAAAAATCTCCTTTCTTTATTAACTAAATAATACCAACTATTAACAACAATTGGCAACTATCTATAAAATAAGAATATCGGTTGATTTTTTGACGGAATTAGCCAGAATCTTAGCCACTTTTCTCGATCGTTTTTTGTAAAAACTCCCCTACCCTGCACTGATTCATGGCTTTCTAGTACTTTTCAATTGTGCTACTGCTTTACCAAAACTGTAAAAGTAAAACAACGAAGCGCCGTTATTTTCTGCGAAAAAGCGCGATTTATTAGCAATTAGTGAATCAACAAAATCTAGTTCTTTTCCACGTACTGTCTTGGTTTCCTCGTAATCATACAGAGAAGACCAAATCACTTGGGAGCTTTCAAAGATAAAGGCTCCGTCACCAATTAAGCCGTGTACAACGGCACATACAGCCGCTTTGTCGAGGTTGTATCGCCTGCCAGTTAACGTCCACACTGCCTCAGCCAAAACAACATCTGTAATCAATACAGGGTGTTGATCTTTAATTAGGGTTTCTGCCTTCGCATATTGTGCTGCATCATCCGCTAAGAGATACCGAAGTAAAACATTGGTATCAATTGCAATCATTCAAAATGTTTCTGTCTTGATTGTACATCGCTGACAGTATTGTTTATTTTGATGCCCTTTAATAGACCCGCCGCCATACCAATCTCTTTTTTAATGATATTGAATTGATTTCCATGGCGGAAAATCTCCACTTCATCCCCTGCCTGGATACCCAACTCGTTACAACCGGAAATGGGTAATGTGATTTGTCTTTTCACACTGACTTTTGGCATTGCTTCTCCTCATTAGGCTTTACTAATACAATATTGTAAAGATTATATTAGTTTACCTATCGTCATTAGTAAAACTAATTTTAACTTATTAAATATACTAAAAACGGCTCTGCTGCTTATTTTCATACCTATTTTAAATAGATAACTATAAGTTATGGTTAGTATATATTTATCAAATAGGTACTCATCCATGTCGATCACCATGCCTCACATAATGACCAATTTGCTTTGACTATTTCTTCCTTGAAATACGCAAACCCCTTCAGACTAATTTCATATTGGAAGAGACTAGATTTTGACCTAATTGGCACGATTCGATTATAATGAACGATTCGAACGATATTAATAAGGTCACAATAATGGATGCACTTTCAGCAAATGAAGCAAAAACTCAATTTGGTGACATGCTGTTAAAA
>JALHRP010000199.1 GCA_022841365.1 Chitinophagaceae bacterium | reverse complement strand
ATCTACAGCGCCTACCATAACTTCACTACAATTGCTGTCAAATGGGATACCATAGCTGTTCAGCATTATGGCCATGGAATATAAATTGCTTTGGCAGCAACGAGCTAAAATTGACACATCAATCAAAAATTTCCTGATTTTCTTAATCTGTTGCTCCTTGAAATTTATGAAAATAAACGTAATTATTTCTTTTCGATCTTTTAAAACCCAATATTCTAGTACGCTCTTTCCAAAACTCGGTGATCGAGTTCGGGGATCTCCTCCAGCTATCAAGAGGTGAGGGATGATATCCAAACTTTCAAATTCCACACACAATGTGAGCGGTGTTTCATTTGAAGAATCAACTGCATTAACATTCAAATTTTTTTGCTTGGAACACAGTAATCGGACAGTGGCATGATCATATTGCATGACAGCAATGTGGAGCGGTGTTTTGGCCAAAGAACTTTCAGTATAAGTTGTAGTTGTTTCGTCTAACAGTATTTCAGCCGATTTGAGACGAGAGAATTTAACAGCCAATTTTAATAGACTTCTTCCATCTAAATGAACATCAGTTCGGCAATGTGCACCAACTAGACATCGTAGAATTTCAGTATCACCAGAGATTGTTGCATACATAACGGCGGACATCTTTGATTTGTTGACAGATTCCATATTGATTGGAGGACTGAGAACTAGAGTGAAATATGAAACAGCAAATTCAAATGAATTCATGACAGCGTAAGTCAAGAGACTCGTCCCATCTTCAAACGTGAAGTTGATCAATTCTTGCGCAGGGATCAGATCAACAGTTTCAGTAAATAATGAAGTATCATTAACGTAAATGCTCTGCAACAAAAGGAACATTTGAGGATTTGAAGGTGAAAGCCCTTTATAATTATGTGGATTAAGTATCAGCTGTTTCAACCCAGCATAATCCTTCTCGAATATCTTAACTAAACTTAAATGTATTGTTTCAGCAGATATCAAACCCGATGACAGCAAAACTCCAGTACAATCAGAATCACCTTCAGTAACAGCCAATAGAAATGGGGCAGAAAGATCACTTCTAGGGAACAGCGGTAAAGTTGCACCGATCCTCATTAATAGAGTCAGAGTTTCCGAATCACCCAATTCTACAATTGGTATTAAATTGTCCAATATGTCTTTCAGATAAAGCTTGGCACCATTATACAGTAACAAATTCATAGTTTCGACAGACGCTGCTTGAAGTGCCTTTACAATTGGTGTAATCCCATTGAAATTAGAGGCGTTTGGTTCTATTTGGCGTTTAAGTAAAAGAGCAGACATCATTGTCACATTATTAATTGCTAAATGTAAGCATGTATTTTTACGTCTATCTACAGCTCGTATATCTGCACCAGCTTGTATGAGGTGATCGAAAATATGTACATGTCCATTGATAATAGAATAATGTAGAGGTGTTAATCCATCGGAATCTTTTAATTCAAGGATATCTCCATAGCGAAGAAGGAGTTGAAGTTGTAACAGATTTCCGGTTTGACACGCATAGTGAATTGGATATGATCCGTCTTCACCGCTTAGAAATGGACTGTAATTCCCTATAGAAAGGAGTTGTTCCAAAAATGTTCGGCATGGAGATTTGATGGCATAATACATTGTGAGAAT
>JALHRP010000198.1 GCA_022841365.1 Chitinophagaceae bacterium | reverse complement strand
AGATGCCAAGGAAATAAAAAGCCAAGGAGTGGCTACTTCAGTTTTAAGAAAAACAAACGACGGCTGGAAAATTGTGCAAACACATTCGTCATTCAGAAAAGCAAAATAAATCTCTACCTAAAAAAAAGAAAAAATGAAACAATTAAAATCAATGATGCTGTTGCTGATTGCATCACTCGCCTTTACAGCAACAAAAGCACAGGACAGCAAGACCGATACGTTTAAAGTGTGGGGCAATTGTGGTATGTGCAAAAAAACGATTGAAAAAGCAGCAAAGACTGAAGGAGTTGAAAAAGCAGAATGGAACAGGGAAACAAAAGTCTTTACTCTGGTATATAACCCGGCTGTTATGAGCAATGAAAAAATACAAAAGGCTATTTCTGCTGCCGGTTACGATACGGAGAAATTTATTGGTGATGACAAGGCTTATGAAAAATTGCCCGGATGTTGTCACTATGAAAGAAAGAAAAAGCAAGAAAATAATTAATTATTAGTCAATATTAAAATCAAATAAACAAAAATGAAAAAAGTATTTAGAATTACGATGGCAATCTTAGCTATCGGCTTTCTTGCAATTTTTGCAGCATGTAATAACAACGGCGACAAAAAATCTTCCACAACAGATTCAACAAAAACAGAAACGTCACATGAAGGCGGTGACCATATTTACGCCTGCCCTATGCATCCTGAAGTAACAGGCAAAGAAGGCGATACCTGCCCAAAATGCGGAATGAAACTGGAGCATAATGACAATGCTGGTGGTCCAAGTAATGTTAGTATGCAGTTTACTGCTACCCCTTCATCACCAAATGCTAATGAAGAGGTTACTTTATCAATGACCCCCAAATTAAAAGATAAACCGAATGAACAAGTGCCGTTAGATGTTGAACATACTAAAAAAATACATCTCATTGTAGTTAATGATGACCTTAGCTGGTTTAACCATATACATCCTGAACTGAATGCAGATGGTTCTTATACTGTAAAAGAAAAATTTCCAGCCTCTGGTAAATACACTTTGTTCGCTGACTATAAGCCAAGCGGGGCCAATCATACAGTTGACTATTTGAATGTAACTGTAGCAGGCACAGTGCCGGCAGCAAAAGTTTATGGGGCAGATAAATTAACCGCCGCAGCCGGTGATGGGTTCTCCGTTTCACTTACTCCTGAAGGCGGTAAATTTTTAACCAATATGGCTATGCATATTAATGGTGTAATGATGCTGAATGGTAAAGAGGTAGACATAAACACCCTGGAAGATTACCTCGGAGCTAAAGCCCACATGGTAGTGGTAAGCCTTGCCGATAAAAAATATTTGCATGTACACCCAAGCGTAGAAGGTGGAAAATTTGATTTACATACAACGTTTGAAAAACCCGGTGTCTATCGTGGCTGGATACAGTTCCAGAACAAAGGAAAAGTTTACACCAGCGACTTTGTAATGAACGTAGCCGAAGGCAATGCCGATAATATGAAAGGCATGGATATGAAGAAGGACGAACATGAGAAACATTAATATTCAATTTATTTTCTAACAATAAAATTTAAAACGATGAAAAAAATAACAATTCTGATGACAGTAATGCTGATAGCAACTTTTACAACATTTGCACAGCATGGCGGCGGCGGC
>JALHRP010000197.1 GCA_022841365.1 Chitinophagaceae bacterium | reverse complement strand
GGCCCGATATTTCCAAAAAACCGCTTGACCATCCCTTTGGTCCCTATGCGGATGGCTTTGATGAAACGCAACACAAGTTCGGCCCCTTTAAGCCCATTCAGGAAAAACGAAAAGCAGGCGCGAAGTAATCAGATGAAATTCGTTACGAGAATATTATTAGCCGGTGTACTGGTGGTAGGAAGTATTTATTCTTATGCCCAACATCACGATCCCAAGTGGTCGGCCAAGCGCGTATTGCTGGACAAGCGTTGTTTAGAAAATGACAGCCTTATCAATATTCTACATAACACTGGAACTTTTGAAGGACACATTCGTAATTTTTTTATGACCACAACCAATCATGGAGATTTTCCGGATTATTATGCCTGGGGTGTTGGCGGTGGGTTAGGATACTACTCACCTATTATAAAAGGATTTCAGGTGGGTATGTCGGGGTTTATTATTTATAACCTCACTTCTTCTTCGCTTGCCCCGGCACCGCCCTTTGCTAATCGCTATGAAATTGGGTTGTTTGATATTTCCAATCCGGATAATCATCAGGATCTCGATCGTCTGGAAGATCTTTATCTTCGCTATTTTTTTTCAGAAAAGAATAAATCGTTTATACAGGTTGGTAAGTTTCATTTAAAGACTCCGATGATCAATCTTCAGGATGGTAGGATGCGACCCAACCTGCAGGAAGGGGTATGGACTGAATGGAGTGAGCAAAAAAAAATTATGCTGAAGGGCGGATGGCTCTGGCGCACATCACCACGGTCCACAATTGATTGGTATAATATTGGAGAGTCACTTGTGTATCCGAATGGCCGCGCGGTTAATGGCAATAAAGCAGACTATACAGAGCACACTAAGAGTAAGGGAATAGCCATTGCCAATGTAACCTTGAAACCCGTAAGTGGTTTGGAGTACCAGGCATGGAATTATTATGTTGATCGTCTTTTTAATATGTCGTTGAATAAGATTGAATACAAAAAGAAATGGGATGATCGTACGCTCATGGCAGGCTTTCAATATGCCTGGCAACAATCATTGTATAACGATACGCTTGCTGTTGAAAGGCAATACATTACCAAGGACGAACAATCGCACACGATTAGTACCCGGGTAGGGTTCACAAATCGCAAAGGTGAAGAATGGTTTCTGAACTATACCCGCATTACAAGTCACGGCCGCTTTCTGTTTCCTCGGGAATGGGGAGTAGAACCTTTCTATACATTTATGCAGCGTGAACGCAATGAGGGAGCGGGGGATGTGCATGCTGCAACCTTGCACCACACACGGTTTTTAGACAAAGGAAAACATTTTGAATTGCTGGCAGCAGCTGGTATGTATTGGATGCCTTCAGTAAATGATGCCCGGCTTAATAAGTACACGATGCCTTCCTATTATCAATTCAATGCGCGGTCGCGGTATCGCTTTCAGGGATTCCTTCGCGGCTTAAATCTGGAAGTGCTCTATACGTATAAGGGAAATCTGGATAAGACGATAGAAGCACAACCATCCTACTATCACAATAAAGTAGACATGCACCACCTGTCGGTGATGATGGATTATTATTTTTAGAAATTGAAATAGCATCCAAACCTAGTTGGCTCATAGTAGCCTGTTCTTTGCCCAATAGCAGGTATCTCCTGACTTATAAAGTGACTTTTTC
>JALHRP010000196.1 GCA_022841365.1 Chitinophagaceae bacterium | reverse complement strand
CAAATTCCCAATTCACAGGAAAAATCGAAAAACCTTTTAACCGAAGCCCACAGTCGTTTTTTTGATATTTATGATGTCGAAAAAATTGCGGAATGTGAAAATTATCTTGCACTTGCTTATTGGCGAACTGGCGAACTAGAAGAAGCCGAAACATGGATTGAAGAATCTTTATCTCAAAATATTGCGAGTTCCAGTCATATCAGGCTACATTCACATATCATAAAATGTCTGATTTATATTCCTGCCAAGAAACATTTTGAAATAATTTCCAATCTCAAAGATTTGGAAGATGAATTTTTGACCTGTCAGGATGATTGCCTTAAAGGTGATTTCTATAATCACCTCGGATTGGCACTAAAAAATATCGGCGAACCTTCTAAAGCCTTAGAAAAGCTGGAACTGGCAAGACATTTCCATAAAAAGTCCGGGCATTTTATTTATCTCGGAACCGTTGAAAATAATCTTTCGCAGCTCTACAAAGCAGAAAAAAGATTTGTCGAAGCACACAAAACAATTGACAGTGCCACTAAAACCTTTAAACAAATAAAAGACCGGACGCGAGAAGGCTTTTCTCTTGATACAAAATCACAGATATTCTTTGCCGAAGGTAAACACGAAGAAGCGCTAAAGACGGTCGAACGGGCAATCCTTATTTTAGGTAAAAGCGAAAACGCGGCTTATGTCGTCGAAACTTATCTTTCCAAAGCGAAAATCTTGCTTTGTCTTGAAAATTTCACCGCCGCGTTTATGTGTTTGTCTGATGCCGTGCAGCTTGCCAAAAACAAGATTAGCGAAGAAAAAGCCGAGAATTTAGTAAAAGAATTTGAAGAATTGATGAAGGAAAAAACCGCGTCTGTGGTTGCTAAAACCTTCTCGGAAAAAGAAACCGGCGCGGAAGAAAAGGCGGAAGAAAAGCTGGAATTGGTCTTGCATCCGACAATCGCTCATTATCAGGAATTTCAGGGCGTTTGGATCAAGAATTCGTATCTTGAAAATTTCGGTTTGCAGAAAGGTTCGTTGGCAGTCGTCACCAAAGCCGAGCTTAAACGCGGCGATTTGGTGGCGATCAACGAGATTGCGACCAATTCGGTAATGTGCGGCTTTTACGATTCGGATTTCGGCTTGGTTTGTCTCGAAGGCATCGGCGAAGACCCGCTTTTGTTTGATGAAAACGATGTCGAAATTCTCGGAAAGATCGTCGGTGTCGGCAAATCCGATAAAAATTCCAAAGGCAAAATACAGGTCAAACCGCTAAATCTATAATTTTCGATTTAAAACTTCAGGTTAAAAACATAAAAGGCGATGGTTTTTCCGTCGCCTTTTTATTTTACGGTGAATTTGTGGCAAAATCTCTGTCAATATGATTCCCGGAACATTTTCAGAAGCATTTACTCAGGTAAAAACACTCGTCGAAAAATTTCAGAAAACCGAAGCGCATTATCTTTCGCCGAAATATCAGGAAGCGGAAGTGCGTCAGGAGTTTCTGGCAGGTTTCCGCGAACAGCTTTTGCCAAGCCTCAATACAATCTTTCATAAAATCGGCAATATCAAGTAATGTTTATTACGCGCATTAAATGTTATAAACTTTATTCGGAGAAAAGATGGAATTAATAGATAATTTTCTAAATAAAATTATTTGTGGCGATAATTTACAAATAATGCGA
>JALHRP010000195.1 GCA_022841365.1 Chitinophagaceae bacterium | reverse complement strand
TATGTTCCATTAAAATATTTTACTGCGGCTTCTGCTTCCCCAACGGTCTTGAAACCAACAAAGGCAAATCTTCTTGAACGCCCATCAGGTGTATTTACTATTTTTATATCAGTTATTTCACCCTTTGAGGAGAAGTGGGAACGTAATTGCTCTTGATTTGCGTGTTTTGGCAGATTTTTCACAATGATTCTGCTGGATGACATGGGTGGTCGATCTTGTGATTCGTTGTTAATCACACACAGAAATGGTTAAATTGCAGTCATTTCTATTTATCTCACTATTTTGTCTTTCTAACCTTACCTTTGGCGCTAATTTTATTCAATCCTCTGTAAAATTATCAACAGATTTGTTCAACAATCTCTTGCAGTAATTATCCGTTCATGGACTGATGATAAACTGACAACAGATCATTTAAAGAGCAAAATAGATTCCTTCAAATTTTTTTGCGTTGAATACGGAAAATGTCCATCCACACTTAAATCAAAGGACATTCTGTCTTTATACTTTCACGTTGCACATCATTACAGAGAACTACCGCCACATCATGAATTCAACTCCATCCTTACACATCATTTGTTGAATCTGTTGCCGTTACAGCAATCTACGCTATTAAATCTTCACAAAGATAGAAATTCTCTTTTTTCTAAAATTCCTTTGGAAATTCTGTGGCAGATATTACTGGGAACTTTAGATTCTGAGGAATTTGTATTGACTCAGGATGAATGCACGGCCATCTTGCAGTTGGAAAATATATCGCTTCAGCCAACATTGCCTCATTTGGCTGAATTAGGATGGAAATCACCTCAAATTTCTTTGAATTCTCAGAATATTACTGATTTTCATTTACTGGTTATCAGCGAGCTTTTAGAAATCAATGGAACTGTTAAACGGCTGACACTCTCTGACAACCGTATACGTACATTGAACTGTTTAGGAAACTTAAAAGGGATCATGTTTCTGGATTTAGCCAATAATGAGATCTCAGATATAAATCCATTAAGCCATTTGAAAAATTTACAGACCCTAAAGTTGGACTGCAATCACATTAGTTCAATTAAACCGTTAGAATCTCTTGTAACTCTTGAGATACTTTATATTCGGAGAAATCAGCTCAGTTGTTTACAACCATTATTAGTTTTACCGAAGTTACAGCGATTCTATGCTATGGGAAATAAGATATCTTCCATACCCGATCTTTCCGTCAATTTGGGTCAATACACTGTTATTGAATTAACAGAAAACAAAATAGATATCTCTCAGCGGCAATCTCTCATTGCTTTGGCTGCTAATCTAGCTTTATCCGTGGATTTACGACTTTAGAAATTCTTTCCTAATAAAAACATAGATACAAATCACATGCTGCCCGGGTAGCTCAGTCGGTAGAGCGTGAGGCTTTTAACCTTAAGGCCGTGGGTTCGAGCCCCACCTCGGGCGATTTTTTGGTTTGTGGACTAATGAAAGTCGGTTTTTAGTGTTTTTTTAGATATATTTGAAGTTCTGAATGTATATTAGCAGCATTTCTTTTATGGCAGTGAAAAGTTGATGAACCACCCCTTCATGTTCAACCTTTTGCTCAGCGCCTTCTTCCTTCCGCTTCATCATTCATTTACCGCTAAAATAGCATGTGAAACTAAAATCAGCGAACCTTCCATTGCTTCCACTACAGGTCTCC
>JALHRP010000194.1 GCA_022841365.1 Chitinophagaceae bacterium | reverse complement strand
CTGCAGCGAGAAAGGAGCTGATCCAGGACCGCTTAGTATCTGGTAATTTTGATGTTTGTGTGACAACTTACGAAATGTGCTTAATTGAAAAGGGTGCCTTAAAGAAAGTTAATTGGAAATATTTGGTAATTGATGAAGCACATCGAATTAAGAATGAAAACTCGGCTCTCTCTCAAATTGTACGATTGTTCAATTGCAAAAACCGTTTATTGATAACTGGAACGCCTTTGCAGAATAATTTACATGAATTATGGGCGTTATTGAATTTTTTGTTACCTCAAGTGTTCAGCTCTTCTGAAGATTTCGACTCTTGGTTTGAAAGTCAGGCTGAGGAAAGTGAAGGTATTATCTCTCATTTGAAAAAATTACTTGCCCCTTTTTTATTGAGAAGATTAAAATCTGACGTTGAACATAGTTTGTTGCCCAAAAAGGAAATCAATTTATATGTTGGTATGACTGAAATGCAACGTAAATGGTATCAACAAATTTTGCAAAGAGATGTCCATGTGCTAGCAAGTGGTGTAAAAGCTGTAAAGACGAGACTATTAAATGTTGTAATGCAATTGAGAAAATGTTGTAATCATCCTTATTTGTTTGATGGTGCTGAGCCTACACCGTTCACAACTGATGAGCATTTGGTTAACAATTCTGGGAAGATGATATTGTTGGACAAATTACTTCGTAAAATGAAAGAAAATGGTTCAAGAGTATTGATTTTTAGTCAAATGAGCCGCGTTCTTGATATACTTGAAGACTATTGTCTGATGAGGGGCTATAAATATTGCAGAATCGATGGCTCAACTGCTCATGAGGATAGAATCAGGGACATTGATGCTTACAATGAACCTGGCAGTGAAAAGTTTATTTTCTTATTAACTACACGTGCTGGTGGTTTAGGTATTAATTTAGCAACTGCTGATATTGTCATTTTATTTGATTCTGATTGGAATCCACAAGTTGATTTACAAGCACAAGATCGTGCTCACAGAATTGGCCAAAAGAAACAAGTCTATGTGTTCCGTTTTGTAACTGAGAAATCTATTGAAGAAAAAGTGTTGGAGCGAGCCCTTCAAAAATTGAGATTGGACCAAATTGTTATACAGCAAGGAAAAATGGTCAACGTCAACAAAACTCTGTCGCAAAAGGAGTTGCTCAGTATGATCCACTATGGTACAGAAGATATTCTGGATGATAATCCAAGACCTGAAAATGATTCTTCTATCATTGATGAATCTATTGAAGAGATTCTCAGGAAAGGCGAGGAAAAAACACGTGAGATCAAAGACAGATATGCTCAAATTGGTTTAGAAGACTTGCAAAAAGCTGGTGGTCAAGGTTTCGACACATTCACATGGGAAGGTGAAGACTATCGTGCAAAACAGTTAAAATTAGCTAAGTTACTTGCACCGAAGAAGCGAGAGCGTGTTGCGAATTATTCTTTGAAAACCAAAAAATACGCTATTCAAGCTAAAGCACCAAGACCGCCCAAATTGCCACTTATCCATGATTTTCAATTCTATCCACCAGAATTACCTGATTTGTTAGAGCGCCATACATTGCACTATCAAAAAACGATTGGGTATCAAGTAACAAAGGACCATGATGACGAAGCAGGATTTGATGTTGAAGAAGCCCAAAGAAGAATTGATGAAGCGGAGCCATTGACTGAAGCTGA
>JALHRP010000193.1 GCA_022841365.1 Chitinophagaceae bacterium | reverse complement strand
TGATCCTATTAAGCCTGGCATTAGTGACAAACATGAGTCATCCCGAATTTTGAATCCACCAGTAGAGGAGGCAATTGGCGATGGCCATTCTTAGTCTGTAAAGCGGTATCGAGGCTTCTCGGTACCGCTTTCCTGTTCTATGAGCCCAGTCTGATAGGAATATTGGCACCCAACTTTTCCAATTTCTCATTATTGTGAGCAGGAAGTCATAAACCAATGTTACGATTGCCATTAATTTCATCCTATTATCCCAAAACCAAAGCCTTGGAGATTCTAATCCCAATTCTGATTTTAGAAACCGAAAGCCCTGTTCGGCTTCCCATCGGTGTATGTAGCTGAATAGTACTTCCCAAGCCTGGCTTGGTTTTTCAATGGTCAATGAGGTGATCAAGTACATAGGGCTGTTGTAGTTGGATTTATCCCTTACTATTACCATAAATAGTTGGTTTTCAGGGTATTCTGGATGAGACACAGGTGCCCAATCAATGGAGATTCGCTTGTTTTTTTGGCGTGCTTTATCCCTTACCACCCTACTTGCCCTGCCTTTAAAAGACCTGGCTAAAAAGTGCGTTTTCTTGCAGCCTTTTTCCGCATGCACCAACAAATGGTTTTGCTTCCAGCGAATGATAAATGCTTGGTTGAAGGTGAACAGGTAACGGAGCATCTTCTCATTGGCATAGCCCCGATCCAGCACATGCACCAGTGCTTGACCAATGTATTGGTGCAGTTTTTTCAGTAAGCCGTAAATTATATTGTCAGGATCCTCTTTGAATTTGCCACGAGTTGTCCACCAAGTCATTTGGCATACGCTCGGCACTCCGCCCAAATGGGACAAAAACACACCTGTCCACTGAAAACCCGGCACACAAATACGGCCAGCGGGTGGATTGAAAAAGCCCGGGCGAATCCTAGTCAGCCGTTGCCCTTTGCTGCTATACACACTACAAAGCCCTTCGGCTATCCAACTTTCATTTTTCTCCACCCGGCTGTCGTCCCACAGTACCAAAGGGCGCTTACCTTGTTGAACCATCTGGTTGATGCGCTCCTTGGCACGCGCAAACAAATGATTATCAATCAATTCTGAGGTCCATTTTTTCGACCTCAGTAAATTGCTGATACGCTTAGTTCCCGCCGGCGAATGTTTGAACCCCTTGACAAAACCGCCTAACTCACTCAGCAGCAATCCCATAGCACGATTTCTAAACATCAGGACGATGCAAAACAAATTTAAAAAGGTCTTGACTAGCCGCTTGTCTAATTGGGCATCCAAGTCCAAACTAAGCGCATGGGTATATTGCAACACCCGTGTAAGAAGAAACTTGCCCGCATTTGGTGAACTGGAACAAACATCGTTATTTTGTGGTAGAATTTTAAACATAACCTCCTGTCGTTTTGGTGTGGTCAGATACCCAAAATTACTGGAGGTTTCTTTTTTTACACAAAAAATCCCGAATCTTGGAAAATTACCAAAATTCGGGATGACTCATGTTTGACAAAAAAACAAAGTTTTTTTGTCAAACCCACTATGTGATCTATGTGCGCTATGTGGTAAAAAATGTGGTAAAAAAACGTGGTAAAAAAATGTGGTAAAAAAATGTGGTAAAAAACCATCCCAGCAAACACCTACCTTAAAGGTATAGCTTTCTCCGAAAAAACCAAATGGTTAAAAAGAAATAG
>JALHRP010000192.1 GCA_022841365.1 Chitinophagaceae bacterium | reverse complement strand
CAAGACTTAGTGCAATATGCATTTGAGAAAAAAGTTATCATTGTATCTCCTACTTCGTTCCTCGCCTATCTTCAAACCGTCCTCCAAGGATTACGCGCTCTTCAAATAGAAGAAAGTGCTAAAGATATAGTAAAGCGTGTCGAAGAGCTCGGTAAACACCTCAATGCCTACCAGGAATACCACAACAAACTCGGCTCATCTCTGCAAACAGTCGCCAACCATTACAACAGCTCAGGAAAAGAACTCAAAAAAGTAGACAAAGATGTCATGCGCATCTCCGGGGAAACTGCAGGTATTGAACCTTTAGTTCTTGAGAACACTCTCGAGCAGTCTACTGACTAGCAACAAACAATTCTTTGTTTGCAATACTTTTAAATGATGCGGTTGGTATAGCAATATCAATAGCTCCATCTGACCACGGCGCTATTTGGTATGGATCAAAGAGTACTGTCACTCCAGTATCGGTGATGATGAAAGACTGATAGTTGTCTTCCTTTCCATCTGCACCATCTGCTATCCAATCTGCTTGTGCTCCATCTCTTTTCAAGAGTTCTTTTTGCACTATTTTAGCAAAGGCTGGTAAATCAGAAAGACCGTTCTTAAAAAGAGAGCCTATAGTTAAAAGTCTTCCTTCAGCATTAAAAGAAAATGTCTTACGAAACTGCATACCGTGAGCTCCGCCGGTATATGAGTTCACTGTAAAGATATATGTATGTGCTGTCGTAGCCTGTACTGACTTGTATGATATATCGAGCATCAAAGCTCCTGACTCTGCATTTTGTAGTTCCCCTGCCCATGATGTGTCTTCGATAAACTGTTTAATATGGTCACCTACAAATGTATTGAAGTAGCCATTGATAGTCTCACTTTCTGTCTTTGGGTATGATGCAGTGATTTCTGCGTAACTAGTCTTTTGATCAGCAGATACTTTTTCTATCTCGCGAGACGGCCATAATGCTGGAGTCACCACAACATCAGGAGTCGCAACTGGTGTGGTAGTAGTACGAAATCCAATAACCACAAAAGCAACCACTACAAGAAGAGCGAAGATAAAGATTGCAAATTGTTTTTTAGTGATCATAGTGTTTTATGGAAAAAAGATTTTAAATTCTAATGCTTCATCAAATTGTGACTCCCCGCTTGGATTGTCTTTTTTCATAATGATCCATCCATAATTGTACGGACCAAGCTGTGAAGCGTCGTACGACACTGTTCCAGTAAATGGAACAAACTCCATTGTCATCCATTCATATGGTTCGTCCACAGTCACATAACCTTGTCCGATGATTAAACCATCCCAGTTCACTACATCTACTGGTGCACTTGCTTCAAAGAACCAGTTACCTCTTGCTCGCCCCTTGATAGTAATAGGAGAACTACTAACAGTAGAATCAGGTAATGGCGAAGTCACAATGATGCGATCCACTTTTTCAGCCGGAGCCTTATCGGGCATCATCGTATCAGGAACATTTACTACAGGCTCTTTCGGCACTGCTTTTGTTAATGCCCAGAACAATACACCAAACACTACCAGTATGATTAAAATATATCGTTTTTTCATATGTAGTGAGTATACCACTGTAAAACCCCTATTTGTGCTTTTTTCTATTGACAGAGTATATAATTTATGCTATCATATATAAGTAAACAGTTCTTCAAAAAACCATATAAATACTATAAAAATGAA
>JALHRP010000191.1 GCA_022841365.1 Chitinophagaceae bacterium | reverse complement strand
GCAAGAGCAAAAGCACGAGCCTCACTTGCGTAAGGTGACGCGATTGCTGTGTAGCTTTTAGCTGCACTACTTTTTTGTATACTGAGTACGAGGAAATATACTTCTCGGCACTGCATACACACAAGATAAACCATGTCGATGCCAGGTCATCCCCAATTATTCTTCAAAGCTTTGGTGAACAATCCGACGCATACGAAGTTTGTCGTCTTTGGTGCGGAGATCTTCACGCTTGTCGGCTTTTTGTTTTTGTCTGCAAAGAGCAAGCTCCACCTTAATGTGGTTCTTAGAATTATACAACGAAAGTGCGATGAGTGTCAACTGTGTTTGAGATATTTTGCCCACCATTCTGACGATTTCTGATTTCTTTAAGAGAAGTTTTCGTGTGCGATAGGGGTCGTAGTCACTCGGTGTGTTTGCTTGCTGATAGGGAGGAATAAATGCACCAACCAAAAAGACCTCGCCGCCACGGATAATTGCTTTTGCCGCTTCAAGTGATCCTTGTCCTCCTTTGATAGATTTTACTTCATAGCCAAAAAGCTTGATGCCCGCCTCGACGGTTTCCTCAATAAAATACTGAATATGTGCTTTTTTGTTTGAAATAAGAGCCATAAGGTTCCTGTGCGTAATTCGTCTTTTCTGCTATTCTACCATTATTATTCATGAAAAATACTCAAAAAGATAATAAGGTTCCGCCACTTTCAAGGCTACCAAAATTACCAAAAGGTAAAAAGAGTACTTCTTTTGTAAGTACTATTCTTTGGATACTCTTTGGCTTTTTCGTCATTATCCAGCTCTACTCATTTTTAAGTGGTCGCACAAAAAATCCTACGCAGGAAATGACGCTTTCTGAACTCGCGAGTTCAACTATTGCCGGGACGGTACAGTCGATAACTGTAGAGGAGAGCGATCTCACTATCGTGCAGGTTTCAGGCACAACAACAATCACAACAACTGCGAAGAAAGAAAAAGACGCATCGCTCACTGACACACTCCGCAATTATGGTGTTACCAGTGAAGCGTTAGCAAAGGTGAATATTACTATTAAAGAACCATCTGGTGTGTGGGGGTTTTTGGGTGGTGCATTGAATATTTTCCTTATTGCAATATTGCCGCTTATCATCATCATGTGGTTTTTGTCTCGCCAGGTGAAAGGTGCAGGAATGCAAGCCTTTACCTTTGGACAGACAAAGGCGCGTATTATTGAGCCAACCGATGAAAACCAAAGAGTAGTGTTTGCTGACATTGCAGGTAACAAGGAGGCGAAGCAAGAACTGCAAGAGGTTGTTGATTTTTTGAAGAATCCAAAAAAGTTTTTGGACATCGGCGCAAAAATTCCTAAAGGCGTGATGTTAACAGGAGCGCCCGGAACAGGAAAAACACTCATGGCACGGGCTGTTGCAGGTGAAGCTCGAGTACCGTTCTTCCATCTTTCCGGATCTGAGTTTGTAGAAATGTTTGTAGGTGTTGGTGCGTCTCGAGTACGAGACCTGTTTGCTTTGGCAAAAGAAAAATCTCCTGCGATCATTTTTATTGACGAAATAGATGCGGTAGGGCGCGTGCGTGGCACTGGTACTGGAGGTGGAAATGATGAACGCGAACAGACACTCAACCAGATTTTAGTTGAGATGGATGGATTTGAGCCATCGGAAAAAGTTATTGTTATTGCGGCTACCAATAGACCAGATGTTCTTGATCCGGCA
>JALHRP010000190.1:326-1705 GCA_022841365.1 Chitinophagaceae bacterium | reverse complement strand
ATCGTTGGATTCAACTGTGCTATACTTGAGTCGCAAGTCTTCATCAAAATTGAATTCTAGATGATATAAAAAGACGTTTTCAATAAAAATATCAGAGAATATTGTATGAAAAATAATGACTGAATTAGAAATATCGGCAATCTGAAAGTATTTTGAAAGAATATCAACTATATCGCTCTTTAATGGTGAGACGGAGTTCCATACAAAACAATAAGCGTAGAATATCGGGGTTATCAAACTGTCTAGGATGCCAAGATGCAAAAATGCAGGATCACTTGAAGCCAATATTCCAATCATTTCAATGGAAGTATTAATATTGATGTATGATGGACAATCTATGGAAAGTGACATCTTATCGTTGTACCAGCTGTGTAGAGGCTGAAGCAAGACATCAAAGAAATATCTCTTTGTCTCTATCGGATACTTTGAATACAACGAGAGAGCAACGTAGCAAACGAATTTTATCAACTCATCTTCCAATTTAATAGATTTCTTCAAACCAACAATGCTTAGTAACTGTGATGAGATATTGGCCAAGTACTGATCTACAGTCATCAATCTTGGACATGTGTTCAATGGTTTAATAATATTCTGTAAAATACTGTGATAATGTTCCAAATCATTTTCAGAATAAATCGTTGTGAAGAGCGATTGCACACCATCTGGCTTTAACAGCAATTTCGTCAACCATAGACCACAGTTATTAGCAATTTCTTTTTCTTTAAATGAATTAAAAATTGTAAGTAAACACAAAAAGTCATTAGCTGTCTCATCTAAAAGTAAAATGTTCAACTCAGAGCTATCGAATAACTCAACAGTCTTGAAACAACTGACCCAAACATCAATACCATGTCTCTTCATAATCAACTTGAACAAATCTTGATTATCAGCTGCATTTTTAAGTAAATTTAATATATTCTCTCTTAATTTCTCTTTCTCGTTCCTTTCTAGGTGGGGAATAATAAAAGAAAAAAACAAAAGTTCGATTCCAACTATTAAACTTTCATTTTCTATAGCTGAATTCTGTATTAATAGCTGAAAATATTCTTTGATGACATTTCCATCATTTTTTGATATCTCTTTTAAATATTCTACATTCTGTCTAAAATTTTGGCGGTTGACTAGTGCTGCCCAGTTCAGGTTGGACATACCCCAGAGTTGGCAAGCAACTATGAAAAATAGTGGAAAGCCTACAAACGTCCAACTCCTTACAAATTCAAAGAGACGAACACCAAAAAATACTCTGGTTGTAGATTTCGATGAAGCTGCTCGTACACAGTATTTGACAGGATTCCGAAAAAGAAAGGCAGAAAAAAAGAAAAAGGCACAAAGCAAAGCGCTAGAAAGACAGAGGCAAGAAAAATTGGAAATAAGAAAAA
>JALHRP010000190.1:0-316 GCA_022841365.1 Chitinophagaceae bacterium | reverse complement strand
ACAGATACAGCGACAAATGAAGCAGAACCAGTGGCGTACATCAATGATGTTGGTAGGACAACGGTAACTGTGACTCCAATAGATCTTTCATAATTTACTTATTAAAGTTAATCTATTTTATATTCCTAGTTTATTCATTATCCCGTTATAATTGATACAAACTGCATCCCTTTTCCCTTTTCCAAATAAATGTATCAGATATCTCCTTGCCCCTGTTTCCAATGCGTTCCAAATTCAAAGACGAGCTTCCTTTCGGTATTCCCACACTCTATTTCTTGCTCTAATATAGAAAAACGATTAGCAAAATCTGGTTACT
>JALHRP010000189.1 GCA_022841365.1 Chitinophagaceae bacterium | reverse complement strand
ATAAAGGGCCAGAATGTAGGAATTGGTACCACTGTACCCGATACACGCCTGCAGGTGAATGGTGATTTTAGTGTGGTGGCGGCGTATAAAAGTTCTACTGCAGCACCCACGCCGGCCCAAACAATTACTTTGGTAAATGCACTGACAACAGATATTCCGGCGGCTGATTCGGTGTGCAGGATATATGATCCCGGGGGAGCAGGGGGGAATTACATTGCTAATATTACAGCAAGCGCCAGGGTAAACGGCAGCGGTGGCAGCTACCTGGAGTTCACCATTGAAACAGCCAATATTAACACCGGCGATTCATTGATTATTTATTCCGGCGCATTTACCACTTCACCCGTATACCTTGCGGTGGGCAACAATTATATGGCATCAAATATTACTTATACCATGTCAGGAACAACGGCCCTGGTCGTTTTTAAAAGCAATGCGGATGCGGCTGTGGGCGCAGGGTTTTCTATACGGTTTAAGAAAAGGTATTATGCGAATGAAGCTTTGCCTTCCTCCAATAATATAGCAGGGAATAGTCTTGTTTTTTATGGCCAAAAAGGTGCATTGCGAAGTGGCTTGATCGTTCCCGGCGCTGCCATTGGTGAAAACTCTTCAGCATTTGGTAACAGTAGCACCGCAACAGGATTTTATGCTACGGCATTTGGCACCAGCACCGAGGCAAGATCGACCAATACAGTTGCGATGGGCAACAGGTCGATAGCCCGGGCAGGCAGTGCGGTGGCGATGGGGTCATTTTCAGAAGCATCTGGCGTTGCTTCTGTAGCAGCGGGTACTTCCTCTCTGTCTTCGGGAGAATCAGCGGTAGCAATGGGTAGTTCCTGCGAAGCTGCCGGGGATGCATCTGTGGCTCTTGGAAACCAAGCAACAACAAGGGGTAATTTTTCTTTTGCAACAGGCAGCAGATCCATTGCTCATGGAGCTTTATCTTTTGCCACCGGGTTTTTAACAGAAGCCAGGGGATACAATTCTTCTACATTTGGCTATCAGTCAAGAGCAGAAGGTTCTTATTCGGTTGCCATTGGGCTGGGTTCTGTATCAAGGTCGTACGGGTGTTTAACCATAGGAAGGTACAACGACACGATAAATACAGAATCAACCAATTCCTTTCAGTCTGGCGACAGGGCTTTTGTAATAGGGGATGGCACCGGTGACGTAACCCGTTCAGCTAGTTTTTATATTTTGAAAAATGGCAACGGCTGGATGCAGGGCACACTTACGCAAAACAGCGATGCCCGGTTAAAAGCAAATATCCGCCGGGTTGATAACGCACTCAACAAGGTAAAAAGCCTTACGGGTTACCGTTATAACTGGAAAGACAGTACTGCCATGCCAGGTATATATACAGGTGTACTGGCGCAGGAGGTACAGCAGGCAATGCCTGAATTGGTAGTGCCAAATACAGAAGGACAGCTGGCAGTAAATTATATGGGCATGGTGCCTTATTTAATTGAGAGCATTAAAACGCTGGAGAAAAGGATCAATCAACTGGAAAGTGAGAATAGAATGATAAAAAAGAAAATGAAATAATAATTGATACTGTCTTATATACTTTCAGACCTTTTTGAAATCACTTGTTCACATACCAGCAAACATACCCACCCGGCTTGAAAAGTTTGGCGTGTATTATCTTAAACTCTTCCGCCGTATCGATTCAGAGCATAGCGTGTTTGACATTCCGGATGCGGAACTGGCCCGCCGTATCC
>JALHRP010000188.1 GCA_022841365.1 Chitinophagaceae bacterium | reverse complement strand
GTAATCCTTCCCGCCCATTAACCAACTTCCCAGTCTCAGCATCCCAATAATCTACGTATCCATTCTTTGTTCCGACTGCTAACACGTGGCCATTTGCATTCCATTGTACACTCGTTACAAGATCAGTTCCATTGTTAGGTCCAATGGAATCATTGTTTAGATCCATTAAGCAAGTTGTAACAAATGTTCTTGCATTCCACAAATATACAGATTTGCCTAATCCAACTGCTAGTATGTCCTTTGAACTCCAATCTAACAAATTCAGATAAAAGTCATCGCTTAGACTTGGTGCATCCAATACCTTGTAGGGCTGTGACGGAAACGGTCTGGATTTTTCTTGAGCGACCTTTTGAAGAATTTTATCAAATGTATTAACCGCACTGCTACCTTGCTGATTATTTGAAAAATTGTTATTAAATGGAGAATTATTTGCTGTTTGAATGTATGACAGTGTTTTTGGACTGTTTGGCATCAAAACTGAGCTTATCAAGTCGGCATAAAGTGAGTTTCCCGTTGGGTTATCTGCCCTAACGCGTGCAGATGGGCTGTTGTTTAAGTATGTTTTTGTTTGACTGTTAGGCAGATAGCGATCACAGTAGGCTGATTTGGGTGTTGAAGGAACAGACGAAGACATTCCAACTAGCAATCAGATGGCAGCAGTTGCTAAGGAATAAATGATTGACTGACAACATAAACTAAACTAGACAACAGATAAACGGACTGATATTTTATTATTTAATAGCATTTTTACATTGAATTACTTCTATTGGAAAAGATCAACTTCAAGATCTCTCAGATACTGAAGATGTTTGAGATTGCAAGGAAGTGATACGATCGACAATGGAGCCTGTAAGGACAGTTGTTTTCTGCTGACTTTCTTTCTTGGCCTTCTTCTGAACTCTTCTCAATAATATAATCTTTGGTACAAACAATACAAATAATGTAAAATACAAACAGAGGATAAATGCTACAGATCTCGGCAAGAACTGTCTAAACACAGAACCTGATCCATCACCAGCAGTATAGTAGAGCGGTAGCAACACAATTGCTGCCAACAAGTAGATGTACATTGTTGCTGCAATGTATTTGGCTTCATTGAAAGAGCTTTCAACATTCCTTGTTAAATATGCTACGACTACACCCAACACGACTAAGCAAATATTAAACGCAATAATGATGACGGTCATAATAGTGTTGAACAGAGTATTTGGGGCAGAGCATGTGATGTAAGTATACAATGTTTGTGTTGTTGAAATTCTGACAAATTCCGTTACAATACCTGTAGAAAATGTCCATATGGCTACAAGCACAATCTCAATGAGAACAACGCTGCCAGAGAAATAAAGCAAATCAATGTCTTTTACAGCCAATTGTGTTACACGAACATTGTGGAAAATCTTGAAAATACGATATGTCTTTGCCAACAAATTACCCATAACCAATCCAAAACCAATTGCAATCAGCCACATTTTCAAGATACAAGTCAATGTCGTCGCTTCAAAGTTCCAGATCAAAGTACCAGCAAACATAAGCAGTACACCTGTCAACATCAACTGTACGAAAACTGGAGACGATTTCTTAATAACTTTGTGAAATCGGTTACGATAAAAGTAAATCATAAAAGCGATGCATATTAAAATACCAATTATACACAATATAGCAACAACGACAGCCAATGCGTTGTTGTCTATCACAATTGTGTCAGGTATAACATATGATGAAGGAATCCCCGGTTGTTTGA
>JALHRP010000187.1 GCA_022841365.1 Chitinophagaceae bacterium | reverse complement strand
CCAGGTTCTGCGCCATGGGGCGACGCCTTTTTCAATCAGGGCAATAATTTTATCGGTTACTTCCCGGTAAAGGTCTCTGCCTGCTGCGGTGCGGGCGGTGGTGGGTTCTGCTACTGCTGCTGCGGTTTGCATAGTGGATTGTTTTTTATGTTTGGAAATAGAATTGCATGGTTTACAGGTTGCATTCGTCGGCAAAGGAGTAATAGCCGCCGTCCGGGGCTAAAATGAGGTGGTCTAAAATGGCGATGTCCAACACTTCGCCCGCTTGGCGTAGCTTTTGGGTAAGGTCAATATCTGCCTGACTGGGTTGGAGGTTGCCGGATGGGTGGTTATGGGCTAAAATGATGCTGTTTGCCATTGCTTTGATGGCGGCGGCAAAAATGATTTTGGCATCTACGACGGTGCCAGCAGTGCCGCCACGGGACACCCTGAAAAGCCCTTTTACCTTGTTGGCTCGGGTGAGGAACAAAATGATAAACTCCTCCAAAAGCTCTATATCCTCGCTCCAATGGCTGCGAAGAATGGCCTCCGCATCACGGGAGGAGTCAACCTTTGGCCGGTCTGCCAATGGCTTTTTAGAACTGTAAGAGATTTTAACCTCTGCTACCTGCCATAACATTGAATCTTTCATAACGCTCTGATTTTCAATTTTCTTAACAAGGAAACTCCCTCAATCTGGGAGCGGAGGGTTGCCTCAAAAGTGCTGATGGCCTGTTGGCCGCTGGATGCTCTTAACTTAGGTTTCCTCCCTTTTGCGGAGAATCTTTCACATGCTGAGTGGAGGCATGGGCAAGGGGGCGGCGGCTATTTTTTTGAAGGCCATAGCCTGACTGCTTGCAGCAAAAAAATCGGTGACGCAACAACAGTGACCCTTGCCGATGCCGGAGCGAGGCTGTAGATTTCGGAGCGAAAAGGAAGGAGGAAACCGGCGTTAAGAAACAGCATCCAGGGATGGGCACAGAAAAGCAGGGTTTGAGGAAAGCCACCCGAAGCGAACCCATCACTTTGCCGATTACCCCTTGGTTCCTGACCTGGCGGCGTGTTTTTGAGCGGGAAGGGGCGAAGCGATAGGGAAAAACCGTGACAGGTTAGGGGGGGATGAGGGAAAGTGAAAAGAAGCACGGCCTTATGCGAGACGGGCAGATAATTATTACATTTCAAAAGGATAGGAGATGTCTGTACGATAGTAATTATTGCATCTTTAATAAATTATCTCAAAGGTGATTCACCAGTTGATTACTGGATTAAAAAAGAAAATTATAATTGAATCTTTTTTCCAGGTACATGATTATACTATTTAACGTATTGCGTCACATGTTATCCCGACCGATATTTTTTGATAATTTCGTAGGCTTCTATTATCTTTTGTGTCTTTTCTTTAGCTATTTGAAGCATTTTTTCCGAGGCTCTGGTGCCCAAAGTATCCGGGTGATACTCCTGTATTAGACGGCGATAATTACGTTTTATTGTTTTGTCATCATCTGTAGGATTGCATTCAAGGACAAGATAATATTTGTATAGTGGGTTAAGATTATTAGCGGATGAAGATTCTTTTTTCTCATGATGGGAATATGCGTTTTCGCTACTATTTCGTTCTGATTCCGATGAAGATTCTTTTTTCTCATGATGGGAATATGCGTTTTCGCCACTATTTCGTTCTGATTCCGATGAAGATTCTTTTTTCTCATGATGGGAATATGCGTTTTCGCCACTATTTCGTTCTGATTCCGATGAAGATTCTTTTTTCTCATGATGGGAATATGCG
>JALHRP010000186.1 GCA_022841365.1 Chitinophagaceae bacterium | reverse complement strand
TGATAAGGTTTTGGGAGTTTCAACATTCCCGGTACATGTCCATCTGCAGTTGCTGCAGATGCTGAACCTAAGTAAGAAATTTTTGCCATCAGATAGTCTTTTTTATGTGCAAAAGGTTTTTGCGTATTAAACGGGCCTTTCCAAACTGCATCGAGTATAATTTCACGGCCCCCTCTAGCTCCCCCCGAGGGGGAGGACAAAGGCACATACATATACACATGCGTTGGTGTAGGATCATCTTGCCTGTAACTCACAAAACGGTAACCGTAAGGAATTGCAAGATTTTTTAAACAGCTTGCGATGAACAGGCTGAACGATTTACAATCGCCTTTTTTATCCTGGAACAACCGACCGGGACTTTTTATCCACTGGTAACCGGCTGTATCAATTTTGTAAGGGATTTGTGTTTTTACAAAATCATACACGTTTTTACAGGTATCAAAGAGCGAAGCGCCTTTTAAAGTAGGTGCAAACTTTTTGGTAAATACTGCAGCTTTTCCATCTGCTTCTAACAGCACATTAATAATGTCCTGCGTATTACCATTGCTGTGCTTTAGATCGTTTGATCCTGTAGCTGCAGCAATTAAATCTGTGCGGTACAGCTTCATTATTCACCTTCAGGTTTTTCAGGTTCAGTAACAGGTTCAGCAGGCGTTGCCACTTCTTCATCACGCTCAGCAGGCAGGTAGCTTGCATGGTTTTGGCTGTTGGCGCATTGCCGTGCAAAGCATGCCAGCAGTTCAGGATCATCTTCCGTTTGCCAAGCTTTGCTTGCAAAGCCGGTGCGTGGGTTTGTTACTGAAAAACCAGCATCTGTTTTAATAATGAATACGATCCTGTTTTTTTGATCGTAACCTTCTTTAACCGCTGTAAACAATTTATCCATGATTGATAATTAACTTTTTTTACCAAAATCCCATTTGTAAGTGAAAGGCATATCCAGCACACTTGTTCTTAACAAACCTTCAATTGTAACAGAAGCACCCGGCTCTTTTTTTAACAATGCCTGTAATATTTCACCGGGCCTTATACGTGCCTGCATATCGAACGATGCTTTTTGCTGAGCGCCAATATTTACAGGTGTTGTGTTTTGAAACACTGCTACATCAAAACCACGGTAATACACTTGCCCTACAATATCACTGGCTGGTATAGCCTGTTTGTTTGGGTTAAACACAATGAGTTTGAAGTAAAGCACCGGTGTAATGCCGCTGAACCTGATGGCAACATTGCTGATGCTGTAATCGAGCATTTTTAATGCACGCCTTACACCCCAGCCTTTGTACATCATAAAGCCAACAGCAGCAGCTGCAGCAACTCCAATGATTGTATTTTTTTTAGCCATTCCGTTTATCTTTTTTGTTCCACTGCTTTTTGAGGTAACCAACCAAAAGTTTTACACCCTCGCCAATACCGGCGCCTATAAAAGCAAACAGTGCCACCTGCATTATTTCTCCCATAAGTGTTGGTACGGCTTGTATTAAAAATGTGTCCTGGAACCAGGCAAAAATTCCGCCTCCTGCGCCTCCAATTACGGGAGCATTGTCTTTAGGCATACTTTTTTAATACGTAATACTAAAAAGAAGCCCGCCGGTTGGCGGGCAATGTGAAATAAAACGGGTAAAATGAAATGTTTTTGAGCAGTTTATTCTTTATAAGTACGGTCATCACGCTTTGGAACATCAATGATGATGATGGTAATTTCTTCCTCTACCACCTGGTAAATGATCCGGTAACGGCCAACACGAAGCCTGTAGACAGCATCGTAACCTTTGAAT
>JALHRP010000185.1 GCA_022841365.1 Chitinophagaceae bacterium | reverse complement strand
ATAAACACCCTGCTTAAATGCTCAAACGCTCCTCAGAAGAAGAGGAAGTGGAGAACATTGTTAATAAACAAATTCGTATACCCAAACAAATTTCAAGCAATGGTTTTAAAAAGAAAGACACCACTGTTATCGACGTCAACCTTTCTGAACAGTGCTTTTATTGTTATTCGACTGACACCCGTTGTGAAAGCTGCCATATATGTTTGAATGCTTTCTGTTCTCTCTGCTGCATCAAAGATTATTCGCAGAAATATGAAGTCACAGTTTGCTTGACATGTAAACCAAAAAAGAAGTGAATTATGCGCATAATTTCAATTTGCGCCAATCGAGTACAACATGGTGAAATATCACGAGCCTTCAAATGAGTTGCTGGATACTAAAGAGGTATGGTTAAAGCCATTGCTTTCAGGAATTGTCCAAACTTACAGTTCATTGTTGCAGAAAATGGGAGACTACGACAATAGATTAAGTACCGTTGAGCGCACAATATTTGATCTGCAGCAACGAACTCAAACTAACTCAACAAACATTGAAAAATCTCTCCAATTAGTTGCACAGGAATTATCATTAGTTAGAGAGCAATATCTATGTGATTGGAATCAACAAGTTGTAAAACCATATGTCAATCAACCAATATGTCAAAATGTGTATTTAGCTCCCAACAATGTCCCTAATAATTTGGAAGAAGAATTAGATGAAATTAATTTTCAAGAGCCGATTGAAGCTGATTCGAATTCAGAAAGAGTTCACAACACAATAAGCAGCAATACTGTTCCTGATTCAAATAATCAACCACGGCGAAAACGGAAGCTCATATAGTATTTTCCTGTTTATTCACGTGTCAACAATACAAAAATTGCCAAAATTCCTAAAACAATAAACTTTACCTTTGGATAATCATTCATTATAATTGTAATCATACCGAGGAACGGTACATAGCCATGAACTCGGGCAACAACGTCTTCCTTCTCAATCCACATCTGACCGCGATTATATAGCCCTCTATCATGGACGTCGTTATGATCACCTTTTGTAAGGATTAATAATTTTCCCGTACTTTGGATTAAAAACAAATTTTGTCGCTTACTCTTCGTGGACCTTTAAAATACGGTGTACAATTGGAATGTCTCTGCCTTTAATGTTAAATACACAAATGTCACCAGCTCTCAACGGGCTCTCTGTCATTGCCAAAAATAAAATATCGCCCCTTTCAAACGCTGGACTCATGCTCTCGCTCAATACCACGACAATTGGGCTTTCATTATTCAATAAAACACCCAGTCCTTTCCAAATCATTAATGCAGTCATAACTACAGCCATGGCGTTCATTAATTGGCCATATGACTTGAATATTAATGAAGATATGATTGTTTACTTGTCTAGCATTCATGCGTTTAACAGAATCAATGAGCGTCAACATTTTGCAGGGGAACTACCCAGGCTGACTTGATGCAGCCTTGCGACACCGCTCAATCATATGGCAGAAATGCTGAAAGTGATTCAATTCAATTAACGCCACAATTTGCTATTTCAATATTGAAATTTTTGGGAGTAAAGTTAACCCATCACCAAGAAATATTAGAGACTCTAAAAGAGTTTCTTGACCAACATTTATCAGAAGCAGACATTATACATATATTATCAAAAGCTTTAAATCATCGCGGTTACATAAAACAGAGTACGCATTATTTTATCCAGACTGCACTGTCAGTTCTCTTGAGAAAACAAGGAGTATGTATTTTGTTAGGAGGCACCTCTGGTTGCGGCAAAAGTACCTCAG
>JALHRP010000184.1 GCA_022841365.1 Chitinophagaceae bacterium | reverse complement strand
GGTTACGCGGACGAAGTGGTTCAAGAAAGAATATCTGACGATGAATGCATTATTGTTAAAGGAACAAAATCTCGCTCATGTGCATCAATTATTCTTCGTGGTGCAAATGATTTGATGTTGGATGAAATGGAGCGTTCCCTTCATGACGCTTTGTGTGTTGTCAAAAGAACATTGGAATCAAACTCTGTTGTTCCAGGCGGCGGTGCTGTTGAAGCTGCCCTCTCTATTTATTTGGAAGATTTTGCTACGTCTCTTGGATCACGTGAGCAAATGGCTGTAGCTGAATTTGCTCAAGCATTGCTGGTCATTCCAAAAACTCTTGCCATAAATGCTGCAAAAGAGAGTGCAGACTTGGTAGCCAAACTCCGTGTTTATCATAATGCTGCTCAAAACTCTTCTGATGACTCTCGTCGATCCCTCAAAAATTCTGGTTTGGATTTAATCCGCGGAGAAGTCCGTGATAACTTGACTGCTGGTGTGTTGGAGCCTGCCCTTTCCAAACTCAAGAGTTTTAAGAGTGCAACAGAGGCTGCTATAAGCATATTGAGAATTGATGATATGATAACTGTAGCAGCTGAAAGAGATGAAAGACCTGATCCACATGCTGGATTGAACTGAATTTGAGCCTTTAAAGGTACGACCTGATAAACAGTAAAAAATAAAAAATAAAAAATAAAAAATAACTTAACCCCAGTAAGACTCAACCTATGCCAAAGCCAGGTCTTCCAGAGCTGTCCAGGTACTTTCTGTTTTCTTTTTCAACCTACCCTCTAACCCAACAGATATATGGATAAACACTTGTATCTTCAACTAAACGGTAACCGTAAAATTGTTGGTGTATTGCGTGGCTACGATCCATTCCTTAACTTGGTCCTTGATGATGCTGTAGAGCAAGTGAGTGCAGATGAGAAGGTAGCTATTGGCTCAGTTGTTGTAAGGGGAAACAGTGTAGTTATGATGGAAGCATTAGATAAAGTTTATTAATATTTCAAGCAGCAGACAGACAAGTTTAAATAAAAATCTCAAACATTCAACAGAAATCTCCTTGGATCTTCCAACAACTCTTTCATTCTTACAAGAAATGACACTGCTTCACGGCCATCAATCAAGCGATGATCATATGTCAAAGCAATGTACATCACAGGTCTCACTTCAACCCTACCGCTTACGACAACAGCCCTCTCTTTAACAGCATGCATACCAAGAATGGCTGATTGTGGGAGATTAATTATTGGTGTCCCCATCATGCTTCCAAATACACCACCATTAGAAATTGTAAATGTTCCACCGGTCATATCTTCAATTGTTATTTTGTTGTCACGTGCCTTTGCAGCCAATTCGCCCAAATTCTTTTCAATATCGATCATTGATAATTTCTCACAATTTTTGATTACAGGTGTCACCAATCCTTTCGGTGTAGCAACTGCAACTGAAATATCGCAATAATCATTATAAATTATATCGCTCCCTTCAATTCTAGCATTGACTACAGGGATTTCTGTCAAGGCAGTTGCAGCTGCTTTGACAAATGGTGACATAAATCCAAATTTGACGCCGTGTTTCTTTAATATATCTTCTTTGTACTGTTTTCTCATTTCCATTAAAGCAGACATATCGACTTCATTGAATGTTGTAAGGGAAGCTGCAGTGTTTTGAGATTGTTTCAAACGCTCAGCTATTCTCAATCTCATACGGCTCATTGGTTGGCGATATTCTTCTCTTCCAGGACCTGTAATGGTAAATGAAGTTGATGGTTGGGAAGGCGAAGATGATTTTGAGGTGTTGCTT
>JALHRP010000183.1 GCA_022841365.1 Chitinophagaceae bacterium | reverse complement strand
TTCAATTGATGGATGTAATGCATTTTCAGAATGTAATTCAGGATATTTTTGATATAATTCATTCATTACTTTGTAATCTTTGATTTTAGAGTATGAATAAACAAGGGCTTCTAATCCTCTCTTTTTTTGATGCTCAGTTCTGAATGTGTGTTGACTGAACAGTCTGTTGACATGACGGATCGCTCCAATCTCACCATACAATCTCATCAACGTTACAAAGTCAATGTCTTTTTCTAACAATTTTTCTAATAATTCTAAAACTAATAAAATTCTATCTTTTCTCAAGTAAATTAATATTAGATATATTATTCTATTTGATTTTCTGTCTGTATGGAGGAACGACTCGGTGCAACTATTCGAGTTACACCAGTCCATGAATTGACGAGGAGACATCCCATTATCCAACTTTGATTTCTTCCAAATATATAAACGAGATTTGATTAATGCAATTAATAATGTGATTGGAATGGGGGATGTCTGTAATTTGACAGTGCAGAACAACATGGAAAACAGTGATTCTGAAGGAAGGGTTTTATAGTGTTTAAAAATCCCTTCATTAAATTGCATTTCATTAGGGAAATTATTATTATTTAAAAATATTTGTAATTGTTCTTTAGAGCCTTCCAACTTTTCTTTCCAACGCTTCATGGACGTGTTTTGTAACGATTCTGACTCAGGAGTTGAATTGGGATGCGTTGAAAATGCTTTATAATCCATTCTTTGACAGTATTTCATTGAAAAACATAAAGTTTTAATACTAATCGAGTGTAATTTTGTAGAATAAATACTCATTAAGCGACGGCGATAGCCTAGCAAAATTCCAGGAAAATTCCACCCCTGTCTTTGGGTCCCATTTAACAATGCAACGCCCGCTACTGTTGTACAAACGTTTATTACGCGCCCAACAAAACACATTTCGAAATGACCTTAACGCTATATCCAGTAAATGCTTATTCCTCCATATTGTCTTATTAGCTGCACATAAAATGACACGCGAAACATTTATAAAATACAGAAACTTGACAGATACAAAGCAAATTGAAAAAGAATTGGAAATCGGATTTCAAATTGAAGAACTTATGATAAAACATATTGCACAAGCTGAGAAGAAAAAAGGTGAAAAAGTCTTCAATTTGAATGTAAGAGAGGGTTTGGTGTTGGAAGAGCAAGATATGAGCGGTGTTCCAGTTCAGCGATGTTGTTAATGTGAATGAAAATAAAATAAAATAAAAATAATTTTGTTTGCGTTTTTCTTCAAATACAGCCATTTATTTTCTCACCATTCTCATCATCGCACCAATGCTTTTCACTTTGTTGTGGTCAGCTCAGCAGCGTGCTTTTCAAAGAACTTTGTCATTGTCGTTGCCTTCGATCCTACAACATCTTCAAAATCTCTTGTAACATAATCCATTTTACCTTCATATACCATTTCATAGAATTCGATTAATCCTTGGATTTCATGTGGGGGGACATTTTGATTGATTAGAATCTCTTTCGCATCGTTCATTGAGATGTCTTGGAACTTGAGGGGTTTGGGGCTGTTGAGTGCTGTGGTAGCAATTTGGGCTAAGGTCGGTCCATCAACACTTTCAGGTCCAGTGAGATTGTAAGTTTTTTTGGTAAAATTTGCAAAATTTGAGAAATTGGATTTGACTAAAAGAGCTGTCATGAATTTCCCGATATCTTCCACATCAATTGGAGCAAATTTTCCTTTTCCAGTTGGCAAAGGAAATATATTTTGATTCATCTGCGGTTTGTACAATAAAAAGTTTTGCGCATAGAAATTTGATCTCAATATAATCCAATTCTGA
>JALHRP010000182.1 GCA_022841365.1 Chitinophagaceae bacterium | reverse complement strand
CCGCCTCAATATTTGCAGTTTTTGGAAAATTAGTTTGCCACTCTTCAAATGTTTTGATATAGCCCGAATAAGGATTGCGATAGCTCATGTCTTCTATACACGGCCCAAATCTTGTGAAGCCACTTTGAAGATAGCGGACTGCTCCAGCACCAAAGGTTTCACTGTCAATTTCCATATCTAAGCCAATGTATTTGCAATCAGTTGGTTGAAGTTTGTTTTTCTTTATAGTTTCTATAGTTTCATCTAGAAAATATGTCATCAATTTGTGATTTGTAGTTGATTCGGATTTACCACGATATTCCGCGTTAATGCAGACATTGTAGAGAAAATGCATATTCTCCGTCACGAGGCTGTCAAAATTGAAAGTAAGGTGAGAGCTGTAGGACAGAGACGCAATCATTTTCTGAACATTTTCCTCATCAAATAATAAAAACCAACTGTTTGGTGGGCTCTGAAAAGTCATGTGATAAAAACTGTTCGGATTTATGTGAGTTTCAAAACACTGCTCATATGAAGGAGTAAACCTTTCAATGGCATCCTTGTGAGGAGGCACAGTTGTCTTCGAAGCTGTAACAACACGGCATTTTACTGGAGGATTGAATGTTTTTGCAGCAGTAGTAGGAAAATAGGGCAACTCTCTAAAAACATCACCAGCAAAGGTTGATGGGTTGTAAGGAGCAGCCACGTGGAACACCAAATGGTCAAAATGTTCAAAGCAACTAAACTTTCCATTTTTTAGATTTGAATATTTATATGAAATAATAGAGCAATTACACAATTCTTTGCTTTTTTGTCCAAAGTAAGAAAGAGCAAAATTCCATTTGTTCTCATCTTCGTTCAACGTGAGTGCAACAGCTGTTTCAGAAGTCTGCATAGAAGACAGAATGAGTTTGCTTTTGTCTGTAAAGTTAAAGAGATTTTTACAGGAAAAATAAAATTAATTACCTTCAAAATTGTTGACAGCTGCTTGCAATGGTGAAAAAATGGAACAAAGAAAGAAAAAAGACAGAGCTGCAAAACGGTACATGTGCAGTGTCTAATAAAGGGGTTGATTTGACTGCAGTGGTTATATGCAAGTCCTCCTTTTTGTCGATTTAAGATTTAATAGGTTTTTTACTAAAAATAATTAAGGCTAATTAAGGAAGAAGACAGAATGCACAAAAACGATATTATTCTGTCTTGACACTAAAGAACCCTTGACGTCGTCATAAAGCAAATTTCCACAACGTACTGCAAGCAAAAATTGAATTTTCGATTTCTCACATAATTTTTGTGTTTTATTTGTAAAAACGTATTTCAATAAAAAAAAACTTGATTTCTCTTTACTTTTAATTTTCCGCCACTCACCCATATAAGCTTTGGCCTTCTCTTCGGAGAATTTACAGACACTTACACCGTCGCTCAGTTAGATTCAAAATCACTTTCAACAAAAATTTACAAATGAATTTCAACTTTATTTTAAAGATTAATTACATTTTTACAGCGATCTTTACTCTATCTGTACTGATTGCTGCCATCTGCTGTTCGATCATCCTCAGATCTCTTGGAATCACAGCTCATGTGTTGACGTCTTTCTTTTGGCTTTCCTATACTGCAACAGCATTAATAGAAGAAAAAATTATGAAATCAAGTGCATTTATTGAGAGACATCTAAAAAGAAACGGAAAGCTGTCCATCAATCTGCCAGCTTTCTTTTTGACAACATGGAGCACACTCCAATCGGAAGTCGTCAACAAACAAGGATTCTCTGTATTATGGGATTCCACTGCTAAAACCACCATTGAAAAACAATATGCTAGATCGGAAGAGCAC
>JALHRP010000181.1 GCA_022841365.1 Chitinophagaceae bacterium | reverse complement strand
CATAAACTTAGAAAGCACCAGGCAGCTAACCTGATTGTTTTACCCAAATCCACATTGGATTTTTCCTGATGGGCGCCTCCGATTCCTCGGAGGCTTTTTTATTTAATCAATACAGCTTTAAATGCCTTTTAGATCCGGATTGATTGTAAATGAAACAGTTAATTAAGTTTGTTACAGCCAAAAACGTTCTTGTTTTAAGCTGATTGCAAGAGCATCACTTACTGACTCTATATGCTATGTACACATTGGTAGTATGTATTTTTTCATCTTGAAACCGGTAGTTTTTGAATAAAACGCTTCTTATTCGTTTGGCATATTATACGATAAAAGCGCATTCTCCCTGAAAAAATACGCATAAATCGCTAACCGTATTATTTCCCCTATTTATCTAAAAATGGAAAAATTTACTGCTCCCTACGTCCAGAAAACAAAGATTTCAAAATGTAAAAAAGCGTCAAAATGAAGAAATTAACCCTGTTTTGAGACCGCTTCAAAAAAAAATTAAAAAAATTTACAATTTTTAAAAAAAATTAATGCTTGATTTTCAATGCGATCGGTTGCGGAAAATACGCAATCGTAAAAAAACAAAGTAAATACGTAGAATTACTACTACATATGTAAAAAACTCTGTGCAACTTTACATCAGTAATCAGATACTCTTAGACGATTTGAAAGTTTTTAGAAAGGCGAATAAAAAAAATCTTTAGATCAGTTTAAGAAAACCCGTACCACAGTTCAGTCCCTATTAAAACTAAATACTATGGTTTACCTGTACCCAACCGTAAAAAAAGTTAGCAAGCAATTAATTGTAATGCTCAACTTGCTCATTATCTGCCAGTTTTCATTTTCCCAACTTTATTTTAACAATCCCACTTTAATTAGTGGAACGGATGCACAGCCCGGAGCTGTATATCGTTACAATAACGTTGCCCCGGGAATTTATGCTTTGGTGAAAATTGACAGCCTTGTAAATGGCAGCACCATTTTGAGTTTTGACGATAATGGATTTGGATATGATGGTGGATTTCAACCACAGATCAAATCAGGTGGAAAAGACACATCCTATGCACTTTTCTCTTTCAGTTTTTTTAATGGTATTACAGGCCAGCCATCTATATTCCCGACGTTGAATGCTACGGTACTTGACATTGATGGCAACAATCATGTGAAAGAATTTTCACAGTTGAAAATAAATAACAGTCTGCCTAATTTAATGAGTGCTGTTTCTCATCTCAGTCTTCAGAACTTAGGTAGCGATGTGATGGTAAAAAACATGGCAGGGATTGAAATTGGAGGGATTGATGTAAATGCAAAAGAAGTAATGTTTCAGGTAACCAGTTTTGCCGTTTCTTCTTTTACATTAAAGTTTGGCACAATTTCTCAAACCGGTTCGCAGGGTACAAGGCAATACAGTCTGTACTTTAATAACTTTTCAGTACCGACAACTTTGCCTGTTTCACTGATAAATTTTCAGGCTACATTGAGAGAAAAAACAGCTTCTCTTAACTGGATCACCGGCAATCATTTCAACTTCAGTCATTATGTTGTTGAAAGAAGCACCGATGGACGCAATTTTGAACAGGCTGCAATGGTATTTGCAGAAACGTCTACTTCAAACGCAACAAACGGTTACAGCTATCAGGATAATTTAAAAAGCAGTACAGCAAAAACAGTCTACTACCGTTTAAAGATGGTGGATGTTGATGAAAAATATTCGTACTCAGAAGTAAGAATGGTGCGTCTTGTAACGGAAAATAAAATACAGGTAAGCACTTTCCCTAACCCTGTTGTGAATGAGTTACGTGTAATGGTGCCTGCAGAATGG
>JALHRP010000180.1 GCA_022841365.1 Chitinophagaceae bacterium | reverse complement strand
ACCCGATGTAAGCTGCCGGTGCCTGTAAAGTGTCAGCCCCAAACTACTAAACAAATAGAAAAGAATTTACGTTTACGTACTATGTCAAAAAAGCTTGGCGCATAACCCAATGCCCAATTAACCCAACATAACCAGTCAACCCCATACAACAAAAAGAACCACTGTTTGGATTTGCGCCTGCGGCGGCATGGCAGCTTACGGGCAGGGCTTGGGGCTGTACGGGTATCTAAGCTCGTCCGCCCGCCCCAAAATGATAATAAAGAAACGAAATTATTAATGTAAACGAAACCTTGTTTTGAAAAATGTCGCCCCGTAACTGCCGCCCAATAAAGATTTGCTGACTGGTTCATATTCCTTCCGCCCGTATAGCGCCAAACCCAATGTAAGCTGCCGTTTTATTTTTGTCGCTCTTAGCTTACTATTATTTCGCCAGTCAAATATATTGAATGCCAAGTCGCAAAAGTTAACTTGAAGAAATCCAATTCAAAGTCACCTTTTTTATTTGTTCGTGTCGAAAAGTCAACCTTGAAAAGTTGGTTACTTGTCGCCAAATGATTTACCCATTTGTCAATTACATATGCTGCAATGGTTCGAAGTACTTTTGTCTTAGCTTTTGCTTTTACTATCATCATACATTCTGGATTGCCAGTCATTATAAACTCTAAATCTTCGCCAATAATTTTACCATCTTCATCAGGAAGCAAACCGACAAAGTCAATACGATAACCAAGTAAATCGTCTGGGTCGGAATATGGTTTTAAAGATTTATCCAGCGATTTTACAAAGGTCGTACCGTCCCAGTAGTTAAAGTCTTGTCGCAATACTTTGGAAATTTTCCCTTCGCCAACAATTTTTGAACCTTCTCTAATTTCAAATTCTTTGCCTACATAAAAATTCCCGCAATGAAAATAGGGACTTGCTGTTTGCAATAGAACTTTTACGGTGTCACCAGGTTCACACCATTCCTTGTCTAAAAATTGCTGCATTGCATCCCAGTCGTGATTGTCATAGCGAAATTGTCCACGGTAACTTGTTGCAACAGGAGTTTTCCGTCCACCTTCATCAGTAGTCAAATAGTAAATATCAGCCTCGAGTTCTGGATTTGTCAGTTTGAAGTTAGAAAGGTCATTCATTAACTATTCTTCAATGTTTGAGGTGTTGCCTAAAAATGGCAGCTTACGTTAGGGGCTTGGGGCTGTACGGGAGTCGAAGCCCGTCTGCCCACCCCGAAATGATAATAAAGAAACGATAAATTTTATTTAAACGAATTGTTGTTTTGAAATTAGTCGCCCCGTAACTGCCGCCCAATAGAGAACCACTGCTTGATAAATTATTCGTCCGCCCGTATAGCGCCAAACCCAATGTCAGCTGCGGGTGCCTGTAAAGTGTCAGCCCCAAACTGCTAAACTAATAGAAAAGAATTTACGTTTACGTACTATGTCAAAAAAGCTTGGCGCATAACCCAATGCCCAATTAACCAAACATAACCAGTCAACCCCATAAACCAAAAAGAACCACTGCCTGGATTTGCGCCTGCGGCGGCATGGCAGCTTACGGGCAGGGCTTGGGGCTGTACGGGATTGTAGCTGTGTCCGCCCACCCGAAAATGATAATAAAGAAACGAAATTATTAATGTAAATGAAACCTTGTTTTGAAAAACGTCACCCCGTGACCACTGGCCAATAAAGCCCTACAGCCTGGTTGATCTTACTTCCGCCCGTATAGCGCCAAACCCAATGTAAGGTGCAGTTATTAGTACTTCCATCTATTTAGGTTTCCCAGTTCTTGCCAAGTGTCACCACTTTTTTTTAATAATTTCAACATGCCGCC
>JALHRP010000179.1 GCA_022841365.1 Chitinophagaceae bacterium | reverse complement strand
GCGGTCTTGCACTGCTTTACCTTTTGGAGGTTGCTCCCTGAATTTCCAGACGGTGGATGGTTATTTGCTGCTCGAATTGTCCTTTGTTTGACATTGGCAGGTTTTCCCGCTTACTTGTCCTACAATGCCGTTTTGACGGTTAGGGACTACAACGCAGAAACATGATATTCAAACCCTACATAATAGAGCAGAACACCCCAAAACTTACCGACGTAAAAGGTGAGCAGGGAGAAAACGGCTCTATTGTCTGGGAAATCAAAAAGCAGGTAGACGACAGGCTTACGATTGAGGAAATGCGCCGGTTACCCGGCAAAAACCCAAATTTCCAAAGGGCTGCCGAAGTTAAAGCCTTAATGAATCAAAAGTTAAAATGCGCTCAAATAGTGCAGGTTTTAAGATCGAAATACAGTGAACGTGCGGTAAAGGGCGACCATGCCGCGTTAAACAAATCAAAGAAATGAAACTCGAAGTAGGTAAAAAATACAAGACTCGAAGCAGGGGGATGGTTGATATTGTTCATTGTAGCGAAGATTCTACCGATTTTAAGTGGCCCTATTATGGGATAGCGGTTGATTCAGGACTTCATATAACATACACGGAAAATGGGCATAGGCTTGACCCTATGAATGAATCACCTTTTGACCTTATCGAAGAAGTAACCCCCACCCCCACTAACCCATCTTAAATACCCCTCTCCAACGGTGCAAAATTCCGTTGCACCGATAACTAATTAAGAATCAACGAAATGGGACAGAACGTAAATACATCCGTTGCACCACTTTGCACCAAAATTTTAACGGATTTTGAAAACAGGTGCATTATTTTGAACGAAGGCGACTACCGTTTTCGAGTTAAAGAAAATGGCGAAACGACCGTTTTTGCATACGGCATGGAGTTTCCCGTTAGTGGTTGCCCCATCCCTGAACGCCTGGCACTGGCAAACTTTCAATTCTTTTTGCACAGGTATCGCAAGGTTTGGCCGTTGATTATTGCATCTGTTATTCTTTTGGTTCTTTTGCAGTGGTTCCTTTGGTTGATACCTAACGAGCAATTGACAGAAATGAAGTGGAATTTTGTAGCGTTTTTTTCATTTTGGATGAATATGTGCCTGATTGCAACGGCATCCGCACCGCTTTTGGTTTTGCTGTTAAGGGAGGTTGTTTTATCCCTGGTAGCGCTCAAGTCTAACAACCATCCCGAACTTTTGGAAGCCGGGTTCTCTTTGGGAAAAGACATCCTCATTGATTCAAAGGAAAATGAAACCACAGAGCAATTCAAAGCCCGCATTTTAGAGGCGCAAAAAAATATCAGTCATGGCGTTTGGGTTGTGGTTATCGCTTTCCGAAACGCCGGAGGGGTTGTAATAACGAAAGGCGAACACGAAAAAAACCCGTATTCATCCGCTTCTTTTTTGCGCGAAAACCCGCCATACGAAACGAAAGATTTTCAGGGCGAAACCGAAACAAAAGGTTTTCGCTTTTCGGATGAATCTTTCGGAGAATACCGAAACTACCTTTCGCGGTTTTGTTTCTATTTTCCCGAATACGCGAAAGCGAAAAAGATTGAATTAGGGATGGAAAATCCGTTGCAACAATATTTGGAAACGATATAAAAACGAAACGATGAGAGATATAACAAAAGCACAATACGAAGCCGCAAAAGCAATTGTAACAAAATACGAATGGCAAGAATACAGCGAAAGAATGCTTGAGGCCGAACAGGCTATAAATATTTTTGACGATGAACCGTATTGCCACGATTGCGGCGAAGATCAAGATTTGGCATACAACGACCAATACGCAAACGGCGAAAGTTGGACGTGTCGAAATTGCCAACACTCTTTTATGTTTCAACGTAAAAACGAACAATAATGAAACACATACTTTACTT
>JALHRP010000178.1 GCA_022841365.1 Chitinophagaceae bacterium | reverse complement strand
GAGAGAGTCAGAAAGTGTAGACTTTCCATGATCGACGTGTGCGATTACAGACATGTTACGGATATTAGGTAACTTGTCCATAAGAGCGCGAATTTGATCAACAGTAAAATTAACCTGATTATTAGTGACATTTCTTTAAATGGAGTTGAATTATGATGATTCATGGATGGATGGATGGATAAATTAAACAACGACAGAATCGGTGTTATGCTGAAAAGAAGTAATTTGAGTCCTCCATCACGTATGAAAAATGGCTTATATTCGAGAAAAACTTACCATGATTAAATGCCTAAAGGAAAGATGCTAAATAAGAGTGCTTTCCAAAGATGTTCAGGCTCCGGTTGGGGTGACCAGGGTCACTGGCTGAAGTGTTTCGTATGCTCGACCATAATTGCGATTATATTATTTTGGCATTTTATTTTAATGTTACTTCAGTCCTTTCTCAAATCTAAAAACTGTGTGTTACCTACCAAACTTGGTAGTCATCTCCACAACAGCTCAGTATCTTTTTCAACTCTTGCTCAGAATATTGACTGTGCCATGCTGTTTTTGGATCTTTTTTCAATTCTCTTTCTTTTTCTTTCTTTAATTTCTCTTGAATGAGTTGTTCTTTGGATTCCTGGACTGCTCTTTGACGGAGTTCCAATGGTGCAATCCATGGACCTTCGCCCAATAGATCAAATGGGTTGGAATCTACGACTTTGTTGACAGATCTAGATGAACCATTTTTAAAAAGAGAAGAAAGAAGGGATTTGGCTGAAGATGCTGGACTTAGTGCTGCTGACTTTATAATTTGGAGTTGAGATGATTTTGCACTGCTGTTGCATGGAATGGACTGTGATGATTTAGAGAGCGGAGATGAAGGTCTTTTTTGATTTTTTGACTGATTGTTGTTTGTTGGCTGAAATGATCTTTGAGAGCGATTTTGTGGTTTGTCTTTGAGCTGAAATGAAGAGTCCTTCCATTCTGACTGACTATCACTGTGCCTCCATTCAAACCATTTGCGGTGATTTGGACTCTTTGTTTTTATCAGTATACTTGCTGTACTGCTGGTGTTTGACTCTGGTCCATCTGCCAACTCCCTTCTAACTGAGTCTGCTGAAGACACAGGGCTGTACCCTAGGAAGCTTGTTGGGCTGTGTGCTGTTGTCCTGCGCTTCATTTTCTTTCCCTCTTTTCTATCCTTCCCCTCACTGCCTTTCAACGATTTAAGCCACTTTAATATATTTTCCATTTAGTTTTTTGTTGGGAATAATATTATTGGAACCATTAAATAGACGATTCTAAATTTGGTAACTGCATGAATAGAATTCCTATTTTGGAATTCGATGGTGTTACCTAATATGGTAATTTTCTGTGGTAAAGTTTATTACGAAAGGCTATTTTGTATTGAATTACCATTTTTGGATAGGTCAGTGTAAGATTTAGGTTCTAAAGATTAATTTTGGAGTGTACTTGATGTGCGATCAGGCTGAATCGAAACACAAAACTTTTTGACAACAGGTTCTTTTTCATGACCTTTTTCATCTTTTAAGTATCTTTTTCCCACATAATTCTGCTTTAAGCTAAAGATCTTACTGGACACATATTTCACCTGCGTTTTTCAGCTTCAAGAGGTTTTTGAGCTGGATAAATCTTCATCTTATAGTGAGATATCCACATTATAAATTCTGGATAAATACAGACAAACAGCGTTGCCAAATCTTTTCATCATTTTGGCGTTGAATTTACTCAAATATAAATAATATTTGATAAATGCTACAGGATCGAAATTGTATCTACTTTACATTAGATAGCGATTTCAGTACCTACTGTCTTGGCACATAATATTCAAGAACATCTTCGACCATGAAAAGTCAAGAACAATGAACCCTTACAAAGATCTGTAGGAAGACTAAC
>JALHRP010000177.1 GCA_022841365.1 Chitinophagaceae bacterium | reverse complement strand
CTTTGGTTCTAGCTGGTCGACCCTTGCTCTCTGGAAAATGATTGGGATATTGATCCTCTTCACGGCTCTCAATGGTCTTTCATGTTCAAAATTTAATTTTAAATACAAAAAATACAAGGAAATGTCACCTGAATTACTTATGGAATCAAAAGTAGCTGCAGAAGACCTTGCTTCAACACCCTTCACACAAGCTGAATTGCTTGATTGTGAAAAATTATTCATTGCTTGCTCTGAAGGTGATGAAGAAATGGTTGAGTCGCTGACTGCTAAAAATGAGCATTTATTCTTTTGTCGTGACGGAAATGACTCCACTCCTCTAATGGTGGCTGCTATTAATAATCGGGCTGCTGTAGTCGAGTTCATTTGCAGTGACCCACTAAACAGCATTAGAGCAACTGGGAGCTCTGGAGGAACAGCCTTGCACTATGCTTGTATGAATGGTGCATTAGACGTTGTTGGTATAATAGTTAAAAATGATGCTGAGAAGCAAGTTGCTAGACTGAAGGAAAATTGGAAAAGTAAGCTGTCCATTATTTACATTACAGATTCCATTGCGATGACAGCATTCAGTCAAGCATTAATGAACGGACACTCCAAAGTTGTAAATTTTTTTCTCAATACACTCAATTATGAAATGACACCTGAAGACCGCTTTATGTTTGATGCTTTCTATGTCACAGTCCATGATGGGACATCCGCCAAACCAACATACAGACACATCAGAGAAGCAGTTGATCTTCATCAGGGAAGCATTTGATCTTTGGACTGTGCAATTGGACAATTGATGATCTTTGACTTTTAGTCTGTTGCCAAATTTTGCATTTAATTGTTTATTTTACAGAATCGATCACTAAAAATATCAAAACAGAAATCATAAAAATCAACGAGAAAATTAATAGCAATAAAGTCAACAATTTTCTTTTTCCTTTGTAAAGCGAATTTGTCGAAATTTTAAAATACATTATCGGCCCAAATATAAATGCAATTGCGTTACTTCCAGTTGCACCTACAAACGCTAAAATTATAGACAGATCTGTAATAAAGATGGCTGCAATCAAAGTTAATACACAGAATGTAACTGTAACAATAATGTGTTTGGGCCAAGAAAATATTATTTCTTTCTCTGCGACGACTTCTGATTGGGCTGCATTTGAAGTAGCTCTATCATGTGCTAGCAAGCCACGTAATTCTTGTGAATGTTCCTCGATCCGCTCTTCATCGATTTCACTTTCTACTCTTGAGCCTTCATTTTCTTGAATTGATTCTACCTCTGAATTTGATTGAATTACTTCTTCAATCTCGCTTAATTGCTTGTAACCATTCAGCCGCCCCTTTACGCAATCCGTCAACAAAGCCATCAACTGAAATGTTGAATCTCTCGCAGGATGTGATTGCATTGGATAAGCAGTCATAACTAGTATGGCCAAAGACAATCGGGCGATTATCAATGAAATTCTATTTGGATCAAATTTATCAAATATGAGAGAGAAATGTGAAGGTTTTTCGGGGCTATCGTAGCTATCAAACAGCTGAGATGTCACAGCATCACCAACAGTAATATAACCAAAAGAACCAATGGAAACATAAATTACAATTGCAAATCCAATAGATATAAATCCAGCAGAATTCAAGTTTTTTGAAGATGGATCTCTCATTTCATGGTATATTTTGAATAGATTTTGATGGCAGGTCAATCCCAATATAAATATGGGTAATCCTCTGAGGAAACTATCCAATCCTCCTTTCCAATACTCAATAGGCAATCTCGGCGGTATTTCAGGCGGATAGCTAATGGAATCTTTGTGTACCATATACAATATGAAATAAAGAAAAACTACAAAGAAAATATAAACAATTGCAGCCACAGCGATAACTGAAGTAAATTTCAATGCTCTCAAGGATCTCAACAGAGACAAA
>JALHRP010000176.1 GCA_022841365.1 Chitinophagaceae bacterium | reverse complement strand
ACCATGCTATTATCCGAACGCAGTACTTTCAACGCATACCACAATGACCACAAACATGCTGCAGTATCCGGCGGTGTCTTAAGCTCCAGTGTTCTTGTTACTTCTCTTAATTCCTCAACATTTGTGCTTGTTTGCCAACCTAAGTCAATACTATAATTTCCTGTCGCCGAAGCAGTTATAAAAGTTGTAATACCTGCCGTTACCGATGTCGAAACTCCGGCATTTGCTTCGAACGTAGTGCTTTCTCCTTGTGTAATGCCCGAAGTTACGCTTTTTGAAGTTGTTTGGGCTAATCCCGAGGTATTATAATTAAACAATTCGCGTTTGTATGCGACTTCGCGCTGCAAAGTATAAAAAGGTGAATTTTGTACTTGCCAAGTAGTATCGTACTCTTTATCAACAAAAGCCGTAAAAGGTACATACACAATATGGTCAATCGTATTACCGTAAAATTCCGCCGGCATATTATAATCAATTAGTGACGGGGGCGCAGGTGCGGGGTATTCAGCTTTCGGGAATGGCAGTTTTAGGCAATTATTAACGGCTGTCGTGGCAGCCGGTTTATTATAGTTATTATTTGCTACATAACAATTTGCAGCTATACACCCTTTACTCACATCGGCACTAAGTACTGTTGATGCGGTAATTTTATAGACCGAAATATCCATATCGGCACCAGAACCCGAATCGCTGTAAATTTCATCGCCGACAATTCCTTGTGTTACCAAATCTTCCCTCACACAAACAATTTCGTTATTGCTCGGTTTATTATATCCCGTTACAAACACATCACCTAATGCCTTGTATCCGGATGGCGGTACGGGACGCCAGCATGAACCGTCCATATCCGCGCCGGAGCCGGTATCCTTCCATATTTGAGTATAATCCGTAGGATGTGCTGTCGCGGTTGGGTCTTCGGGTGCGGGCTGCACACATAAAGCCCATGATTTGCCATTGATATCATCGTAGTTACTTACACCCACTCCACCAAGTGCAAAAAAACCTGTCGGTGCATTCGGATGCCAGAATGCGCCGTCAACATTGGCTTTGCTGCCTTTATCTTTATAACGAAGTGTAAAGCTTGTTGTAAATGTTAGAATTAAACTACCGTATTGTTTGCTGATCGCTGACATTTTTGTTTCCTTAAATTAGTTATTAATATTTTTTCCTACTCTCTTTTTCGGCTTTTCGGAAATCGCCACTCTTATTATTCGATTCATATATTTTCCTATTTGTAGCACCGGAATCGCATGGTATTTATTCCCTTTATCGGGAAGCAACATTCATTGGAGAAATGTACGGTACAGACAATAATCATCCTTTAGCCCTTTTTAAACTTCCAAGAGCCATATTGCTTGTATGCAGCACACATTTTTGTACGTAACTCATCACATCACAAGTATCAATTTTTATAGAATTACGTCATAGCGTTTCCTTCATATTTATTATACATATCATATAAACCGATTTTTTATTTCCATACTGTATAACAATACGGTATATATCATTTACTTTTTTATCTATTAATTTTTACTCCGAATTTTAACGATAGCACGTACTCTATACATTATTACCAATCGAAGTTTGCTTTACAAAATTATGCTCATCACATACCCAATTAGCTACTCTAAAAGTACTCTATTCGTATCCGTTTTCGATATTTCATATCCGAATTACGGTTGCAAAATTACCCTCATCACATACCCAATTAGCTACTCTAAAGGTACTCTCTTTTACAAGGAAGGAATGCTTAATCGGATGGGAAGCTACCGTGAGCGATGTTGCACATATCAAGGCTTGTGGCGAATTATGTCTCTTTATTACTGTTGGGCAAGGAAGCAAAAGGATGCTTTGAGGAGAGAAACGGACAATGAACAGGATATGTTCTCATTATATAATAACTACTCTGTAGCAGTTGCA
>JALHRP010000175.1 GCA_022841365.1 Chitinophagaceae bacterium | reverse complement strand
TAGTGATGCCATCAATCACCTTTGCAGGCAAGTAGCCCAAAAGCATGAAAAATCGTTAGAGGTTGGAACGGAGCCAAAAGATGTATTGGACGACAAAAACACGGTGTCTGCAACGCCAGTGGACAAAGTATATGAGCATGGCTTCTACGCTTTAAAAGGCGGATTCCGCGCCAATGTAGGTGCATCATTTGAGGTCTTTGACCAATGGACAGAAGTACTCCCAACTGACCAGGTGGTTGCAGTGGAAGTTAAATATGATTCTAAAACTGGGAAGCAAATTTAAATGATATTATGGGATTATTTGATTTTAAAGATGCAAGAGAAGCCAAGAAACTTGTTATTCCTCCATTTGTTCCTAAAAAATATTTGGACAGTAGTAAGTCGCATGTAGAAAAGATAACACCATTAAAATTAAATGATGTAACTAAAAAATGTATTGCTATTCTAGATACGATGCCTTTTGAAAGAAATAAGGAAGGGATATCTCACCCTACTTTTGTTTCTCCGGATTCCATCACTCCGCAAAAGGGCGATGGAGGTTTTTGTAATATATATATTAAACCTGAAATAATTATTAACAATGCTCTGCAAATTACCGCCGATAGTTTTTTTCCCAATTATCATGGGTATATTTACGAAATAGATTTAAATAATAAAAAACAATTATTGCTTGTCGGGTTTTCAGATGACCTTGAATTAACTACAAACGAGTTGCCTCTCAGTCTTCCATTTTTAATATATATACCGCCAAGCCCTCAAGATAATGCAGAAAATCATAAAAAAAAACATATGAAATTATATGCCAAAACACCTTTGGATAAAATTCCGTATATTTATAAAGATAAATCAACATATCCTTATTCATGGGATTGGCTTTATTATCAATTCCTCCTAAATATGTATAAATTATCATTTCAATTAAAAAAATCAAAAAAACCCTATGTGTTTGTAGTACCTTTGATAAAAGACATTAACACAGGAATGGAATTATTAAATGATGGAAATATTTTAGAACAATGCTTATTAGGTATTCAAAAAATATATTTTGATAAAACCCTTAAAAATTGGAATTATTTACTGCCTGATATTCAACATGTAACATTTTGTGCATTTAGTGTTGGAAATTCGATATTAAATAGTTTTATTGATGCCAATCGTGGCAAAAAATTTTACCAAAAAAAAATAAAAGATTTTTTTATTCTAGACCCTACTTTTGGAACAATTACAAATCATTCTAAAATTATTACTACAATTATTAGTACAATGCTGAATGATAAAACAAAATCTATTTTTTTGTATGCTCAAGATACTTATTACATAAACTCATTAATAGAAAAAATAAAAAATGAAAATAAAATAACGCACGACCTAAAAAAGGATAAAATATTTTCAAATCCAAATGTGAAAAATATTTTTTTTGCAAATCTTGAAGCAAAATTATTCACGGCAGATATAAAAAAACGGACAAATGCAGATGGCTTTCACAATGCCTTTCCAATACTTTTTGTTAATGATGCTGCTTCTAGAAGTAATCTATCTTTTTCACCTGTAAATAACAAAAAGCAACCTAAGTATTAGATTTTTCGGTAGTGTTCAATAATATGTTTCGGGTTTTTTCTGCCTCTCTCAGTGTCCCCCGCCGGCCCCCACGCTACTTTAACCGCCCCAAACCACCCAAGCGCTCACCCAAAGATTTTTCGGCCCCACCCGGCCTATCCGCCCCGGCTCTTCCGGTAAACGTAATTACAAATACTCCCAAAACCACTATATCTTGCAATGATGAAAAAAGCAAAAAAATAATTTCAATTGTTAAAAAGATTTTATGCATGCTAAATCAACATTTACTGCTTAGTACCAGCAAACGAGTATTATCCGTTTTGGTCATCTCTTGTATTTTTTTTGCCGGTTTATTTGCGCAAATCGACTC
>JALHRP010000174.1 GCA_022841365.1 Chitinophagaceae bacterium | reverse complement strand
AGGGCGCCTATTTTTGCCTGTTCGATCCCTTTGAGAAGAAATCATGCCACCCCTTCGGGGTTTTGACCGAACATTTTTTGCCTTTTTTCTATAATTATGGCACCCCTTCGGGGTTTGTTTTATGGTTTGTAAGCACTCCATTGGAACGTGCTAACTTGTCGATGGGAGTCGCCATACAGCGCCCCGACAGGCGGATCGGCTCGCGGTGGGCTGGGTTGCGGGAGAGGGCGCCTATTTTTGCCTTTCAGATCCCTTTGAGTAGGTTAATTAAGGACCAGCAGCCAGATACACCTGTATTTTATGCCTGAAAACCAGGCAAAAATCAGCGGCGAGCCGAGAAGCCAACCTAAAGCCAGATTAATGATCTGACCGTCAGTTTTCCCGACTTTCAATTCTGAAAACCAGGGCGCATTATGGCGACAAGCCTTTTTGTTACTTTTTGGGCACAAAAAGTAAAAAGAAACCAAAAGCAATGACCAATTGGCTAGATTCTAGCAGAACGCGAGGCAGATGCACAGACAAAAATATGCATAGCCTACACCCGTCAGTATCTTGGTTATTACCCGCTTAAAGCTGTTAGCTTTTTAAAAGCTAACAGCTCTGGTTTGCAGCGAAGTATATGTTGACGACATTACACTTGAAGGACAAGCACTAAATAGACGGACACTCAAAATGATGGAACGACCTTATCAAATTTGCACAAAAACCGTCATGGACACCATCGGTGACCCGGATATCACCTTTGATTCCGATGGCGTGTGCAATTATTACCATGAATTTAAAGCCAAATTGAAAGTCAGGATACCGGAACCCGAAGAAGCCAAAATTAAATTAGCCGGCATCGTTCAAAAAATGAAAGCAGAAGGAAAAGGAAAACCTTACGACTGCATCATTGGCGTCAGCGGCGGAGTGGACAGCACCTACACCGCCTGGCTGGTGAAACAACTGGGTTTACGGCCTTTGGCGGTTCATTTGGACAACGGCTGGGATTCCGAACTGGCCGTCAAAAACATCGAAAACATCCTGAATAAATTAGGCATTGATTTATACACAGAAGTCCTGGACTGGGAGATTTTTAAAGATTTGCAATTATCTTTTTTAAAAGCGTCTACGCCCGATGGCGAAATACCCACCGACCACGCCATTTTAGCCATTTTATACCAAATTGCGGATAAATACGGCATCAAATACATCATCAGCGGCATGAACTTCCGGAATGAAGGCATGCTGCCGCCATCCTGGGGAAGGGGATATTTGGATTGGAAGTACATCCAATCGGTGCAAAAAAGATTCGGTACCGTGCGGTTAAATGGTTTTCCGCACCTCACGATTTTTAAATTTCTATATTATAACCTGGTCAAAGGAATCCGAAGCATTTCTTTTCTCAATTATATAGATTTTAATAAAGAAGCCGCCATGAAAATTATCCAGGATGAATTAGGCTGGCAATATTACGGCGGCAAGCACTACGAATCTATTTATACCCGATTTTATCAGGCTTATATTTTGCCCAATAAATTTAAAATTGACAAAAGAAAAGCCCACATGACCTGCCTGATGATTTCAACCGGGGAAGTGACCCGGGAACAAGCCTTGGAGGCGTTGAAATTGCCACCAGCAGATCCTAAATTAATGGAAGACGATAAAGAATACGTCATCAAAAAATTGAGCATCACGCCGGAAACTTTTGATGCCATCATGGCTGCGCCGATCAAAACCATTTTGGATTACCCCAACCACCACGCACTGGAAATGAAATTCCGGAGGCTGCTGTTGAAGTTGCGGGGAATGAAAATACTGCCCAATTGAAAGTCCTCACCATCATCGGCGCCCGCCCCCAATTCGTCAAAGCCGCTGCGGTGTCGCGGGTATTGCGGGCGCAGGCGGGCATTGAAGAAAAAATCATCCACACCGGGCAGCATTTTGATGCCAACATGTCGGAGGTTTTTTTTG
>JALHRP010000173.1 GCA_022841365.1 Chitinophagaceae bacterium | reverse complement strand
TAATTTTCTTGTTACTAAATCAGTTATTAACAGACTGTGCGCAAGCTGATCGGAATTTTTTTGTTGTTGCCCTGGGCCGGATTTGCCCAGACTATCTCCATTAATGGACTAGTTAAAGATTCGAACTCGGAAAAACTTCCGTATGCACACGTTGTCATTCTTCCCGATTCAATTGTGTCACTGTCGGATGTGAATGGAAATTTCAGAATGAAAGTAAAGCCTGGTCTGTTAACTGTACAAGTATCATTTACGGGCTATAAAACACAGATAAAATCATTTACAGCTAAAGCGGACACTACGGTTTCGTTTGTGCTGTCACCTGAAATTAGTCAACTCAATGAAGTGGTTGTTCGTTCCGATCGGTATCAGGAAGAGCTATTTTATTCAACCCGATCCGGCACGCAGATCATCAGCCAGAAGGATATTAATTCTATTCCGGTGCTGGGTGGCGAAGCTGATCTTATCAAAACATTACAACTACTGCCGGGCACCATCCGCGGTGTAGAAGGAAGTTCAGATTTATTTGTGCGGGGTGGTGCGGCTGATCAAAACCTGACCTTGCTCGATGATGCGCCTATCTATAACACTAGCCACTTGTTTGGATTTCTTTCTGTTTTTAATCCCGATGTGTTAGATAAAGTGGAAGCAATTAATGGTGGCTTTCCGGCCCGCTATGGCGGAAGGCTTTCGTCAATCCTGGATGTAAAGACCAACTCCGAACTGGCACGGCAAACACACCTCAGTGGCGACATTGGTTTGATTGCTTCACGCATATATCTTGAGCAGCCTATTGTAAAAGACAAAGCGAGTTTCTGGATAGCCGGTCGAAGAACATACATTGATCAGGTGGTAAGAGTAATTGGTGAAGAGTTGCCCTACTTTTTTTATGATTTCAATGGAAAGTTGATTTTAAAACCTACGGCCCGCGATCAGGTAACTGCAAGCTTTTATAGTGGCGAAGATATTCTCGATTTATTTCGCGATCGCAATAATGACGGAGATGGTTTTCTCACCCGCTTTTCTTCCGGCAACAGTAGTCAGTCAGTGCAATGGAAACATGAGGGCCTTGCGGGATGGAGTACGCAAACTTCTTTGTTGCGCTCGAAGTACAAATACAACATCACGAATGTATTTGAAGAAAATGAATTACTGGCTACCTCGGATATTGAAGATATAGGTGCACGGATTTTAACCCGTAAAGATTCAATCTTTAACAGTACTGTTTCCCTTACGGGCGGTTTGGATTGGACACGTCATCGTGTGAGTCCCAATGTATTGAACACATCCGGTACTATTTCTGAAATCTTAAAAAGTAGTGAAACGAGTGGAAGAGTTGCCAATGAGGTTGCCGCTTTTGCAGAGGCAGAATGGTCTCCGTTCGTACGGTGGCGATTAAATGCCGGAGTGCGAACATCCATGACATTTGTAAAAAACAAAAATTACGTTATTCCTGAGCCCCGGCTTTCCGTGCGTTATTCGCTGCGTGAAAATCAAAATCTCAAGTTCAGTTATTCGCGCATGGCGCAATACATGCACCGCATTTCAAACTCGGCCATTTCATCGCCCACCGATATCTGGTATCCGGTAACGGATAGCATCCGGCCCCAAACTTCACATCAGGTTTCTGCAGCTTGGCAAAGATCGATGCCTTTAGCCAATATGTTTTTTAGTGTCGAAACGTATTATAAATCTATGAGCAACTTAATCGGATACGAGGAGGGAACCAATCTATTTTTAAACACAGACTTCGAATCAAAACTCATTCAGGGAAAGGGCCGTGCGTATGGATTTGAATTTTTAGTTCGTAAAGAGTCAGGCAAACTAACCGGATGGATCAGTTACACACTTTCGTGGACATGGCGACAGTTTGATGAAATAAATCGTGGTGATTGGTTTCCATCGCGCTACGACCGCAGGCATAATGGTGCAGTCGTTGCTCAGTATGCACTGAGTAACCGCTG
>JALHRP010000172.1 GCA_022841365.1 Chitinophagaceae bacterium | reverse complement strand
AGTTTATGATGGGTTCTATGGCAATTTCATCGATCACAGACGCTCAATTTGAAGAGAAAGTTCTCAAATCAGACAAGCCAGTGTTTGTTGATTTTTGGGCACCATGGTGTGGTCCATGTAAAATGGCAGAACCTGTCTTGGAAGAACTGTCTGGAGAATACGAAGGCAAAGTTAATTTTTACAAAATGAATGTTGACGAAGAGCAAAAATATGCAGGAAGTTTAGGTGTGATGTCTATTCCAACTACAATTCTTTTTAAGGATGGGAAAATGGTAGACAGGCAGACAGGTTTTGCCGGAAAAGCCGGCTTCGAAAAAATATTGTCTAAGTCCTAATTTTATTTGTATCACCAAATCTATTGATGTCTGATAACTATATAGCTCCAAAACCAGAAAATGATATCTGGGATGTCTCAATTATTGGCTCAGGTCCATCTGCTCTTACTGCTGCGATTTATACAACACGTGGTGCCTCCTCAACTCTAATACTTGCAGGGGATACTTGGGGTGGGCAACTAATGCTTACAACTACAGTCGATAATTTTCCTGGTTTCCCAGATGGAATTGACGGCCCAACCCTTATGGAGAATATGAAGAAACAAGCACTTAGGTTTGGAGCAGATTGGAAAGATCAAAAGCTTCTAACCTTAGAAAAATCTGGAGATATTTTTATACTTAAAACTGAAAAAGAAGAATTTAAATCAAGGTGTGTAATTGTAGCAACAGGTGCGGATACAAAATGGTTGGGTGTGCCAGGTGAGGAAAAACTTAGAGGTCGTGGAGTAAGCTCCTGCGCCCCCTGTGACGCACCATTTTTTAAGGATAAAAAAGTTGCAGTCATTGGTGGAGGAGATAGTGCGATGGAAGAGGCCTTGGTTATATCAAAATATGCTTCAGAAGTTTTTGTGATCCACAGAAGAGATGCATTCAAAGCTTCTGCGGCCATGCAAGAGAAGGTTTTGAATCACCCAAAAATTAAGGTGATTTGGAAAACTAAAGTTAATGAAATGCTTGGTGAAGAAAAGCTAACTGCTTTAAAAATAGAAACAGAAGGAGAGGGAGAGAGAATTTTTGAGCTTGATGGTGTGTTTGTGGCCATTGGCCACAGCCCATCAACCAAAAACTTTTCAGGGGTTTTAGATATGGACGAACTTGGGTATTTGATTAGGTCTCCAAAAGATGGATTTGAAATGAGTACCAATATCCCAGGGGTGTTCACAGCAGGGGATGTGCATGACAGGCATTATAGGCAGGCCATAACAGCGTCAGGGTTTGGTGCAATGTCGGCTCTTGACTCTCTTAAGTTTTTAGACAAAGATATACCGACATGGTGAAAGAAAAAAAGACTAAAGTTGTAGCTAGGACACCTAAGGCTGCCTCCACAGAGGTTGTCCCTCCTGTATCTATAGAAACTCCAAAACAGCCATTAGTTCTTAAGGTTTTACCAGCTATTTATGGTGGACTACTGATAATGGCATTCGCAATTGGCGTATTGTGGCAAAAAGTAGAAAATCTATCTAACAATTCTGCTTCTGCCAATAATGCTGCAGCTGTGCAACAAGCAGCACAGGCAACCCCCGCCCCAGTAACTCTTGATCAGATTAAAAATCTATTTGATGGCGACTTTGTTAAGTTTGGAGAGGCTGATAAGCCACTTTTGTTTGTTGAGGTTGCAGATCCCAGCTGTCCATTCTGTCACGTTGCTGCTGGTAAAAACCCAAGCCTTAATAGGCAGGTTGGAACCCAGTTCATCCTAAATACTGATGGTGGAACTTACCAGGCTCCAGTTGTTGAGATGAGAAAACTTGTAGAAGAAGGCAAAGCATCTTATTTAACCATTTATAGTATTGGTCATGGCAACGGTGATTTGGCACAAAAGGCTCTCTACTGCGCACATGAGAAGGGAAGATTTTGGCAAGCCCATGACCTTTTGTATTCAACAGAAGGTTATGATGTAGTTAACGAAAA
>JALHRP010000171.1 GCA_022841365.1 Chitinophagaceae bacterium | reverse complement strand
TCAAACACAAGGTTTCAAGGGTTTAGATGCTTCTTTTCGTTAAAAACCCAGATCTGAATTCTGCTTTGCAAAAAAATATAAAATTTCGAAAATTTGAAAAAACAAAATAAGTGTTTCTGCATTTTTGCAGTTGCAGGCTCTGTCATGCCCAAAATTCGACAGAAAAACCTCGCAGATGAGTGGATTTACAGGTGGTGTGCTCATCGTCAGGACCACGCGGACAATAGTTTTTACGAGCCATCATCAAAGCTCATCGTGGGATAACCTAGTTTGTTAGCGTTCGTGGGTTCAAACCCTTGTCCACACCAAATTTCCAAATTCAAAAAAAAATTTGTACTATTTGATTGTCAAGGATCTAACTTTTTTCCACAGACTGACATAGTTATGCTGTGGAGAACTGTGGGAAAATTTTTACTGGCTGTGATTCCCATGCCTCTAATAGTTTTTGTACCTCCTTGAAATATTTTTCTGAGACTTTTAAAAATACTTGTCTGGATCTCAACTGAATTTTTCCAGCTTGGAAAATAAAACTGCGCCTGAGTTTTTTTGCATAATGAGGTTTATCAGGCTTCGTAATCACCGCAATCCATCTTAATAAATTAAAAGCCACTAGCAGGAGTAGCAAAAATGCATGATTGGCTTTAAAGCTTAAACAGGGCAAATGATAGGCATCAAAGTTCATTTTGGCTTCTTTGATGAAGTTTTCCATGTTTGCGCGTGCAGCATAACGATCGTAAATATCTTGGTACTTATATTTCGTTAAATCCTCGTTAGTCATAATGGCGTGATAATGAAAGCTTCCGCTGTCTTCAAAAAATGGATCAGACTTCCATTCTTTTTTGATAATCACTGGAAACTTCAATTGCGGTGCCCAGCTCGGCGACCAGTGCCAGCGAGCTAAGTAGCGCTCAGGTATTTTTTTATTCTTCTGATTGTATCTCTCAAGTTCTTTGATCGATGGTTCCCATTTCACCCAATCACTATCGGTGAAATTTTCAATTTGTTGCTCCCAAGGAATATTGCGTCGGGCAGCAATGATGAATGTTGCATGATTGGATGTTGCTGTTCGAATAAAATCCTCAAAGCCATAGGCACTATCGCCACTCACACTTGCTACGCGAAGACTTGGATGCTGTACTTTAATAGATTTCAGTGGGGCTAAAACCTGCTCGAGCAATTTGGGTCCATCAACCCCAGGCTTTGTGTTTCCAGTTTGTAAAACACCAGCATAGGCAAGCCCAACTTCATCAAACACCACCTCCGAGTTCAGACACCACAAATTATTGTAGTTGTAATCACAGCCCTCGATTTTTGAGCCATGTTGTTCGTGCGGCGTGGAATCAACGCTAAAATGGGGTACCGCTTGTGGTTGATATTCCTCTGGAAGAGAGGCCTGTAGATGATCACGGATCGTGTAACCCATCGTCGTCAAAAACACATTCAATTTTTGAATGTGCTCGTCATCAAAAGATCTCAAATAATCACCAAATGTTTTTGCAACTGGAACTTTACCTTTGAAAAAAGACTCAAAGCTGTCGTTGTCAGAAAACTCTTTTTCGATATCGTCCAAACAATCATCCCCGTGGATCAGGCTTGTTAACATCATCAGAGCCATTCGGTAACTGCCATGAGTATTGTTACTTCTTCGCTCTGGCAAACACTCTGCAAACTTTTCTGACAATGGACTGTCATCAAATAATTGCATAATGGTTCCAAGACCTGCATTGCTCACGAGTTTTTCCTTTGAAACTTTTAACTTTACATTGCCCAGTTTAAAGCCATTTTTTGGATCTTTTGATTTAAGAATCATACCTTACCACCACATCCTTGGTTTGAAAATCGATTGAATTCTCACTCACCAATTTGGTGATTCAGGGTAGGTTTGTAAAGTATTGATCTGACTATTTATTCAGTAAAATTCTGGAATCTAACTTTCAGATTCGGGTGAAAAGGAAAATGCGGGCGGCTGAATTT
>JALHRP010000170.1 GCA_022841365.1 Chitinophagaceae bacterium | reverse complement strand
GTCAGCAGCAATTATCATTTCGTCCTCAACAATGAGGATTTTGACGGGACTCATCATAAAATCAACCTACTTTTCCTACCTGGTGGAAACCACAATGCAAAGGTAACAAAACAAATTGCAGGGTGTTTTGACAAACATCGGGTAGCTTCTCATAAATTGCTGCGCTGTTTTTTTGATCCTGTTTAAAAATTGCAAACTTGGCGATTTAAGCTGGTCTACTCAAGCTGCCTGTAAATTGTTCCACGATTAAATGCTCTTATACATGAAGCCTATTTTTTGTGTTATTTTTTTGATAACATCCTGTTTTGCATTAATTTATGCACAACCTAATGGCCCCGGTCTGCGCCAAAAAGACAGCCTGATCAACATCCTGAACCAAGCGCCACAGTTGGAGACTAAATTGAAATTATTAGCAGATATCGCTAGTCTGGCGGAACAGTCTGATGTCGAAGAAGCGCTAAAATACCTCCAACAGGGGCTCCAATTTGCCCGGGAAGCCAAAGACGCGGAGGAACCAAGATTTGATGAAAGGATTGGAAGGATCTACGCCAATCTCATGAAATTCGATTCTGCCAGCCTGTATTTTGAAAAGGCCATGACGGGCTACGTAGCCAAAGGCGATAAGACAGGCGAAGCTTCTGCATGGTTCAAAAAATCCTATATCAGCCGCTATAAAGGGCAGTTGGAGGAATCTCTGAGTTACAACCTGAAAGCGCTTGCCATCATGGAAGCCTTGAAGGACGAACGCGGCATTTCGAGGGCTTACGAAGAAATTTCCCACGATTTATACGAACAAAATAAAGGAGATGAAGCCCTGGCGTATGCCCAAAAATCAATCGCACTTGCAGAAAAAATTAGCGATAAAGGCCAGCTCCTGTATAGCCTCGGGGCAGCCGGGATGGCTTCCTTCAAAACAAATGACTTCAAAGCCGCCTATCAGTTTATAGATAAGAAGGTGATGCTGGCAAAGGAAATGGGCTTCCCCCCGGGAGAGTTAGCTCCCTTTTACAATGAACGGGGGAATGCCCTGAAACTCTTAGCGCGGTATCCCGAAGCCTTAGCTGATTATAAATTGGCGCTCGCTTACTCGGAAAGCACAAAAATGAACGGGGTAACCCTGAGTGCAGAAGCCAATATCGGCGACGTCTACATGCGGATGGGTAAATATGCGGAAGCCCTTCCTTACAAACTCAGCGCCATTGAAGGTTTTGAAAAAATTGGTTTTAAAACCAACCTCCCGGAAAATTACCTGCATACCAGTATTATTTATGAAAAACTCGGGGACTACAAATCTGCCTTAGCTTATCACAAAAAGTTCCAGGTGGAAAACGACAGCCTGGTGAGTCTCGAAAAAGATGAAATGATGTCCTCGTTGCTGACGAAGTATGAAACCGCTGAAAAAGACAGCCGTTTAGCGGTGCAGGATGCCCAAATTTCCCGCCAAAATACCCTGCAATGGGCCATTAGCGGGATTGCCCTATTGTTGGGTCTGATTTTGTTTTTAGGGTATCGAAATTTTCGCCAAAAACAAAAATCCAACACGAAGCTGAGTGCCACCAATGATTTGCTGGAAAAGAAAAACAAAGAAAACGAACTGCTGCTGAAAGAGATTCACCACCGGGTCAAAAACAACCTGCAAACCATCTCCAGCCTGCTAAACCTTCAATCAGCCGGCATCTCAGACCCCAATGCCTTAGAAGCCGTGCAGGAAAGCCAAAGCCGTGTGCGCTCGATGGGGCTAATCCACCAGAAATTGTATCAGGGCGACCAGTTGGCCACCGTGGAAATGAAAGACTATTTCAAAACCATGGGCGAAACCCTGTTCCACGCTTTCGGGATGAAGGAGCAACAGGTAGCCCTCAACGTGAATATGGAAGAAGTTGGTTTGGATGTTGATACAGCCATTCCGGTGGGGTTAATTGTCAATGAGTTGGTGACCAATGCCCTTAAATATGCTTTCCCGGAGGGCCGCTCCGGAACGGTCGAAATCAGCCTCCAGGCTCAGGA
>JALHRP010000169.1 GCA_022841365.1 Chitinophagaceae bacterium | reverse complement strand
GATGATAAATTTATTATTCAGATCGGCCTCGCAGCTTTGATTGTCTTATCCGGAATAAGAATCACTTCATTTGAAGGCTTATTTGGCATTTCTGAATTGCCGGTTTCGGCTCAATACACATTTACTATTCTGTCAATAGTCGGAATAACCAATGCATTCAACCTGATTGACGGGATTGACGGGCTGGCAGGTGGTATCGGCTTCATGAGCCTTGTCACACTGGGCATCTTCCTTACCATGAGTGGTGATGTGAACACTGCCCTTATTGCTTTTGCATTAGCCGGCGGCATACTTGCTTTTTTGTATTTCAATTTTAACCCTGCCAAGATATTCATGGGAGATACAGGATCCTTGCTGCTGGGTTTTGTTATAGCTGTTCTTGCCATACGATTATTGCAGGTAAATATATCCGCTGCTGCTCCCGTCATTCAACATGCCCCTTTATTTATCCTTGGCATTGTATTGATCCCTGTTTTTGATACGGTCCGTGTTTTTTCCACCCGGATATGGAATGGTAAATCGCCTTTTGAAGCAGATAAAACACATATTCATCACCTGCTTACGAACAAGGGGTACAGTCATGCTTTTGCAGCCAAGCTGATCTGCTTTATACATGGGTTTATACTGATCGAAGTATATTGGTTGAAAGAATTACGGCAGGAATTAATTTTGCTGATACTATTAGCCTTCATGACGATACTTACACTTGTGCTTCGCCATATCCGCTATGTAACAGGCAAACCCGCAACCGATCCGCTGGCCATACAAAAAATTAATACAGCAGACTGATCAAATTCATTTGCTTTTATTGCCTGGCCCAATACTGTTGATATTTATTCCACTAATATTGCGGCATGAAGAAAAGATGCAAAGTATTACTCTTTGACCTGAACGGAACAATGATCAATGATATGCCCTATCATATCAGGACCTGGTACCAGCCTGGAAACAATGAAAGAAGGCAGTTGTCAGAAAAATGAGGGAGTGATCGAACGGGTAATACCGGACGTTCTTAGCAGAAGAGAAAAAGAAAAGTAATAACCGGGCAGGAACTCAAACCTCAATTGCTATCGTTACCGGGGCTTACAGAATTTCTGCAGCAGGCTCAACTGCCATTCTGTTCAATATTGATTTTGTGATCAACAACCCGGATATCCGTTCTTATTGCTGTGCCCGGGTCAGTGCAGGTATTATAAAAAGAGACAACTCTGATCCTGAAACAATTCTCAAAATCGCCGCTCATTTAAGAATTGATCCTGCTGGCTGCCTTGTCATTAAATTTGATCAATTCACCAATGTAAAAATACTGATAGCTGACTACAGCAGTCCGGCCATAAAACAATTGCTGTAAAATAAAAAAGCAGCCTTCGGCTGCTTTGAATGTATTTTCTCCTGCTATATACTACCAGAATTTGGCATACAGTACGGTCAGGATCAGCAACGTTACTACAATCATTGCCGTAATTGAAGGACTGAGCTTGAACATAGATTTATCCAGTTCAAATGCTTTCGGATTGACTTTTGGCCCTGCCAGGCTAAAGCCAACCATTATCAATACCGTGAAGAAGAACGACCAGCCCATATTGATAAGGAACGGAATCTGGTATACTTCTTTACCATTTTCAATAGTCCGGAATGCCGTATACAGCCAGGTCTCATTGCCAAAAACTGACACTGCATAATTATTAAAAAATACAGCCAGTACTAATCCTGTGATCAGCCCTGCTACAGCAGCAGCACCGGTTGTTCTTTTCCAGAACATACCCAGTATAAACATGGCAAACACACCCGGGCTGATAAAGCCTGTATATTTCTGGATAAAGGTGAACCCACCTTCGCCTCCAATTCCCAGTATGTCATCCCACGTAAATAACAAAGAAATCAACACAGCAACTACTGCTACCATTCGTCCTAACCAAACCTGTTTCTTTTCCTCCATTTCCTTATTAAAATACTTCTTGTGAATGTCATATGTATAAATTGAGGAGATGCTGTTAAGCTTACCGTCCAACGACGCT
>JALHRP010000168.1 GCA_022841365.1 Chitinophagaceae bacterium | reverse complement strand
GCCCTGATCGAATATTGAATTTAACCGTATGTCAATGAACGAAAAATGCAAAATATCAAAAGCGCTACAACTTCTTTGCACATCCAAGCGCTATAACTTCATTGCGGACAACAGTTTGCAAATTCTGAAAACTGTTTACCTTTCGGTCGAATTAACCATTCAGAGTATCGCATTCCTAATTAACAGCAGGATGATATTCTATTGAGTGCTAAGGAGTTGCAACCTCCCTAGCACTTTTTTTATTGACTCCGCGTTCCACGCCTAGCTAGCGAGTCGGCTCAGTAGCCCGAGCGTCAAAGCCGACGCGCGCGCCGCTCGTATTAAAAGTTACAGAACTTCGTTATTAGCGAGGAGGTATTCTGCCTTGGTACCAGCGGGTTCAGTTGTACACTTTGTATTGAAGAGCGATTAATGACTTTTCAAAGAGGTCTTGAAAATCTCTTTGGACAGTGATTGCCACGCTATCTCTGTCTTCATTCGTAAACTCGGCAATAAAATCAGTGAGAGCGATTCTTAAATTTTTCAGAGACTGCGTATTTGATACCGAGAACTTGATAACCTCTTCTTCATTTGGCATATAAGGCCTGTATTTACATTCTTTTACCAACCCTAATGCTGCTTTGAAATGTGCTAAATTCTCAGTGACCGGGTCAATGATTGTCTCGGGATCGAAATGTAATTGACTATGCGCATTAACTAGTTCTACGCAAATTCTTCTATCTAACTTTCTGTAGATGCTTGAAAAATCAATTAAAAGATCAGTGAGTGTTTGAATCTGTAAAGGACTGGTTTGTGTGAATGCAAAAGCATCTCCATTTTTATCCATCTTGATTTTGGATTTGACGTAGGATGCAAGGTCTGGAATGATATTAACGCGAGCGATTCTTGTTGCGTTAATCGAGATTGTTTCCATCGTAGGTGATGGATTGGATAATTTGTCCATAAAATTATGAAGCGTTTAGAATTAAAAAGTAAAATGGTTTCTGAGGGCATCAAATTTGAAGTTGTTGATACAAAGGTAAGATATATTTTACGAATAGCATAATTATTGTGAGGTTATTTTGCGTTAATTGTAATATATTTGTACTTTAAGTGTGTTTTAATGTAAAATATGTAATAGGTATTTAAAAAATTGATAAAAAATATAATGCTATTATAAAAACAACCGCCCAACGCCACCACCTCAACCATCGCCAGGAACAAATGTGGGATAAGTTCAATAGCGGAGGATTGCTAAATAGAATGGGCTATGGTATCCGAAACGCCGCCGGCGGCTGTTTTTTTTGAGTTATGAGTTATGAGGGATGAGTTATGAGTGTTTGCAACATACCATCGGCCACTCTATCGACGATGCCAGGAGTATAGCACCAACACTCATAACTCATCACTCATAACTCATCACTCCCTCACGCGCTGCATGCTTCACAATCCGGGTTATCAATACTACAAATCTTGCCCGCAACCGCCTCGATATCTAAGGCCGACATCTGCGGCGCGTTCTGCGTCACGGCCACCGCAGCACCTTGCAGTACCGGCGCCCCTGCCATTTCCACCACTTCTTCCGTGGCTTGCGTCACATATTTCTGCTGGTGTTTCTGGCTGAGCGTGAACTTAATCGGGTCCGTCGCCGCTTTGGAGCGCAGGTAGTACATGCCCGTTTTCAGGCCCTTTTGCCAGGCGTAGAAGTGCATGGACGAGAGTTTTGCGAAGGTCGGCGATTCCATGAAGATGTTCAGCGACTGACTCTGGCAGATGTAGGCGCCGCGGTCGGCACTCATGTCGATGATGACCTTCTGGCTGATTTCGTAGGCCGTTTTGTAGATATCGCGCACTTCCTGCGGGATGTCCATGATGCCCTGGATGGAGCCGTTGGCGGCCATGATGGCTTCGCGCATTTCCTCGTTCCACATGTTGAGGCGCACCAGGTCGCGCATGAGGTGTTTGTTCACCACGATGTGCTCGCCGGCGAGGGTGCGGCGCGTGTACAGGTTGGAGGTGTACGGCTCGAAACACTCGTTGTTGCCCAGGATCTGGCTG
>JALHRP010000167.1 GCA_022841365.1 Chitinophagaceae bacterium | reverse complement strand
TTTTTATATTTTTTGGATTTACTCGATTTCCGCTAGCGTTGGGAAATAATAAAGTCATTCGCTATCGAAATGGATTGTCTCTTCGTCTTCAGAGCTGAATTGTGAGCCGTCTTCCCTTTGATAATCTCCACTTGAATTCTCTTCTTCGTTTCCAATATTTTTATAATATTCGTCAAGATCTTTAAGCATTGATTTTTGAAATCCAGACGCTTCAACATCCACATCTAAACTCCCTTTCTTTTCAATGCTATCAAAATCTGGAACCTCTCCTTCAAAAGCAAATCTTTTTCTAAACCATACAACGATGCATTCAACATCTCGATCAAAATAAAATTTTGCATTGCTATGTGAAACAGAAACCATTTGGGGAAAGTCTATTAAAACAATGTCTTCATCAGGTGTAATCAATATATTAAATTCATTGAAATCACCGTGAATTAATCCGTTCTCTGCTAGTCTCACAATCAAATCCATCAAATCTGAATATACCTGAGCTACATCATTCAAGAATTTAACTTGAGCAAACAATGTCCCTTCAATCCAACTCATAACTACACAATGTCTATTTTGATCTATTGGTTTTGGAACTGGAAATTCATTTTCATACAGAATTTTCATAAATGCATATTCTTTCATAGCGCTTAAACGGCTCAAATACATCCAACTGGCACTTTTTCTCTTTTTCAGATAATCTCTGTTATTTTTTACAGTTCTGAAAGAAGTTCGACCTAAGCGATGAATTTTTAAAACAGCTTGTTCCCCTCTCTCATTAGAAATAAAATATATATCGCTTTCTTTTCCGACACCTATTTGACTGCCAACACCTACAACAGTCCCTCTTGAAGACAGGGTTTTCAAAGCTAGATAGTCATATCCACCAAAACATAATCTGTATCCTTCATATTTAACATCGCTTTCACGTGAAATCAATTTATAACGAGCAAGGTCACTCATAGTAAGGCGAACAAGAGAATCTTTCATTTTTGACAAAGAAGAAATGAGAGATATGGGAACTACTTCATGGTTTTTTGACCCCATTTCAGTCTAGAATATTAAACATGAAGAAAACCAATATTACTGCAGTAAGGACTCTGAAATCATCCTTTGATAAATACTTGAGCTGTTTTGCGTCGAGTTTCATGGGTATGAATCGTTTGGGGATGCCTCTGCCTCCAAAAGGCTCTAAACTACCATTTACTGGAATAGTGTCATCTGGAAATCAATTTAGTGCCCCTTCTAGTGTCAATGTCCTTTCTTCTGAAAATAATACCAGACAAAATCAAGAAAATGTGAAGAAAAATAACAAAATAATTAGTAGAGATTGTTTTTACAGAATATTCAATTCAATGACTCAACAAAGTGATTTGAATAGATTAGTAACAGAAAATCCATTGATATCTTGTGAAACTTTGAACGCGATTTGGTATGTGAAAGCATTAATGATCGCAAAGAAGGCTGCATATAAACTTCCCACTCATTTAACGTACACTGCCATAGCAAATCAGTTGGCGGGGCAGGATAGTTTAGTGAAAATTGCTAAAGAATATGATGTTCCTTCATGTGCTTTGGCTAGACACGTTATTAAATCATTTTATACTTCGCTTATGCCTTCTATTTCGGAAAATTTCCTCAAAACACAAACAAGTCAAGCAATGAAGAATCCAACACTTTTATCTGATCAGAAATTAGCTGCTTGTGTCCAATATTGCATTGATGTTGATAATCTTTGCTCACCAAAATTGGATAGCAAAAGACGTGAAATCGGCCTTGAATGTGAAAAGAAATTATTTGAGTACTTGCAAGCAGCTGGTGTGCCTCACTTGGCTGAAGAGAATATGCGTGGACGGGGCTATGCAAAAACACCCGATGCACTCCTCCTCTATCCAATTGCCATTGATGGATATATTATCAACTGGATCGAAAGTAAAGCAACTTTCGGTGAAGATTCTACTCATAGACGTTACATGGATGACCAGTTTTGGCCATATCATAACAGATTTGGGCCAGGTTTAGTCATATATTGGTTTGGTTTCATTGAAGAAATCAATATTTTC
>JALHRP010000166.1 GCA_022841365.1 Chitinophagaceae bacterium | reverse complement strand
AAATCTTGAACAAAGAAAAAATATCTCAGTTGAAACAAGAAGAAAAAGATTTTGTTTTGAAGGGATTTGTTCAAGATGTTGAAATGGTTGATGCTTTTGCAAATTTGTCTTCAAGTGAAAGTGAAAGTGATGCTGAAACAGAATCTGATGAAGCGGACGAAGAAAACGATAGCGAAAATGAAAATGCTGCAGAAAAAGACAAAGATAGCAATGCTCTTTTAGCTGTTGGTTATAAACATGATCGTTCTTTTGTTACCAGAGGTTCATCTATCGGTGTTTTCAAGCATACCAATGATGATCGTTTAGAGTTCCAAACTACGATCAAGAGCGTAAAAACTTTGGATGGGAGATCTTTTACACCAAGTAAAGTTATGTTGCATGAAGAAGATTCTTCAATGGTTTTGATGAATCCTTTGAATGACAACACACTTTATAAGATGGATTTGGAAAGAGGACAGGTTGTGGAAGAATGGACAGTTCATCCTGATTCTAATGTAACTTCCATTGTCCCTGATACTAAATATGCTCAAATGACGGCAAACAAGACATTGATTGGTTTAAATCAAAATTCTATCTTCCGTATTGATCCTCGTCTTTCAGGCAACAAACGTGTGGAATCAGAAATGAAGTCCTATGTTGTGAAGAACGGGTTCTCATGTGGAGCAACTACAGAAAATGGAGAATTGGCTGTTGGATCTGGAAAAGGAGATATTCGATTGTATAACAAATTGGATAAGAGAGCTAAAACCCTTCTTCCAGGTTTTGGTGATCCAATTATCGGCGTTGATGTATCAAGTGATGGTAAATGGATTGTAGCCACTTGCAACACCTATTTATTGTTAATTGTTGCAGAAAATGAAGACGGGTCAACTGGATTCTCTAAATCAATGGGTAGCAACAAACCACCACCAATTAGACTCTCGCTCCTCCCTGAACACATTGCATACATGAAAACTCAAATATCTTTTACCCCAGCTCGTTTCTCTGTATCTCCGTCAGGTAACGGTGAGCGAACAATTATTACCAGTACTGGTCCCTATGTAATTACTTGGTCCTTGAGGAAATTGAAGAAAGGGAAGACACATGAATATCAAATCAAGAAATATGAAGATACCGTTGTTGCTGATAATTTCAAGTTTGGACAGGACAAGAACATCATTGTTGCTCTACCTCACCATGTCACAATGATTAACAAGAAATCTCTTGCTGTTGCATCACCAAAAACGTTGACCAAATCAACGGTTGTTAATTCTCCATTTTAAATAAATAAAAGATAAATTTTTATTACTATTTACTTGTTGATTATATGTCTAATTAAATATTATTGGATACAGTACAGGTCTTGATGGCACAGCATCAGTTTCTATTCCAGTCAAATTCAATGACAACATGGCCACATTGTTGCTGTCAGAAACCCTTGCACATATTTCAGTGATTGTGTTTACTGTTGGATTGCTCTCAAACCAAACTTTGTGAACAATTAATTCACCGCCATCATCTTCTCGATCAGCAGAATTTGTAGTCAACAACAAATGGTTTATCCCTAGACTTGACAGAAATTGAGCAGCTTCTTTAGTCAAGTATTTTTCATGGTGAGTTACAGGCATTTGAAGGAAAACAGCTTTTACATGGTCTTTGAATGGATGCTGTAAATTAGTCCATAACCTCTGCAGCTCAGTCACAGTAACCAAAATATCTGTTGATTGTCTCTTGGAGGGGCCTGTCTCTGAAGTATCACCAGTGCCAATCACTGCAACTATCCAACCAACCATTAGAGGTGGAATATTTGTTAAAATAGGAATAATGCTTTTATGAAATGAATTGCTTATGTGAGCGATACACTCTGTGTGTGTACCGTTCCCATGCGGTGTTATTGAAAGGGTGCAGCAATTTACACTATTTCCTTTGCTTAAAGAGTAGCATTCTTCAACCTTTGGTAATGGAAGTGAAAATGCTGAAATAGTAGCATCAAAACGAATTGGAATAGACACATCCTGTGGTTGCCCCAGGGAAAATTTCTGTCCATCCAAAGCGTAAGACAGAGCCATTTAGCCCCTGGCTAGCCTTTCCCTCCTCCACACAGCT
>JALHRP010000165.1 GCA_022841365.1 Chitinophagaceae bacterium | reverse complement strand
TGGTGTAGAACATGGAAATCTTCGAGAACTAGCTTTAGCAAGAATGAAAGATTTGGGCACTGAATGCCGTGATGTAAGAACTCGAGAAGTCGGAATTCAAGACATTCACAACAAAATCCAACCAAATCAAGTTGAACTAATTCGACGTGATTACGTTGCTAATGGTGGATGGGAAACGTTTTTATCGTATGAAGATCCGTCCCAAGACATCTTGATCGGTTTACTGCGCCTTCGAAAAGTCTCTCCAGTTTCCTTTCGCCCTGAATTAAAACATGGACAAGCCTCCATTGTGCGAGAATTACATGTTTACGGCTCTGTTGTACCTATGCATTCACGAGATCCTCTAAAATTCCAACATCAAGGCTTCGGCACATTACTAATGGAAGAAGCTGAGAGGATTGCGAAATATGAACATGGTTCAACGAAACTCGCCGTTATTGCTGGTGTTGGCACAAGGCATTATTACAGAAAGCTCGGATATGAACTTGACGGTCCATATATGTCGAAAACTCTCTAATAAACCAAATATTTTTATTGATGATTACTAATCAAGTCTACTTCCATTAACTTTCCTGAAATAATCAATGGTGCTCGTCTAACTCGTCCAAATACCTCATCATCAGTCAATTCATTCAAATTCCAGCTTCCGTTCACACGTCTCAATCTCCTAATTGGACCCCCTTCCAATTTCCTTTCAAATCTCGGTGATCTCCCTCTCTCTGAGAAATAGCTGCTTGCTGACGGAATTCTCTGTGCATCAATTCTGGCAGATGGCTGGCGGAGAGAGAGGAAGTCGGTTGTGCTAGGCGGAGATGACATGGATTTCACGACAACTGGAAATTGGGTGGATAATAGAGTAGATGATGGCAAATTAAAAAAAGTCTGAATAGATAGTTTAGAATCAAATGCCAGTTGTGTGAATCTGTTGAAAGGAATGCTATTGGTGAATATTTATAATTTATTTTGAATGTTTCTATTTTTAGAAAGTGGAAGGTTCGGGGCTCTAATTGATCATTGGACAGTTGCTTCTTCAGTAGGTTTTGGTGCTAGTGGTGGTACAATGCGTCCATTTACACTGTTTAATATTGGACCATCAAATTTCTTTGGGATTGTAGACTGATATGAATTTGGCGGTTGAATTGGGCGATGTTCGCTAAAATCGTATGCAGTCGGCTTTGACTCGAACGAAACCAGAGGTTTGTAGCCATAATTTGGATTATTTAATTGATTTAAATTTTGACTTTGTTTTTGTTGTGAATTGGGAGATTTAATTGCAGAATTAATGTAATTTGGATTATTACTGGTGTAGCGTCTGAGATCTGCAGCAGACTTATCCTTCAGTGTATCAATTGCAGCAACTAAAGGCCCTTTTTGTTTGTTTGGACCAATAATTGGTCTGTTCTCTTCGTCATCATAAAGGAGATTGTAAGCAGGTCGATAGTTGAGAGGTGGATAATATGGACTGTTGACTGTTGATGTTGGACGTGACTGTGATCGAGAATTTGAGGTTATTTGAGAGGAAATAACAGAAGCAGTTCTTGAAGATTTTGTTGATTTTACTTTTTGTGATTGATTGCTGGAATTTGATGATGATGTTGATGAACTGTTATTAATATTAATAAGTGTCTTTGGCTCTCTAACTGAAGAAGCATTAGAGCTACTAGCCAAAGACTTGATCTTATCAGGTGTTGTGGATTTGGATAATTCTTTTTTACTTCCAGAAACCGATGATCCACTGTTATTATTTGAAGGGCGGATGGAACTGACCACACCTGCTGTCCTCCTCCCTTTGCCAAAGTCAGCTAATCTAACATCATTCAGTTGAACCAATGGTTCATTAGGGACTATTGCTGAATGTGTTATTTTAATTTCAGAAGCATTAATCTGGAGTTTTGATATTGGAATTGGTTCATATAAATCCCTCCATTCACCCTTCCAGCCATTTAACACAGCTTCAGCATTGAAATGGTCCATAGTCAAGGGGTTGTTTATTTTCAACATTGAGCGATTATTTTCTAGTAAAATAATTAAATGATTGAGATTGGCTAAATAATTGAGAAAAACGAACTTCTCCTCTCAAATGTTATT
>JALHRP010000164.1 GCA_022841365.1 Chitinophagaceae bacterium | reverse complement strand
TAAAAAAAGTGAAGTATTCCCTGATTAAAAATGTACCATCCGGCTGTTACAAAAACATGACTCATTTTAAGGCTACGGGAACTTCTTTTCTTTACCTCTTTTCCTTTCTAAGAAAGGGGGCAATGAATATATGACAACTGAAACAGTAACCAACAAACAACTTGAAATATTATTGCTTATCTACCGATATCGTTTTTTAAACAGAAACCACATTCAACAATTCCTAAACCATAAAGACCACAGCCTCATTATCCGCTATCTAAAAGATCTTACTGACAGACAAATCCTTAACAGAATCTACTCCACCCAAAGAACTGACATTAACTCGCCAGCTATCTATTACTTAGCTACCAAAAGTAAGTCATTACTCAAAGATTATGAGAAGTGTAATCCTGATGTATTGGGTCGAGTCTATCGGGAGAAATACCGCTCAGAGGCTTTTAGGAAGCATAGTTTGTTTTTGGCTGACCTATACTTCAAATTTCAAGAAGCAGCACAAAAACAAAAAGCAGTTTGTCACTTCTACACGGCTACAGACCTCTCAAGCATTGCCTACACACCTTTACCGCTTCCTGATGCCTATATCACCATTAAGGAAGGAAAGAAGCATATCAAGCGCTATTTTCTGGATATCTTTAATGAGGGTATGCCGATGTTTGCTATCAGAAGGCGAATTTATCAGTATTGCAGATACTGCAATGGCAGTTTTTGGCAAGATCATAACAAAGATCCTTTCCCAAAGATATTACTCGTTTGCCCGACACTACGAGTTCAAAAGTCTCTCTTGCGCTCTATTCCTAAAATTCTCGAGGAAGAAGATGCAGACATTTCTTTTTTCCTAGGTCTACAAGGAGGTATACAAAAAAGGGGAATTCAAAGTGATTCATGGGAAACAGTAGATAGAATAAATAATTTTATCAAGTAATTAGATCCAGAAATATAACAGGCCAAAGCAAGGTATTGGAAAATAGCCAAGGATCGGACAGATATTGCCCGATACTCCAACAGGAGTACATAGGATATTGCTGGCATCTTAATTTCAATCCAACAAATCCTAAAACCAAACCAGAAAGATAATAAATAACAAAAACAATAAGTAAGATTTTCATAATTCTGTATAAAGAAAATCTCGCCATAGATGTTTTATCGTTCATATTTGTCTTTAGTATCGATCTAATCTACATCAATATTTCGTCCTCTTCCCCCAATTGTTTTAAGGATTAATATCAATCCGAATAGTATTCAGCTTTTGTTATGATTATAGGTTCAAAGTCGGTAATTTTGCATATCCACACATCATTAAGATCATCTTTTTGCCAAACCGCAAAAGAACCATCACCATATGGAATAAACTTCTTTTCCTTTTTACTTTGGATATATTGCTGAACATGATCTTCTGTACAGCTTTCTATACCAACTCCACCGTCGGCCCCTTGATATGCGCATGCTCCATTTAGTGGTGCGATGTTTTCAAATGTTAGCGATTTACCGTTTAGACTATCGCAAGCTTGAATAAAAGCTAATTCATCTGTAGTGGTTGGCCTAGAATATTGAACTGAACGTTCTATGTAAAATAAGAATACCAGGGGTATCATAATAGCGGCAAAAACAATAAAGATTAATCTTTTTTTCATACTTTTATTATACGTTCTTCTTCCATCTATTTAGTTAATAACTTCCTCAAGTTTTAGGCGTTTAATAAAGTCATTTTGCTTACCCTTATCCTCATAATCCTGTAAAATTGCTATACTACCATCAGATTTATAAACTGCATTAATCTGCCTTTGAATGCTTTGTATGTCCTTGTGAAGTTCAATTTTAAGCACAATGCTGTCTTTTGAGAAAGCAACTACAGTTACAGCGACTTCTTTATCTTCTGTAGAAATTCCTTTTTCATTTAATTTAGGTATTATTTCTTTGGTTAAATCACGGATTGTATTTTCTTTCATATCAATTATCAAAGCTGAGAATGCCATATGTATAGGTTCTACAATAATCGATCCAAAACTATCTAAGCTATAAACATGCGGTTTGTCAGACCATACGAAGTGAGATAATTGCTGATTATCCTTATTTTGGATTGCAATTCTGGTTTTATTTTTGACATCGT
>JALHRP010000163.1 GCA_022841365.1 Chitinophagaceae bacterium | reverse complement strand
AAGTGAAGAAAACAAAATGAAATTAAAATATTTACTTTTCAAAGATGCACCACACATGAAAGACAGAAGTCAGCCAGATGAAATGGTTGCTGATGTTAAAATTCTTGGTGAAGATGAGCTTGCTGTTCTTCCATATATTGAAGCCACCCCAGAGCAGTTCAATGAATATCTTTCTTCAATCTCCAGCATTCAACAGGCTTGGGAAAAAACCCAACCATATTTGGTTGAAACAACTCATGGGAAGCGTGAAGAGAGAATCATGCTTGATGGAAAGCTCCAACCCAGACCAGCATTGGAACCATCCAACAATTAGTGATAGGATGTTTGTGGGAGAACATTGATCATGGGAAAACCAAGCCTTGACATTCTGAATGGTCTTTCACCACAACAGGACATATTTGTCAGAGAATTCCATCTCACATCCAATGCAACCCAAGCAGCAATCAAAGCTGGATATTCAGAAAAGACAGCAGATGTTCAGGGATCAAGACTGTTAAACACTGTTAAGGTGCAGCAAGCCTTAAGTCTATTACAAGAAGAAACAAAAAAAACTTATGGGATTGATAAGGACAGAATCATCAAAGAGCTTTTGGTGATTGCTTATGGAAGGATTGCAGATTGCTTTGATTGGTCTGATGGTGTGGCCAAGCTCAAGCCCAAAGAGCATCTGACAGATGAAAATTTGGCAATGCTGGACAACATCTCATTCTCAAAATCTGAAGGCCCATCTGGACAGTTTGACAGAGATGGAAACCCAATCATGGAAACCAGAGTCTCTGTTTCTGCTGGATCAATTTCAAAGCAAAAACTTGCAGCTCTTAAAATGCTGGCTCAGATCTCTGGCATCATCCCAATGTTCAGCACTGGATCTGGAGAGCAAAATGTTTTCAACAACACACAAAACAATCTGATCTTTGTGGCTGAGTGGGGGACTGGTGCAGCAATCAAAAAGATCTCAGACTAAAAAAGATCGCAAAAGAAAACCCCACAAGCAAAAGAAATCAAAGACAATTGTCACAAAGGTTGGGATCAACAACACCCCAGTGAATGTTCTGGCCAACAGAAAAGCCATCCTTGTTTTATATTCCCCACATGAGGCCCAGCTTGCATTCCACAACAACCCAGCCAGATTCTTGGTTGCAGCGTGGGGAAGACAAACAGGGAAGTCAACAGCAGCTCTGAATGACATGATGAAATTTGCTTGGGAGAATAAGAACACCATCACATGGTTCATCTCTCCAACTTACAGACAGGCCAAGATCCAGTTCAGAAGGTTGCTCAAAATGCTGAGACCATGCATTGCTGTGGTTGCCAGAAAGTCAGAAACAGAACTCATGGTGATCCTTGCAAATGGCTCCAGCATCTTCTTTCAATCTGGCCAAGTCCTTGAGAACCTACGTTCTGAAACACTCCACCGAGTTTATATTGATGAAGTGAGAGATCAACATCCAGATCTTTTTGAAATGGTTATCTATCCAATGTTGACCACCACTGGGGGTTCAGCAAGATTCATCTCCACCCCCAATGGCTTTGATCAATTCTATGATATGAAGATCAAGGCTGATGAATGCACTGATGGCTCATGGGCTTTCCTTGCAGCTCCATCAACAGCCAACCCACAGTTCACTGATGCTGAGTTGAGACAAGCCAAAAAGATCATGACTCCCAAAAAGTTCCAGCAAGAAATCATGGCTGAGTTCTTGGATCTTACAAAAGGAAAAGCCTACTATTCAGCAACAGAAGCCAACCATTCATTTGAATGTCCATTTGCAACTGGCAAGCTGATCAATCCAAATCTTCCAATCATTGTTGGGATGGACTTCAACTTGAATCCAATGTCATGGATCTTGATGCAAAAAAGAATTGATGACTGGTGGGCCTTTGATGAACTTTATTTGGAAGACTCCAACACCCAAGAAGCATCAGTGGCGCTGGTTGAAAAGCTCAGAGAAATTGAAGCTGAGACTGGCTATGACTTGAAAAAATATGGATTGATTATTGTGGGGGATGCCAGTGGAAAGTCTGGTCAAAGAGCAGCAGCTGGTCAATCTGACTATGACATAATTTATAATGAGCTGAAGAAAAATCAAATTGAGTTTGAAGATCTCACCCCTGATTCAAATCCCATGGTCAAAGACAAGATCGGAAGAG
>JALHRP010000162.1 GCA_022841365.1 Chitinophagaceae bacterium | reverse complement strand
TGGAGCAGATCCTGTTGGTCGTCAGATGGAATTTGAGAGAATGTCAACGGATTTGAATTACGAAATTTGTAAAGAGCATTAAATATTTGTGTACTTCTGTATGATTCTTGAAGAGATGTGCAATTTTATTTTAGAAGAATTGCTAATGAGCTTCTTGTAAAACTGAATATATTCTTGAGGTGGGACAGAGGAGGGACAAATTCAAGGGTCTTATCAGTTTTTATTTGAAGAGACTGTAGGCTGTCTTGTGATTTACAGTTTCGACTTTCACTAATGATCCTGATGGATATTCATTATTTCCATTTTCTGTCCATTTCAACACAAATTCACTTAAATCATTTAAATCAGTCCACGAGCTTGTGTCTGCATTTGGCATTGCAGATCGATTTGCTGGTGTATCCAAAGTAATTGGGAGCAAACACATTACTTTGCTGCCCTCTGGCATTCCAGAGCCAGATTTTGATAAACTGACTGCAAGATGTTGAACTGATGCTTTAGCCATTCCATAAGCCAACATTCCCGGTGTGCCGTCAGAAGCCACAGCTGCGGCACCAACTAATAGTAAATGTCCATTTGGATTCAAATGTTTTTTGCAAAGAGAGGCACAAACAGCTGCAGGTATAACACTGGATTGTACCATAGTTATAGTTTGATTAACTAATTCAGGTCCAATTGAGCCACCAGTCCAACCACCAGCAGCACATAATATACCATCAAAGACATGTCCAGTGAGACTGGTTTCTAATTCTGGAAATGTGGTGTAGATTAAAGAGAGAGTAGCATCAGCGTTAGAGGATAAATCAACGCAGACAGTTTTTTTGCCAACGCTGTTGAGTTTTTTGATGAGAGAGCGACCGAGGGCACCTGAACCACCAAAAACGAGAAATGACATGGGGCGATAACTATTGCCTTCAAGGTAATTGATTGGTGATTCAGTTAAACGATTGATTTTCAAGAAAAAACAAATAATTTTTTAAAATAATCCATTCAAACAAAATAAAAGAAAACAAAAATGTCAAATATCTCCAGATCACATTGCATCCACCCATGTCCCAATTTCCAGAGATGGACAGTGATGAAAGTCTGCCTGCATATTACGAAACTCCAAACTCTCTTTCAACGAACCGCAAATCCGCCCCCTCCCTAACCCTAAAATCCAATACCAATAATTTTAACAATGAAAGCTATACAGTAGTTAAACGATTGTATGCAATAACTGGAATGTGGGAAATTGCAGCCTACGTGACAATGTCATATTGGCTGCTGTATGTCAGGCCAGATGTGTTATTGACAAGTTTACTGTTAAATGCATTGATTATTTCAATTTCTTTGCTTATTACTCTATCGGTAAGTTGATTTTCTCTTTTATTCTAACTCATATCTCAGAATGAGCCGTGTGTAGCATACATTGTAGCTGCATTTGTATTTGGTGTTGGAAGAGGACTAGTCAATTGTTTCTGGTTGGGATTCTGCCTTTATTTTGCAGTTGTGACTTGGGGGAATTGCGGGAGAGGTTTGACAGCTCAATTGTCGCTAATTGGTGGCTTGACGGCAGTGTTGATATTATCTATCGTGTCATGTATTTTGTTGGGTAAAATGTTGAGATATGGAAGAGAAGGATTGATCAGAGCTTATTTTATTTAAAAGAGTTAAATGGACCAATCATTCCATCCATTAGTTTGGTACTTTTTTTTAATTTCCCATGTGACATGGGTGTCGAACCCCATGTTAAAAAGAATCTTTTCAAATTGTCATTTGGAACAAATAATGTAGTAAAAATAATAATAAAATATTTGAATTTAAAACTGAATTTTTAATAAAATGATATGTCGTTGGGTCAAAAATTGTTGCCATTACCCGAATTGACGCAGTATGTCTAGAGCGGCGACAAGTTGCAATTTTAGGAGATCTCAATTTTATTTCACTAATTTGCTGCAATCAAATTTTCTACTTTATCCCAATTAACAGCATTCCAGAAATTTCCTACATACCCCAATCTATCTGCTCCATAATCCCTTACATAAGCCATCTCCTGCAAATTTAGTGCCAACAGTGGGCGACATGTAGTTGACCATGGATTTGATATATTCATCAAAGATGTTGCTTTTAATATTAATTTCTTATCACTAGCTATAGCAGAGACAGATGTAGAAGTCGAATG
>JALHRP010000161.1 GCA_022841365.1 Chitinophagaceae bacterium | reverse complement strand
CACACCTCAATGCAGCCGCTACGCACAACATTCCCTATCTCGATGAAAGCGATTTGGCTGTTTTGGATAATTCTATAAATTTTGAAAATAATCCTAATTATATTAATAATCAGCCAATACAAAATGGCATCCCTTCTCAACGTTGGTTCAATAATGAAGCTGAAGTAAAGGGAAACATTAACTCATTTACTGATGTAAGTATTCCACCATTAAAAGTTCCAATGACAAATCCGTTTTTTAAAAGCAAATCAGTTTCTCCTTCTTCAAATCAAGTGATGGAAACCACCACCAATACCCCGTACACAGAAAGGTTCCATTCCACAACAATTATCTCTCCGCCGTTGACAGGCGAATCTAATACCAAACCCAAATACAATGCCGTTCCAGATATTCAACTTGAAGTCATTCCTAATAGCTCCAATAGTTATCCAAATGAGCAAAAAGTCGAAGAACTAGAGAAACGCTACAATGAAAAGATGCAGTCAGTAAAATCAGAGTTGGATCAAGTATTGACTCAACAAAATCAAATATTAGAAATGAAAGTAAATATGGAAAAATTGATGACAGAACAAATTAATAGAATTAAAAGAGATTTATTAATTGAAAAGGAAAAAGAGTTGAATTCACTCCGAATGGAAATGGAAGCTGAAAAGGTTCGTCTTGCCAATTCATTTCAACAACAAATTGCCAATGTCAATAATACCGATGAAGAAAAGAAAAATGCAAAACATGTCGATTTTGATGAAAATCTTTTTGTTGAGAGTAAAACATTGGAGGATTTCAATATATCCTTTGCTGATTTGGATACAGACTTGATCAACGTAAAGTATAATGGTTTTGGAAATGATAGAAATGAAATTTTATTTGAAAATACGTCAAATTCAGAAAATTTAAAATTAAAATCAAAAATTGAAAGACTTCAAAGTGAACTACGCGATCTTCAGAGGAGAATGTCATTGCAACTTGACACTAAATTATTAGAGCAGAAAAGAGAGCACGAGAAAATTGTAATGGAATTGGTATCAAGGTATCAAAAAGAAAATCAAGAAGCAATTTCATTAATTAAAGACAAATTTAAAAAAGATGTTCAAGGTGCAATCGCTACATTGAAGGGAAAATATACAGAAATCTTCAAGTCACACATCGCAAAGATAAACAGTGATTTGAAAGAAAGAGAAGAAGATTTGACACATAAAATTAAAACAGAATATGAAATCAAATATAACGATGAACTGCTCAAACTGCGGATTAGAAATGAAAAATTAGAGCAGATTGCAGCCAAACTCAAAAACGAACATGAAAAGAAATTAGCCCAAGTTAAAAAGGAATATGAGGGACATTATCAACGACTTCTAGAAGGAATGAAGGCAAAATATCAGACAAATCTACTGAAAATTCAGAAAGACTTGAAAGATTACAAAGAAAAAAGCCAACAAGAAATGTGTGCAATGAAAACTAACGCACAAAAAGAAATGACAGCCAAATATGAACAAAAATTATCACAGTATCGAACATATTATGAGCAGAAAATTAAACAATTAACAACACCGAATTTCAACGAAGATATTCCATTTATTAAATAAACCTGTTCAAATACTGTACCCTTGAATGTTTCGATCCAAAGTAGTGATTCGCAACCTTCCACCAGATTATACCCAGTCCTCTCTCGAAGAGTCCATCCTCAAGAATCAAAAAACTATAAACTATGTCCGCTTTGTAGCTGGAACACCTTCTAAAAGACCAGGCGACAAGACAAAACCTGGTCACTGCTTCATAAACTTTACAACTCTTGATTCCCTCCTTACATTCAGTAGAGAATTCGATGGCTATCCACTAATCGATTCACGCGGTGTGCAGTATAAAATAATGGTAGAGTTTGCACCATTTCAAATGATTGCTACAACGGATAGCGTAGAACCGTCAGAAGGCTCTCGTTGCAATACACTGAAAGATGATGAAGATTTCGCCCAGTTTTCCCAGAAACTAGCCCAAGAAAAAGAAAGTCAGTTATCACCTGAGCAAATTATTGAGAATTTATTAGTAAAAACAAAAGAAGCAAATGAGAAATTGTTATTGGAACAAAAGACCACTCCTCTCTTGAAATATGTCAATTCATTGCAACCACAGAATAGAGGGAAAGGCAAGAAAGGGAAGCAGGCAAAAGAACAA
>JALHRP010000160.1 GCA_022841365.1 Chitinophagaceae bacterium | reverse complement strand
TGATCGCGGCCGTTACGATCTGGCTTTTTTGCGCTATCGAGCCGCGTTTTTTATCCAACTATATCGAAACAGCTCTGGGGCAAATGAATGCCATAGCACCCGAGGTGATTGAACAATTAGGAAAAGATGAGTTTGAACGTAATTTAAACGCACTTCCTGCAACTAAGGGTAAAGATTTAGCCCTCGACTACTTTGTTAAAAGCTTTATAATCAGTTTTTTTATAAGCATAATTATATCAGTAATTTTAAGACGACAACCCAAAACCAATTAAATCATGGAAGAAAAAGAAACTCCCTCATTATTTCAACACGCCCTTAAATGGGGATTGATCGTTGGAGGAATTAGTATCGCATTAAGCATTGTTGCGTATGCGGTTGACTATGCAATGCTCGCTGACTGGAAATTTGGAATTTTTGTTTTCGCCTTGTTTATCGGATTGGCAATTTATGCCGGTATTAATTATCGCGGTGAAATTGGCGGCATTTTGCCGTATGGTAAAGCGTTCCAGCATGGATTTATCCTGATGGCGATTTCAGGCCTTATCTCTACAATCTTTACAATGATATTGTACACCGTTATTGATCCTGAACTTCCTGCAAAGCTTACGGAAGTAGCGTTGGAAAATGCTCAGAAAATGATGGAGAGCTTTGGCATGCCAGAAGATCAAATGGATCAGGCCATGGAAGATGCCCGCAAACGCACCGAAAATCAGTTTTCTACTAGTGGTTTAGCCATGGGCTACGGTATCGGATTAATTGTTTATGCAGTACTGTCTCTCATCACCGCGATTTTTGTAAAGAAAAATCCGCCTGAAGATGTGATCTGATTCTGGAATGAATATTTCAATCATCATCCCCGCCAAGGACGAACAAGAATCTATTCCCGAACTAAGTCAGTGGATAAGCCGTGTTATGCAACAACACGGCTTTTCTTATGAAGTTATCTTTGTGGATGACGGCAGCACCGATGGCACGTGGGAGGAAATACAAAAACAAAATCTGATCAACTCATCCTTTAAAGGAGTAAAGTTTAACCGCAATTTTGGAAAGTCGGCTGCCTTGCACACCGCCTTTAAATTGACTCAAGGCGAGGTGGTGATTACCATGGATGCCGATTTGCAGGATAGTCCGGATGAAATTCCTGAGTTGTACAGACTCATTAAAGAAGATGGCTTTCAATTGGTAAGTGGCTGGAAGAAAAAACGACACGACCCGATTTCAAAAACCATTCCCTCTAAGTTTTTTAATTATGTTACCCGTAAAATCTCGGGCATTCACCTGCATGATTTTAATTGTGGACTGAAGGCTTACCATCACCAGGTTGTAAAAAACATTTCAGTGTATGGCGAAATGCACCGTTACATACCGGTGATTGCCAAGTGGGCGGGCTTCACAAAAATTACAGAGAAAGTGGTTGAGCATCGCGAACGTAAATACGGTCGCAGTAAATTTGGCTGGGAGCGATTCGTACGCGGCTTTCTGGATTTGTTGTCGATTACCTTTATCGGTCGGTTTGCCCAGCGCCCGATGCATTTCTTTGGCGCCTGGGGTATTATATCGTTTTTAGTTGGCTTTGGCTTTACAGTAAAAATTTTATACGATAAAATTGATTCTGTTTTTATTTCTAAAATTCCGCTGAAGCGTGAAGTAACCGAGCAGCCCATTTTTTATCTGGCGCTTGTTGCGTTGGTGGTAGGTGTACAACTTTTCCTTACGGGATTTATTGCCGAGTTACTGGCCAGGCAATCTGTTTCTAAAAAGAAATATTTAGTGATTGATAAAGTAGGAATCAAAGAAGCTGAAAGCCTAAAGCAGAAAGCTTGAAGTTCAAAGCTAACTCTTGTTTACATAGACTTCAGCTTCAACTCTTAGCTTTCAGCTTTTAAGCTTTCCATTTTCAACTTTTAGCTTTCTGCTCAGATGAACTTATTTTCCCCTACCTTTGTCTATTGAATAATCGTTCTTTGATAGTGATTTTTGCGGCAGGGATAGAAGCGAAAAGCCTCCCTCGCTGTGCTCGGGATAAACTCCGCGTGCTGCTGAGAGGGAGCTTGTAGCGGATAGCCCGCTCGGCCGCCCAAACAAATCTTGCTACTTGATACTAGCTACTCAAGTGCTTATCCGGGGCTGACCGGTTTTGACAGGATGCGTGGGGGTGTATGCCAGCATGCAGGCTCATGGGATGAGAGCCTTAAAAGATGGTCCT
>JALHRP010000159.1 GCA_022841365.1 Chitinophagaceae bacterium | reverse complement strand
GACAGCCGACCCAAAAGCTGCTAGGAAGGAATTAAGTGGCTGGGAACCAGAAAGCAAAGCATAGATTGCAAGTGAAATACCAGTTAATAAAACATAAACCAAATATATATCTAACAATTTTTGTTTCTTTGTAGTATTTTTTTGATAATTTACAAGCAGCTCGTTAATTGCTTGATTCATGAAGGGTCCGCCCATGTCAGAAATTTCCAGACTTCATATCTCTGGTCTTCCGTCGAACTGCTCCAGTAAAGATTTAAATGAAAAATTATCTGCGTTTGGTACAGTACTTGAAAGTACCATTGTAAGTGACATATATGGTAACTGCAGAGGATTTGGTTATGTTTCGATGGAAATAACTGAGCAACAGTTGGCAAAGTGTAAAAGTGTGTATAATGGGGCAAAATGGCGAAATGATAAACAAATGAAAATTGAGAAAGCAAAAGAATCTTATACTCAAAGGAATGTACAGGCAGCAGCCCGTGAACATGAGCGAGAAGTGAAACGGGCTAACAAGAATTATGGTCTGTACCGACATGCAACAGATATGAGCTTGGTTAATGATGAAAATGTAGATGAAAAGCGTGGCTGGAAGAGAGGAAGATATGGAAGGGCTATTGCTATCGTTACTGTGAAAACGCCGTCAAAGAAAGTCATCACTGTTGATCCTGGCCATTACAAAAATGGATTAGAAAAACTCTTTGGATCGGTTAACCCAAAATCGATTAAAGATCTCTGTTGGCAATATGATCTAGAAGATTTACATGAAAATAATGAAGAGAATATAATTTTAGATAAACAAGAAACTAGTTTAGAGGAAGAGACCAAGTTGGCTGAATTTGGTCAACCTGCAACTGTCATTGGCCAAACACAAACTCTTGTTTCCAAAAAGAAAGCTACCAAAGTCGAGCCTGTGTTTATCAATTTGATGCTAAACGAAGATTAGTTACAATTTTCTTTTTTTATTGTTCGATACATTTGTATTAATATTTACACCAGCCAGTTGGTTTTTTGCTTTTGCTGTAACTTCTGTATCTAATGACCATCCATATTCAAAACTAGTGGTATCTTCTGCTGACAGATGTGTCCACTTTGACCTGCTAGATTTACCATAATCTCTAACTTGCATAGCTGAAGGTAGAGATAATTTATCATGGCGATCTGATTCACCAGGCTGATTGTAGTCTCGTTGATATATTTCTTCATTTGTGTCCATAAAAAATGCACCTTTATGATAATATTTCTGTAAAAATTGATATTTTGACTTTGACTCTTTTTCTTTCGTCTGATTTTCTATATGTTTTCTATGATATTCTGCTTTTTCGTCTTCAGGCATATTTCTAATGGCTTCCATTTCAGAAAATTCCCTTTCTTGCTGCTGTTTCAGTAACAAATCTCGCTTCAATCTGTTCAATTCTCTCAGTTTCCAGGCTTGAATTTCTTCAACTTCATTAACACCATCAGTATCATCTACATCCAAAACAGACTGCTGTTTGCTAGCTTCAAGATTGGCTTGCTGTTTCACTGCTTCTGCGACCAAATGGCGTGAATCTGCTTTTCTTTCACTTTCCTCTGCAGAATTATGACTTTCTGTTACCAATAAATTATTTTGAATTGTTTTTCGAGCGTTTTTTGGGACAAATACTGGTTTTAACAATACTTCATCATCAGAAGATGACGGTTCATGGAAGTTTGGTTGGTCCATCCCCTGATGGAAAAAGGAATGACAGAAAAAGTTGTTATAAATCAGAAATGGTCTGATTTATTTACTATAACAGAAGGTAAAACTGGTGTATTCAAACATTATTTCTAACAGTTAGACGCTGGAACTGCTTTTTCCTTTACCACTTCAGATAATCAAGCTAAACCTATAGTACCCACCGAAATTCCAAATGAACCCACTGCTGTATATATTCCCAGGAAACAGAGATTTTTCATATCAGTTGACGCTAAGATGCAAAAAATCAATGGAAAATCTGTTGAAATGAATATGTTTAGAGAGAAGACTATAGAAGAAATCGAAGATGACTGGAACAAAAACAAAAAGTGGCTTACAAAAGAATATAAGAAAAAACACAAATCTGCAAAGAAAAACTCGTTGAAGCGGAGAAAAGGCAATAAAATTTAATAAGTTTTTTTAACCCTAATTAACCCTGGTGATGATTGGGCTGATGAAGGTTGGCGGCAATTGTAAGACGATATTGGAGCACACAGTCATTCTTTCTGGGAAGGAGACAGAAACAAATTGGGAGGAA
>JALHRP010000158.1 GCA_022841365.1 Chitinophagaceae bacterium | reverse complement strand
ATCAATATTGTTTTGAGGAGTATTTCATAGAACTCTCCCAACTTTAACTGTAATATTTCTGGATTTTTTTTGATAGATATTTCATTGTAATAGAGTTCTTGCAAATGAATGTGAAATGTTGGAGCATGTGGATAGAATTGAACTGTCCATTGAGATCGAAGGAATTCAATGTGATCGGTAATTGGACCGAGAATGTGTGAGCGGTGAGCATCTGAGCAAAAAATTGGTTGGAATAAGGACAATATTACAGTGATATATGTGAATATCTCATTAAATGATTGCATGGAACGACGGTCTGTGTCCACGGCTGTTTATTAATGCTTAATAACCCTTTTTGGGAAAGTGTTTCTATTTATTTAAACTTTAAATAAAAATGCGTTCCTTTGCATAAACATTAATTATATCTTTATTATAATGATAATCTTTATTGTGTACATCAATCCGATCCCTTGTTTCAAGTCGCCCTTTTTCTAAAACTAGACCCCCTGTGCTTTGCCAACTATGAAGATTCTGTCCATCCACATTCTGCGTAGAGAGCCGTCATCCCTCATCCTTGCCTCAGAAATAGACTTGTCAAGTTTTAGTTATTTTCAGCGCTCTTCTGGTAAAGAGTTTATGGACTTTTTTGCGATGACACTCTCTCAGAGAACAGCTGCAGGCATTAGACAGTCTGTCGAACAAGAAGGGAATGTAGGGCACGTCTACACAAACTCTCTCAGTCTATCATGTGTTATTATTGCTGACAAAGAATATCCATCACGTGTAGCATTTACACTTATAGGTAAAATTTTGGATGAATTTTCAGCTCTTCATTCCAAACAAGTGGTGGCCAGCACTATCGCTCCTCTTGCATTCCCAGTCCTTAAAGAATATTTTGTAAAATATCAAAATCCTCATGAAGCAGATAATATATTAAAAGTTCAGAAAGAATTGGATGAAACAAAGGTTATATTACACAATACAATAGAAAGTGTGTTGGCAAGAGGTGAAAAGTTGGATAACCTCGTGGCACAATCAGAGCAGCTATCAACACAGAGCAAGTCCTTCTACAAAGTGGCAAAAAAGACAAATTCTGGCTGTTGTTCAATACAATAACAATAAAAATTGAGTGTAATTTATAATTACAGGTTTATTTTCGAATGGCAACAGACAAACCATAGTGATCAGATAAATGTGTACAATCCTTCAAATCTTTAGTCAATAATGGAAGGACTTGAGATGATTCTATAGCTTTCAAATTATTAGTAAATATATAATCCAAGCTTTGACATGAGCCAACAACTTCACGTGCAGTAAGTGTGGTTTCTTCAGGTATTTCTATTGAAGTGCCGGTTTGAGGATCAGTGAATTTCGTTGCTTCAACACCAAATGTAAATGGATGATAGCCCAACTGAGAGAAAAAAACATCAGAAAATGATACGTTTGCTTTAGATTCGCGATTGAGTATTTTCATCATTTTATCATATTCTAGACTCTGTGTGAAATCAGTTTTGCTGTTGATGGCATTGATATTGAAATCTCCGACTAGCATTACCAAATCTTTAGATTGATTAAAATATGAGGTTGGATTGTATATTTTCTCTTCTATGAAGACAGAGAGGGCATTCAATTGTTTTTCACGTTTCTGGCCATAGACATCATCACCAGAAGAATCTGGGATCCCAGGCGTCGCTTGCAGGTGCGTGTTAAATAGAAATAGCTGGCTGCTTTTTGTCAATTTGATTCTTGCAAAGAGAGCACCTTTAGCAACTAGAGAATCAGCATGATTACCACGTGAATATTGCCACCAATCCTCTTCCACAATTTCGTATTTACTGAGAATTGTTATACCGCCATCAGCTACACCTTGCAATAAACCGCCGGAGGGACATGAGAGACAATATTGGAAACCAGCGGTTTTTGCAGCAATAATTAATTTGCGATGTCGAGAAGATCCGTATTGAAACATTTCTTGTAAACATACTATGTCATAAGAGATCATATAATTATCAATAAAATATTGTAGACGAGCATCTTTGTAGTCAGATTTGTTAGTTTTTACAAGTGGAGGTCTCATGAATATGTTGAGTGTAAGAAGTTTGATTTCATTCCCTGAAGATTTTGTTTTTGAAGGGGAAATTTTTGGAACAATAATTGTATCTTGTTTGACGAGGTGATTTGATGGTTCCACGACCGTGTCGGTTCTATTAGGGGCCTTCTTGTTGCTGTTGTTGTTGGTCAATTCAGCGGAGTCCTTCAGATTTGCATCATACATTAAATCTACCAATTCTGCGGA
>JALHRP010000157.1 GCA_022841365.1 Chitinophagaceae bacterium | reverse complement strand
GCACCAACTACGCTTCAACGCTGATCGGATGGAATGCCAATCCTGCTACCCCTAATAGCCGCATCTTAGGCGCCTACGGCAGGCAGTATGGAACAAATGCAGTCGGCGCAAGAACCAACTTAGTATCCAATAAAGGTTGGACAATTATTGGGGATGCCCTTGGCACCTGTAATACGGTCACCCCTTCTGAAGCTTTCATTACTACATGGAAAACAGACAATCTGGGCGTTTCTTCCAACAATCAAATCAGGATTCCCGGCACCGGTACCAACTACACCATCTTATGGGAAGAAGTTGCGAATCCCAACAACAATGGTACTGCCATTGGCAATGGAACCACTACTGTGACCTTTCCTTTCGCTGGTACTTATCGCGTTAGCATCTATCCAGGCAGTGGTACTTTTACCCGTATTAACTTCAACTATGGGGGAGACCGCATCAAATTGCTTACTATAGAGCAATGGGGGACAATTCATTGGAGCAGCATGCAAACTGCTTTTCAAGGTTGCCTTAATTTAAATATCACTGCTACCGATTTGCCGGATTTAAGTGCGGTTACCGATATGGCCGCTATGTTTATGAATTGCCAAAGTTTAAATGGCCCCGTTAATATAAGCAACTGGAATACAGCCGCAGTGACTAATATGGGCTCTATGTTTAGGAATGCTAGCACATTTAACCAACCCATCGGCAACTGGAATGTAGCAGCAGTGACCAATATGAGCTATATGTTTTACGGCACCAGCGCCTTTAACCAACCCATCGGCAACTGGAATGTAGCAGCAGTAACCAACATGAGCTTTATGTTGATATATGCCCATGCCTTTAACCAACCCATCGGCAACTGGAATACAGCAGCAGTGACCGATATGGGCTCTATGTTGGAAGACGCCAGCGCCTTTAACCAACCCATCGGCAATTGGAATACAGCAGCAGTGACCAATATGGGCTCTATGTTTTTCAACGCCAGCGCCTTTAACCAACCCATCGGCAACTGGAATACTGCAACAGTGACCAATATGAGCCGTATGTTTCAAAATGCCGATGCCTTTAACCAGCCCATCGGCAACTGGAATACAGCAACAGTGACCAATATGAGCCGTATGTTTTCGATTGCCACCTCCTTTAACCAACCTATCGGTAACTGGAATACAGCAGCAGTGACCAATATGAGCTATATGTTTAGCGAAGCTGATGCATTCAACCAACCCATTGGTAACTGGAATACGGCAACAGTGACCAATATGAGCCGTATGTTTGAAGGTGCCATCTCGTTTAACCAGCCCATCGGCAACTGGAATACGGCATCGGTTACCGATATGTTTGCTATGTTTTCGATTGCCACTTCCTTTAACCAACCTATCGGTAACTGGAATACAGCAGCAGTGACCAATATGAGCTATATGTTTGGCGCTGCTTTTGCATTCAACCAACCCATTGGTAGCTGGAATACAGCAGCAGTGGCCAATATGGGCAGTATGTTTTTTAACGCTACCGCATTTAACCAACCTATCGGTAACTGGAATATAGCAGCAGTGACCTATATGAACTATATGTTCCGTCTTGCCAGTACCTTCAACCAAAATCTAGGTGCTTGGACTTTGAACAGTTCAGCTAACTTGTCCAATATGCTCGATGGTAGCGGTATGGATTGCTTTAACTATTCATCTACCCTAATTGGTTGGAGCAATAATCCAGCTACTCCCAATAACCGCAACCTTGGCGCCGTCGGTCGACAATATGGAACGAATGCAGTAGCGGCAAGAAACTATTTGGTGTCCACTAAAGGTTGGGCGATGAGCGGAGATGCCCTTGGCACCTGTAATTTTGTCACCACTCCTGAGGCCTTCATTACTATATGGAAAACAGACAATCCGGGTGTTTCTACCAGCAATCAAATCGTAATACCTGGCACCGGTAATAATTATTATATCTCATGGGAAGAAGTGGGCAATCCTAACAACGATGGTACAGCCATTGGCAATGGAACCACTACCGTGACCTTTCCCTTTGCTGGTACTTATCGCGTTAGCATCCATTCAAGTAGTGGTGCTTTTTTTACTCGTATTAACTTCAATAATGGCGGTGACCGCAGCAAATTGCTTACCATTGAGCAGTGGGGTGCAATTCATTGGAGCAGTATGGAAACTGCTTTTTATGGTTGCAACAACCTGAATATTACAGCTACTGATGTGCCGAATTTAAATGCTGTGGCGAATATGTCACAGATGTTTTATGAATGTGAGAGTTTGAATGGACCTATCAACATCGGAAGCTGG
>JALHRP010000156.1 GCA_022841365.1 Chitinophagaceae bacterium | reverse complement strand
AGTATATTAAAAATTATGCTCAATATTGTTGGGCACAAGGCACAATAGAATCTAGGTCGAAAGCTATTAAAATAATAAAGGATTTTTTGGCAATGCGGACGAAAGTAACGACAGAGGAATTTCTTGACTTGTTGGGAATCTTAATGACATATTCCGCTATTTTGTTAATTGGAGAACGAGAAGACATAAAGGAACGTCTACGGTATAAAGAAATTGACTTGAAAGAGTATGAGTCAATATACAGGAATCAGAAAGAACGATTTTCTGAAGCATTTCGTTTTCCCGGACAAAAACTTTACACTTCGATTAGAGAATATGACATTTTAGCTGCCGAACCTTATGTAAGGCATAGTGCATTAGAGGGATTGTCCCACTTCGTAGAAATTTGTATAAGACATCAAAAGTTAAAGCTTGCAAAAGAGGTTTGTAATTATGTATTAGATAATCTACCACAAAATTTCAAAAAACCTTTCATATTTAAACTGTCAAAAATTGATGCTTTAGAGAATCCTAATCGAATAATCGACCCGTATAAAAAAACAGAAACGGCATTTGGTAAATTACTAAAGGAAAAACTTTTGGCGACAAAAAACAGATGATCAAAATAGGCTACCTACAACATTTCTTTCTGTCCCGGCGGGGTTTTCACAGCACACCCCACAAAGCCAAATAAACTTTCGTGAAACCCCGACGAATAAAAGAGCCAGGAATTTCAGTAAGCCATCCTTAAAATTTTAATGTTTCCTTCCGGAGCAAGTCTCTCAATTACTAAACGTTTCCCAGGCGATGTGTCCACGACGGGCTATGAGCGCAGTTGTGGCACTCGCCGTGCTATGGAAACCCATTACCTTTACTCCATGCCCATCAAAACAAATATACCAACAGACAGCGGCCATTTTTTCATCACATTCACCTGCTTCAACTGGCTGCCATTAATTGAAACAATCAGCGGCTATGATTTAGTTTACAACTGGTTTGACGTGCTGAAAGAAAACGGACATCACATAACCGGCTATGTCATCATGCCCAATCATGTGCATGCCACCATTGCATTCAAAAAAACAAAAAAGAATATCAATAAAATAATAGGCGACGGCAAGAGGTTTATAGGCTATGAAATGGTGAAGAGGCTGAAAGAGAAAAATGAAACTGCATTGCTGAATAAGCTGGCTGCAGCAGTAAATAATAGTGATAAAGCCAAAGGCAAACTGTTTGAAATTTGGGAGGACAGTTTTGACTGGAAGGAATGCATTGGTGATGAATTTTCATGGCAGAAGATTAACTACATGCACCACAATCCCTGCAGCGGCAAACCTTGCCTACCGGCAGGCAGGTGGCAGTTGTGTGCAGAGCCTGCATTGTATCCTCACAGCTCAGCAAAATTTTATCTGTGTGGAGAGCAAGGCTTTTATCCTGTGCTAAATTTTAAAACGTTGAGTGATTTTGATTTTGGCATTTCGCCCTGAAACGCCGGCGAGTCCCACGGCCAGCGCTGCAAAAGCTATAAGTGGAGACATCGCCTGGGAAGTGTTGGGATTGGGAGACTTGATCCGGAAGCAAGGCGTTTATCCTGTGCTAAATTTTAAAACGTTGAGTGATTTTGATTTTGGCATTTCGCCCTGAAACGCCGGCGAGTCCCACGGCCAGCGCTGCAAAAGCTATGAGTGGAGACATCGCCTGGGAAGTGTTGGGATGGTGAGACTTGCTCCGGAAGTAATTTCACCATAACGATGAGAAATTATCAGTTACTTTTTCTTACCAGCTCCTCAATAAATTTTCTGCTTTTCATGCGCTTTATATACAATTCACGGGCGTTTGCCTCTTGCCTTGTTTGATAAGTTTCATGATAAACCAACTTCCAGGGAGTATAATTTTTTGTGGAAGGAACCATTTTATTATTATGCCGTTCGAGCCTTTGTATAAGGTCTTCGCAATGTCCAACATAATACCGGCCTGCTTTTTCGGAGTATAAAATATAGGTGTGAAACATACTCGACTAAAATAACAAAGCCCCGAATAAATCAGGGCTTTGTACTCGGGAACGGAATCGAACCGTCACTCCCGTTGCGGGGAACAGGATTTTAAGTCCTGCGTGTCTACCAGTTCCACCACCCGAGTAAATATTTTTAAAAAGAACAATTTTATCGAACCGTCAATCCCCTTGCGGGGAATCCCGATTTTTTATCGGGACGTGTCTACCAGTTCCACCACCCGAGTAAATATTTTTAAAAAGAACAATTTTATCGAACCGTCAATCCCCTTGCGGGGAATCCCGATTTTTA
>JALHRP010000155.1 GCA_022841365.1 Chitinophagaceae bacterium | reverse complement strand
ATTACAATTTATTCACAATAAAATCGGATTAAGATAGAATATATTGCCAAGTAACATGGCCTCAGACCCTTGCTCATGCCTTCAATTGACATATATTACAGCTCAGTCTCTGGAAACGTCCAGGTAAGCACGGACACAGCACACAGCAACTGACAATTATCAGGTCAAAAAACAACAACAGACTTTAATTGACCGTTTAACTGCTCTTAAGAAACAATTCAACTTGATTGACATTGCGGCTGATGAGAAAGCAAAGGAATATATGAAAACAAACAGCAAAACAAACATCGTCCCTCAGATCTTTGTTGGCGGTAAATTCAGAGGAGTGTACGAAGACTTTGACAATGCTAATGAAGACGGAAAATTGAACGAATTCTTTTCAGAGTAAATAATAAACAACTTTTATTCCCTATCAGTCAACTTGACAAACAAACAAAGCAATCATTCCAAAGATAAACAACCATAACGACAACGTTACAAATTATTTAGAACTTGGAAAGGGCTTTTAAAAAAGCCGTTTTCGTTTGATTTTTGTTTAGGCAAACATTGGTATTTATCCACCGAAACCATAGAGAGTGCGACCTTGTCTCTTAAGGGCATAGACAACATCCATAGCAGTAACGGTCTTTCTCTTAGCATGCTCAGTGTAGGTAACAGAGTCACGGATGACATTTTCCAAGAATGAGCGGAGAACTGTGCGGGTTTCGTCGTAGATCATAGCTGAAATACGTTTGACACCTCCACGGCGAGCCAATCTGCGGATAGCTGGCTTGGTAATACCTTGCAAGTTATCACGGTGCATTTTGCGATGGCGTTTGGCACCACCTTTTCCTAATCCTTTTCCTCCTTTTCCACGTCCAGTCATTTCTGTCGGTTGATGGGAGACTGGACAAAGGCGGGTCTATTTATACTGATTACCCCCCTGTATATCGAGGGTACGGTATATGAATTTATTAATGCTAGTTTCCCGCTAACTCAAGGGGTTGACCAATCAAATAGCTTGGCGGACTACCATCTTTGGCGGTCAATCCAGGCTATAAAAAGGCCCCATTTCCCCATCCAGGTCACAATGGCACGTACCAAACAAACTGCTCGCAAATCCACTGGTGGTAAAGCACCACGCAAAGCTCTCTCCACAAAGGCTGCACGTAAATCATCCCCAGCTACTGGTGGAATCAAGAAGCCACATCGTTACAGACCAGGAACTGTCGCTCTCCGTGAAATCCGTCGCTACCAAAAATCTACTGAATTGTTGATCCGCAAACTTCCATTCCAAAGATTGGTCCGTGAAATCGCTCAAGACTTCAAGACTGAACTCCGCTTCCAATCATCTGCCATTGGTGCCCTCCAAGAAGCAGCAGAAGCCTACCTCGTCTCCCTCTTTGAAGATGTCAACTTGTGTGCCATCCATGCCAAACGTGTCACCATTATGGCTAAGGACATCCAATTGGCTCGCCGCATCCGTGGTGAAAAATAAGTGATGAATTTCTGTTCGTCAACAAAATATGAACGGCTTTTTTAAAAGCCCTCTCTGAAAATCAAAAATCATTTGCAATGTAACAATTGTGGTGATTTATTTCAGAATGTATTTAATATTTCTTATGATTGTTGAGATGATGCTTAGCCAGGTTTAGTCCACTGATTCTTCATGTCCGATTAATTTATCCATAAAAATTCATAACTGTTTGAATTAAATAAAGATCGAAAAGGGTTTATTCAATGGTACTTGCTGTACGGACCAATTCCAACAGATTAACATTCTTCTTTGGTATACCGCCAAAATATCCTTGACGTCTAAGATATCTCCTCACAGTTTCATACATGATCATGAATATTCCAGCACCTACTGCAGGCAATAGACCAAGAATAGGTACAAAGTAAGCCCCAAAGAATGTCTGGATTCCAGGACAATATACAGCTAGAGATGCGATCACAGCCCCACATAACACACCAATGAATGTAGAGCGATTATAGAACATATCAAGTCCCCAAGGATATGAATATCTATGCTTAGTGATAAACAATACGAACCATTGGCAAATTACAATTGAAATGTAATAAGCACCTTGAGCTCTGGCAAGAATCTGCATTTGCTCTGGTCCAGCCACTAAGGATCCATCTGTGAATCGCCAAAGTGGCGAATTGGTGGTAAAGTATATAGCGGCAGATTGATACAGTTCACCAATTGGTAAAAAATATACAGCCATCGTAGCAAGGAAACAGCCAAAACAACCTGCAGTTTCAATCAATCCACCTTGCAGATAGGACCACAAAAGTAGATCATTGTCGACCAACACTTCACCAGTCTCATTTCGACGGAATGAATTTCGGATTGCAGTCCATATCTTTTTGAGAACTGGCTTCTTAATTGATGAAGAATTGGCTGTTAATTCATTTTCAAA
>JALHRP010000154.1 GCA_022841365.1 Chitinophagaceae bacterium | reverse complement strand
GACGCCGCCGGCGGCGACGGACGTCGGGGTGTTCGAGAGGCCCGGGCCGAGCGGGATGAGGACCGAGTCCGCGGTGCCGGCCGTCATCGCCAGCGTCGCGGTGGCAGGGGTGCCGCTCACCACCGAGACGTCGAACGGCGCCGCGCCGGCACGGCGGTCATCGGAGACCCAGATGGACGTCCCGGCAGGACTGCTCGGCGTGCCGATCGACACGTAGAACGCGTCGTCGGCGGTGAGCGGCGTGCCGCTCGCGTTGAGGCCGGTGAGCTGGTAGACCGCCTGCCAGACGCGCTGCTCCGCGCTCGCGCTCACGTAGCCCGGCGACGTCGCGGAGAGCAGGACGGTGTCGGCGACGATCCCGTCGGCCGCCTGCACGAAGAAGCTCGCGGTGGTCGTGCCCTCGGCGATCGTGACGACGATCGTGTCGCTCCCGGGAGTGGTGGCGTCGGGTGCGAACTGCACCACGCCGCCACGCGCGGCGGTGATGGTGATCGGCGTGCCGCCCGCAGGGGCGGGCGAGCCCGGCGTGCTCACGGTGCGCGAGCGCTGCAGGCCGGAGCCCACGTAGTCCGTGGGGAGCGAGATCGCCGGCTGCGAGACGACCACGGTCCCTGTCGCGCCGGCGAGCGGGCGCAACCCGCCGATCGCGGAGCGCACCGAGGCCGTGCCGGCGGCGAGCGGCCGGAAGGCCACGCCGCCCGTCGCGACGCTCGTCGGCGCGTTGTCCGCGCCTTCGGCGATGCTCACGACGACCGAGTCCGCGGTCCCCGCCGTGGTGACGAGCGTGCCGGTCCCCGGCGTGTCGTTGATGATCGAGACGGTGAGCGGTCCGCCACCGCGGCGGACGTCGTCGGCGCTGAAGATGGAGGCGCCGCCCGGCGCGGACGGCGTGCCGATGGAGACGTAGAACGCATCATCCGCCGCGAGGGTGGTGCCGGTCGCGTTCAGTCCCGTGAGCTGGAAGACCGGCTGCCACGCGTAGACGTTGAACGTGGAGGTGGTGAAGCCGGGGGCCTCGAGGCGCACGGCCACGGTGTCGGCGATGCGGCCGGCGACCGCGGAGACCACGAGCGGGATGCTCACTTCGCCCGGGAGGATCGCCGTCTCGAACGAGCCGGCGCCTGCGGTCGAGGCGTCCGGCGAGACGAGCACGATGCTGCTGTCGAGGCTCGTCACGCGCACGACGACGCCCGGATGATTCGGCGCGCCGAGCGCGGCGCCGAAGCTGCGCTGCAGGCCGGAGCCGACGGCCGACGCCGCGCGCGTGATGCCAGGTATCGCGCCGACGTTGGCCGTGATGCTGTCGGTGGTGAAGCCCGCCGGCCCCGAGACCACGATGCGCGTGGAGCAGGGGAGGTTGGCGATGCCGCCGTAGCTCACGTCGAGCTGCGTGCTCACGAGGCCTGCGCCGATCATCGCCGTGGGGGCGATCGCGGCGCAGCTGGCGTCACGCGAGACGAAGGTGAGCGGCACGCCACCCGCCGGCGCCGAGACCGGCGAGCCGCCGCTCTCGAGCCGGACGGTGATGGGCGCGGCGAAGGTGCCGTTGGGCGCAACCGTCGTCGCGACGATGTTCAGCGCCGCGGTCACGCTCGCGACGGTCAGGTCCTGCGCGTAGTTCGGGTTGCTCGCCGTGAAGGTCGCCGAGCCGAGCGCGAGGCCTTCGATGGTCGCATTCACCGACTGCGCGCCCGCGGTGACGATCACCGTGTCCGCGAGCGGACGCGCGATGGCGGGGTTGGAGCTCACGATCGCGACCGCGACGCCGCCCGCGGGCGCCGGTGCCGAGAGCTGCACCGGGAGCGACGCGGTCTGCGCCAGCGGCACGTTCAGCGTGGGCGGCAGGCTGATGAGGTTGAGCGAGACCGGCACCAGCAGCGTGTCGGGCGTGTACCCCGGCGCGGACCCGATCACGGTCGCGGTGCCGATCGTGAGCCCACTCATCTCGATCGTGCGCACCGTCTGGCCCGCCGCGAAGTCCACCGAGCCCGGCGCGGCGATGGTGAGCAGCGCAGGCGTGGTGCTCACGACGCTGACGGTGAGGCCGCCGGCCGGCGCGGGCTGCAACAGCCGCACGTTCAGCGTCCCCGCGCGCTCGAAGCCGACCACGTTCGATCCGACCACCGAGAGCACGATCTCCGGCGGCGGCAGCACGCCGGTCGCCGTGATGGTGCGCGGCGCGGCGCCCTCCGCGCTCACCGAGAGTGTGTTGGGTCCGGGCGTGGCACCGAGTGTCCAGGAGCCGAGTGTCGCCTCGCCATTGGCGTTGGTCGTCGCCGCGGAGCCGGTGAGCGAGCCGCCGCCTCCGGTCACGGCGAAGGTCACGCTGACGCCGGCGACGGGCGCCGCGAGCGCGTCGGTGACGCGCACGACGATCGGCTGCGCGAGCGCCTGCGAGATGAAGCCGGTCTG
>JALHRP010000153.1 GCA_022841365.1 Chitinophagaceae bacterium | reverse complement strand
GAAGATATGGGTTTGCTGGCTGTACAACGTTTGGGAGAGCAGATGGAAATCAATCGTTCTAAACTTATAAATGGAGTAAAATGAAAAAACTGATTGTGATTTTGATTGTGTGCGGCATGAGTTTTCAACTAAAAGCACAAAGCGACGAAGTGCAACAACTGCTGCTTAATATTGAAAAGCTGGCACAGTTTAAAAAGATTTTGCAGAATATGTATGATGGGTATAAACTCCTGAATAAAGGATATACTGCGGTTAAAAACATATCGGAAGGAAATTTTAACCTGCACAAGACTTTCTTAGATGGCCTTATGGAAGTTAGTCCTGCGGTAAAAAGGTATAAGCGAATTGCAGATATCATCAGCTATCAACTTCGAATAGCTAAAGAATATAAACTTGCCTTTAACCGATTTAAAGAAGAAAAGCAATTCACTGCTGATGAAATTGATTACCTCGGCAAAGTGTACAGCAACTTGTTTAACGAAAGTTTAAAAAGGCTGGATGAACTGGCTATGGTCATTACATCAGGTAAACTACGAATGAGTGATGATGAACGGTTGCAGGCCATTGATAAAATTTACCTGTCTGTGGAAGAACAGTACTCTTTTCTAAAAGATTTCACTAATAATACCACTGTGCTTTCGCTGCAAAGAAAATCAGAGCTGGCACAGATTGAAATGTCCCGAAGACTACACGGGTTGAAGAAATAGAATTTATTCCACTTATAAAGTCGTGTTTATGAAATTGTGTGTAAGAATAATTTGCATTGCAATTACAGCATTGCTTATTCCTCATTTTGCAGAAGCCCAGGGCATGGCCAATAGAATCCACAGCTTGCATGAAGTGCTTGAAAAGCTATATGATGATATGATGCCGTTGTGTAGCCGTTTGATTGGTGTTGGTCGTGGTATTGCAGGCTTTGCAGCCACCTGGTATATTGCAGCAAGGGTTTGGGGACATATATCGAGAGCTGAACCGGTAGACTTTTACCCACTGTTCAGACCATTTGTACTTGGCTTTGCTGTATTGATATTCCCTTCAGTTATTGCCATGATTAATGGTGTAATGAAGCCTACGGTTACCGCCACTGCTGCAATGGTAACGGATTCTGATAAAGCAGTGGCAAAGCTTTTGGAAATGAAAGAAGCGGCCATTAAGAAAACAGCTTACTGGCAAATGTATGTGGGCACGAATGGATCTGGTGATAGGGATAAATGGTACAAATATCATTATGGAGATAAAAGTGAGGGTTGGGCAAATAGTATTGGCAACGATATTAAATTTTCATTCGCAAAGTTCTCCTATAATTTTAGAAATTCTATTAAGCAATGGATGTCGGAAGTATTGAAGATCCTTTTTGAAGCGGCAGCCCTTTGTATAAATACCATACGAACATTTTACTTAATTGTTTTGGCTATTCTTGGTCCCCTTGTGTTTGCAATTGCAGTATTCGATGGGTTTCAACATACGCTCACTGTTTGGATCGCCAGGTATCTGAATGTATTTTTATGGTTACCTGTTGCCAATATCTTTGGAGGCATCTTGGCGAAAATTCAGGAGAATATGCTCAAAGAAGACTTGCAGCAAATTGCAAGTAATGGTGATACCTTCTTCAGCTCAACTGATACGGCCTACCTTATTTTTATGATCATAGGAATCATCGGTTATTTCACTGTTCCTTCTGTTGCCAACTATATTATCCATGCTGGTGGCGGTAATACATTGCTTTATAAAGTAACAAACATGATAAGCACATCCAGCCGTACTGTTGTTGCAGGTGGTGCTTCTATGACAAGAGATGCTCTTGGCGGTGCTGCCAATAAAATGAGCAACAGTTTTGCTGATGCAGGTGCTTCTGATGGTTACTTTAAAGGTGGAAATAGCAACGGCAGTAGCGGATATATGAAAGATAAGTTGAGCGGGAAAACATAACTACAACTTCTCAATATTTGTTTGAATGATATTCATAATTTCATCAAAAGATACTTGGCCCTTGTAGTAAAGCTTACTTGTTCTTTCATATCTTTTCTTAAATGCATCCAATAGTCCTGCATCTGATAAAAGGAATGCCTGGTTTTCTGCAATGGGTATTGAAAAATCTTTTGCAGGGAACCTTTCCTTTTTATGGGCTTTGTATTCATCGGTGCTTATAAACTGTTGCACCAATTCGTTCTTTAACAGACAGGCTACATCATAGTACTGCCGCATGTAATTGGGCCGTTCTTTTTCGTCCTCCTGTTCCTGCCGGAATTTTGTGGCAATAGTTTGCAACTTTTCTACAAAAGTATAACCGGGGTGGTAGCAGGTAATGTCCACCGCCCGGTTATTATTAATTTTTATGCTGCCATTAGCAGCAGCTTCGTCATAAGCCCAGGAACTTATTGTAAGGTTGTTATTAGGAGTTACAGTATCAAACCCTGCTTCAAGCAGTATT
>JALHRP010000152.1 GCA_022841365.1 Chitinophagaceae bacterium | reverse complement strand
TATATTTGAAATCAACCTTGCTGTCCATAATAGCAGCCATAGCATTCAACATTGCAGTTGTTCCTGATCCATCATCATTTGCACCTGGAGCACGTGCACTTCTGTTCATAGATCTTTCACGAGAATCGTAGTGAGCACCCATTACAATGATCTTTGATGGATCAACTTTACCCAATTTAACACCGATAACATTTGGTCCCCATCCTTCACGGAAATCAAAAAATGATGTAGTCAATCCAAAGAAATGGAATGTATCAAAAAGCACGGTTTTAGCAATCTTTCTTATACTTTCATTTTGTGAGTGACGGGAGATAATGAAACTGTCTTGACGTTCACCAGTGAGATATTGCGCAGTGTTGACAATTCTGTCATATTGAACATTTTTTAGAATTTTTTTTATAATTTGTGGATTTGTTTGAGAAATATCAAAATTTTCAAACCATTCCAACAAACTTGGATCAACTTTTTGAATGGTCTCGTGAGGCAACACAGATACAGTGCTGTTTGGGAATTGACTTGAAATATTCTCATAATCACTTGCGCTTGAAAAGACCAACAGATTTTTTCCTTGATACAATGTTTTATGACTAAAATTTTTTGAAGACATTTCCAAATTCCATTCATCAACATTCACAAGTTCATGATGTAAAGGTTCAACAACATAGACACTGGCATCAGCTGGATAACTGGCTGCACTGTAGATTTCAGCTGCTGGTCCTCCTGCTGACCAAGAGCAGACAGAAATGTCTTGATAGACACCATAGCAAAGTCTGCCGTCCTTCTCAGCAATGTTTGTTGGGATGAATGCAATTTGATTTTCAGCGTTGATTCCTTGTGGAGGGAGGCCATTGAACACTGAGACAGCAAAGACGGAAGCAGAGAGGGGAAGAATACTGAATAATTTCATGATGCTGCCTGTTCAGCTAGGGGAAAGGAAGGAGCGGAATTTATAGAAATATTGAACTAGGGCTATTTAATATACCAAATATGGAAAGTAAGCTGAACATCAATACCACGTGCCATCAGCCTCCAAGTCACAAGAAGCACTGGATCATTCAAGGCCATAAAAATGATTTTTATAATTTTTGTAATTTTTATAATTTTAATAATTCATTCGACATTTCATTACACATTTTGATCAATTCACTCACATTTTTATCTTTTCCTTCTGAATAATACTTCAATTTTGGTTCTGTTCCAGAGCATCTGAAAATCACTTGACAATCTTTCAGTTGTAGTTTGGCCATAAGTGGTGCATCTTCATACATTGTTATGATATTAATGGTATATCCAGCCAAATTAACAGGTGCTTCCAATTGGCCCAATTTTTTAAAGATCCTCTCTTTCAATGCCAATTCACAACATGGAACGTATCCATTGTAACACACAAAATGACCATATTTATCATATAGATCTGCAAGTATTTCGCTGCATAATTTATCTGTTCTGTTTAGCCAAGACAAGAAGACAGCCAAAGCACTGATACCATCTTTATCATGTACCAGTCCACCAATCATAAATCCAATTGCTTCTTCATAAGCAAATATCACTCTGTGACCTTCCTTCTCTAATTCGATGGCTTTGTTACCCAAATTTTTGAAGCCAGTATGTGTTGATATCAAGTATATGTTGTTGTGCTGTGCAAAAGAGCTGAGGAACTGACTTGATACATGTGTGTTGATCATGGCTAGAGGTCCAACAGTGCAACTCCTCAGAAAATATGCAAATAAAATTCCAATTTCATTTCCATTAAATATTCTGTACCTCTTTTCAACAGCATTCCATTCAGCAAAACTGAATCTATCTGCATCAGGATCATTTGCCATGACATACTGAGCAGATTTAGAGTGAGCGACTCCAAAGGCTTCATTGTATACATCTGGTCCTTCTTCAGGGTTAGGGAATTTAACAGTAGGAAAAAGCGGATCTGGATTGCATTGCGATTCAACTTTCAATAAAGGTGGCAACCCAATACTGCTGATGACACTGTCGACATAGCGCTGTCCAACACCATGTACAGGGGTATAAACAACTTGCAAGAACCTTGTTGGCGGTGAAGGGAAAAGTTCTTTAATAATTCCATTTAATTTCCCTTCATATTCACTCTGTATAATTTCCAATACATTTTCCAAATTCTCTTCCTTTCCATTAACATCCCATAATTCCAAATTATTCATTATATGCTGTGAAATCTTTCTGTCATGCGGTGCTATGATTTGACAGCCATTTGACCAATAGAGTTTGTAGCCATTATCAGCTGCAGGATTGTGACTTGCCGTTATCATTATACCACAAATTCCCTTGTAATAATCAACAGCGAACGGCTAACACGTTATGAGGGCTGTAAATATGGGGACTTACAACAAAAGGTGTGGGAATTATGGAATTTTCTCCAAACCAACAAACTTTGTAATTATTCTGTGCAAATAATTTACAAATTATATGATAAAACTCTTTGGAACCTTCTCTGTGATCACAG
>JALHRP010000151.1 GCA_022841365.1 Chitinophagaceae bacterium | reverse complement strand
CAACAAAAGAATATATAAATGCAATATTAAAAACCTGCTTTAAAAAAGCGGATTCAATTGATACTTTCTACGCACTAATCAAAGAATGTGGACTTGAAACTTATGAAAGGTCAAATAAAATTACTGGAATTCGGTATCACAATCAGAAGTTTCGTTTTTCCAAATTGGGGTTTAGTCAGGAGAGAACGCAGATTTTAGAAAAATCAGTAGAGAGAAGGATTCATTTAACCATATTGAAAGAAAATAAAAAAAGATACAAGAACAATAAAGTTCTTGAATAAGTTGCAAAGTATTAACAAACAAACTGTATCATAATTCTAAAAGAGACTGTAAAATGAACTGTGCTATTTAAGGAAAAGTAAAAATACTTATCTTTAAATACCACAAAATGAAAGACAAACTGAATGAGTACGAGGCACTCAAAAAAAAAGCCTTAGAGCAATTCCGACAAGGAAAACACCTACTTGGTAAAGACGGTGCATTTCAGCCACTTCTGAAAGAATTTTTAGAATCTGCATTGGAAGCAGAAGCCACAGAACATCTTGACTTGGACGAGCGATCAAATGGTAATCGCCGGAACGGCACAAGCAAAAAGCTTCTTAAAACCAGCGATGGGAGCTTTGAACTTGAAACACCCCGTGATCGCAATGGAACCTTTGAACCGGAGATTGTAAAGAAGCGAGAAACGATATTGGCGGATAACTTGGAAGATAAAATTATCGGGCTCTATGGACTTGGGATGAGCTTACGTGATATCTCCAATCATATTGAGGAAATGTATGGCTCATCGATTTCAGCAACTACATTAAGCGAGATCACCGACCGTGTTATTCCTAAGATCAAGGAATGGCAAGGCCGGCCATTAGATGAAGTATATTGCATTGTCTGGATGGATGCGATGTTTTATAAAGTAAAGACTGAAGGTAAAGTTGTAAGTAAAGCGGTGTATAATATTCTTGGAATTACTACAGAAGGCAAGAAAGAGTTGCTTGGCATGTATGTCTCAGAGAGTGAAGGAGCGAACTTTTGGCTTAGTGTGTTAACAGATTTACATAGCCGTGGAGTGAAGGACATGCTTATTGTTTGCATTGACAATCTGAAGGGCTTTGAAGAAGCTATTATTAGCATTTATCCTGGTGCCGAAGTGCAAAGTTGTATCGTACACCAAATTCGTAACTCACTTAAATATATTGCCAGTAAAAATCAAAAGGAGTTTATGGCGGACTTGAAGCTTGTTTACAAGGCAGACACTAAAGAGTTAGCTGAGACCAACCTTGATGCATTGGGTGTAAAATGGGGCAATAAATATCCAATCGTAATAAATTCATGGCGCAACAATTGGCATAAACTATCCACCTTCTTCAAATATACGAGCGACATCCGTAAGGTGATCTATACAACCAATACTATTGAAGGCTTCCACCGTCAGGTGCGTAAAGTAACCAAGAACAAAACAGCATTCACTTCGGATATGGCTCTTTTGAAACTGATTTACCTAGCTCAAAGGAACATTAGTAAAAAATGGACCTCTCCACTTCAAAACTGGAGCCTTGCAGTCTCGCAATTATCCATTATATTTGGTGATCGGCTCAAATTGAAAATATAATTAACGGATGCCCTGCCGGCGGCAACTCATGCAAAAATGATGACTTTAACATCTATAGATACAAATCAATCTAATTACAAAGCCATCATTTTCTTATGAGCATACAATTAAATAGCACAGTTTAATTTACACTCCCGTAAAGAATCGTTTGATGTCTTTTTCCATGATCGGTTCGGTGGGATTTATTTTGATGGTTGGATTAATTATTAATTCATTAATGGACGTAATGTATAGTCGATTAACGAATTTCATACCTATAGATACTTTTTATTTGTTTTATGCTACCAATCTCTTTGTAGTGTTCATTATTATCACGCTATTATTTCTTATTATATTTAAAATTTTACCCGATGGAAAAATTGCTTTATTTGATTGTTTAGTAGGAGCTGCATTTACGGCTTTTTTATTTATGATAGGAAAGTTTGCAATTGGAGCTTATCTTGGAAGTTCTAAGGTTGTTACAGCTTATGGTGCAGCCGGATCAGTAATTTTAATAATGGTGTGGGTGTATTATTCGGCCTTCATACTTTACTTTGGAGCAGAATTCACTAAAGTGTATACTCGAACTCATGGGAAAAATATTCGCCCTAATGAATATACAATTAAAGTGCTAAAGCCGCAGGAAGAGATTAATTAAAATATTGATGTATTTATTTTATTATCTAATTTGTATCATGGAACAAGTCAAAAGTCAATTCTCCTATTCGAAGTTTTCAATTACATTGATAGGTATCGTAGCATTCTTCTTTATTCTCTCTGTAGGGCAGGGCATTATAATTCCATTGGTTTTCTCAACTATTATTGCAATCTTGTTGAATCCTTTCGTTAATTACCTGTGCAAAGCTAAAGTGAATAAGGTTTTCGCTATTTTACTTGCATTAACAT
>JALHRP010000150.1 GCA_022841365.1 Chitinophagaceae bacterium | reverse complement strand
TCCATACATCGATTTCTCCACCCACGTGCCAAACTTTGCATGGACAGATTTATCTTCATCCGCCAAAAGGCTGAAGGGAAGCTTCTCTTTCTCAATAAATTTCTTGTGCGATTTTTCATTGTCCGAGCTAATACCAAAAACTTCATACCCAGCTTTTTGTAAGGCTTTGTAATTATCACGCAGGTTACACGATTCGGCTGTGCAGCCCGGTGTCATATCTTTAGGATAAAAATAGAGTACAATCTTTTTTCCCTTGAGTTGTGCAAGGCTAATTTCATTTCCGTTCTGATCTTTTGTTTTAAAGTCAGGAGCTTTAGAACCAACCGTGAGAGCCATAGATGTTAAATTTTTTGTTTGAAGATATTTTCGTTTCCAGCCTGATCTACCACTTTCAATTCAAAGTCTCCCGTAAGAAGTTTTGAACTATCCAGTTTTTCGGATTTTAAAATGCCGGTTTTATAATCATACACCATTAACAACCACTCGCCATTAATGTTGGCTTCAAAGTAGGAAATTCCAGATAGGTTGTCTCCAATCTTAAATCTTGCAGCGGCTGATGACAACCCAATTTTTGTAATCTTGGGAGGAATGGTGTCGCGCATAAGCGTGAAGTCTCCAAAATCACGGGTACTAAACTTTACCCGATTATTATTCCATTCACTGGGTACGTAAATAAATGCGAGGCCATCTTTACGGTATAGGCCCAGGTCGCGTGATTGAAAGTAGTTTAAGCGCGGTTTCAATGTGACTAAGATACTTTTGTGCAAGGGAACTGTTCGGCTACCGATTGTGAAAACTTCCTGATTGTTCAGGGTATCATAATTCATGATCAGATAGGCCGTATCGTATAAGGACTGATTTGGAAATTCAATATCGACAAGGTCACTATAATACTTGTAGCCTGTTTCTGAGGGAATTCGGTCCTTAAAATTATATCGGATTGAGCCCTGGCAAGTTTGGACAGAGTCGGGTAATGTTTTGTACAAATCAATTAAATACACCCGCTGATGCTCACCTTGATAGGCGCTGGAAACTGTGGTGGATTTTCCTTGTTGCCAAACAGTTATCGTGGAATCTGCACTACATTTTTTAACGGACAGCTTGAGCGTATTTTCCTGGATCTCGCTTACATAGGGTTTGTTCTGCGAAGTCAGTATTGGGGTAGTGGTAACCAATGGATTGGGCATGAACATAAAATGCACCAAGGCCTCATTGCCATTGTAGTCCTTTAACCGGATGTCGATAGATTTTTCTTTATCCTTGATTACAATACCACTTTTTGTTAACACATGTGGGTAATAATCCAGCCGGTTGCCATCATCTATATAGAGTTTGTTGTATCGTGCACCTGTTAACTCCAGCGTTTTGAAATCCATCAACGTAAGTATTCTTCGCGATTCACTGAAATTAACTTTATCAATAGTTTGTGTAAACACCACCTGGCTATCCACCCGCATGTCGATGTAGTTGATACCATAGCGGAACCGGGAGTTTTCCATTTTATCGTGGGCCAAAATTTCTATACCGATTTGACCATACGCAAGAATAGGATAGGGCAACGAGTATCGATTTCCATTCTTTACAACGGAGAATTCGAAGCGACCAAACTGATCATTAATCCGGGATTGATTGTTCATCGTTTTCAGGGCTACCTTAAAAACGACTGGCGCCATGTTGTCTTTCACTTCCGTAAACTCGTAGGTGAGTGGGTTGATAGCCTCGTTATTTTCATTTCTTACTTCGAAGTGAAGATGTGGTCCACCTGAGCCACCCGTGTTGCCGGATAAGCCAATAAGTTCACCTTTACTAACTGGAAATTGATTAGGAGCAAAAGTTAGATCTATCTCTGATACCTTGCGTGTATAACGTTCCTTCCTGATAAAATCACCAACGGCACCTTTAAACTGATCAAGGTGTGCATACACAGTAGTGTTGCCATCAGGATGAGTAACATGTAAGACATTGCCATAACCACCCGTAGTGGCAGTTGCGCGTGCAACATAACCCTCGTCAGCGCTCAACACCGGCACACCTATGCCGGGTGTATCAATATCCAACCCTGCATGAAAATGCGTATTACGCAATTCACCCATGGTGCCTGTGAGTATGGACGTGTTTCCGGGTTTTATTGGAAACAGATAATTACTTCTTTCTGCCTTGCGGGGTAATATGGCTTTGTCAGGACTGAACTGTGCCAGCGCATTGCCGCAAAAAAGAAATAGACTAAAAAATACTAACTCACTTAACTTCAAATTCCAACAGCTTCTCATCTTCAATGTAGGCGGATAGTTTATTTCCAATCGCCACAGGTCCGACTCCCTTCGGAGTTCCGGTAAAAATTAAATCTCCTGTGCGTAACGTAAAAAATTTTGATAAATAGGATATGATATAATCAAACGGAAAAAGTAAAAGACTTGTATTTCCTTGTTGCTTTAGTTGTCCGTCTACTTCCAGTTTAAAGTTGATGTTTTTAAGGTCATTAAACTCGTTAACCGGAATGAATTTATCTGAGATAGGAGCAGACCCATTGAATCCCTTGGCAATGTCCCACGGTAATCCCTTCTCTTTTAGTTTTTGCTGAATATCCCGAGCCGTAAA
>JALHRP010000149.1 GCA_022841365.1 Chitinophagaceae bacterium | reverse complement strand
CCGCTTCGGCCGTCAGGCCGGCGGGCGTCGTCCCGAGGACGGCCAGCACGGTCAGGCCGGTCGCCCGGTCGGACAGCCACTTGCGGCCCATGGCCGGCCCGCACACGGCGCCGGCGGCCGGGGTCGAGGCGAACTCGACGGCGGCCACGCAGTAGGGGACGGGGAGCCGGAACTGGCCGGCCGCGGACGCCGGGACTTCCACCGCCTCGTTGAACACGGTCAAGGCGTTCGGGTCGGTGACGGGGGACTTGACCACGCCCCCGCCGAACGTGCCGGCGGCGAACGGCTGGACCGTCGACCCGCTGACGGTGAGAACGAGGGGCATCCCGTCCTGCGGGGTCGCCCCGCCGGGGAGGTGCATCACCCGCCCTCCCCGTTCGGCCCGCCGCCCTGGAACGCCTTGCGGAAGGCGTTCTTGACCCGCCAGACGAGGCCGGCGGCGAACCCGGCCCGGTTCAACTCGGCCTCCCGGGGGTCGGCCGGCAGGTTCTCCCGCCGCCGCCGCTCGGGGTACGGGAGCACGACCTGCGAGAACTCGGTGTTGGCCGCCGCGGTGGTGAAGAACCCGGCCGGCCCGACCTCCCACCCGACCTGCCGGACCAGCCCCGACACGACCACCGGGACGAACCCGACGTACCGCACCGCCAGGGGGCCGGTCAGCTGGTACAGGGCGGCCACCCGCCCGGCGTAGTAGGCCGCCCGGGTCTCGGCGTCGGCGTCTTGCAGCCCCCCGCCGATGAGGCGGTGGTCGGAGTCGTAATCGCCCAGGTACTCGCTCTGCACCTCCTCGATCACCACGTCCCGGACCGGCCCCAGCCCGCCCGGGATCGGGAGCGTGTAGGTGAAGCGGATCGGGGACCGGGTGTCCTCGGCCAGCACGAGGACACCGGTCTCGACCACCACGTCCGGGGCTTCGGTGTACCGGTTGGCCCCGGCCGGCCACCCGCACCCGGCCGGGGCCGGCACCCGGCGGAAGAGCGGGCGGTCGAACCGGATCACCTGCCGCTCGGGGTCGACCAGCTGCCAGGGGGTGTACAGCCGGGAACCGGCCGGGGTGTTGCCGTCGGCGTCGAGCGTCCCCGGGTCGTTCCAGACGGTGCCGTCCTGGACGCCCCGCCAGACGCTGGCGTACACCCGCGGGAGCGAGTCCTTGCTGTACCCGTCGTACACCTCGGCGGCGAACGGCCGGCCGGTCCGCGGGTCGATCCGGGCCTCGTCGCCGGGGACCGGGGCGTACTGCTCCGGGCGGGTGTCCTGGAGGACGACCCGGTAGCGGTCGTCGACCGGCCCGACCCCCGGCACCGGGATCGCCTTCAGGTCCGGGTCGATGCTGCCGTCGCCGGCGTCCACCCCGGCCGGCGGCGGGTCGGGCGGCGGGTCCGGGAGGAAGGGGAGGTCGCGTTCGTTCTCCGGGTCGTCGTTGATGTACGGGCGGACGGCGACCAGCCGGTAGCAGCGGAACACCGTGTCCCGGGTCAGGGCGAGCGCCTGCTGGATGGACAGCCGGTCAGTCGGCTTCACCCCCCAGGTGGTCGACCCCTGGTTGCTGACGAACGCCGGCGGGAACTGCCGCACCCACCGGCCGGTGAAGTCGGGGTCGGCGGTGCCGCTCAGGTCCGGGGCGTAGGTCAGTTCGTCGATCGGCTTCCAGCTGCCGTCCCAGTCCTTGCCGACCGCCCGGAACACCAGCCGCAGCTGAAACCGGGTCGGCGATCCGACCACCCGGACCGCGCTCGGCACGACGGGCGGGTCGAGGGTCGGGGCGGCGGACAGGGCGTGGCCGGGCGGCAGCCCGGTGCCGGCCCCGACCCGCTGGACGCTCGCCTGGTCGGTCACCGGGTCCCACACGACGACGCACCCGAACCGGTCGCACAGGTCGGCCAGCGCCTTGGCCGCCGGAACGCCGTCCCAGGACACCTCCGGGTTGGTGCCGGACGGGGGCAGGTTCTCGCCCAGATTCAGGTACTCGTCGGCCGGGTCGATCTCCGTGTCCCAGATCGGGTGCGGGGGCGGGTGGTACGGGTCGGCGTCGGCCGCGAACGGGTACGCCAGCCCGCCGGGCAGGTCGATCACCGGCCCCCGCTCGACGGTGTACCCCAGCTCGGCCGGCACCGGCGGGTCGGCCAGGGCCGGCAAGGTCTGGTGCCACTGCCGGCCGGGCGGGGGCGTCTCGCCCATGAGCCGCAGCAGCATGGTCGCGAGTTGGAACGGGCTGCGGGCGGTCTTCGGGACCAGCTTGTTCCGCCGGTCCCGCTGGTTGAAGTGGGCGTACACGGCCGGCCCGACCAGCCACTTCCACCGGCGGTCGAGCACCCGCAACTCCCACACCCGGCCGTCGCCGGTCCGGGTCTCCCGGAACCCGCCGGCGTCCAGCACGCAGTCCCGCAGGACGAGCGGCGTCACCGACTCCCACGGGCCGCCGACGGAGCCGGCGGGGACGGGCGGCGGCGGGGCCAGGAGGGGGCGGGGGGCGGCGATCCGGAGGGTGCCGGACTGCGGCAGCGTCACCCCGTCCTGGGGCACCAGCCGGAGCAGTGCGGCCTGCGGGCTGACCCCGACGGCCGCCTCGTACCGGGCGGACAGGAGCGGCCACTCGACC
>JALHRP010000148.1 GCA_022841365.1 Chitinophagaceae bacterium | reverse complement strand
GAAGAATTCAACAAATTCATCACTGGAACGAACAGAACATCCAAATATGTCTTCATTGTTGCATCATCTTCGCATCCTTCAGCAAAATTCACAATTGCAGCAGCAGCATGTGATTTCACTTTAATGCAAGAGTCACCTTGAAGCAAAGTAATCAATGCTTGCATAATAATTTGATGATATTTGTCTTGCAAAAGCGGGGCAAAATCATCCGACAACATACCAATTGCATGAGCAACAGCGAAACGCACTCGTTGATGAGGATCATTAACCAATGAAACTGTAAGTTGAACGACATCTGTTAAATTCTTCTGCAATTCCATTGAGCAGCCCTCAGTAGAATAAGAGATAGCCATCAAAGCAGCAAATCTCTCTTTCCAGTTAGCTGATTTCACCATATTTTGCAGAGGAGGGAAAAGAAGACCAACAATAACTTTCCCACTAAGTGAGCAAGCGATACGACTCAATGCATTAAGCCCGTATTCGTGCAATGGATCAACATCTTCAGAGTCTTCCTCTTCCTCTTCTGGCCAGTCATCATTGTCTTCCACCTGAGAAATCATCACCAACAATGTCATAATCATTTTAGACAAAAGAGCTTGATCCTTCTTGAAAGATGCTGGAGTAAGCTCAACTAAAGTAATCAACATTTCCATTGCAGTGATTTTAATATCGTCATCTTCTACCCCTTCAACAGCACTGAGACAAAAAGAGGCGACGGACGGGTAAAGATCCTTCATAATCTTATGGCAGGAAAGGAGCAATTCAGTGAATCCTTCAATTGCTTCTTGTAAATGTTTAGTCGATGACGTAGTTTGTGTAAGTGCTTGAAATGACAACGGAATTACAGATAGCAGAGCTTTACGCTCAGATTTCTTGGCAGAATCCATAAATGTAGCGAATGCACGGATACATATTGTTAAACAATCTATGCTGTCTCTAGCCATCAATCCTTGGGAAAAGAAATCTTTGATAGCTTGAGGATTTTGCTGGCTCAGAATTTCAGGGACATTTGAGACAATGCGGAATACGCCTGCACGATGGACTGCAGAAACATTGGCAAGTTGCATCAGAGCAGTCCAAATCTCTAAACTGTTTTCTTCACGCAATAAAATAGAGCGAACTATTTCAGCGATTGAATCAGCAATTTTGTGTTGAACGTTTGGAATTTTCTCATTTAAAAAAGCATTAAACACAAATGTCTTGATTTGACCTTGTTCTTGCGGTGGGACCAAACTCCAATAACTGACAGATAATTTTTTAGCTGTAGTTATTTTAAAAGCCAGTCTTCTGAAGAAAACAGCACAAATAGAACGTATCTTGTCGTCAGTTGATGTTGCAATCAATTCTGCAAATAAAGTCAGGAGAAGAGGGGTTTGCTTTTGAAGCCAATTTTCTTCCAGTTCTTTTTCTGCAAATTCTCTTCTAGCGTTATCAGTTGAACAAATAGCTTCCACTGCAGCTATGAGTGAGTCTTTAGTTAAATCCATTGGAATTGCAGGGGATGTCAAAAATTTTAGCATCACAATGGCAGCGGGCTAGTGTGCCCAATAGTTGTACACCGTTGGTGATATTCCATGGACTGTTTGGATCAAAGCAAAATTGGAATTCAATTTCAAAATATTTAAGAGATATGCTTAACATTGATGTTATTTGTTTAGATTTGAGAAATCACGGATCATCGTTCCATTCAGCTGAAATGAATCACCGTGTAATGAGGGATGATTTATACAATTTTTGTACAGAGAATAATTTAAAGAGAATTAATTTAATGGGACATTCACTTGGAGGGAAGGTCGCAATGTATGCAGCCCTTCAACCACAAGGAATGTTTAGCGATTTAATAGAGCGATTGATTGTGGTGGATGTTTCACCTGGAATACAAAGGATCCCTTCAAAATTCTATTTATACTGTGAAACAATGAAGGAAATTGAAGAAAAGGGAATAAACTCTAAAAACGAAGCAGATAAAGTGTTGACAACAATTGAAAGTGATGCAGCTGTTAGACAATTTTTGTTGACAAATTTTATAAATGTCAGCTCAGATAATGGAGATAGTTCTGCAACAACAGCGATGAAATTCAGAGTTAATTTGAATGCAATCCATGCAAATCTACCAAAGCTTGGCCATCTAGAAATTTCTGACAGACTCTTCAATAGAGACGCCTTGTTTATACGAGGAAGTCTATCCAATTACATCAAATCTGAAGACTTTCCTTTAATCAAAAAATTATTCCCAAATTCAGAGATAGAGACCGTTCAAAATGCTGGTCATTGGGTCCACGCTGATCAACCAAAAGCAGTCATTTCCCTGATATCTAAATTTCTATCATCAAATAAATATTAATCGCCATTTATTTTAACTTTAAACTTTTCTGTTAAAATATTACAAATCATTTCCACGTTTTCTTCCAAATCAGCCTCAGTTTCATTGTTCAATACAAATATTTTTTCTGATCCAAAAGCTTCAACAGCAGACTCATGAACCACTTGCATAATCTCGCATTCAACATTTTCCGTTATTTTCTTTTTACTGTACTTTCTGGCAGCCAATCTATCATAAAGCACTTCCGTTCCACTCTTCAACACAAATACCGCATCTATT
>JALHRP010000147.1 GCA_022841365.1 Chitinophagaceae bacterium | reverse complement strand
AGAAAACTGGCATCTGTGAATGATCGCAAAGGAGTTGAGGGAACAGTGCTGATATTAGGTCCATACTGCGATGTATTTAAAATGCTAGGTGCATTAGGTGTTGTATAGGTTCTAGGTGACTCTTTAAGATACGAATTATCAGCAATAACTAGTTTCTTTACTGATTTTGGTGGAATGAACGTGGCAGGTGATGAAGTTGTACTAAATTTTGACTCAGTTGGTGCAAACAAACCAGTAGGTTTACCTGCAGCAGATTTCGGTGTACCCATCAGACCTTTCGGATTGAATTTGGTTAAAGGTTTCGGTGTAGCATATTTCAAAGGAGTAGAAGTTGGTTTCTTGGCTGCTTCTACAGGTTTCGTATAAATTAACTGTTTTTCAGATGGTGTTCTGACCTCAAATAATTGATTTGATGTAAATGGCTTGCTATCAATTGTTGCTTGTAATTGCTGAGTTGGTGCAGTAGCTGTAGCAGACGAACCAAACAAACCAGTGGACGCAGTTGGGAATTGGAGAGTTGATGATCCAAGAGTTGCAGTCGGTTGGGTAGCTGTCAGGGAAGGTGTAGCACCAAAACTGAATGTTGGCGCAGTAGTGGGTTGAGCAGTTGTAGTTGGTTGATTAAAAGTAGACGTAGCTCCAAACAATGACGGCTGAGCGGTTGCTGTTGCTGTCGGTTGTCCAAAGCTAAAACCAGAGGCTGCAGGCTGAGTTGTAGTTGAAGCGGTGGTTGTTGCTGAGGGGAACAAAGATGTTGATTGTGTGGTCGTAGGCGTGCCAAATCCATGAGTTGCTGCAGGTTGACCAAATGAAAAAGCTGGCGCAGTAGTTGTTGTAGCTGGTTTACCAAATAAACCGCCAGTTGTGGTTGTGGTAGCACCAAATCCAGTTGATGGTTGAGTGGTTCCAAATGCACCACTAGTGGCTGGTGCCGTTGTAGCACCGAATCCACCAAATTGAGTTGTAGTCGATGCACTAGGAGTGGCCCCAAAACCACCAAATCCTGTAGTAGCAGGAGCGGTTGTTCCTGCTGGCTGTCCAAATGCCCCAAACCCAGTCCCAGCACCTAAAGACGCACCAAATTGCGGAGTTGTCGTTGGTTGTGTTTGGCCAAATGCACCAAAACCGGCAGCGGTTGGTTGAGTTGCCGCAGTTTGAAATCCAGTTGGTTGAGATATACCAAAACCTGCGCCAGTTTTTTTTCCCTTTTGATAGTCTTCTAATCTCAGTTCTTCAAATGATTTGTTTTTGTAAGCAGGCATAGCAGAAATCGACCGCAGTGTTACACTAATTCCACCTTCACTATCTAATGTATCTGTATATGGAGGGCTGCCTGTTCCAGTTGTGGCACCACCAAGAATAAATCCAGATGCGGCTCCAGTCGTAGCACCAAATGGAGTGGAAGCCGCTCCAAATCCGGATGCAGTTGGTGTGGCCCCAAATCCAAATCCTGTCGTGGCAGGTTGGGCTGCAGGTACTCCAAATGGAGATGCAGTTGGTTGACCAAAAGTCGTTGTTGCAACACCAAACGGTGTGGCAGCTGCTGTATTGCCTGCTCCAAAACTAGCGCCAAACCCAGTGGGTGCAGCAGCGCCAAAACCGCCAACACCAAACCCTGTTGTTCCAGTGCTGGGAGTTTGACCAAAAGCTGGAGTTGTTGTAGCAGTCGCTCCAGCAGCGCCTGGGAAGCCAAACCCACTTGCACCAAAACCAGTTGTCGCAGCTCCACCGCCAAATGCGGGAGGACCAGCACCAAATGAGGGTGTAGTAGTGGCGCCAAATCCAGTACCAGCACCAAAAGTAGGAGCATTAGTCGTCTGAGCTCCAAATGCTGGTTTAGCAGCTCCTCCTTGACCGAATATACCGCTTGCACCAAATGACGGTGTTGTCCCTTGCGCACCAAAAGCACCTGTAGCTGGTTGTGCAACAGGTTGACCAAATGCTAAAAATATTAATTATTGAACAATAATTATATAAGCTTACTTGTAGCGCCAAAGCCTGTAGCCTGTTGACCGAAAGGTGAAGCAGTCGACTGCTGCTGCTGAACTGGTTGATTACCGAAACCAAACATTTTACAAGGGGTGAAATTTTGTTCCACCAACAAAATAGACCTTGCCCCGAACCCAATCAACAGTGGCGACAGAGTAATGTTTAAGAAAATTGTCTTGACAGGAGGTACTTTAAATTTTTTTTAACTTACAAATTAGGGCCATGTGGTGGAAAAACGACTGTTTTGTCTTTGCTCACTGGTACACGTCATTTGTATTTTATGTAACGAATAGAATCATTTGAGAACTTGGGATGGAAAGTCTACCGATCTCCAGAAGCAGCAACTATTCTGTTAAGGTAAATGAGAATGTCCCTTCCTCTTAATATTCCTAGTGGTGGTGTGAATTTTGCTCAAATGTCTACTCCAGCCTGTGATCAATTCCAACAAGATGTCCTTCAAACCATTCTGCAATTAGAGTCAGTTTATGAGAATTTGGCACATTATGAAGCTTCTGAAGGTCGAAATTGTGTAGTGCTCTGTGATAGAGGCGCTATGGATGCATCTGCCTGTAAGATCAGATGAAATTGGTGTATCACTAACGCCGCAGATATGTCACGTGAAAGTTGGT
>JALHRP010000146.1 GCA_022841365.1 Chitinophagaceae bacterium | reverse complement strand
GCTTCAAATGTACGAAGTCGGTGGTTTCTTTGATAAACACGTTGACACAATTCATGCACCGAATCACTATGGAACATTAGTGGTTATTTTAAGAGAATCTGAATTTAAGGGCGGTGAACTTGTTGTTGGAGAAGGATGCGGTGATGCCAAACCTGATTTCCACATTTTCTTAACAGATATCATTCATGAAGTCAAACCAGTGACTGAAGGTGTTAGAATTGCATTGCAATATGATTTGTTTTTAGAAGATGATGAGGAAAATGCGAAAGAAATATCAATTTGGGAACCAGCCAAGGACCACGAAAGATGTGAATTGTCCGTGTTTTCTGTAAAAGGTGTTCGCTCACTGTTGATGAAAGAAGATGAGACAAACGATATTGTGCTGTCAAATCTTCAGCAATTTTTTAAAGATCAAACTAATGATGACGTTTGTTTCCTGTTAACACATCAATATCCCTTAAGCTTTTCTCTAGAGAACTTAAAAGACACGGATCTAGCCCTTTACAATAAGATCTCTAAAGAATTTGAAGTTGAGCTAGGTTTAGCTGCAAATCAAATCTTTTTCAATGGTCATTATAAAGTTGATCGCCCACTTGATGAATTGCACGTTATGAATTATGATCAAGTGGTCAAGTTGCGTCATTATCTGTCCGAAGGCGTTATTGATGACAAATCTCCTCAAAATAGCACAACGTATGTCATCAGAGGAAATGGAGCTTCCTTTATGTCCTCATATTATCAAAAAGATATAGAGTTTACAGGGAATGAAGCACAAGATGGACGATACACTTATACATCAGTTGTATTAGCAGTAAAGAATCCAAACAAATGATCGATATAATTGAAAAAATAGCATTTATTATATATAAATTGTATTATAATTGTAATGTTTGTAATAAAATTGCTTATTGTTGCTGACATACCCCTTGCCCTTTGAGACACATCATGGCTGCACAGGTGCCCGCTGCTCAACAAGAAGTGAAACTCTACAGAAACGCCAAAGAAAGAGAAATAATTGAAAGTATGGGTGAAATATATGCCATATTTGTTGCAGTAGAGAATTTAGAGAAGGCTTATATTAGAGACGCTATTACAGCCACAGAATACACTGAAGCATGTACAAAATTAATTGCTCAATTCAAAGCTGGACTGAATTTACTTGGAACATCAATAGATATTCAACAGTTTATTAAAGATTATAAAATTCGATGTCCAGCAGCTGAAAGACGGTTGTTGGTCATTGGGGTACCTGCCACTGTAGAGCATTCAGCGACGAGCGCAACTGCAGGCAACAGCGCTAAGCATGTAGCTGAAGCCGTCCAACATTTCATAACACTAATGGATTCTGTAAAATTAAATATGATTGCAGTTGATCAAATCCATCCATTATTATCAGATTTGATGCAAGCCCTCAACAAGATCCCTTCCCTGCCACCAGATTTTGAAGGCAAGACCAAAACAAGGGATTGGTTGATAGCGCTGAACAGAATGAAGGCATCAGATGAGTTGGAAGAGAGTCAAGTGAGACAATTGTTGTTTGATTTGGAGCAAAGTCATTCAGCTTTCCATAGATCATTATCAGAGAAATAAAATGGGCAAATTGAGTGACTGTTTGATAAAATAAAAATAAAAGTAAAAATAAAATAAAAATAAAAATAAAAATAAAAATAAAAATAAAAATAAAAATAAAATATAGACACCGTACATCATGTCCACAGTTGATTGCCTCATATCCAATCAAATATTCATCTAGTTACGGTATCCATGTGGTGTTTGTGCCCTTGAGGTTGAGATGTCAAATTTATCTGAGTCAGTTGATGGCTCTTCTCAATTAATCAGTTCATTAGATGAAAACAGTCGAAAAATTTTATTAAATGAAATTAAATTACTCAATGAAACAGTGGAATTATTTGAAAAACAGAGACAAATGAAAGAATATGAAAAGACTGAAATGTTGAAAGAAGATATTATGATTCAAGTCAAATTATTTCAACTAAAATTAGCAAAAAGTCATTGTAAGCTATCGAATATTTCTATTTTGAACAGCGTCTAATTTTATATAGTGTTATGGGAATTGAAGAGGAGGATTGATAACAAAAGAGAGCTTATAAATCAATACAGAAAATTAAAAGAAGAAAAAAATAGAATTATAGAAAATAATAAGAATATTAATCAAACAGAACATAATATATCAGTCTTATCAGTGTTCATATGGACATCAGGTCCCTTGATTGCTGCTCTCGTGCTCAAATACATGCTGCTGTAAATAAACCCCTGTTATTAGCCAACTGGTAAGCAGGACTGCCATTCCTCGCCCTTCCACCTGCCTTCCTTTGCAGAGCCGGTTATTTAATAGAATACTAAGGCAAAAGAAGCAGAATTTTATTCTTTATTTTTATTTGATATTTTTGCTTTTTATTTACTTATTTTCTAGATGATGGCACATACTTTTAAATTCCCAGTAGAGGCCTCCCTCCCTCCACCCAAAAAGTCAAAGGGGACAGGGAATGGCAACAGCAAAACTCTCAGTAAAACTATAAATTCTCTAGCGTCATCTTCAACTTTAAACCTCTCTTCTTCAACAGTGACAGCTGCTGCAGGTATAATCACTTCAGCATCGTCAAAAGG
>JALHRP010000145.1 GCA_022841365.1 Chitinophagaceae bacterium | reverse complement strand
ACTCTTCAACCATTGAGTTTATCCTGCAATACAACCTGCAACCCGGCGGACTGCAATTGACTGAATTGGAAAAAGCGGATTTGATCGCGTTTTTGAGGACGCTGACGGATATGGAGTTTTTAACGAACCCTGATTATCAATCGCCATTTTAACTGTATGACGCTATTCATCAAAAATATGGTTTGCATGCGTTGCACCCGAAGCGTGGGCCGATTGGCTGCTGAGGCGGGCTTGGAGGTACAGCATATTCAATTAGGCGAAGTGACCCTGACTGCTGACCCTTCCGCTGTGCAATTAGCAAATTTTCGGGAGGCGCTTGAGACGGAAGGATTTGAGCTATTAGACGACCGGAACAAGCGCCTGGTGATGGAGGTTAAAAATCTCATCATCAAAGAAATACATCATAATTTGGGCAAAAAACCTGAAGCGGTGAACTTCTCCGATTTCCTCGCTAAAGAAACAGGGCATGAATATTCCCAGTTGAGCAAATTGTTTTCTTCTGTGGAGGGCCTGACTGTTGAGAAGTACATCATCGCTCAAAAAGTCGAACGGGTAAAAGAATTGCTGGTGTATGACGAACTGACCTTAAGCGAAATTGCCTGGAACACAGGCTACAGCAGCTCGCAACACCTCAGTAATCAGTTTCGACAAGTGACGGGCCTGACGCCGACACAGTTCAAAGCTGAACACCGGAAGCACGGACGAAAACCGCTGGATGAAGTGTGAACCAATATCCTACTCCTTCTTGTGATAATTGTACATTGCTGATAATATGTGAATTGTATAATTTTTTCTCGCAATTATGTACAGCCTTTCCGGCAGGATACCCGCACCTTTGTATTGTGAAAACTCTTTCACAATAAAGAACAAAAAGCATATGAAAAACAACATATTGGTCGCAGCGGCTTTATTGCTTTGTTTATACCTTCCACTGTCCTGTAGCGATACAAACCAAAATGCAAGCGAAAAAGACATGAATGGGGCAATGAACCACACGGAGAAACATGATGCTGCGACAACGGATAATATGGAAATGGATCATGGCATGATGCAATCAATGAAAAAAATGTCGGATGAAATGAATGCTATGAAAATGACGGGTGATTTTGATCTTGACTTTGCGAATATGATGATCATACACCATCAGGCAGCTATTGATATGAGCGAAGTAGAAATAGCCAATGGTTCAGATGCGCAGGTTAAAGCAATGGCGGAAAAAATTAGCACTGCCCAAAAATCCGAAATAGAACAAATGCAGCAGTTTGTAAAAAAACATAAAATGTCAGCAACACAAATGCAAAATAATGAGATGCATAATAAATTAAGTGAATCGATGAAAACCATGATGGAAAGCATGGGTAACATGACAATGACCGGCAATACAGATAAAGATTTCGTCATGATGATGATCCCTCATCATGAAGGCGCTGTAACTATGGCTGAGGACGAATTAGCGCAAGGTAAACACCTGGAAATGAAAAAAATGGCCCAAAAGATGATTGTAGATCAAAATAAGGAAATCAATGAATTTAACTCGTGGATTTCCAGCAACAAGTAATTTGTTTTAAGACGTGCTCATGGTAGCGATATCGTGGATAATATTGCTGCAACACGCTAAAAAGCAAATTTTATCGGTTTAATAGAAACAAAAACTACAAATCATGAAAGAGGACTATGGCACTTTGGCACAAACCATTAATGGCCTGAAAGAAGATGGCTATGAACTGGACTTCAATATCCATGAGGAACGCCTTGTTTGTAGTCATACCAAGACGTCATTAACCCCTGATGAGTTTGAGATTGATAAGATTTATCGGTTTGAAGGGATGACTGACCCTGATGACCAAGCTATTTTGTATGCAATTTCTTCTCCAAAATTTGGTGTGAAAGGGGTTTTGGTGAATGGATACGGGCCTTCCTCCGATGAAATGGCGGATGCAATAATTAAAAAACTCCATACACATCCTGAGCAACAAAAATAATCTTGTACACCTCTCCCATAATTGTGTACTGCCTCAAGCCCCCCAAGCCCGCATCTTTGCAGTGTTAATTTTCAACAAAACACTGTAAAATCATGACACATGAATATTTAGTTTCCGGAATGACTTGCGCAGGCTGCGTCGCTAAAGTCAAAACCCAGCTTGAAAAAATAGCCGGTGTAACGACTGCTGCCGTTGGCTCCGATGGTAAGGTGCTGGTGACGATGAGCCGCCACATTGCGACAACCGAATTGCAGGACGCGCTGCGGGACTTTCCCCAATATCAACTCAGCGAGGCCGTGGTGAAGCCGCCGGTTGTTGCTCAGGCGGAGGAAGACATTCAGCGCTCCTTCCTGGAAACGTATAAACCTATTTTACTGGTGTTCGGCTACATCCTTGGCGCAACGTTGCTGGTGGAAGTCGCTGTGGGGAGCTTCGATTGGATGCGCTGGATGCGGCACTTCATGGCTGGATTTTTCCTCGTTTTTTCATTTTTCAAAATGCTCGATGTTCCGGCTTTTGCCGCCTCTTACAGCAGTTACGATGTGGTGGCGCGGCGCTGGCTGGGCTGGGGATATGCCTACCCGTTTGTAGAGTTGACGCTGGGTGCCTTGTTCTTGCTCGATTTCAATTTGTTGATAACGAACAGCTTGGCTTTC
>JALHRP010000144.1 GCA_022841365.1 Chitinophagaceae bacterium | reverse complement strand
GCGAATTCAGGAGCTTATCAGTTTCAACGGAATGGTCAGGCTATCTATGCCGGAGCATCTTCTTTCAACTCCACCATACGCTTAAACATTGGTACTTCGGGAGGTGAATCCAGCAGGTCTTATGTTTCTGAAGTAATTCAATACGATCGCGATTTAACGGCCGCTGAATTGAGTAGAGTTAATTCCTACATGGCCATTAAGTACGGCATCACGCTCGATCAGACCGTTCCAACGAATTATGTAGCTTCAAACGGAACTGTGTTGTGGGATGCAACCGCTAATGCACTCTTTAGAAGTAATATAGCTGGCATAGGTCGTGATGATGCTTCTGGCTTAAGCCAGCCAAAATCGATGAGCGTAAATTCAAACTCCATTGTTACCATGGATAAGGGAGCTTCATTTACCTCTGATCTTGATTTTATTGTTTGGGGAAATGATAACGCCTACACGGCACCAACTACTGTAGGAAGGCATCCATCGTACCCATATCGCTTAGGAAAGGGATGGCGTGTAGACACGAACGGTACACCAGGGACTGTTTCGGTAAGCTTTGATTTAAGTTTGGGGATATATAATTCTGGAGTGGCTACTGATTATGCTTTGCTAATTCATACCAGCAATGATTTTACAGGAGGCAATGCCCATGTAACAGGAGCATCTATTGTGGGTTCAGTAATCACCTTTACAGATGTAAATTTTGCGGATGGAGATTATTTCACATTAGCATTACCTACGCCTCCGGCTCCTGGAGGAGTAGTGAATAACATGGGTGTTTGGTTAAAGGCGAATCAAGGAGTAACAGGTGTTGCAAATGCTTCTGCTTGGGCTGATCAAAGTGGAAATAATTTCAATGTGCTGCAAGGCATAGCAGCTAATCAACCGACAGTTCTGGCTACAAGCACCAATTTCAATCCGGCAATTCAATTTGACGGAAGTAACGATGAACTCTTATTGACGGGCGGAATTTTAGGAACTAATACATTTACTGATGTGTATGCCTTCATGGTATCGAAGACGAATGTCATCAAAAACAATTATACCTTCTATGAGAATGTATCGGGCGGACAATTTAGTCTCCGAAACCCTTGGAGTGACAACACGGTATATTGGGAACCAGGCAACACAGGTACTAACCGGGTATCCGCTAATTGGGGAGGTAGTATTGGAGTTCCTTTCATGTGGGGTCTGGCATCGAGTACAACGGCCACACCTTCCGGACAGCGTCAGGATATTTACAGAAATGGATTTTTGTTGGGCAGCGATGCTACGATGAATGCCTTTACAGGGAACAACAGTAATTTCAGTGTTGGTTCTTCTACTGGGGGTAATTATTTCCAAGGCGAAATGTCGGAGATGGTTATTTATCGTGGAGCGCTGACTACTGCGATGACACACCAGATACAAAGCTATTTGGCCATAAAGTATGGAATAACGATTTCGGGCTTTAACTATCTTTCATCTTCAGGTGCTTCCATTTACAATACGCTTACTACTCACGCGAATTATGGGCGCGACATTGCGGGTATCGGACGTGATGATAACTCGGCACTGAGTCAACTTAAATCTAAGAGCATCAATAGCCCGGTTGATCTGGTGGCTATGGCCAATAGTGATTTCACAACACCAACCGCTTTTTCAACCACGGGTGAGTTCTTGGTGTGGGGACATAATGGTCTTCCTTCGATAGCTGATGTGAGTACTCCAGTCTATAATCATGGTGGTACTTCAATCGTTAGGCAGTTAAGCAGAATTTGGAGTACACAGAAGACAGGCGCACCCACCGGAGATGTGATTGTAGAAGTAGACATGAATTTGGTGATTGGCCCTACAGGTCTTGGTACGAATGCAACGGCAGACATTCGTCTGCTTTTTGATACGGATGCTGTATTTGGAAATTCATCTGGCGGAGAATTTACCTACAGTACAGCAGTAGTTGTAGGTGGTAAACTTTACTTCACAGTGCCCTATGCCAATATACCAGCAGGTCAGGGATTCTTTACGATTGGTTCAGTAAACGCGACCACAGCTCCCATGACGACACCGGTACCCGGTGGCGTCATTGCGGATATTCGATTATGGTTGAAGGCGAATACTGGTGTGGCAGGTACTACCCCTATTACATCCTGGACTGATCAATCAACGAATGGATTTGTAGCAAACGTAACGGGCAATGGTCCTGACCTCCTTACCAATCAGATAAATTCAAACCCTGCTTTAGACTTTACAAGCACCAGTGCTGAGTTTGTACGAATTGCAAATGGCATCATGGGCTCTACTACCTATAACGATGCATGGGTATATGTAGTGAGTCAGGCGGATGTCTTGCAAAACCAAACCGTCTTTTATGAAAACATGGCCGGTGGTGAAGTCTTTACTGGATTAGCACCATGGGGAGATGGCAATACCTATTTTGATTATGGCGTCAACAACACTACGGGTAGAGTAAGTGGAGCGTGGGGAGGAACACTTGGCAATTTTAACTTATGGACATTTGGTTCAAGCACGGGTACCTCAACACCTAGCGGAACTCGTAAATCTATTGCACGTGATGGTGCAGTTATATTATCAAATAATAACAATGACGGGGCAACTGGTGGTAATCAACCATTCTTACTCGGAGGCGGATATAATAATGGAATTGGTACAACC
>JALHRP010000143.1 GCA_022841365.1 Chitinophagaceae bacterium | reverse complement strand
AAATTAGAGAAAATTAAAAATATAAAAAAAAATACAAAAATAAAAAAAATAATCAGCAATAGTTTGGGTTGATGGTTGGTTTCCCTAACCCTAACCCCAATCCTTTATGTGAAAATTTACATTGTTGTAAACAATCCTGTTATAACAAACATTTATTCAATATTTATTGTAATAGTAACAACATATATGACGAAAAGTTGTGTGACAATACATCCTTTGCACACACTCCAGCTGTAAAGTCCTGCCAAAATGGAGACCACCTCACCTTCCACAACAACTATGTTCCATTGGAAACTAAATGTAGTTCCTTTGATTTATCTTCTTCTAATCATATTAGAAATAATGTTTATTTAAATAATAATGATATATCTTCAAATGTAAATTCACTGAATGTGAGCTGTATGCCACAACAGTATAGGCAGAAGGAGCAATGCTCTACTGCATTTCCTTGTTCACCCAATATTATCAATAATACCAATCACAGACAGCAATACTCTGCTGTGATTGAGGGGAAGAAAAGAAAAACAATCAATGATCATTTAATGTTAACTGATATTAATACTAATCAAGTGTCAGAAGAACATTCAAATATTAATTTACATAATCAAAGTGATCACCCAGTTGATCATCCTACATCATTAAAAGATGATAAAGATGGTAATGTACAATTACATACCACAATTCCAGATAACTTTATTTTTAATCTTAGTGATGCAATTGTTGATGAAACTGATGAATCAGTTCCAACAAACTACAAGGATGCAATGAATAATCAACATAAAGATGAATGGCACAAAGCCATGATTTCAGAAATGGATGCTCATTACAAAAATCAAACTTGGATATTAGTTGATAAACCAAAATCATCAAATGTTGTTGGATGTAGATGGGTGTATACTATCAAAAGAGACAAATTTGGAAATCCTTCAAGATTTAAAGCTAGAATAGTAGCTCAAGGATACACACAGCAATATGGTATAGACTATACAGAAACATTTTCACCAGTCGCGAAATACACAACGTTGCGAATTTTATTGTCGATAGCTGCACAAAAGAAATGGATTGTCAGACAATTAGATGTTGTAACAGCATTTCTTAATGGTGTGTTAGATGAAACTATTTACATGTGCCAACCACCTGGTTTTGCTGAAGATGAAGACAAAGTCTGTAAGTTAATGAAATCAATCTATGGTTTAAAACAATCACCAAGAACTTGGTTCAATACTTTGAAAAACAGTTTATTAGACTCAAAATTTACTCAAAGCGAAAAAGATGCTACTGTCTTTTTCAAAATAGAAGGAGCTGATTCTATTTATATCTTGATCTATGTTGATGACATTTTAGTTGTTGCATCAAGTGAAAATGTAGTTAACCAAACAGTTGCACTTTTATTAACTAAATTCAACATGAAAGATCTTGGAACTGTTGATTTCTTTTTAGGAATGGAAGTACAAGTCAAAGATGACTCAATATCACTATGTCAAACAGCCTACATTGAAAAGCTGTTACGAAAATACAAAATGGTGGAATGCAATATAAAGCACACACCAATGAACAAATTAGTAGTATTGAAAACTGGAGAACAAGTTGATGATAGAAATTATAAGCAAGCAATTGGAAGTTTAATTTATTTAGTTGTTTCTACAAGACCCGACATTGCCTTTGCGGTATCACAACTTGCCAAATATACATCATGTCCTAATTCAACACACTGGACTGCGTTCAAACATTTATTAGCATACCTCAAAAATACTATTCATTACAAAATTACTTATTATGCTAATGACATTACAAATATTATTGGTTACGCAGATGCAAGTTTTGCTTGTGATCCAAATGACAGAACTAGTATCAGTGGATATGTATTTATTATTAATGGAGGACCTGTATCCTGGTTTTCAAGAAAGCAAGGCTTAACAGCTTTGAGTACGGTTGAAGCTGAGTACATTGCACTTGGTGAAGGCATAAAAGAAAATTTATTCATACAACATTTATTAACTGAATTACAAATTAAATATCAACATGAAATGTTATGCGATAATCAAGGAGCAATTGCTATTGCTAAAAATCCTGAAAAGTTTTCAAGAACAAAGCATATTGAAATTAAATACCACTTCCTACGACAGCACGTAGCGTCAGGACAGATCAAATTAAATTATTGTCCTACAGAAGAAATGATTGCTGATATGTTTACTAAGAATCTTGATGGACAAACTTTGAAAAGACTTGTAAGTAAATATATGAACTCGGTTTGAGGGGAAGTGTTGAAACATAATATAAATACAACCCTCGTAAATAAATTAGTACCCCGGTTAAAACATTTTACCATGGCACGTACTCCTTCCACCAATCCATCCATCAATCCCACTGACAATTCTCAACATGTCTCAACAAAGGTAATATCTCTAGCTGTGTGAACTCGTTTTAATTCTAGATTGTAAACATTGAAAACCTGACTAGTGCTATATTTTGAATATCCGAGAAGCAGTGCTTTTGAGCTTCTATGCTCCAGTTTTCCCAATGATGGTGAATTATTCTTCACATAGCACAAACATCCAAATATTTTCAAATTATCAACCTTTGGGTAACTTCCAGTAAACAATTCAATTGGAGAAAAATGTTTTGGTAGTTTTCTTGATGGAGTCAAATTCTTAAGAAGAATTGCATGTTTGAAAGCGTATGGCCAAAGGTAATGAGGGATTTTTGATTGGTCTAACAAACAGCGCGTGATGTTG
>JALHRP010000142.1 GCA_022841365.1 Chitinophagaceae bacterium | reverse complement strand
AGTTTTAACAGGGGTTATATTTTATTTACGAGGGTTGTATTTATATTATATTTCAACACTTCCCCTCAAACCGAGTTCATGTACTTACTTATAAGTCTTTTTAAAGTTTGTCCATCAAAACATGTCAGCAATCATTTCTTCTGTAGGGCAATAATTTAATTTGATTTGTCCAGAAGCGACGTGCTGTCGTAGGAAGTGATATTTGATTTCAATATGTTTGGTTCTTGAAAACTTCTCAGGATTTCTAGCAATAGCAATTGCTCCTTGATTATCGCATAGCATTTTATGTTGATGTTTAATTTGTAGTTCAGTTAATAAATGTTGAATAAATAAATTTTCTTTTATGCCTTCACCAAGTGCAATGTACTCAGCTTCAACAGTACTTAAAGCTGTTAAGCCTTGCTTTCTTGAAAACCAGGATACAGGACCTCCATTAATGATAAATACATATCCACTAATACTAGTTCTGTCATTTGGGTCACAAGCAAAACTTGCATCTGCGTAACCAACAATGTTTGTAATGTCATTAGTATAATAAGTGATTTTGTAATGAATAGTATTTTTGAGATATGCCAATAAATGTTTGAATGCAGTCCAGTGTGTAGAATCAGGACATGACGCATATTTGGCAAGCTGTGATACAGCAAACGCAATGTCAGGTCTTGTAGAAACAACTAAATAAATTAAACTTCCAATTGCTTGCTTATAATTTCTATCATCAACTTGTTCTCCAGCCTTTAATACTACTAATTTGTTCATTGGCGTTTGTTTTACATTGCATTCCACCATTTTGTATTTTCTTAACAGTTTTTCAATGTATGCAGTTTGACACAGTGATATCGAGTCATCTTTGACTTGTACTTCCATTCCTAAAAAGAAATCAACAGTTCCAAGGTCTTTCATGTTAAATTTTGTTAATAAGAGTGCAACTGTTTGTTTAACTACATCTTCACTTGATGCAACAACTAAAATGTCATCGACATAGATCAAGATGTAAATAGAATCAACTCCTTCAATTTTGAAAAACACAGTGGCATCTTTTTGACTTTGAGTAAATTTTGAATCTAATAAACTATGTTTCAATGTATTGAACCAAGTTCTTGGTGATTGTTTTAAACCATAGATTGATTTCATTAACTTGCAAACTTTGTTTTCATCTTCAGCAAAACCAGGTGGTTGACACATGTAAATAGTTTCATCTACACGCCATTAAGAAATGCTGTTACAACATCTAACTGTCTGACAATCCATTTCTTTTGTGCAGCTATTGATAATAAAATTCGCAACGTTGTGTATTTTGCAACTGGTGAAAACGTTTCTGTATAGTCTATACCATATTGCTGGGTGTAGCCTTGAGCTACTATCCGAGCTTTAAATCTTGAAGGATTTCCAAATTTGTCTCTTTTGATGGTGTAGACCCGTCTACAACCAACAGCATTTAATGATTTTTCTTTATCAACTAGTTGCCAAGTTTGATTTTTGTAGTGGGCATCCATCTCTGAAATCATGGCCTTTTGCCATGCATATCTTTATGTTGATTATTCATTGCATCATTGTAATCTGTTGGAACTGAGTCATCAGTTTCATCAACAACTGAATCGCTAATATTAAAAATAAAGTTATCTGGAATTGTGGTATGTGATTTTACATTACCATCTTTATCATCTTTTAGTGATGTAACATGATCAACTGAGTGATCACTTTGATTATTTAAATAAATATTTACATGCTCTTCTGATACTTGATTAGTACTCGTATCAGTTAACATTAAATGATCTTTGATTTGCTTTCTTTTCTTCCCCTCAATCACAGCAGGGCATTGCTGTCTGTGATTGGCATTATTAGTAATATTTGGTGAACAGGGAAGTGCAGCAGAGTATTGCTCCTGCTGCTTATACTGCTGTGGCATACAGCTCACATTCAGTGAATATTCATTTGAAGATATCTTATTATTATTTAAATAAACATTATTTCTAATATGATTAGAAGGATATTAATCAAAGGAACTACATTTAGTTTCCAATGGATGATGTTCAGGAATTATCAAGTCAACTGTATGCTGACTTGGCCTTAGAGCTGCTCTGTGTGCAACTAACATGTTGTCACACAACATTCTATTATCATAAGAATTTTGAAATAAATGTTTGTTACAACAGTATTGTTTGCAACAATTAACATTTTTGCATAAATTGTTTAAATTTAAAGGATAGGATGTGTCAGCTGAATGTGACTGAGGTGCCAGCACAGCTCCCTTAGGAGTCTGTGGGCGAGTATGGTTGAAGGTAAATAAACTTACGTTTTCGCTGCATCCATTAATATTTTCATTTAGTTTAGTTGGAATGAGTGTTGAATAATGTGTTCTAGGAATTTCCACTGATTCCAATTGTTGGTTAGTGAAATTTGATTGATGAAGTGACTGCCTCACAGAGTCCTTAGGCGAATGAGTTGAGTGGTGGGGAAATTGAATGAGTGAAGGTTTTTGAGAATTTTCATTAATGAGAGAATGAGGCACACCTAATTGATAGTTTGAAGTGGTGGCATTTGTATTTGGAACAGTTGATTGACGAGGTGTGAGTGAGGTGTTTGGAGGTATAGAGGGCAAGTGAGGGAGGATGCCCTTGTTTATAGGCACTTCATTTAAATGACTGTCTCTGTGCAGAGGTAAGTAGTTTCTTGAATAACCATCTAATTTTTCAAGGGAATTTGATGAAATATCATTGTTATTTGATAGATGTTTCATATTG
>JALHRP010000141.1 GCA_022841365.1 Chitinophagaceae bacterium | reverse complement strand
AGGGCTTGCTGAACAGTTAGTCTGTTGTGCAATGAATTTTCTGAATATTGACTGAGCAATGGTAGCCCCAACATCAGGTCACCTGAATGACCGTTTACACTCATCATTGTTTCCATAGCAAAACTTTATGAATGAAAATGGCAAACGACAAACCAACTATAGTACGTTAACCTGAGTATTTTAATACGTAAACCAGCGTATTTTATTATTAAACCGTAGCTAACCAGGTTGCCCAACAGCAGTGGCTCCCAGTTTGTTGAGCAATTCGAGTTTATTCGAGACTTTTACTTTATCAAAAATATTCTGCACATGTTTCGTTACAGTTCTTTCAGCTATAAACAGGGCTTCGGCAATTTGCCTGTATGAATTGCCCCGGCAAATGAACAGAACGATTTCTTTTTCCCTCCCGGTAAGACGATATATGTGGCAGTTTTGCATAATCCTCTCTTCGGTACTTATGCGTTCCAGTTCTTTGGTCCTTTTATCTACTTCCTCGTGCAGTTGCTCATTCCAAGTTAAAAGCTGCATTTCTGAAACGATTAATCGTCGATGCTCTGTTTTAACTTGCTCTACATGCTGTTTTATATGAAGTGCCAGCAAAAGCAGGAATCCGGTATTGGTTACAGTTGCTTCTACAGATTGGCTAAGGTTGAAGTAGGTAATAAAAGGCAAGCCAACCCACGGAGTTAAACTGAAATACAGTACTCCGGTTTCCTCCTTTACATCTCCGGAGTTATGTACGTTTCTGTATTTGAAACGAATAGATTTTTGTAACGAAACCAACACCCAGAGAGCATATACAACCGGGATGATCAGTATACTTTTAGCATAGTTAAGGTCATTACCGATGGCAAATACTGTGACAAATAAAAAATAGGGTAACACCAAAAAATATAATACTCCACGCTTGGCATGAAACTCCATTTTTTCTAAGCCAAATGCTTTGTACACGTAATAAGGAAAGTATGCAGGTGTAATAAAGCCTGTTGCATAGGCAATACATTCCTGAAAAAAAAAGGAGCCCGGTAAATTCGGGTCCGGAAGTAATCCACCAGTGATATTATAAACAAGTAGTAACGCTATGAGAGAGATATCTAAACTTATAGTTCTGTTATCCGGTCTTGCAAAACGGTGAATAAGCAGGTAGAAAAATATTACCAGCTCCACGCAGACAAACCCGAAGGTGACCCAATGCATTTCTGTTCCCGGCAATAACATAGCTCAACAATTATCTTAACCTCTTTTCATGCAGTATAGCGTATATCCAAAATCAAGATCCCGGTATGTTTCAAATCCATGCTTTTCATACCAGGGAAGATTCTTTATTGTAGATGTTTCGAGACAGATTGTTCTTTTTTGAGAAAGCCCTTCCTGAATGACGGACTCCAATAATTTACTTCCAACTCCGTTGCCCTGATCTGTTGAATCAACGCCAATAAACCACAGGTAATAAATTATCCCATCAGGATGAATTTTGTTTATCGCAGCTTCACGATCCATTGCCTTTTTTATATTGGCAAGGCCAATTGCTGATACTGCCAGTTTAGTATCCAGAAAAATAGAATGAAGAGTTGTTTTCTTTTTGTCGGGCAAAAGGATCAACGCACAACCTTTTTTATCCTCAGACAGAAAAACATCACCGAATGTATGGCAGAGGTCAAAAGAATATGCCATCAGGTTCCTGATTCGTTGTTTTCTTTTTGCATCTTGTTGAATGATATAGTTAACGCTTTTGTTATCATCAAAAGAGTTGGAAAGTATCTCAACAATTCGATTCTTATCTTCAATACCGGCTCTTATCATAATACCTTTTTTTGACGCAGATTTCCTCCTTATTAAATCTCAAAACTCATTCCGTTTGATATGAAAAAGTTTTGCGCAAAAGCAGAAAAGTTTTGCAATCGGGATTAATTACGAATTCCACATTTCCGGTTAAAATAAACACACTTAGATCGTGATTATTTAAATTACAGTAAAAATGGGTCATATTTTGGTCTTTTACCGTATCCTTTAGGCAATTTACAGTACTCCAAAAACACATCTAATATTAATTTTACAGTTATTTTTAAAAAATATAACTATTTTACAGTACGGTTTAACAATTTTACCATACTACTATGGCAATAAAAGCAGCAGGGTTTCAGTGGCTCAAGGAGCATTATAACTTGTCAAGGCAGGTTCTTACTCATAGTTCATACATTGGGAATAACGAATCAATTGAACTGACATCTAAGGGTAATGTAGAACAAGTGTACGGCCCCAAATACGCCCCAACTGAGGACAGTCCTTTGTTTCACCTTGAATTTGGCCTCAAATACGATGACCTGAGCCTTGATTTTTTGAAATCGGTTTTTGAAAGAATACCATCTGATGAAATCAAAGATTTCATTCTGCAATCACCTTCCGGAAAGTATGCCCGGAAAATCGGGTTTCTCTATGAATTCCTGACGAGTAAAACTCTCGAATTACCCCGGCCAATTACCGGCAATTATACCGACCTCCTGGACGAAGACAGGTGCATAACAGGTTCAGTAAAGAAAAACCCGAAATGGAAGATCAACAACAATCTTTTGGGTAATGAATTATTCTGTCCCGTAATACGAAAAACAAAAGGTTTAACTGCATTGATGGAGTTGGACATCAGGGAAAAAATAGAAACGCTGAAAGAAAGCTACCCGCAGGAAATTTTTAAAAGAGCCGCCAGTTATTTATACAGCAAGGAAACCCGCTCTTCTTATGAGATTGAAAAAGAAAAGCCCACT
>JALHRP010000140.1 GCA_022841365.1 Chitinophagaceae bacterium | reverse complement strand
TCCGAAATCCGCCACTACGCAAAGCCGCAAAACGTTGGCTGTAATTTTATCAACCATAAACTATAAACCATATGAAAGTTTTTATAAGTTGGTCAGGTGACAGAAGTAGAAAAGTAGCAGAACTATTGGACGATTGGATTCAATGCGTTATTCAAGCTGTAAATCCATGGATGTCATCTAAAGACATTGACAGAGGAGCATTGTGGTTTTCTGAAATTTCAGACCAACTGGCAAACACTAGTATCGGAATAGTTTGTTTGACAAAAGAAAATAAGTCTAAGGCATGGATTTTATTTGAGTCTGGTGCACTGGCAAAGGGGCTTAGCTCAAATAGAGTATGCACTTTTTTAATTGACCTAGTTCCAACGGATTTAGAAAATCCTTTAGCTCAATTCAATCATACTTTTCCAACAAGAGAGAGTATATGGGAACTGGTCCGGACAATTAACTTAAGTTTGAAAGAGAACGCTTTAAAAGAATCAACTCTTTCTAAAGTATTTGATACATACTTTCCACAATTTGAAGAGGAATTCAAACAAATAATAGCTACAACATCAGATACAGAAATAAAAGAAGTAAGAAGGGATAACGACATAATGCTTGATGTTCTTTCAACTGTTCGTCTTCTTGACAAACGATTAAGGAATATGGAGATGCACCGAGAAAAAGAATCCAAATCTAATATTGATAGAGATAGCGACCGTGTTATTCCACCAAGCCTGGCACGCCAAAAAATAAAAGAATACCTAGACCAAGATATGCCCAGGGAAAATATTGTTGAAATCATGACAGATTTAGGCATCAACCCTAGTTGGGTAAGGAATCAACTTGAAAGTTTTTTAAGAGTTAAACCAGACCACACTGAGTAAAAAACTACAGCCAACATGCAGTTTTGCGTCAGCAGGGCTGACGGGGTCAAGCCCCAGCTTTTGCACTACTATCAACTGCATATCGGGCTTGACCCAACACGGATGAACAGTAGAATATGTTCTCAACTTTTGTAACTTTAATCAGCAGCAGTTCCGGGCAGGACATTTTTCAAATGCCCTGCCGAACGCAAAGCTGTAACCGTTACAGGCAATCTTTCACTATCAACTTTTCATCACCGCCCTGCTCAGCTTTTTGTTCCGACAATTAAATTTTCAGCAGTTGAATGTTGCTCATCTCCTGTTTTGTTACCGGCCGTTGTCTGTTTCATGGGCCGACTGGTGAGCTGCAATTCTTTCATCAGCAACTTGTTTCGTAGTGCTTGTGGTTCGACACACTGCTTCAACTGTTATTCATGGCTGTGCTGTAGTGTACAGTTTGTTATTCATCGTTTGTTGTTGGTGGACAGTTTACATTGGCTCATCTCTCCGCCGACGCATAACACTCTTCAGCAGACGAAGTGTACTATTGTTCAAACCACTGCTCTTTCCAATAAAGCTGCCTGTAACAAAAAGTTTTGCGGCAGCGGGGGGCGACGCAAAGCGTCGGTCAACAATTTTATTTCTGTTGGGCTTTTGTTCCTGCTGATTGTTTGCTATTTTGCTGTGCAATAAAATTTTATCTTTAACTGCAACGTGCAGCAGCCGTCGCCAGGGGCGACGTAAAACAATTGCCCCGCCGACCGCAAAGCTCTGTTCGTTAGCAGCAACCTTACAGACACATCCTACTATGGCAACAGACGGAGTAAAAATTATTGACGGAGACTTAGCTCATGACACATATTGGGGAATTATGGATTTGTACGACAGCAATGTTGACATCGCAACCATTAAAAATGAAATTCCATTTGTAAAGTCAGAGTACGGAATGGAAGAAGATTTTTATCATGAAATATTTGTGACATCTTATGCTCTTGCATTTTGGGAAATTGGCGAGTTGACACAGGATATTTTGCAAGAAGTACAATCAGTAATTAAAGTTGGTGCAGGTGTAAAAGTTTGGACAGAACAGGCAGACGCAAAAGAAGGAAAGGCTCGACAAAAAGAGCTTGACAAGCTTTTGAAAAAAATCAGTCAACCCAACACAAAAATAAGAGCAAGAAAAAAATATAGAAAAATCACCAATTTCCATTTTCAAGTTGACGACCTTTTAACTTTTAAATTAAAAGATAATTTTTACAGAGCAGTCATTTGTACATCCATTGACCAGTATCGTGGCGAGTGTAGTTATATGCTTACACTTACGACATATAAAAGTAAAATTAAACCTACTGTTGAAGACTTATATAATTATGACATTTCAGGAATTACAATTGGTGCAGGTTATGACAGAGAAACAATAATTGAAATGCAACCAGGAGTTGAGACACTTTGGCCACTCTTTCCATACATTGGTGAATTCTTTTTTGGACTTGTTCAACAAGCGGTGCTGCATGAATGGTTTGTAAACTTCAAAAATAAATTTGAAAAAGTGGGGACACTAAGGATAAAAGACAGCTTTAAAAAATCAGGGTCTCATGGAGCAGCAAGTAGTTTTGAAAGGTTCGAAAATATTTTTGAAGACTATGACAAGGAGCAAAAAATATTTGGCTATAAAAAATTTCCTGTAAGACTTTTGTGCGACAGATAGACAAGGTATGCTGCTAACATTGGTATTTGCAAAAGCTGGGCGGACGGAAGCTGTGTTTCAACTTTTGTTTTTTTCAATTTGGCTTCATATCGGGCAGACGAATAACTATTTAGCTATGTGCAAATCATCAACTTTTATTTATAAATTTAGCTTCAGGTAGCCGGGCGGACGAAAGTCTATTCCCCAGCCTTCGCAAATACCTGCTCGTTAGCAGATATTTATGGA
>JALHRP010000139.1 GCA_022841365.1 Chitinophagaceae bacterium | reverse complement strand
CCTCTTTGTTTACACTTAAAGCGCCCAGGGTTACCCCTTGATATAGTTTAACATGGTTGCCAATCACAGTGGTTTCACCAATCACAATACCTGTTCCATGATCTATACAAAAATAATTTCCAATGCTGGCTGCGGGGTGAATATCAATGCCGGTTATGCTGTGTGCATGTTCAGTAATAATTCGCGGGATACCTTGCACTCCCAGTTGATGTAGTTTGTTTGCCATGCGATAGGCAGCGATGGCATAAAATCCAGGATAGGTTCGAATAACTTCACTTTTGCTTTTCGCAGCCGGATCTCCTTCATACATCGCACCAACATCCTGGTGCAGAGTCTCAAATAGCGTTGGCAGATCATTAAAAAACTTGCTGGCAGTTTGCGAAGCGTTGCCAATTCCACGGGTTGGGTTGTGAAGAAGTATCCGTTCAAGTTCGCGCTGAAGGGAATTCAATAATTCTTCAAATTGAACTTCCGATAGGTGCGAGAGTTGGGTGAAGTCTGCGAATAACGCGCCCAGTAAGTCAACAAAGAATTGTTTTACCTCTGCGGGAGCCGGACAGGTTGGGCATTCCTGATGTGTGAGGTAAAGTTGATGTGAAAAAGTCTTGTCCATGGTAATGAAAGGAGAAATTCCTGAAATAGGTTCATTAGGTTAACGGATTTGACACGATACTGTTATAAAGCGGTTAGTAACAGGGGCGGATCTTTGAAGCGAATACAGCGAATTTGTTAACTTGAAGTCATTATGAAAGCTTCTATTATCAAATCACTCCTCTTGATTGGCCTGTTGGGTTGTCAACTAAAATCACCTGATGTGCAGGAGTGGCAACAGCTTTTCAATGGCCAGGATTTGAATGACTGGGCAATTAAAATTTCCGGATATGAGTTAAACGATAATGTTGGCAACACCTTTCGCATAGATAGTGGTAAACTCATAGTGCGTTATGATCAGTATGATTCATTCAGAAATCAGTTTGGTCATATCTTCTATAAGCAAAAGTTTTCACATTACCGGCTGCGTATCGAATATCGATTTGTAGGTGACCAGGTGGCCGGGGGTGAAGGTTGGGCCACACGCAACAGTGGTGTAATGCTACATGCGCAGTCGCCAGAAAGTATGTGGCGTAATCAGGATTTTCCAATCAGTGTTGAAGCACAGTTTTTAGGAGGACTCGGTACCGGTGAGCGACCAACTTCCAATCTCTGTACTCCGGGAACGCACGTCTTTATGGCCGATACACTTTTTACTCCTCATTGCATTAATTCCAAATCAAAAACCTATGCTGGCGACCAATGGGTAACCGCTGAGTTTTTAGTGTTGGGCGATTCTTTGATTCAACATCTTATCGAAGGAGTAGTCGTGATGGAGTACACCAAACCACGGATAGGTGGAGATGTTGTTAATAACTACGATCCTACTGTAAAGATTGATGGATCCCCGCTCACCTCCGGATACATTGCCCTGCAAAGTGAGAGCCATCCTATTGAATTCAGAAAAGTAGAACTACTCAAACTTATTGGATGCAAAGATTCAGAAGCAAAAAATTATAAGTCTTATTATCAGGCAGCAGAGAATGCCGGATGTGTATACTGATTAACGTCAATCAGGGTTTAGCTTTTATTCTTTCTTATGCCCAATGTCTTTTGTCTTTATTTTAGGACCTCACCGGTCATTAGACTTACTTTATCCGTAAACGGATTTCCGGATGCCCTGCGAAAGGAAACCACTTGACCCACATGCCATAGACAATCGGCAATGGGCCCGTTGATCTGATTCCAGAAGGGATACTCTTTTGTCCCCGTGCCCCGTTGGAAAATCATCCTCTTATTGTTCATTTCTTCATCTGAGAACGTGCGCAGTTTGGCGCTGGCTGATTTGAGATTCAGTAGCGTTTGTTTGAGCATGTCTTCAAACGATAGAGTCGGTGGTGACTGTGTAACGTTCATAGTATAGGTTGTGCTGTTTAAGATGATCAGCGACATCCCATAAATGTGTTCAATAGTTTGCTGACATGTTCTTGCATCTGTACCAGGTTTATAATCAAGATCTTCTTTTCTCAAACCTTCGGTGGCCCAGTAAAATCGAAATCCTAAACCATCTACCATCCTGGCGGCCACTGTGCCCGCTGTAAATGTTTCCGGGTAGGGAGGAATTTCATAGTATGGTAAACTCTTGTCCTGGGCAATACCGGAAAACGACAAAAGAAGAATGATCGGAAAGTATTTCATGCAAAAAGCCCAAAAGTTTTTATGAAGACTTCTAGAATCGTGAATTAAATGGTTTTCAAATAACGGCCACTTGGTTCCAGCGTAGGCATGTCCATTTCAACATAGAAGTTTTTGAGGCCACCCTTTTTAGCGGCATCAAAAAATTCTTTCCAGTCAACTTTGCCCTGACCTACGGGCACCTGGGTTTCGCCAGTGCCTGACCAATCGGATAGGTGCGCTGAAATGAACCGACCTGGATATTTTTTGAAATAGTCGGCAGCTTTGTAGCCAGCGATAATCACCCATACCTGAAATTGCATTTTGATTATTTCTGGATCCAATTGGTCTAGTAACATATCATAAATGAGTTCGCCTTCCAGTTTTTCAAATTCGAAGTTGTGATTATGATACACGAGTTGCATGCCTTGCTTTTTAAATTGTTCGCCCAGCACATTCATTTCATCTATTCTTTTCTTCCAATCACTCAGCGTAGCACGATCGGGTAAACCCGGAGATGACATGACCATTTGCGTCATCCCTACTTCGAAGGCAAAATCAATTCGTTCTGGACCATGTTCTTGCAATTCTTTAAATCCATAA
>JALHRP010000138.1 GCA_022841365.1 Chitinophagaceae bacterium | reverse complement strand
TATGAAGAAATTCCACAGCCAGCTGTTCCAGTAATTGTAGTGGTGCCAACAACAACGATTGCAACTCAAGCATCATCTGTTGTTGTCATTAGAAAGATTGTTGAAAGTACAGCTATTCCAATCTTGGCAACAAGAACATACACAACAGATGAAGAAGCAATAATCAAGATAACCAAGACACAAGAAATTGCTGGTGCAACTCAAATAATTAAAACACAAGATTTTGTTGGATCGACACAGATTATTGCTATTGCTACTTCAACTTTAGGTCTAAGCGGTGAAATGACTCAAACTTTGATCAGAACCATATACAACAATCAGCCAGCTGAGATTACAATGACAATATCAGCATTCACCACGTCAGTTATAACACCAGCAGTATTTAATACAGCTATAACACCTACAGTGACTACGGCGGTCATAACTCCTAGTACAATAGTAACCACGTGGACAACAACTCCACCAATTATACCAACTGCCCAGATCTACGAAGAATATGTAACTTCGACCTATGTATATCCTTACTAAATGCTGCTAAGAATATAAATAAATATTTAATTACATAATAATCGAAATAACTAGGAGCAATATCCACCAATAGATCTCCCTCCAAACGGTTTGGCTTCATTTCATGCATGGACCAATCAAACGACAGCAGGTTTGAAACGTTCGAGTTTATAAAACCGTTTTCATCAAGTGAAACAATAACAATATTCTTTGAGATTCTCACTTGAAATGAAGATATTTGCTTTAACATCTATTGTCTTGACATCTGCAGCATCAGCTCAAATCGTTGGCTCATTTACAACCCTCAGCAACTCTGCACCAAGCGTCGCAGCTAATACCACGTTAACTGCAGTGTCAGCTCCAATTGTAGCATCATCAGTAGTTTCTGCTTCAGCATCAATTGCTACTTCATTGGCTGTTGCTCCAGCAGTATGTCCAACAGTCACTGTTACCGCAAGTGCTGCTGCTGCCTCAGCAGTAGCTGCCCTATTGAGCCCAACCACAATCACGGTAAATCCAGCAGCCAACTCCAGCTCAATTATACCACCAACTACAAGTGCAATGTCATTGGCAAGTTTACCGTCTGCTCAAGTTGTGACCATTACTAATACACCAGCAGCTGCAGTAGCAAACAGTACGGTTACTGTAAACGCTGCTCCCGCTAGTCCAGTTGTTGGCCAAACAACAACAACCAACATACAAGCTGCAGTGACTTCTGTTGCAATTGGTGATTGTGTTGCAAATTTGACTTCAAGTGCTCATGCAATGGCTACAGTGACCGTTACGGCCAACAATCTACCAGTCGTTCCACAAGCATCAATTATGAGTGCAGCTGCAAGTACTATCAACTCGGTCTCCGCAACCACAGCTCCAGTACAAAATAATGCAACAGCTTCAACACAGAATGTCACTGTATCACCTCCAGCTGTTTTGTTAGGCGGACCGACAACAATCGTTATCAATCCATATGCCAACTACACAACAACGATTACACCACAGAGCATCTTGCCATCATCACCCAATACATCTGCCAATTCTACAGCAACAGCATCAGTGGCTACAGCAGTAAATAATGCAATCACTGTAACTGCAACAACATCATTAGATTCCTCATTACCAACACCACCAGCCCCTCAGCCTAACGGAGATGCAGTGTCATCCTCTAATTCCACAACGCCAACTTCACCAGTATTTGTTGGCTACATGGATGAATTGAGCAAGCAAACAATTATTGTAAATGGAAAAGCTTACAGACTGGATGAAGCTCTAATGCAAGGTATTGACGTTGGTGATTATATACAAGCTCTTGCTGCAGGTCAGCAACATTAATAGTATACATGAAATTCATTGTAAATAGCCAAAATCATGAGAAATAAACGTTATATATTCCCAAATATTTTGTTATTTATCTTAATACACCAAATTCACAGTTTCCCCGTAAAGCTGAAGTGACCTGATGTAAAACTATGGTCTCGCATCTGATTGGCTGATTCTGTTGCTTGCCATGCTTTAAAACAGTCATGAAAATTCTGTCTCAGAAACTCTAGCACTACTCAAAGAGCGATAATATACCACTAACACAAAGTAGAAGAAAATGAAATTGAGTGCTTCCTTTGTGATATCATCGATCATACTGTTGTGCTGCGACAAATTAGCGTTGGCCAACGGGAATTCTTCAACAGCTAACGGGCAAAGTGTGACATCTCAGAGTATTATGAGTTCCAAACAATCTTCCATAAATACGTCAGTTACAACCAAGAAAGACGAAGATGAGAAGAAGACTACAAAATCAAACACTATAACCACACTTTCCACTAACAAGTCAGAACAAAAATCTTCGGAAAAGAAAACCACTACAACAACTGATAAACAGAAGACTTCTGTTGTTGAAAGTAATAAGAAGACCACTACGACTGAACAGAAGAAATCCACGTCAACGACTGATAAAAAGACCACCAAGTCATCATCAACAACTACAACCACAATCAAAGAAAAGAAAACATCAGCTGCCTCCACTACAGTCAGCAGCAAAAAGACGACAACAACTTTGAAGGCAGGCCAGGGCAGATCTTCCTCCAATTCTGGATCAAAGTCTGATAAGAACGGCAAAGGGAGCAAATCTAGCGGTGATCGTAAATCAAAGGGTACAACAACTACTGCTGCACTTAGTACGAAGACAAAACATGGAAAAACTACACTAACTGGAGTTTCTACTACAATTAGAAGCATGAAAACAAGAACTACTTCAAGAGTTGGTAGATCTTCATCTGGCTCTGGATCCGCATCAGGCAGGAATGGAAGGAAATCAAAGAACA
>JALHRP010000137.1 GCA_022841365.1 Chitinophagaceae bacterium | reverse complement strand
TTGAATACGCAAGTATGTGTATGTATACTATACCTGTTTCTTTTTTAAAGAATATCAACGTTAACACAATTATACTTGGTTTTCTTTTTCAAAATTATCAATTTTTAGAACGCCCCTTATATATTTCCCCTCCCTTATCCGCCATATCATGATGCGACGCATCATTAAATATTTTCAGTTGTTTATCTTCCGAAGCACAAGCCGTATAATTCCTTTGAGCATATTTTAATGGAATATGCGTATCCATACCGCCATGAATAAATAACACAGGTTTTTTAATACTTCGTACTGCATGTTCGGGCACAACCGTATCAGCCGAAAATTGTGCTAATTTTTCCGTTCTTTCCAGTACATGGTTAAATAAAAACGGTAATCGTACAAATAGTTTTTTTGCACCGTAATCATGGTATGTCTCTCGGAAATTTGCGAAACCGCCTTCAAATATTCCGCAATCAAAACGTTCTTCAATCGCCATAGCTTGCATGGCAACAGCCGCACCAAGCGAAAAGCCCATAATTGCGAACTTGGGTGTACGAACATATCCTGAATCAATTACGGTATTTAATACAGATTGTATATCGTATTTTTCATAAGCACCGTACGTACAATTAAGTCCACCGCTTTCACCATGAGCACGCATGTCAAATGCAATTATATCGTATTCGGGCAAAAGCCAATCCGCAATACCGTACATATGTTCCTTACAACTCGAAATACCATGCACCAAAAGTACCGTACCCTTTGCAATTCTATTTGTATCGCTTATACATTCACATTGCAAGAAAACGGAATCATTAATATGAGTTTTAAAAGAATTGACCTTATATCCTTTGTCGGCAGGTGAGGAAAAACGCATATATGCCTCTTGCCTTGTTATTCTGTACGGTCTGATGGCGGAATACGGCAAATAATGTTCTACCATATCATACGCTATTATCAGAAAACCGAATACTATAATAGCGATAATTATAAACATGGTGCGCTTCATAAAATAACTCAAAAAGGAACTGTACGGCTAAAAGCAAAACGGTATTTTATATTTCTTTGATAAGACCGTTCTCAACACGAAAAAGTTTCAATTCGGTTGCCGCAGGTAATGCGGATACAATTTTATCCGCTTCTGTTGCCGTAATAAATGTTTGCGCTCCCGTTTCCACAACGGTATGCAAAACATTTTTTGTTCTTTCCTCATCCAATTCACTAAAGATATCATCATAGAGTAAAATGGGGATTTCGCTTTTCTGTTCATACAAATATTCATACTCCGCATATTTTAAGGCAATGAGCAATGATTTGTGTTGCCCTTGTGAGGCAAAGTCACGGGCAGCACCATTATTAATTTCAATATACAGATCATCCTTTTGGGGTCCGAATAATGTTGTACCCCTTCTTAATTCTTCTTGTCTTAATTTTTTCGATACTGCATTAAAGGCATTGAGAATGCTTTGTTTATCCGACTCATCTATCTTGATAAATTCCGCTATAGATTTAGCCGCATATTGTAAGCCTACATTTTCCTTTGCACTTGATACTTTTTGATATGCCTTTATAAAATAGGGTGTAAACTCCTTAATAAATCTCAATCTTCTTATTGTGATTTCAGTTGCGGTCTTAATAAGCGAATCCGTCCACAAATCCAACATGACAGTATCGCAATACCCTGTTTTTTTTGCAGCGCTCAACATATCGTTTCTTTGCTTTAAGATACGTTTAAGGTTCAATGCTTCATCTACATAACGTTTATTGCATTGTGAAAGCAAGGCATCCAAAAAACGCCTCCTATCCTCCGGTGCACCGAAGGTAATCGCCTTAAAATCGGGGGAGAGAATAACAACGGGTAATTCCCCTATGATATCCTTTGGTGAGAGCGATTCGCCTATTGATGAAGAAATATGTTTACGCCCACCGGCAGCATAAACAATCGTAACATGGTACGGCACTCCGAGTTCGGTATGAGCTTTAGCATGAATATTATACTGCTCCGCACCATTACAAATAAGCAAGGAATCGGATGTTGGTAAAAAACTACGCGAAAGCGAACTGATACTTATTGCTTCGAGCACGGTGGTTTTGCCGCTTCCGTTTTGCCCAAAAAGTATATTAAGTCCTTTACAAAATGTAACTTCCGTATATTTATGGTTACGTAAATTCTCTATCTTTAATGTATTCAGAATCATTGAATAGTATGGTAATGTAGTGCATCGAATACGAAGTTCGTAAAGTTTTAGGTATTGATGCTTTTTTAGTATGTGACGAATCGTATTTTTGTCAATTGATACATGCACTTGTTCTAAACAGTTCTACTGAATTAGGTATGGGTAATCGTGTTATCTCCCTAATTGATTATGTACATCACGATGAAGTAAAAGCTACTTTAATCAATACAAATGATTCAAACGTAGTAACAATAACGAATGGCAGTTTTCAGCCAAACGTTCTACGGACATATAATATTTTTCTACATTTTACAAGGTGTACCCTTATGATTTCATTCTTCAATCATTCAATGGTTATTATGGTAATTATGGTTTGTATAGGTTGTGGTGCAAATGAAAAAGTGGAGGAGTTGAGCAATGCCATGAAGGCAGTACAAAATGCAGGTGAAGCGGCAGAGAAAGTAAGCGAATCGAATGATGTGGCTCAAAAAAGAATGGAGGAGCGTAGGCAAAGGGGCGATACCCTTGCCATGCACTATAAGAAATTACAAGAATACTTGCCAAGTGCCATAAGCGGATATACAGCCGAAGCACCTAAAGGCGAAAGTATGAATATGCCCGGTGTCTCTTATTCGAATGCCAATATACGTTATACAAAAGGCAATGATGATGTTACCGTAAAGATTACGGACTATAATCAGGCATTTGC
>JALHRP010000136.1 GCA_022841365.1 Chitinophagaceae bacterium | reverse complement strand
TAATAACGACTGGTACGATTTCATTCGCAAATTGTCCGTTTTGCACAGCTGCTGCAGCACGCCTATATGAATCAATTGCATGGCTGTCCTGTTCTTGACGAGATATATTGTATTTTATGGCCGTTTCTTCGGCGCAACTTCCCATATGTATTTGGTACTTTGGGTCCCATAAGCCATCCTTCAGAATACCGTCAATAACACTTCCATGACCATATGGGTTACCAGATCTCATTTTATCCAAATAAAATGGAACATTAGACATACTTTCCATTCCACCAGCAACTACTAATTTGCTGTGTCCAAGAGTAATCGACTGACAACCATACATCACAGCTTTTAATCCAGACGCACAGACTTTGTTGACAGTGGTACATATTGTGGATTCTAGCAGTCCAGCTTCCAAAACAGCTTGTCTAGTTGGTGCTTGTCCTAAATTCGCACTACATACATTTCCCATTATTACCTCTTCTACTTCACCACTATGAATCCCCGCTTGGACTAAAGCTCCTTTAATTGCAATGGAGCCAAGCGAGGTTGCAGATAATGACGATAAAGCACCTCGAAATGAACCTACAGGAGTACGAGCGGCCGCTAAAATAAGAGTTTTCTAATTATTGTGTGAGAGATGAATGGTTATTTACTTTAGAAGACAGTGCACGGATTTGGAAGGAACGCAACATGACCCTGGTTATAACAAATCATTTTTAAACCTTCAAATTTTGTTCCAATTTTCGCATTAATTTCAAAATACCATACCTTAAACAAGTAAAATCATTGCATTATGCAAAAATTTATCCCCTGGCATAATTCACCCATGTCTGCCAGCCGCTCTGGTATAAAAGCCGATCAACCCAAATAACAGTACAGCCTTGATGGACGACGACTTGGAAGCTTTCAATGATGCCTCAGACGATATCTTATCTCTTCCCAGAGGTAAATACATTATTTATATAGTTTTTAACAAGCTACTGTAACTAAACTCATCCAAGAAATGATGCCTCCTGGCGTCACTTGCTCAAAGGAAAGTAGAGACCTGCTTATAGAATGCTGTGTGGAATTTATTCATTTGGTGTCTTCTGAAGCTAATGAAATATGTGAAAAAGATTCTCGTAAGACAATTTCACCTGAACATATAATGTCTGCATTGCAAGCTTTAGGATTTGAGAGCTTTATCACCAATGTTGAAGGAGCATTAAATGAACATAAAGAATCAGTTAAAGGAACTAAAGAAAAAAGAAATTCAAAATTGGAAAACAGTGGATTGACCCAAGAAGAACTGGAAAAGCAGCAGGAAGAATTATTTGCAAAGGCTCGTGCTCGAATGGAACAGCAACAAAATCCAGAACCCCAAGAAAATTCATAATAAAGCAATAAGTCATTTGATGTAGTTTATTGATATGTATTCAAGTATTTTCTAATGTCAAATAATGGATTATTTTACATTCTTTATTCTAATGACTATCGCTGAAATGTTATCTTCACTTCCCTTTTCTATAGCTCGATCTACAAGGACTTCTGAAGCAGTTTGTGGATCTTCAATGGCTCTCACAGTTTCTATGACTTCCTGATCTGTCATTACATCCCAAACACCGTCACATGCCAACACTACTATTTCATTTTCATCAGTTAGTATTGTTTCAGAAGTATGTGGCTTTCCTGATATGACATCTTTCATTCGGTGATCACCCAAGGCTCTTGTAACTGCTAAGACGGCATTAACCCTTCCATGCATAATTATACCGCCTTGTTCATATATCCTTGCAGCCTCTGATGGATCTGACGCTTTATGATCTATTGTTAATCTAATTGCATTTCCATTCGAGCTAAATTAATTACACATCTGCATGATGATTACCTGAGCACTGCTCGAGCATCTCCTACGTTAGCCACAGATAATTTGTAAACTCCAGTTTCTTTACATTGATTAATAACTGCAACTACTGCTGTACAACCAGAAAATATTTGTTCAGTTGCAGCCATTTTTGCATCAGTTTTCTCAAACGCTTCTGCTAACAAGTGGGTTACGGGTGCATCGGCATCATTTTCTGTCATTGAATTTAAAAGATTCTCAATTAGAATAATCATTATTACCAAATGTAGTTCAGCATCGCAATAAGCAGCAGCTGATTTCCCAGCATGTCCATCAAATATCGCCGCATAGCCACATCCTTTCACCCCGCCTAACTCATACTCCAAATGATGTGCGTCTTCCATAGTCCTTCTAAAGCGTTGGTTCTTATCTGCACAAAAACCAAAGAGAAAAGGGGAATCTTCTGGCGGTATCAGATTGCCGATTTCTCTTGCTGGTGCGCGGCGAGCTCTTCCCACTGTTGCTGTGTCAGTCATACCCATGTCAGCGTTCATTAACAGATCATATTCTGCTGCGAGGACACTTCCAACGTCAAAGCAATTCACTTTTAAGACTGAAACCAAAGCAGTTCCTTCTATTAATTCAACTGGTGAACAAATTAAGCAAAATGTTGATGTGAAATATGCTGCCCGAAGATTTGCTACCAGTGACTCTGGGGTGAATGTGATGAAGAACTTTCGGAATATGATGGTTGAAGAAAACATATATCAAAAATATAGAGACACAAAACAGTACATAAAGCCAAAAGAAATTCGAAGAATGGGTATATATGCTGCACGAAAAAGAAAATTTGATGCTATTCTTCATAAAAAGATCAGCGACATTATACATCTCAATGAAACAGAATCTTTTGGGCATTAGGCTGTTAAACCAAATTATTTCATCTAATAAACTAATCGCAAAGGACATTTCACTCATGTACAACGGTCAGTTAACCCCCTGCAAAAAAATTTGCCATGTCCTACACCAAAGCTGCTGCTAAGCCAGGACTTGAAGAAACAGTTGAAAGCAAAGTCTTTGACATTAGAATTACTCTTTCTTCCAGAAATGTTAAGAGTTTGGAACAAGGTAAGCATTGAGCCATTAATGGCAATTCATTGAACCACCCTTAACCATGTAGTCTGCCGTGATTTGATTAGTCGTGCTAAGGATAAGGAATTGAAAGTTAAAGGTCCAGTCCGTATCCCAACCAAAGTTCTCCGTATTACTACCCGCAAAACACCATGTGGTGAAGGTAGCAAAACCTGGGACCGTT
>JALHRP010000135.1 GCA_022841365.1 Chitinophagaceae bacterium | reverse complement strand
CCTGATGTTGTAACCAGTATTAATTCTTCCACTGTTTTTATACATTCATCCAAAAGGGTATCAAATACCTGTTTGCAATAATCAAGTTCAACTTCAGTAAATTGTTTTGTTTCCCTGATTTGCTGAAGAACAAGCTTTGTTTGTTTGATGATTTTTACCTGGTAAGCAATTATATCCGCCACTTTAGTATATCGGCGGATGGCAGGATTTACATTTTGGAGCCGGTTAAAGAAATCCCTGTGTAGATTAAGGTCCCCGTCTTTTATGTTACGAATCGTATTAATCCCACCAGTTACAATGTTGTAGCCTTTTTTGGCATAGCCGAGATAAACTTGTAAAGCTGCAATTTGTTGAAGTAGATATTTCTTTTGTGTAGAACTTTGATTGAGCCATTCATCTGTGGTTTGAGCATTGGATAATAGGGGAACTATATATAATGATATTAGCAGAAATAATGTTTTCATATTCTCAATACTATTTTTATCAATAAAAGAAAAAATACCTCAAAAAGCTTTCCAGCTAACTGTTTATTGGGGTAATGGCCGTAGCGCTACCTGTTTATACTCCGAAATTGCAGAATGCCTCATGTGTGCAGATTAATACTTATAATCAAATTAAATTTGCACGAGGAAGTACAAAAAGCGGCGAGTTGTAAGCAACCCTGACAGACTAAGTGTTTCCACTATTACCACTTAGTGGTATTGTTAGTCTAACATTATTTGCTGTAATTGCGACATCAATTATGATAAGATTAAAATTTGTTACCCTTAAGGATAAAGACCCACCATTAGGGTTTCGATATCTGTAAAACATGTAGGACAATATTTCAAATTGAAAAATTTATTAAGAATATGCAAAACACAAAACTAACTTTGCTTGCTGCATTTATATTAATTGTTGCAGGAAGTTGTAAAAAGGAATTCTCTGAACAACAGGAACAAAAACAAAAAACAGTTGACCCCTCGAAAGTGTTCAAAACACCCACAACCACAGAAGAAAAACTTTTAGTTGAGAATCTTGGTAAGGTAACCGATGTATTTAAGGAACTATACAAGGATAAATCAAATTTAAAAGTTGTAAATGCGGCAGTTTTTTCAAAGGCTTTTACGGACGAATCAGTATTGCTTAAAGACTTGATTTACTCCTCAACAAGTTGGCTAAACAAAGTAGAAAAATTTAAATCGCTTACCCAAAGGTGGAATGTTAGTCTGACAAAATTTGCGGACAATTTTTGGGTGGAGGTAAACAAAAAAAATGACCCATCGTTTAAACAATTTCTTAATGGGTTAAACGAATCAATTGCAACAACCCCTAATACGGCAACCAGGGTTGAGACAGAGGACGGCCAACAAGTTTCAGTTTACTTCCCCTACTCTGATGAATTTCTGCCGCCTGATGGAGGCTCTTACCAACCTATAACAAGTATTGCTACAGCAACCGCTGATGCCGATGAAGGCTGGGGAGATTTACCTTATTATGATGTTAACGGTGTTTTTCAGTACTATGTTCAGGTACTTGTTAATGACGACTATGCTTTTGCAAATCCAACACATATTATAGGTGTAAATGGTATAGAAATAGAGACCGAACCAAATGGGCCACCACCGCCTCCGCCACCACCGCCTGGCGTTAGTAGAGTTTTTATTGGCGAGGCCGTCTGCAAAGAACAGTATGACCGCCTAATTAGTTTCACTGGAAACGGCGGAGGCTCTGAAATTAAGTATTGCCACATGACAGGATACTTACAACCTGTGAACGGACACGTTACCAGTTTTCAAGATATTGCTTCAGTTGATTTTAGTAGAAAAAATATAAGACAAAAGAATTGGGTTAGGACATTTACCGTTTGGGATGATGATTGGGTGCCAAATGACTTGGAGCAATTTTTAGGTATTTATGAGGAAGACAATACAAATACGAGGACGTTCAATGGTACGATAGGTACTACATTAGACTCGCTTGGTATTCCAGTTCAAGCATCTATCGGATTTACTATTTCAGTAACATCTCAAGATGATATAATTAGACAACTAAAAATATCTCGTAATTCTTACTTTAACGGGTCGTTTCAGAACCAAGGACAAGATTTTAGTCCGGATGCTACATTCCTGCCACTTCCTTATACACATGGGTGGCCAGCATATGATGTACATTATTGGAATAAATCAGGAGCAAATGTAGGTTGGACTTGGCCTTACAATACTTTTTAACTTTATTTTTTCATAAAACAGTCGGTATATTATGCCGACTGTTTTAATTATATTCACATGAAACGCTTAATACTATTTGGTCTGCTGGTAATTCAAATTTCCATTTTACAAGCTCAAACTAAAAAACGTATTTCGCTAGAAGTTCATTATGGTTTAAATGGAAACTTTTTTGTTCGGAGCTATAATGAAACAATACCACCACCTGCAAAACTATTTTATAAAAAGGATTTTATTGGAACTATTGGAGGTATAGAGGTAAAATACAATCTTACTACAAATTCAAGTATTAATTTGGCATATGCCAAATCAGTGAATAAACGAGAAATAAGTTATGATAATGGCTTTAATACAACTATACTTTATTTTAACATTAGTCATACAAACCATTTCTACCAATTATTTTATGAAACTGCTATTTCCAAAAAAACAAAATCTTTTAAGCTTCATGGCGGCATTTATTATTTGAGAATGAATCAACAAGAAGTAGATGTATCACCAGCAGGAGTATTATTTGAAGAAAGGGATTTCAAACATTATAAACTGGAAGAAGGAGGTGCATTTTTTGGGGTGCATTTTTCCAAAAAAATTGATACTAAATTTGATTTTGGTATTAAAAGCAGGGTTTATTATACAATATCAACTGCCAGTTTTGAAGCAATAACATTAACTCCAACTTTGACATATCACTTTTAATATGAACAGGAACGGTATATGCTTGCAATATAAACTGCGTAGTAAAAATCACTTCTAAAACCCATATAGCCTTTTCACATATTCAATTTCGCCCCGCTCAGAAGCCCGTTGAATACTCAACATCTTATTCTGATTATTGAAATCTTTCAAATCAACATACTGCTGCTCCAGGTTATCTGCAACCGTATTGATAATTTCCAATCTTTTTGCATCATTCATTTGGGTAGTAAATGCATTAATCACCAAAAATAACTGGTCAATGTTTTTCAGGCTTTCATTCATCATGCCTGA
>JALHRP010000134.1 GCA_022841365.1 Chitinophagaceae bacterium | reverse complement strand
TTAATGCTACTGTAAATTCTACAGGTATATATAGCGGCAATGTAAGCTTAACCAGATCATTAATATCTATCGGCAATTCAACGGTAAATGCTACTGTTAATTCCATTGGTATATATAGCGGCAATGTAAGCTTAACCGGATCATTAATATCTATCGGCAATTCAACGGTAAATGCTACTGTAAATTCTACCGCATTCGCTCTTAATGGTGTTGCTGTTGGTGGCGGTACTGGTAAACAATCAATCTATATTCCTGCGTCATCTATGATTTCACCAATAGCTAATGGTGCCCAAGACATTGTTTATGAAATGGGCACAACAAATAATGCTTTTGGTGTTTTACGGTTTGACGCATCAACTCGTAAAAATGCTCAATTTTCTATAGCTATGCCCAAATCATGGGATGAAGGAACAATTACATTTAAATATTTTTGGACAGCAAATACAACATCAACACCCGGCGTAACATTTGGCGTAGAAGCTGTTGCTGTATCCGATACAGATAATATTAACGTTGCATTTGGTACAGCACAACATGTTTCTGATACATTCCAATCAAATAATAAATTACATGCTTCAGCCGAATCATCGGCTATAACAATTGGTGGAACTCCCGCTGAACAAGATATGGTTTGGTTTAAAGTTTTCAGAGACGTTGCAAATACAAATGATACAATGTCAGCTAATGCTGATCTTATTGGCATAATGGTATACTATACAACTAATGCAGGAAATGATGCGTAATGTTAAAATTTAATACTTTAAACGGTTTTTATAATAATTATAAATTTCCATTAGTATATTTTATTGCTAAAAAAACAGTAACAATAAAAGCTCCTATTTTTTCATCTAATGTTATGTGTTGTGGTTATATGGTAGGAGCCGGGGGCGGGGGCGGAACTGCGGGCGGCGGTGGAGCCGGTGCTCTTTATTTTAATGATTTTAGATTAACAGGCGGCACTGATTACACTGTTGTAGGCGCGCCGGATGTAGGAGCGTCTTTTTCGGGTACTGCATCAACTTTTGCTGGGTTCTCGGCTCCCGGTGGTGCCGGGGGTATTTATAACATCTCTAGCAATGTCGCCGGTGGCCAAGGCGGATCGTCATTTGTAGTTCCCGGTGGGCATACCGATTATGGGTTTGGACGGGGTGGGAATGGCGGAAATGCGGTGATCAGTGCAAGTACTCTATATCCCGGCACGGGGGGCGGTGCGGGCGGATTTGGCAATACTACGGGAGGTAGGGCAAATGGTGGGTTTGGCGATAATAATGTTGTAGGAGGATTAATCGCACCAACTGCCATATCAGGAATTACAGGTGGCGGCGCGGAGGCGATTGTTGCGAGCAGAGGTATGTACCAGTCTGAGTATGGCGGCGGGGGTGTCGGAGGTGATAATATTGCTAATAATAATTTTAGATATGTTAGAAAATTTGGTCTAAATAGTGGCTCATACGGTACAGCACCAGGAAGCGCAAGTTTAAATGGTGGAAATTTTGGCGGAGGTGGAGGCGGGGGAACTTTAGATGTAATCGGCAATCAAACTGCGTCGGGGTCGGGGGCTGGGGGATTTGTATATTTAATAATTTTTCCAGAAATAGCAAATACTGATCCATATACAGGAAAAAAATATGGTTTCCCCGGTGGTGATGATTTTTATAACGATAGAGTATCATATTCAAACAATTGGACTATAAGAGTATTATAAATGAAATATGCAATTTTAGATAAAGAAAATAATATAGTTAGTTATGAATATTATGGAGAAGAACCAAATCCTTCACATATTAAACATTATAATGGTCTGCCATTAGTTCGCAAAGTTGTTTCTGTCAATGAAGAATTTAATCCAATTACACATGTAAGATCGCCTTTACCTGTTCAAATAGAAATAAATGATACTGAAATTATTGAAACATATGAATTAAGAGAAAAAAATTCATATGAAATCACTGCAATGAAAAATGCCAAAAAACAGCAAATCAAAGAATATGCCCAACAATTAATTTATAATATTATGCCACAATACAAGCAAATTAATACATTGGCTCTTGGTATGGAAATGACAATACAATATGGTCCTGATCCTAATAATTGGCGCGCTCCAATACAAGCTATAAATAATCAAGCATTATTAGCATGGGCAGCAATTAAAGATATACGTATAGCATCAGATATTAAAGAATTAGAAGTAGATGATTTAACAACTGCCCAAGAAGTTCATGATTATGATATAACAATAGGATGGAATAATCAGTTATGATAACTTTAGAATTGTTAAGGCATATAACAGGCGCTCCCATGAAGCAAAATATTGCACAAGGAGTTGTTGATCATTTTCCACAAGCAATGTGGGATTATGAAATCAGAACTCCCGAACAAGTTGCACATTTTATATCTCAATGTTGCCATGAATCTGATCATTTTAGAACAGTTAAAGAATATGCTGATGGTTCTGCTTATGAAGGTAGAAGAGATTTAGGCAATACTCAAGCCGGCGATGGTAAAAGATTCAGAGGTAGAGGTTATATTCAAGTAACTGGTAGAGCAAATTATACTGCAATGGCAGAAGAACTAGGTGTTGATTTAGTTAATCAGCCTACACTATTAGAGACTGATTTAGAATTAGCTGCATATGCATCTACTGCATGGTGGTATAAAAATAATGTAAATAATATCATTAATCAAGGCGGTACTGTCAATGATGTTGCTAAAAAAGTTACAAAAAGAGTTAATGGTGGATATAATCATTTAAAAGAAAGACAAGAAAAAACCAGACGTGCATTTCAAAAAATAGATGAAATTATGGATGGTATTTTTGATAATGTAGATAAATCTGAAACAACTTAATAAGGCTTTAATATATGGCTAAACCTATTACCAGACAACAATTTAAAGACTTTTGCTTACGTAGATTAGGCCATGGCCCTTTTTTAAATGTTGAAGTATCAGAAGAACAAATAGATGATATTGTTGATTTGGCTATTGATAAATTTCATCAATGGCATCATAGCGGACAAGATAGAAGTTATTATCGTCATCAAATAGATCAAACAGATATAACTAATGGATATATAACAATTCCTGAAAATATAATAGGCGTTGTTAGATTATTTGAATTTAATACATTCATTGGATCGTCTGTTGATTTATTACAATCTCAATTTCAATTTATACTAGGGACATTGCCTATATTCGGTTCTGGTACATATTCTATTGTGCCTTATTATGTTGCTATG
>JALHRP010000133.1 GCA_022841365.1 Chitinophagaceae bacterium | reverse complement strand
ACACACTGAGTATGTTCGACTAGTGCAATACCTGCAACATAAGTTGCCCCGAAAAAAGACTCCCTCTACAAGTTAATGCATTGGTAAAGTTTTAATTCCTTTATACTTTTGCGCCCCTACCGGTGTTGCCGGTAATGCCTCACCCGAACTAATAATTCTGGTGTTAATGCCCAGGTGGCGAAATTGGCAGACGCACTACCTTGAGGTGGTAGCGCCCGAAAGGGTGTGCTGGTTCGAGTCCAGTCCTGGGCACAATGTTTTTTGTTTAAACTGGTTAGCCTGTCGGCAGACAGGTACAGTCGTGGGCACAATGAGAATTGCCGAAGTGGTGAAATTGGTAGACACGCACGTTTCAGGGGCGTGAGCCTTAACAGGTGTGCGGGTTCGAGTCCCGCCTTCGGCACATAGTCGGCACATAGAAAGTCATTCTTATTAGTAGGGATGACTTTTTGTTTTATTTTAAAGAAATTCTGGTAAACCTTTCGGTGGCAGGCCCGCCTTCGGCACCAAGCACGAAAGTCATCCTTTCAATAGAATAACTTTTTGTTTTTAAAAATATTCTCGGAAATGCCTTCGGTGGGCAGGCCCTCATTATAAATATTCCGACTTTAAAAGACAGTGTGTTATCAGACTAACGAAGCTCTTTTCGCATTCCAGCCGTGGAGACCTAAGCTGCTATTCTGATGTAACTTCATTACCATATAGAAAAAAACGGCAAAAAACGCTAAAACGGCTATCAGACAAAACTGTATCATAGTGGTTGTGTTTAGAAATCAAATGTCACCAAACATCCATGCCCAATCTCGTTCAAGTTCTTAGTATCCCCACAGAAGTAATTTCTTTTGACTTTTCGCCAATCTTCAAGGTCAATTAGGGCATAAATACCCTCGCGTTGTAATAAAAAAGAGCGGTGAAATGTGTTAAAACACGTTAAGAGCTATCTTGGCACAATTTTCATGGAAATAAAACTTATGATGAAGCAGTTATTAAGTGTAATATTTTTTGTGGTTACGGCCGTTTCGGCCTTTTCTCAATCCTCCACAGGCCGATCCATACCCAATGACTGGTTTTTGCGCGATCCGGAACAAGACAGTCTGCAGGGCGTAAGTGCGGAACGGGCTTACCAAACTCTGAAAGACCAGCCCTCTCGCACGGTGATTGTTGCCGTAATCGATTCAGGTGTGGACATCGATCATGAAGATTTGAAAAGCGTAATCTGGAAGAACGAAGATGAGATTCCTGACAATGGTATTGACGATGATAAGAATGGATACATCGATGATGTGTTTGGATGGAATTTTATTGGAGGCAAAAACGGGAACGTAGATGCTGATACGTACGAACTTACCCGGGAATACATTCGCCTTAAAAAGAAATATGAAAATGTGGAATCCAATAAAGTGGGTAAAAAGCAGAAAGCTGAATATGAAAGCTACCAGGAAATAAAGGACAAGTATGAAAAGTTAAAAGCCAAGAATGAGCAACAGTACAAGTTGTATTCAAATATTTACAACAACATTTCGCAGAGTATCGACACACTGAAATCATTACTTCAGGTCGACACCATTAAGGCCGAAGATTTGAAAAACTTTGAGACGAAGGATCCGAGCCTCCTGTTTGCCAAGGGATTTCTTCTAAATATGTTCAAAAACATTGGCGATGATGGAAACCTTGAGGAATATGTAGCTGAATTAAAGGAAGGGGTTGATTATTACGAGGTAATTGTAAAATATGGATACAATGAGTCATTTGATTCGCGCCAGATTGTAGGTGATGATGTTAATAATCTGAATGAAAAAGGCTATGGCAATAATGATGTTAAAGGTCCGGATCCCGAGCACGGAACGCATGTATCTGGCATTATAGCAGCCGATCGCAAAAATGATTTGGGAATCAAAGGGATTGCAGACAATGTAAAAATTATGGTGGTGCGTGCCGTGCCCAATGGTGATGAGCGTGATAAAGATATTGCCAATGCAATTTTTTATGCAGTTGACAATGGTGCTCAAATAATCAATATGAGTTTTGGGAAATCATTTTCTCCACAAAAGGAAGTTGTTGATAAGGCGGTGCGTTATGCCGAGCAAAAAGGAGTGCTGCTAATCCACGCAGCGGGTAATGATGGTGAAGATATTGACGTAGAAAAAAATTATCCCTCCCGCACCTATGCAGATGGAAAAGAGGCGAAAAATTGGATAGAAGTAGGCGCTTCCGCCTGGGGTGGTGATGAAGATTTTGTAGGAAGTTTTTCCAATTATGGAAAAAAAGGCGTCTCCCTATTTGCCCCCGGTGTAGACATTTATTCAACCGTTCCGGAAAGTAAATACAAAAACCAAAGCGGCACGAGTATGGCAAGCCCCTCCACAGCAGGTGTTGCTGCCTTATTAATGTCCTACTTTCCTGAGCTAAGTGCCGAGCAGGTAAAAGATATTTTAATGAAATCTTCGCGAAAGTTCGATAACCTAACGGTTCAAAAGCCCGGTGGCGGCCGCACGAATTTTAACCAGCTTAGCGCTTCCGGTGGCTTGGTGAATGCCTATGAGGCTGTGAAAATGGCTCAAGGCATTAAAAACCAAAAGCCTATCAATAAATAAAATCAGGTAAAATGAAAAAGCACCATAAGGTGGTGCCTTAGGTGCTTTTTATATACAAGTCGAATACAGTATTTCTATATCAACCTGAATGTCTTAAGAGAATCTAAAATTTTAATTCTCATACACAAAGGTGAGACATTACGAGTAGTTTACTTTACATAAGAAACTCAAAGACTTACATCTTTTGCACCTTGACAAGGTTTAGCAAAGACTTTCGAGAGCTAAGCTAATCGAAACCGATGACCAATTTATTTTCAGTACTTCTCCCATCTCGCATAATGAAGTTTCTTAGACAATAAAATATTCATCTTAATAAATTGGCAAGCTCAGCGAACGCTGCCCGACCGTGGGTGCCATTCGTGTGCTTAGGTAGACGTTTATAGGGAGAATAATTTAAGAGAGTGTTTCTCTTCAGGCCAAAGAGGTCTATCAGAAATGGATAAACATAAAAAAAGGCCCTTTAAGACCTTTTTAAACTACTAGTGGCTCCGCTGGGACTCGAACCCAGGACCCATACATTAAAAGTGTATTGCTCTACCAACTGAGCTACGAAACCTTCCCTCCCGACTAGCGAATTTGCCGCTTTAAACAGCTTTTCCGTAATTGAGGGCACAAAGGTAACAGGATATGAAAAATATACAAACTGGCATTTTAAAAA
>JALHRP010000132.1 GCA_022841365.1 Chitinophagaceae bacterium | reverse complement strand
ACGCTCTTCCGATCTTCCGCACATTTCCGGTATATGTAAACGAGACTGAATTATTTATTGATTTGCGAAAAGTATGAGAAAGTATATTCTACATAGCACAGCAATGCTGTTGTTTGTAATGAGCAGCTATGCACAGATTGATCCTTCGTTGTTGCGAAGAGTCCCCAAAGATTCATCGGGCATGCAAATGAATCTGGATGCTGTATACAACCGCCCGTTTTTACAAATAGGAAAACTTCCTGTTGCATTGGGTGGTTATGCCGAAGCAAATTATCAGTACCTCGGTGAAGATGGTATTACAGAAGGGCATCAGTTTCAGATGCGTCGCTTAACCCTGTTTGTATCTTCTGCTATATCTAAACGAATAAAATTTTTAAGTGAAATTGAATTTGAAGATGGCACCAAAGAAATCAATATTGAATTTGCATCCATTGATATTGAAATGAGTCCTTTACTCAACTTCAGAGGTGGGGTAGTGATGAATCCCATTGGTGCATTTAATCAAAATCATGATGGTCCAAAGTGGGAGTTTGTTGACAGACCCGTTTCAGCCACACAGTTATTGCCTGCTACATGGAGTAATGTGGGGTTCGGCATTTTTGGAAAAAAGTTTACCAAAGAATGGGCCTATGCGTATGAAGTTTATTTAACCAATGGGTTTGATGATCAGATTATTGCCAACACAGAAAATAAAACATTTTTACCAGCCACTAAACTAAACAAGGATCGGTTTGAAGAAAGTTTTAACGGATCTCCACTGGTAACAGCAAAGGCAGCTGTTCGTAACCGTAAGATTGGCGAAGTAGGTTTGAGTTATATGGGTGGGGTATATAATAAGTTTCAAGATGATGGATTGATGCTGGATAAAAAGAGAAAGCTGCATGTTGTTGCTGTTGATTTTAATACAACGATCCCAAAAACAAATACGGCTGTAAATGCAGAGTGGGCCTGGATTAATGTAGATGTGCCTTCTACTTACACCGAACAGTTTGGACATAAACAGCAGGGTGGTTTTATTGATCTTGTACAGCCTCTTATAAAAAAGCGGATGTTTGGTTTTGAAAAAGCAGTACTCAATGCAGCACTGCGTGTAGAATATGTAGATTGGAACAATGGCCATTTTAAATCTACCGGCGGAACAATCGCTGATCATCTTTTTGCATTTGTTCCTGCTGTTAGCTGGCGGCCAACAGCACAAACAGTATTGAGGTTAAACTATCGCTATCAGCTCAAAACAGATTTGCTCGGCAATCCACCTGCAAAACTCGGCGGTATTCAGTTTGGCTTTGCTACTTATTTTTAAATGCAGTTTGTTTATGCAATGAAGAAGGATACAATTCCTGTTGCAATTAAAATGAGTCCGGTTATAATACCGGCATTGTGTTCCCATTGATGCCAGTTTAATTTCAACATGCCTTTGTAAACAATCCTGATCCACAGCAGCATTCCTGTAATGGTGATAATGGAATACATGGCTGCAATAGCTGCCAGCATGTACCATCCTTTAGCGCCAGCCAGCAGAAAATAAGCTTCAATTTCCATACAGGGAGAGAGGAACATGGCAATCACCAGCGAAACAATGATGGATTTTTTTGTTTTCTTCTTCAACTGTTGTTTCTGTAAATGAAAGTGATGATGGGTATAATGTTGCCGCACAAAATAGAGCCCAATCAGAATTAAAACAGAAGGAGCAATGATTCGTGTAAATGCTTCAATATTGTTTGTCAGCTCTTTTCCAATAAGCCCCAGCAATAAGCCAATAAGCACTGTGCTGATGACATGTGCAATACCTGCAAGAAAAGTAATGCGGCTGGTTTCGCCCAGGCTCCAGCCTTCTTTCTTACCAATGGCCAGCACAGGTAACCAGTGATTGGGAATAATTGCATGCAAAATGCTGATTAAAAAACTGCCGATAATGATACTGTACATTGTTGAATTTATATCCGTTGCTGAAAATAAGCAATCATTTCAGTTTTATACTTTTTAGTCATGATGCCCTTCCGTATTGGTCATTTTTGCTGAAACAAAAAACGCACCCTTCGTTACAATTTTTGCATTCGTTGGAATTTCTTTCAACAAAGTAATCTCTGTATAGCCAATATCACTGGTACCTTTTACTACAGGTATGCGTTCAAATACTGTTTCATGAATGGTCTCCGATTTTGTTTGAACAGAGGTATGAGCTGTACTGTCTTTCCCTTCGTTTTTCTGTTGATCACTCAGCACAAAAATATAATCTTTTCCATCTATCGTTACAATGGCATCAGTTGGTACAGCGGGTACAACAGAGGTTTCTAAACTGATAACGGCTGTTACACTCATGCCATCTATCAGTCCGGTTTTTTCTCCTTTCACTTTTGCATGTACAGTTACAGCTTTGCTTTCTCCTTCAAATGATGAGCCCAATGAATAAATCTGTGCATCATATTCTTTCACAGGATTGTTGGTCACTGTAAAATGTATCGTTTGATTATTTTTCAGTTTCGGTAAATCCTTTTCGTATACAAACAAATCAAGATGCAGCTGACTGTTATCAACAATTTCTGCTACAACAGTACTCAAATCTACATAGCTGCCCATTTTCACAAGTACATTACTGATTACTCCGTTAATGGGGCTACGCACAGCAAGAACCGAAACCAGCTTCCCATTTGTAAGTGAAGCCGGATTTATTCCCATCAATTGAATTTGCTGCTGCAATGATGAACGGCTGCTTCGTAAAGTTCTTAATTCTGTTTCTGCGGCCTGTAAATTTTTTAACGCACCTGCATTTCCTTCATTTAATTCTTTTTGACGGTTGTATTCCTGCTCGGCTAATACAATCCGGGAATTGATTGTAAGATAGTTTGTTTGAATCTGTATAAATTCAGGATTTGCAATGGTTGCAATGGTTTGCCCTTTTGAAACATATTGACCGGGTTGCACCAATAATGATTTAATGACGCCTCCGTAAACAGAGTTGATACTTGCTTTATTTTGATTGGGTACTTTTAAAACACCGTTTACTTTTACGGATGCACTTAACTGCTTTTGTTCTATAACACCTGTTTCAATACCAATACTCCTGATCTGCTCCTGTGTAAGTGTGGCTGTATTCGGATTCTCATGTTCATCTTCTTTTGCTTCTTCGTTGATCTTTTTATCATCGTTTGCTGTTTCATCTGTTCCTGTTTTATTGCTGCAGGAAATAAGGCTTGTTAAACCGGTTATAATGAAAAGGAGAATAATTATTTTTTTCTTGACTGTGGGTTTTTTGCT
>JALHRP010000131.1 GCA_022841365.1 Chitinophagaceae bacterium | reverse complement strand
AGAAGATGGAATTCAGAAGCTAAAACAAAATTATTTGTCTGATGGATTTCTTGAATTTAAATTTACAATTAAAGAGCAAAACATATTACAATTTTCAGAAAATAATAGATCAGTTGAAGTGAATATACATTCTTCAGAAGGCCCTAGAGTTCGTGTAGGTGACATTCAGATCAAAGGGTTACAAAAAACAAATACTGGAAGTTAAAGACATTAAACACCTCGCCCTGTAATTGTAATCAGCATTTATTCCCTCCCCTTTTTTATCTGGTGAAAGTATGATCAATAAAAAAAGAGGTAATCCAGAAACGGATTACCTCTTTTATCAGTTGAACAGGATTATTATTTCAAATCGAAACGATCAAGGTTCATTACTTTATTCCACGCAGCTGCAAAATCATGCACAAATTTTTCGTTTGCATCTGCACAGGCATATACTTCTGCAATTGCACGCAGCTCTGAGTTGGATCCAAAGATGAGATCAACACGTGTTGCTGTCCATTTCAGTTCACCTGTTTTACGGTCTCGCCCTTCAAATACATCTTTTGATGCTGCTTTCCATGTTGTACCAAAATCAATCAGGTTTACAAAGAAATCGTTGGTGAGTGCTTCCGGGCGATTTGTAAATACACCATGTTTCGATTGACCATGATTTGTATTGAGTACACGCATACCTCCTGTTAGAACTGTCATTTCAGGAGCAGTTAATGTTAAGAGTTGCGCTTTATCAATCAACAACTCTTCCGGTGAAGCGGTATGATGAGATTTGATGTAGTTACGGAAACCATCAGCCGCAGGCTCAAGCACCGCAAATGATTCTACATCTGTCTGTTCCTGCGAAGCATCATTACGTCCGGGTGTAAACGGTACAGTTATCGAAACACCTGCATTTTTTGCAGCCTGTTCAACACCTGTACATCCACCTAAAACAATGAGATCAGCAAGTGATACTTTTTTGTTTCCTGATTGGTTGCTGTTGAATTCTTTTTGAATACGTTCCAGTACATCCAATACTTTACTTAATTGTGATGGATTATTTACCTCCCAATATTTTTGCGGGGCTAAACGGATACGTGCACCATTGGCACCTCCTCTTTTATCTGAACCACGGAATGTGGATGCTGATGCCCATGCAGTTGATACCAGTTCAGATACAGAAAGTCCGGAAGAAAGAATGACGGACTTTAACTGAGCAATATCCTGTTCATTGATTACTTCAAATGTAACAGCCGGAACAGGATCCTGCCAAATGAGTTCTTCTGCCGGCACTTCAGAACCGAGATAGCGTGAACGTGGTCCCATGTCACGATGGGTGAGTTTAAACCATGCACGTGCAAACGCATCGGCAAATGCATCGGGGTTGGCAAGAAAATGTCTGGAGATTTTTTCATATGCAGGATCTGCTCTCAACGATATATCTGTTGTGAGCATAAACGGTGCATGACGTTTAGTTGCATCATGTGCATCTGGTACTAAACCTTCGCCTCCATTATTCACAGGTTTCCATTGATGTGCACCTGCCGGGCTTTTGGTTAATTCCCATTCATAACCAAAGAGGTTTTCAAAATAGTTATTGCTCCACTTTGTTGGTGTAGTTGTCCATGCACCTTCAAGTCCGCTTGTAATGGTATCTGCACCGGCACCTGTACCGAATGTATTTTTCCAACCCTGGCTCTGTTCTTCAATACTTGCTGCAGCCGGCTCTCTGCCTACATATTTTCCGGGATCTGCAGCACCATGCGTTTTACCAAATGTATGTCCACCTGCAATAAGTGCCACTGTTTCTTCATCGTTCATTGCCATGCGGCCAAAGGTTTCACGAATATCACGTGCTGCAGCAAGCGGATCAGGTTTTCCATTGGGCCCTTCAGGATTTACATAAATCAAACCCATTTGAACGGCACCCAAAGGATTCTCTAATTCACGATCGCCGGTATAGCGTTTATCACCGAGCCACTCAGTTTCAGGTCCCCAGTAAATATCTTCCTGTGGCTCCCACACATCTTCACGACCTCCACCGAATCCAAACGTTTTAAAACCCATGGATTCAAGTGCACAGTTACCTGCAAGAATCATAAGATCAGCCCATGAAAGTTTTTTACCGTATTTCTGTTTTACAGGCCAAAGTAATAAACGTGCCTTATCAAGATTAGCATTATCGGGCCAGCTGTTCAAAGGTGCAAAACGCTGTGTGCCTGCACCAGCACCACCACGGCCATCGGCAATACGGTATGTACCTGCACTATGCCATGCCATGCGGATAAAGAACGGTCCGTAATGACCATAATCTGCAGGCCACCAGTCTTGCGAAGTGGTCATGAGATTAAAAATATCTTTCTTTACCGCTGCCAGATCAAGTGAATTAAATTCTTTTGCGTAATTAAATTCCTCTCCCATAGGATTGGATAAAGAAGAATGCTGTCGGAGAATATTTAATTTTAGCTGATTGGGCCACCAGTCTTGATTCCTTGGGCCCCTGCCTGCTGCCTGTTTTAATGCCCCGCCCGAAAAAGGGCACTTTGCTACGCCATTGCCTGTGTTTACTGTAGTTGTCGGAGATGAACTATTTTCCATATGAATTTATTTGAAATTGATTTTTATGATGCAAAATTATGGCAAACCGAATGTTCAACTGAGAAACTTACCATAAATTGTAAAACATCTTTTTCTACATGTAGAAGATGGTAAGATCATTCTGTAAAAAAAATTAAACATAACCCGATAATAAACGTATCATCTGATAACAGGCCAATTTTTTAAATATACATATAATCACACATTTAATCCTTTGAGCAAAGGAACATTTAAGTTTTTTCAATCTTCAATAAAAATTAAATCGGGAAAAACCAGTTGACAAAAGCTATTTGATATTATGTAACCAACTAAATCAATAAAATTAAACGGTGTGATATCAACTTATTTGCCGTTTTGTTTACCACCCAGCATGGGTACAAATGAAAACGAATCAAACAACTCTTCTGTATAAGAACCATCAGCCTGTTTGGTTAAACGTTTCATGCGCTGTGCATCACCTTCGTCAACAGGAATCACCATCTTGCCGCCGGTTTTCATTTGAGCAATCAGTTTTGGAGGCACAAAAGGAGCGGCTGCAGTAATAATTACTTTATTAAATGGCGCATAGGTGGGCAATCCTTCAAACCCATCGCCAAAAAAGAATTTGATCTGCAGGTATTTTTTTAAAAAAGGAAATGCAGTTTTATTAAAGTCGAATAATTTTTTTTGCCGTTCAATGGTATACACCTGCGCATTCATTTCTGCCAGCACACAGGCCTGGTAAGCGCTGCCCGTTCCTAATTACTGCC
>JALHRP010000130.1 GCA_022841365.1 Chitinophagaceae bacterium | reverse complement strand
GTTTGTAATACGGATCTGTCCGCATCCATTCTTCCAACTTGGCTGAATCTTTATCTGCCTTATCATAAAAGCTGAGTTTATCAGTAAGGTTATCATCCTTCATTTTTGCATCTGGAAGATTCAGATTTAAACCCTCTTGCTTTGTTGTAGCTATTTCATTTTTAGCCTGGCCGCCACCTAAAGCCCAAAATGCCATTGTAAGAAATGGTATTACCAGTAAGGGCAACACCAGCATCATTTTTCGTTTACGCAGGAAAGCCTGCGACCTTTGCACACTGCTCATACACTTCATTTTTGTTTTTGTGATAAATAAATTTGCTCCAGCATCTGCACACTGTCCATCAAACCCGGCCGGGCCTGCAGGATGCTGTCGTATTCATTCCTTCTTTTTTGTTTCAGACTGTCCATGTAATTCCTGAATTGTTTTACTTGGTGGTAGGTTTCTTCATCCACATAAGCTTCAGGAATTAAATTTTCATCCCTGGTTTTATCAAAATGCTTTGGTACATCCATTTGCTGCACTTCAAAACTGTTTTGCTTTCTATCAGGACTAATGACACTGTTTGCAATAAGGTAGATACTGTAACCGCCTGCGCCGATGCAGAAAATTATCAGAATGATTTTTAACCTTTTAAAATCTGTTTTCATAAAAAGTCTGTTCATCTTTTCGGCAAATAGTTGTTGCAGTTTAATGGCTGCTATTGCAATCTTTTCCGCTACTCTATCAGAAGCAGTTACTTTATCGCCAGTCTCTTTATCTTGTTGCTTTCTCCTGTACAACCACATATTACCGGTTTTTAATGTTGATGTCTGTGTTTTCCAATGTCCGCCACTTCTCAATCAAAAAACCATGTGAATTATTATCACTCCGGGATACATTCCTTAAATACCCTTCTGTTATAAGGTTCCTGATTACAATTGTCGTGGGACGAATTATTTTCTGTTCACCTTTATACCTGAAATAAAAAGGATACACATCCGTATTAATAATGATGCTGTCCATGGTAATTTCCTGGCTGATGTTACCTGATATGAGATTGGAGTAATAGCCATTCTCTTTTAGGTTATCATACTGTTGTTTTGCTGAAGCGTCAGCCAGGTATAAGGCCTTGGTGATATTTGCCTGAATTACTTTATCATCGGGATCGAGAGTAAAGAAAAAGTGGTGAAACATTTTTACATGATCTCTTGCTTCCACTGGAATATTGTCTTTTCTATCGGCTGCATAAGCTTCTAATGCTTTGCCGTTTGCCAGTATAAAAACTTTGTTTTGAGATTGTGACGAAAGTTGGTAGCTTTTGTAAGCAATAAAAATTGATATAAGTACACATGCTGCTAAAAAAGCCAGGCTGAAGAATCGGATATACTGGAAGGCAGTATCTATATTTTTTGTTTTCTGAAACATTGCTCACATTTTACCAAACTCACAATTGTATATTCTGCAATTATTTTACCAAGAAGGTGAATTGTATGGTAAGTGAGGTAGGGCTAACTGTTATTTATTTGTATATTTAATCCTTGTTTATCAATTCAAAACTATACAAGAGAATACGGCAATCATCGAGTTAGCTGTCATTTTATCGACTAACGAGATATGATATTATTAAAAACCAAACGTTCACATAGATATTCAAATATTCAAATTCACAATCAAAACAAAATACCTTTATGCTAAAATGGATTGATGTACTAAAGTTGCCAACAATGGCACTTCTGCACCCGACACAGGAACACCTTATCCAGCTTAAACAACTAAACAATGATTTACAAAGGACGGACAAATGAATATTTTCAATTAGAAAATATTCTTAGCAATGATTGTTTTGTTCAGGAAGAAACTATCGGGAGTCCTTTAACTTTTATATGGTTTGTGGAGGATAATAACAAAATTAAAATTGACAATATTGAGTATCAATTCAATAAAAACCAAATCATAAGTTTAACGGAGTTTCATAAAGTAGATATTTCAAGCATCTGCAATGCTAAAATGATTCGGTTTAACAGAGCATTTTATTGCATCATTGACCATGATAGCGAAGTGGGGTGTAAAGGAATTTTATTTTTTGGAGCATCACAGTTACCCGTATTCAAAATACCCAATGAAGAAGTAGAAAACTTTCAAACCATTTGGAAAATGTTTGAAATGGAAATACAATTCAAAGATGAGTTACAGTTGGAAATGCTGCAATCTATGTTAAAGCGTTTTATTATTATGTGTACAAGAATTTATAAAGTACAGGAAAAGTACCACAAAATGGCAGGTAATCAAATTGACATTATTAGAGAATATAATTTTTTAGTAGAACAAAATTTTCGCAAAAAAAATACGGTTGCAGAGTATGCCTCTATGTTAAATAAATCACCTAAAACGCTTTCAAATCTATTTTCAAAAATATCCGCCAAATCACCACTTCAATTTATACAAGATAGAAAACTGTTGGAAGCTAAAAGGCTTTTACGATATACCGATAAAAGCGTAAAAGAAATCGCCTACGAAATTGGCTTTGAAGATTTACAGACTTTTGGTCGTTTTTTTAAGAACAATGAAGGCGTTTCGCCAACTGATTTTAAAGAAAACAAATAAATGGGAAAAATTACCTACTCTTCGGGCATTGTTACCTAACAACGGCCTTTGTTATTGCCACATCTTTGCGTTGTCAAATTAAGAAAAAGACAATGTCAAAATTCACAGTTCCAACCAGGGGAGAAGTATCTGAAAACAATCAAGCCATTTTTGATAACTTAAAAAATGGCTTAGGCTTTGTGCCAAACTTATATGCTTACTATGCAAAAAATGAAACTGCACTAGGCGATTATTTAGCATTACAAAATCGCAAATCAACCTTAAAGGCAAAGGAAAGAGAAGTAATCAACCTGGTTACAAGTCAAGTCAATGGTTGTCGTTATTGCCAATCGGCACACACTGTGTTGGGCAAAATGAATGGCTTTACCGATGAACAAGTAATGGAAATTCGTAAAGGCGCTGCATCATTCGATTCAAAAATTGATGCCCTCGCAAAATTTACCAAAGCAGTTGTAGAAAGTAAAGGGAAAGTAAGTCAGGTAGTTAAAAACAATTTCTTTGATGCAGGTTACACCGAAGCAAATTTAATAGATGTGGTAATTGTTGTAGGCGATAAAGTTATCAGCAACTACATACATAATCTAACAGGTTTTGAAATCGATTTTCCAATTGCAACAGAACTTGAACTTGAATTAATTCATCCTTAAAATTTCAAAACAATGATACAACAATTAAACGAATCTAATTTCCAGGACACCATAAAAAACAATGAGGTAGTATTAGTAGATTTTTATGCAGACTGGTGCGGTCCTTGCCAGGCGTTGCATCCAATATTAGAAGCATTGGATAGTGAATTTGAAGGCAAAGCTGTTATCTCAAAGATTAATGTAGATAAA
>JALHRP010000129.1 GCA_022841365.1 Chitinophagaceae bacterium | reverse complement strand
CATTGCGTGCTGCAAATCGATTCTGCAGTGCTGAAAGAAGATCCGTTATTTCATCAACATTTCTTGTAAAATACAAACGCTAAATTACCCGCTACGAAGAGTTTCATCTGGATCCACATCACTTGAGAGATGAAGATGATTGTACTTGCTCACAGTTCCAGTTGGATTACGGACCTTTTGTTTCTTTGAATTCATTTGCAGGGTTTACCTCCCAATATGCGTTATGTATTAATGGAGGGAAGAATCGCATGAATTCAATGTCCAAATTTGTTAGACACCCCCTGCTACAGAATGGCATCTGAGGAAGAGAGAGCTCTCATAGTCCAAGAGTACACAGAGTCCATTTTTGAGCTTCAACGTCAAACAAAACCATCAATAATAAAGTCTTTAGCGATTGTTGCAGAAGATAATGTAGAAAATGGATCATTAATTGTTGGTGTCATTGAAAAAGGAATTTTTAAAGTAAACAATGAAACAAAGTGACAGACTAATAAGGCAAATCCTTCAATCAAAGTTGTATTTATAAATTTAATAGAATGTATTTTTAAAACATGTGAGCGATATATAGAGCTATTTTACCCAAAGATATTCAATATCTTTACCAACGCTTTCTCGGCCGTAGATGAGAAAGATAGGGCATTTATAATGAAAGTATTGGCTAATTGGAAAGCTAATAAATATATTCCTACAAAAATTGCAATTGAAATTGAGAAACATATAAAAATGCAAGAAAAGAAAGAAATCCAACATACCACAGCCGTTTCCTCTTCTCTTAAGAAGCGCTCACTAGAAAATTCGCAAGTTGCTTCAAATACAGCTGAAACTTTGGAAGAAAGACAATCCACCTTTTCTTCAAATATAACCTCTGAGGGAATAAAAAGAATAGCTGTAGATCCAAGGTTGAGAGCGATTAACATTCCTTCCAATGATATTTCTGCATCGAAACAATCGCTTACCAATGTTCAACCAATTGTAAACCAAAAACGCAAAACATATCCAGATGTTAATATGACATATGAACAAATTCAAAGGTAACCATCATTTTTATCGTCACAATCTAATCTCACAGACGCTACCAATCACCTGCATTTGCCCTATATGAATACTATCCAAATCAATGTAAACTCTGTGGAATCAGATTTCTTGATACTGACATTGGAAAATCAGTCTATTCCCTTCATTTGGATACACATTACCGTAAAAATCGACGATTGAAAGAGCGGTTACAAAAAGCTGTTTCACGTGAATGGTTCATGTCTGACAATCAATGGGTATCTACACCTAGCGGCTCTGCAATAAACGCTGAAATGCTTGAAAAAGATAGCAAGGAAGAGGAAGAAAATATGGTCAAAGTAACAGCCGAAAAGATCAAAGTTGAAGATACAGCAAAAGACGCTATTTGTCCCTTCTGTTTGGACAAGATTGCAGTTGTTTGGGATGAAGATCAAGATGATTGGATCTATGAGAATGCTGTGAGACATTCAAGTGATATTTGTCATTGTGTTTGTATTGAAGAAGTTTTGAAAAATCGAGAAAAATAATAAATTTGCTGTTTATTTCTCATTTCCAAATCTCTTTATCAATGGATCTTCTTTTGTATCAGGAGCACATATTTCTTGAGGAAGTGGATTAGACGGATCTTTGACAAATGTTGGGAAGGGCGGTGGATTTGATAAGTTAAAGAAATTATCAAATTGTGCATCTTTAATTCGAATTACACTGCCATCACAACCGGGAACTGCACCTTTTACAAATAAACAATTGTATTTTGTATCAATTTTAAGGACTTTGAGGCCTTTGACTGTAACTTTTTCATTTCCCATATGACCTGCCATTTTTGTTCCTTTCCTTACAACTGTTGGCAAACTCTTGATACTACCACCAGAGCGATGTGTGAGAGATACACCATGAGATGCAGGCATACCAGAGAAATTATGTCTCTTCATCACACCTTGGAATCCTTTACCTATACTCGTCCCTTGGACATCAACACATTGGCCAGGAACAAAATGAGCAGCCAAAATAGGTGTGCCTGTTGGCAATACAGATTGTCTAGGAACTCGAAATGTTCTAATAGCTTGTTTTGGAAAAATCTTCAATCTGGAATAATATTTCAAATTTTTACAATTTTTCAACGGTTTACTTCCGACACCGACTTCAACATTGACCAAATTCAATTTATCCAATCCGCTATCTGAATTACTTGATAGCACCTGAGTATGTTGCAGCTCCAAGACTGTTACTGGATGTCTGCAACCCCATTTGTCCCAATAGCTCATCATTCCGCGTTTGAATGCAACTGCGCCAATGCGAGCTGTTTTTGGTGTCCATTGCGAACTGAGGGAAGGATTAGGTGGTTTTGCGGTGGTGGAATTAGAAGTATTTAAAGTTGTTGAATAATATGCAGTGAAATTAGCAAGTTTTGAATACCGACTCGAAATATTTGCACGGCTGCCGAACATGTAGAATTTTCCAAGTATGATATATCCCTGCTCTTCAAAATTGTTGAGAAAAATCACAAGAGATTTAGGTGATTGTGTATTCAAACAGCGCTATAACAACGAATAGAAATTTTATATAATATTTTATTTCAATTAGACATTTTGAATGAACCTCACTAAAACTTTTGGTACAAAACTCTCTCCCTACGTAGCTCTTAGTCGCGTCGATAAACCAACTGGCTCTTTCCTCCTCTATTGGCCGTGCACTTGGGGGATTGGTATGGCATGTCACTCAAATTCCCTTCCGTTAGATACCAAGGTACTTGCCATATTTGGAGCAGGTGCATTAATCATGCGTGGTGCTGGATGCACGGTCAATGATTTGTGGGATAGGAATATAGATGGCAAGATTGAAAGGACAAAAAACAGACCGCTTGCAAATAGAGCTATAGGAATGAGAGAAGCAGTCGGATTCTTAGCAATTCAATTATCAGCTGGATTATGTATCTTGACTCAGTTAAACAACTACAGTATAATTTTGGGTGCTGCCTCGTTGATCCCAGTAGCGATCTATCCACTTATGAAAAGGATCACTTATTGGCCACAGGCAGTATTGGGAATAGCATTTAATTGGGGTGCATTGTTGGGATGGGCTGCTGTTGAAGGATCAGTCAACTGGACCTTAGCTGCACCTATGTATATATCAGGTATATTTTGGACATTGATCTATGATACAATATATGCACATCAAGATATTAAAGATGATCTAATAGTTAATGTAAAATCAACTGCTATAAGATTTGGAGACGCAACACCTAAATGGCTATCCGCATTTTCTATTGCATCAGGTAGTTTTATGGGTTTGGCAGGTTACTTGAATAATCTTAGTTATCCATTTTATATATGCACAGCTGTTGGAACTGCTCATCTTTTGTATCAATCAAATTTTACGGATTGGAAAGATCCAAAGGATTGTATGAAGAAGTTTTGTTCAAATCAAATTACAGGAGGGATTTATTTCTTAGGAATATTAGCTGAATGGCTTTTAATCTGAATAAATATTATAATTTGATTGTATGTTCGATTAACTAAGAAGGATTGC
>JALHRP010000128.1 GCA_022841365.1 Chitinophagaceae bacterium | reverse complement strand
GCGTCACGCAGGCAGGGGAATCTGAAATACTAACCCCGCCTGAACGTACCGTTCAGTACGGGCAGGCATTGTAATACGGAGCCAAATAAAACTTACCTTATTCAGATTCCGGCAAAGGTAATAAAGACAGCCTTTTCAAAAAACTATTTAATCACAGCAATAGCCTCAATTTCAATCATTATATCTGGATGATACAATGCCTGAACCCCGGCAAGTGTGCTGGCCGGTGGGTTTTCGCGTGACAAGTACAGAGCTCTTACTTCCCGAATTATTGCTACATCGGCAGGTTTATAATTGACCACATACGTATTCATTTTCACTACATCATCGAAGTTGGCATCCGCAGCCTTCAAAGCAAGCTTCAGATTTTCATAAACCTGTGTTACCTGTTGTTTCAAATCTCCCTTTCCCACGATTTCTCCCGCTGCATTCACAGGCACCTGGCCAGAAATGTAAATTGTCTTACCGGGTCCATTAACCACAACAACATGCGTATAGCCAGGCGGCTTGGTTCCAAAAGGATTGATAAATTGAGTGTCTTGTGCACGCACTGCTACTGAAGCACACAACAATAAAATAAGTACCGATATCCTCTTCATATATTCAAGATTAATTCCATACAAAAGTACCTACGGCCCCCGCGGAAAGTGAAGTAGTCGAAAACTTGTTATTATGCTTTATTGAAAATGCTTTTTCGAAATCATTATCATTTACAACAATCAAAACCTTGTTTCCCTGGGGAGTCAGGAAAGCAACATTGTGAAGGTTATCAACAATCGTTGAAGAAATTCGAATTGAACCCGGAGGCACAAACTTAGTGGCATGAGCGATTATATAATACGAAACATTACGCATTACAGAATCACCAATCGTTAAAGCCCCCTGGCAAATATCGCAGCCTCCATGTGGAGTATGAGGATCAAAGTTCTCATCGGCAGCCAGATTCCATTCCAGCACCGTACGACTCCAGTTGCGCGTTGCACCTACAATCAAATTTTTTACATGCCAGCGTAAGTCTCCTCCAAAGTCGCCCTTACCCGATGTCCATTGCTCCGTGAAATAAATATTCTTGTCTGGATGTGCGTCATGAACTTTACCCAGCGCATCAATCTCTCCCAAATACAGATGAAAGGCAGATCCATCAACAAACGATTTGGTTTCCGGATCCTCGAGTATCGAAATCGGATATTCGGGATGATCACAATTATGGTCAAACAAAACAATTTTTGTTCTAATAGAGGCTGCTTTGAAAGCAGGACCTAAATACTTTTTAATAAACAGACTTTGTTCAGGAGCTGTCATGATCATACTGGGCGTGTTGTTTGGATTCTCCGGTTCATTTTGGATCGTAATCGCGTCAATGGCTATTCCTGCTTTAGCCATTGCCTGAATATATTTTACAAAGTAACTCGAGTACACCTCGTAATACTCAGGTTTCAAACTTCCACCTTTCGGATGATTATTTGTTTTCATCCACACCGGTGGCGACCACGGACTGCCCATGATTTTGATTTGCGGATTGATGGCCAATATTTCTTTTAACACAGGTATAAGATAAAGCGTGTCGTACGCAAGACTAAAATGAGTAAGTGAAAGATCTGTTTTTCCCTTTGGCAAATCATTGTAAGTGAAAACGAGTTCGTCCAGATCAGAAGCGCCAATGCTCAGGCGCAGGTAACTGATGCCTATTCCGCCTTCAGCGGTTGAGAACAATTCTGTTAACAACCTAGCTCTCTCGATTGCCGTAAGCTTTGTAGTAAGCAGCATTGCACTGCCACCCGTTAATGCGAAACCAAAACCATCGATGGTTTGGTAGGTGACACTTGAATCTACTTCGATTATTGAGGCTAGTGACGAATCACTCGTAAAATTCACACTACTGCCCTCTCTTAACAACTGTGATTGATCTGTGGACGTGATCCAAACATGCATAACAGGATCAGGCAATGTTGTTTTATTTTTTTCACAGCTTACAATCATCAGCGTTAACGCTATAACCGTAATCGCCATTAACTTTCTTTCTTTCATACGAATCAAAGATATAAAAAAAGATAAGTGCTTTATTGAAATGAATACTTTCATCGACATACTATTATTGATGATGCTTGTGAAATGTATAAAAGATATTCTTGACTAGACATCATCTATCAAAAAAGTACAAACTGAAAACAATTACATCAAAATTTGCTATTCACAAACTTTAGAATTACTTTTAAACATAATTTAACTTAAATAAAAATTGCTATGGCAAAAAAAGCAAAGAAAAAAGTAGCTAAGAAGGCTGCTAAAAAGAAAGTAGCTAAGAAAGCAAAGAAGGCTGCTAAGAAAAAGAAGTAATGAACGTATGTTCATTCAGAAAAAGGTTGACAGCAATGTCAACCTTTTTTGTTTTAAAGATAGGAAGGCCAGCAAATCAAAAGTTTAGGATTGGGACTTAACATAACTATAAACAATCCTGAGCGATTTAAAAATAAATTCATTAAAGCTCGATGAAAGCAGAAGGGAACTAAATATAATTCAAGTAGCACTCTACCTTCACGTTTATGAAGTCTAAAATTCCCTTTGAATTTGTACTCGAAGAACTGGATCGCATTCATCCGCGGGTGAAACCCATGTTTGGTTGTTATGCTATTTATGTGGGTGAAAAACTGGTATTAATTCTACGTGAGCAAAAAGAGCATCCCTATGATAATGGAATATGGCTAGCGGCACTTCACGAACATCATCCAAGTTTAAAAAAAGATTTTCCCTGCATGCGCTCCGTGCGATTGCTCGGCTCAGCCGAATCAGTTTGGCAAAATATTCCGGCCGAAGAAGATGATTTTGAAGAACTGGTACTCAAAGCCTGTCGTTTCATTTTAAAAGGGGATGTAAGAATCGGGAAGATTCCAAAGAAGAAGAAGGCTCGAAAGAGTGAATCATAACTAACACAATTAAGATCCAGAGACATTAACGAATGGAAAGAATACTCAACCGAAATATTGTGTCCACCACATGATGAAAATTGTAATAAGGACACCTACAATGACTATCGAAACCATCAGACCTAAAATTTTTTTGCGGGTTTCTTCGCGATTGGATTGCCAGGTGGCCTGTATGAGCTGGATGCGCTCTGGATCAGAAAGTTTTTTATCATTGTGAAGCAGATTATCACTGATCCTCGTAGAGTAACCCGTCTTTTCGAAAGGTTTCTTTTTCTTTGCTTTAAGCAGATCACGGTTCTGCTTTATGGTATCATTCATATCCCTTAGCGCCCCAAAGCCTAGCATAAATAAGATTTTGTTATTAATACACTGGAGGGTGAAAATGTAACGATTGAACCTGCATTCAGAGCATTCACAAACTTATTTTGATTTCGTTCGCTAAAAACAAAAAAGTCTTTCCCATTCACATGGAAAAGACTATTGTGGAGCTGCAGGGAATCCCTGCCTGACTGCGTCACGCAGGCAGGGAACCCTTAGCATAGACTTGTTCTATAAACAAAAAAGTCTTTCCCATTCACATGGAAAAGACTATTGTGGAGCTGCAGGGAATCGAACCCTGGTCCAGAGAAGATGAACGTGTACGTTCTACATGCTTAGTTGACTTTGATTGTCGAAAGCTGCAAGGCAGGCAACAGCCTAAACAACTTCGTAGTTACTGTTATCTCGACATCGTTGCGCAACAACAACGAGGCCCAGTTTATGCTGTCGACACTGCGGTTCCGGCACCGCTAAACAGAGCACCGGGCAATGATGGCTTCCACCGATCTTATCAGCGGATAAGCAAATCTAACCTTAGGTCAGATTAAGCAGCCATGGCGTAAGTATTCTCGCCACTTATAATTGTAGGACCATCTTTTAAGGCTCTCATCCCATGAGCCTGCATGCTGGCATACACCCCCACGCATCCTGTCAAAACCG
>JALHRP010000127.1 GCA_022841365.1 Chitinophagaceae bacterium | reverse complement strand
AACTTTAAACGATGGATTTACGCCACCTGCTGCATTGCTGATGATTAAGTTTTTGATGCCGAGATATTTCATTACACGGATGGGGTACACCACTTCTTCAATGGAATAACCTTCATAATAATGAAAGCGACCGGCCATTACTACTACATTCTTGTCTCCTAATTTACCAATCATCAATTTGCCTTTATGACCTTCAACTGTTGACACAGGGAAATGCGGCAGATCGCTATAACTGATTTCTGTATCAATATGTATTTCATTTGCAAAATGTCCCAGCCCGCTGCCCAACACCACACCTACATGTACTTCATGCGAATAATGACTGCGGATATATGCAACTGTTTCCTGAATTTTCTTTAACGTATCGCTCATGATTACTAGAAATTAAGGCAGCAAATATATTGTATTGAAAGGAGTATGAGTTTAATTAAAAAAGCAAACTGCTTAAATAAACGACAGTTCAATTCAATAAAATGCCTGTTAAACAGTGTTTATTCATAATGTAGAAGTTTTGGATAACTGATTAGTACGTTATGTATTGTAACTTAAACTTACCTTCAGTAACAGTAATTGTTTTATTTTGTACAGGGTTATAAGCCTGAAAATAGAATGTACCTTCAATTTCTTTTTTAACCTTGTCTAATCGTTTAATTGTTAGCTGACCAGTTCTCAAGGAATCAGTAAAAAACCTGTCGTCTGTTGTAAAACTATTTTTGTATGAACCCCTGCTTCCAATATAATTATTCAATAGATAGTTTGTTACCCTAATTTTATTGCTATCATTAATACCAATTGTAACAATTTCAATATTCCGATTGCCGCCAAGCATTAGTATAGTATCGTATAAAATTGTTGCCTGTAAACAATTTGAACAAAACCCATCTGGGATATACAATTTGCCATCCAGTTTGCATTGAAAATAATATCCCTGGGGCGTGTCATCTTTTCTGCATTTAAGATGAGTGAGTAAAGGAGCAAAAAGAAGTAGCAGTAAAAGATGTTTATTTTTCATTTAGTTAATAATATTTTGAAATGTAGGCATGTTTTTTAAACAATCAAAAGCAGCGTTATTATTTTTTTGCAAAATAGATAGTAACAGTATTACGCATCAGTCATTTATTATAGAATATTGTTGGTGTCAGGCAATACCCGTCAAATGAATTCTGTACTGTTCGCCTTCTGTGAAATACTTGTTACAATAAATTATACTAAAAAAAGAGAGCAGTAAATAGATGTATTAAAAGGAGTACCGGAGAAATAAAGCTGTTGATTCATCAGTAAGCAGTTGATAAAGCACCGGGTCTTTCAATACCTCTTTATAATGCATCCAAACTCCATTTACTTTCACCTGTTCATAGATCAACCGTATGCCATGACTGTAATCTACATACCAGTTTGCATGACCGGTGTAAACAGGTTGAATTGGTTTTCCATTTAATAAGTGCCAGCCATAGATGGCTACTTTGTTTTGTTTGGCCGGAAGGTTTAACTGTTCCGTCAGCACCACATCTTTTTTTATTCCTGCAATCAAACCCTTTTGTTGCTTTCGCTGCCCTTCAATGATCAGGTGATGTTGGTACATGGTAGGCGTGCTGTCACGAAATGCATACATGGGAACAGGTTCTAATTTTACTGCAGCTGCTTTATAAATTTCATCTACCAATTTTTTTGTAGGAAGAAAACAATGAAAGCTGTCAGCTATTTGCTGCGCTGCCATTGGGGTTAAAGGAATCCTTGCCCAATCAGCATCGTTTCCAATACTGATATAATCTGCCGTTACGTAAATGGTTGCGTTGATCGGTTTACCTGTTGTAGTATCAAGAATCGAAAGATGAATAGCGACCAGCTTTTTTAAAAATGATGGAAGATTCCCCGATAAGATTTCCTGCATTGCTGCAGAATCCCTTTGCTTCCAGTTCATGGCTGCTGTTTGCTTGTAAAATGCAGAGCCGCTTATGGCATTTGTGCGTTGAACAGGAGCGCTGAGTTGTATTCCTGTTTTGCAGGAAGAAAGTAAAAAAAATAAACAGCAATGCAAAAGCCATTTCATGGTTGAAAGATAGAAAAAGGAAAACATTAAAAAAGAGTTTTGCCACAAAGACACGAAGGCTCTAAGAAATACAAAGTGTACTTTGTGCCCTTTCTGTATTTGAGTCCCTGCCTGCCGACAGGCAGGTTTCTGGCAAACTTTTTAATACCGACTGTACCGGAGACTCAGCAGTTAAACACAAGCAACTCTTCCTTATCTTCGCCGAAATTTTTTGCATATGAACCTCCACGAATACCAGGCCAAGGAATTACTGAAAAAATACAATGTGCCCGTGCAGGAAGGCTTTGCCTGCGGAACTGTACACGAAGCAGAAGAAGCGTACCGCCAGATCAAAAACCAGAGTGGCAGCAGCTTTGCCGTTGTTAAAGCACAGATCCATGCTGGTGGCCGTGGTAAAGGAGCGGTAAAAGAAACCGGGATGAATGGAGTTAAAGTTGCCAAGAACCTTGATCAGGTAGTGGAGTTTGCAAAGGGTATTTTAGGTGGCACGTTGGTGACCATCCAGACAGGACCTGTCGGTAAAGTGGTAAATAAAATTTTGGTTGCACAGGATATGTATTATGATGGACCAACGGAGCGTAAAGAATTTTACCTTTCCATCTTACTCGATCGTACAAAAAAACAAAATGTGATCATGTACAGCACCGAAGGCGGAATGAACATTGAAGATGTGGCACATGATACTCCCGAAAAAATATTTAAAGAGTGGGTAAATCCTGCCGGACCGTTACAAGGTTTCCAGGCAAGAAAAATTGCCTTCAATCTTGGGTTGAGTGGTGAAGCATTTAAGAACTGTGTAAAATTTGTAACCAATCTGTACAACGCCTTTGTTGGATTGGATTGTGGTATGCTGGAGATTAATCCATTGTTTAAAGCAGCCGATAACAAGATCATTGCAGTAGATTGTAAGATGAACATTGATGATAATGCGTTGATGCGTCATCCCGAAATTGCCAGCATGCGTGATGTGACTGAAGAAGATCCAACAGAAGTAGAAGCAGGCAATCATAACCTCAACTTTATTAAGTTAGATGGTAACGTTGGTTGTATGGTGAATGGTGCAGGTTTGGCCATGGCAACAATGGATATGATTCAGTTGAGTGGCGGACAGCCGGCCAACTTCCTCGATGTTGGTGGTACTGCCAATGCACAAACAGTTGAAGCCGGTTTCAAAATCATCTTAAAAGATCCCAATGTAAAAGCAATTCTCATCAACATCTTTGGTGGTATTGTTCGTTGCGATCGTGTTGCTGCAGGTGTTATTGAAGCGTATAAAACAATCGGCGATATTCCTGTTCCAATTATTGTTCGTTTGCAGGGTACCAATGCAGTTGAAGCAAAAAAACTGATTGATGAAAGCGGATTAAAAGTACAAAGTGCCATTCAACTGAGTGAAGCTGCTGCTTTGGTGAAAAAGGCAGTAGCGTAAGTGACAAATCAAAATAAATTTTACGAATGCCATACGATGATCGTATGGCATTCGTTTTAGACTTAAGATTTTTTTATGATTTTCAATGAACAGGAATAGCGGCATGGCACGTTCATTGAGTTGTATCATCCAACATCAAAAACCATCAACCCACTACCATGACATTAAACGGCTCCAAACTCAGTCTCACCATTTTTGCTTTATTGTTTACATTTTCTTTAGCAGCACAGGATAAATTCGAAATTGAACACAACTACAAACCGTTTAAAGTTGATCTTGGAATGGGTTATGCCCGTCCCCAAGGCAAAGGTGCAAAAGCCGGTGTGTTGCTGTATATAGAACCCAAGTATAATGTAATGGATCGTATTTCGGTTGGTTTACGTACCGAAGCAACCGCCATGGCCAGAGGCAATGTAGACCGCAACGGCACACAAATTTCGGGTAATGGTGAAGCAGGATTGAGTCTTTCTTTACTGGCAACAAC
>JALHRP010000126.1 GCA_022841365.1 Chitinophagaceae bacterium | reverse complement strand
CTTCCGATTTTGTTAAGGGTGTTGGGTATAAAAGACTGGCCGCCAAAACCCGGGTTCACACTCATCACAAGTGCCAGGTCAATATCTTTTATTACATCTTTCAGCAGGTCAACAGGGGTATGCGGGTTAATGGCAACACCTGCTTTCATGCCCAATGATTTTATCTGCTGTATGTTGCGGTGCAGGTGCGGACAGGCTTCGTAGTGAACGGTTAAAATATCAGCGCCGGCTTTTTTAAAAGCGGCTGCATAGTTGCCGGGTTCTTCAATCATCAAATGCACGTCACATACCTTGGCCGTAGCCTTTCTCATAAATTCAATGATCATAGGCCCAAAAGAAATATTCGGTACAAACCTTCCATCCATCACATCAAGATGATACCAGTCTGCTTCGCTGGCATTCAGCATGTCGCAGTCTTTTTGCAGGTTTAAAAAGTTTGCAGAGAGCAGGGATGGTGCTATGATCGGCATATGATTAATGGATAATTTATTAGTTGATAATGGATAGTTTCTTATTCTCCGGCCTTGCCTTTGAAAACTTGCCTTTTGCGAACTTGCTACTTTGCTTAATTGCCTCTTTGCTCATTGCCAATTGCCTATTGAATATTGCCTATTGAACTATCCCCATTCTCCCCAGGGCATCTTTGGCCTCCGGGTAGTCGTTTCCCTGTGCAAACTGGATAGCCATTTGGTAATTTTCCGCCGCTTCTTTGTTTTTCCCGAGCTTTTCATAACAACGGCCTGCCCAATAGTATGCTTCATCATAGGTTTGCTTAACCGTTAATGCCAATTCTAAAGTTTTCAGCGCTTCCACATATTTACCGATTTCATATTCTGCAATCGCTTTTTCACGATATGCCATCAGGTCTTTATAATTAAGCTTAAGGCATTCATTAAAAAAGGCAATGGCATTTTCTTTATCGCCCATCTTACTATAGTACAGTCCTTTTATAAAAAGTGCTTCCGGTGGCGAGTTGCGCATCATCAGGTCGCTCATGGCAATGGCCATTGGATCTTTTGTGATAGCATATAAAAAGCCCAGCGTTTTTATATACTCGGGGTGTGGGTTTATCCTGATGATCCTTTCCCAGGCAGCAATGGCCTTGGTGGTATCTTCATTTTCAAAAAGCAGGGTGGCCTTCATATACCAAAGCCTTTCACTCAGGCTGTCTTTTTGCAGGGCCTTGTCCGTTTCTGCAATGGCTTCACTGTAATTGTTATTATCCCTGAAATATTGAACGAGTTTTTCTTTCAGCAAAAGCGAATCAGGATGGGTGCTGATGGCTTCCCTCAATTTTTTTTCGGCTTCGGGTATACCGGCGGCCTGTGTATTGCCGGGGCTGCTGTTGTTATTTGTACAGGAAATAAATACAATGGCGAATGCAAAAAGAATGATCTTAGTCATAGATGCTGCTAAAACACAAAAATAAGCGGTTGCCATCTAAACTGCTGACAATATTTTGACAATAGTACTCCTGTTGTGCTTTACTTTTACGATCTAAAATATCCAGATGAAAAAGGCGCTTTATTTTTTCTTTGTTTTATTACCGGCCACGCCTATTGCAGCACAAGGTACCGCCGAAGGCAAGCAGGTGGTACCAGACAGTGTTCACTATGCTTTTGAAAAGCATTTTGCCAATGTGCAACAGCTCACTTTTGGGGGTGACAATGCAGAAGCCTATTTCAGTTTTGACGGGCAGTGGCTTATTTATCAAAAAACGAGCAGTAAAGAGGGAATTCCCTGCGACCAGATGTTTATAGGGAAGATACCCACTAAAGAAGGTGAAAAATTTGAACCAAAATTAGTAAGTACAGGCAAAGGAAGGTCAACCTGCGGTGCGTTTACAAAAGACGGCAAGCATGTGATTTATGCCAGTACTCATTTGGGGGCCGATACCTGCCCGCCCGTACCCGACAGGAAAAAGTATGGCAACAAGTACATTTGGCCTTTGTATGAAAGTTTTGATATTTTTTTGGCCGACCTCGAAGGCAATATTGTACAACAGCTTACTAACGGTAAAGGGTATGATGCGGAGGCCACTATTTCGCCTGATGGTAAAAAGATGATCTATACCAGTACCAAAGACGGCGATATTGATCTGTACATCATGGATCTCAAAAGTGGCAAAGAAAAAAGAATCACTACCGCACTGGGCTATGATGGCGGTGCCTGGTTCAGTCCTGATGGAAAAAAGATCATCTGGCGGGCAAGCCGTCCAAAAACGGAAGCGGAAATAAAAGAATACAAGGAGCTGCTGGCAGAAAATTTGGTGGCCCCCACCAATATGGAAGTGTTTATAGCCAATGCCGATGGAAGCCATGTGCAGCAGGTTACGGCTTTGGGTAATGCCAATTGGGCGCCGGCTTATTTGCCCGACAGTAAAAAAATAATTTTTGCCAGCAACCACCAGAGCAAGCGGGGGTTTCCTTTCAATTTGTTTTTGGTAAATGAAGACGGCAGCGGGCTGGAAAAGATCTCTGCTGAAAAATCCTTTGATGCTTTTCCTATGTTCAGCCCCGATGGAAAGAAAATTGTTTTTTGCAGTAACCGCAATAATGGCGGCACCAGGGATACCAATATTTTTATTGCAGACTGGGTTGAGTAGAAATAAGATTGAATTTGCAGCAGGCATTTAAACAGGCCGGCAGCCGGGATTATTACCCGCTGCCGGCTTTTTTTGTATGATCTTTAGAATCATTTCCTCTACGATCAACATTCATTGTTTTTTTCAATGCACTTCTTTCGATTGCCGTCAATACCAGGGTAGATAAGAAACGGTAACATTTTCAGATCCACGGAACTATTATTTTAGCGGTTGCAGAATAAAAAAATGCACCGCTCTATCCAGCGGTGCATTACGAAACAAGGACTGTTTTAAGGGGTGTATTTTTAAAAATCCCTCCACTGCAAACATATACAGACATTGATGCTGCAGAAAAAGGAAAAGCACATTTATCAGGGTATTTTTCCCGGTACTACCCAACTCCTTTAATTAGAGATTTCAGGCGCCTTGTCATTATTAAATAGATGTTAAGAGCTATGATAGATAAGAGGGAGATTGAAACCAGGCCCTCAAAATTTAAGTGTAGTAGCACCCGGTAATGTGGTTCTATCCGTACAAACTCACGGCCCCTATGTACTGCAAGCAGGTTGTACAAACGGGATAAATTTGCCAGGAGCTGGAATTTACTGAATGGTGAATACGTATAATGCCATTTGAAAAGAACCCGATCCTGGTATGCGTAATTTTACTGGAGCAGAACTTTGCAATCTCACCATTTTTTTAAAATTTTCAAATCTTGTAAGGTATCAACTGTTAGTGGCTATACTCTTCTCCTGGTGGAGGGTTTAGATATTCTGGTCCCCGATCGGCTCCACCGCCTTCGATAACAGGATAGCAGTCACAGGTTGTAAATTGATACTGTTCTTCCACCGTAACATCCGCTACCAATGTTTGCCAGTACCAGTCTATACAATACTGAACTTCAGCAGCGTAATTGCAATCGGGAATATCTATCATTGTATTTGCCTCTACTATCATTTCCGCATGCTTCATTACGATGTGTATTTTTTTTTGATTACCTGGTGGATTGATTAATTTGTCTAATCCTGGATCTACATAAATTATTCCTGCGTTGGCTGCATCGAAAGAAAACAGGTCGAACGCTGCCGTCAGGCTGTTTTTTGAAATTATAAAGAAAGTATCTGTTGATTTTCCTTCATCATTGTATTCATACAGAAGGTATTTTGAGATCAGTTCATTATTTTTCGATCTTACTTTGTGCAGTATTCTTATGGATTCTCCTTTTTCAGCAACTTGTATCATTTTACTGTTGTTACTAAAGCCGACTTTAAAAAGTAATTCTCTTACTGTCATTTTGTTTTGAGCAGATAAGTGCAACGTGATTGCTAACAAAAGAGTAGTGAAAAGCTTTCTCATTTTATACAATTTCTTTAGGGGGTACTTTGAAAATGGTGGCCTTAATGGAATGGGTGCAGGCCACATCCAT
>JALHRP010000125.1 GCA_022841365.1 Chitinophagaceae bacterium | reverse complement strand
GTATTTCAGGAACATCTATAAAAACACTCCTTAAAATTAAAAGCAAGGGTAGTACCTCCGATTTAGTGGCTTTCACAAGACAACTTGCAACCATGGTAAATGCAGGACTCCCCTTAACCGAGTCTCTTTCAATCCTGCAGCTGCAGGCAAAGCCATCTGTTCAGACTGTTTTAAGTCAAGTTCTTGCTGATGTTGAAGGAGGGCAAAGCTTCTCCAAGGCACTAGAAAAACACCCCAATTTTTTCCCCCTAACATATGTTGCGCTTGTCAAATCAGGTGAAACAGGAGGAGTCTTGGAAAAAGTTTTGGCCAGACTTGCTGATAACCTTGAAAAACAGCAAGAGTTTAAGGGTAAAGTGCGAGGCGCACTTATCTACCCTGTCATTATCGTCATCGGTATGGTTGGTGTCTCAATCATTATGATTGTCTTTGTCATCCCTCGCCTTACCGATCTTTATGGCCAGTTTGGCAAAGAGCTTCCGTTTACAACACGAATACTCACAACAATTTCAGATCTGTTTATACGTTTTTGGTATCTAGTTGCAGTTGCCGCTGGAGTCTTTGCTTGGTTTTTCAATCTTTGGAGAGTGACTCCTCAGGGAAAGTTAAAACTATCTCAATGGGTTTTGAAAATACCTATCCTTGGAGACTTAAAAAGACAAATCATGTTAACAGAGCTTACAAGAACCCTCTCTTTGATGGTTGCAGCAGGTGTTCCTATCCTTGAAGCACTTTCTGTAACAACTGAGATTATGCCCAATGCAGTTGTCTCCTCTGCCCTATCAGATGTTGGTAAGCAAATTGAAAAAGGTTTTCCTATTTCATACTCATTTGCAAAACACCCAGAAGCATTCCCTTATCTACTATCCCAAATGATTGCGGTCGGTGAAGAGACTGGAAAAATGGATGAGGTTTTGTCAAAGGTTTCTCACGTTTTTGAAGTTGAAAGTGAACAGAAAGTAAAGGCTCTGACATCGGCAATTGAGCCTATCATCATGATACTTCTTGGACTTGGTGTTGCATTTCTAATTGTTGCTGTCGTTCTGCCAATTTATCAACTTACGACTGCTTTATAAGTTGATTGACAGATTACTGACAAAGCATCAATATGAAATATAAAGATTGGAGGTGAAACCTAGATAGATTTATGAATAATACTAAAACAGGATTAAGATCAGGTTTCACATTGGTCGAACTTCTTATCGTTATCGCAATTTTAGGAACTCTTGCTGTGGTTGTCTTGGTTGCATTAAACCCAGCTCAACAGCTTGCAAGAACTAGAGATGCAGGTCGTGTTTCAACTGTTACACAGTTGGGACGTGCTGCTGAGGCATTCGCCACAAATCGTAATGGCGTATACCCAGCTGAAAACGCAACCTGGATTTCAGGAACTACTGCTAACCCAGGACTACAAAATTCTGGAGAAATAGCAACTGTTCCTGCTGCGATTGCATATTCAATCGCTGGAGTTGCAGCTTGTACAACTAACGCACAAAACGGAGTTTGTTACAACGCCACAACTGCAGGTGGAGGCGGTCCAATTGTTGTTTTCGCTCGACTTGAATCTCAGGCCAACAACAGTAGATGTACAACAGCAGGTCAAGTTGCCTATGTTGTGTACTCATCAGCTGATGGTCGAGGAGGAACAGTCTGCGCAGCAGCTGAACCAACACCAGGAACTCAAACTTTCCTACCTTAACAACGTAGTTTGAACAATTAAAGCGCCGAGCAATCGGCGCTTTGTTGTATCATATGATATGGAGTATTTAGTTTTATTCATATTTGGCGCAATGATGGGTAGCTTCATGGCAGCCACTGCTTACAGACAAATACAAAAGGTGCCACTTTTCTCCCAAAAAAGGTCATTTTGTGACAAGTGCAAAACTCAGATTAATTGGTATGACAATATTCCTGTTTTCTCCTATATTTTTTTACGAGGAAGGTGCAGGAATTGTGAGACTGTGATCCCAAAAAGATATCTTCTAATGGAGATATTTTCAGGCCTTTCTTTTGCAAGTTTGCCATTTGTGGCTAACGCAGTAGCAAAATCTAATTTGTGGTTTTCTGCCCTCCCCCTACCCACCCTTTACTTGGTTTTAATTCTGCTTCTTTGTTTTAGTCTCTATCAAATATACTTTGACGCGCTTTACATGTATCTATCAGACTTTGCTTCATTTGCCATGTTTTTACTTGGAGTCTTTTTGCTTTTCTATTTTCCAAATAATGTTGTGTGGAACAATTTGTTTGCATCGTTTACATTTGCAACTGTCTTTCTAATTCTTCACCTGGCAACTTACGGCAAAGGTATGGGTCTTGGTGATGTAAAGCTTGCCCTCTTTCCTCCCCTATTTCTTTCAATGAACATCTCAATTCTCTGGCTATTTTTAAGCTTTGTTATTGGTGCATTATATGGACTGCCATTTTTACTACTTGGAAAGAAGAAGATGACAGAAAAGATTGCTTTTGGACCATTTATGGTAGTATCTTTTTGGGTATGCCTATTATTTGGCAAAGAGATATTTAAGTTTCTTTTCCCTTATTTTTAAAAAATACAATGTTCTCCAAAATATTTTCTAAAGAAAATTTATTTTTTGTATTAGTTATCTTGGCGGTTGTTGGTGCAACTTACTCAAACCTTGAAGAATCATATAAAAAAAGTAGAGACATAACTCGCAAGAATGATTTGGGAGACATTGAAAAAAGGTTGGGTGATTTTAAAGAAAAGATTGGCTATTACCCAAAGGCTACTGAGGATGGAAAAATACTTGGTTGTGATGGGGTTAAAAATCTTTCTGGTGAATGGATATTTAAGCCATGTGCTTGGGGCAACAATCCCGAAAACAGCCCATTTTTTCCAAGAACCGGAGAAGACCCTTACAACCTAGATGGTGTAACTTATGCATACAGATCAAATGGTGTTGACTATCAGCTGTTTGCATATCTGGAGCGACCTGCTGATCCTGAATATGATTCCTTGGTGGTTAAGCGTAACATCCAGTGTGGGTCAGTTATATGTAACACAGGTCGAACTAACCACATCAGCTTCCCCGCAAGCTCTCCCCTGCCACTGCCTTAACTAATTTGATTTGTGGTAATCTGAATTAATGAGAAAAGGGTTTACTATTCTTGAGTTACTTGTTGTTGTAGCAATTCTTGGAGTTATTGCCTCATTTGTAGTTGTTAGGATGACAGGTATTCAGGCTTCAGCTCGTGACTCTCAAAGGATGAGCGACATCAGGCAGTATCAAAATGCTCTTGAGATTTGGTCTAACTCAAATGGTGGGCTTTATCCTGCAGGATCACCTGCAATTGACGCAGTGTCCCTTTGTACTGGAGGAGGATCTCTGTCTGCTTTTAGGTGCACCAATGACCCAACAGTGGCATCAGGCGGTGCTCCATATCGCTATAGTGCTAATGCAGCTCGCACTTCATATGTTTTGTGGGCGACTCTTGAGAGAAATAGTCAAATATTTTATGTTTGTAGTAGTGGTGTTGCGGTAACCCGCTCTGCCACTGGTTGGGCAGCCCCAACAAACGGTGTTTGTCCATAATAAATATTCCTGCCATGAAAAATAATCACTTCAAAAAACATAAAGGCTTTACTCTTTTGGAACTACTTGTTGTTATTGCTGTTGCAGCTGTTTTGGTAACGATTGTAGCTTTTGGCTTAACAGGTGCCAGAGAGTCAGCCAGAGATGGAAGAAGGAGGGCTGATTTGGAGTCAATCAGGGGAGCTCTAGAATTTTACAGATCAGATTGTGGACGCTATCCAGCCTCTGTCACCTTTGGGAACCCCTTAGTTGGTAGCGGGACTCCAGCGAGATGCTCTTCATCAAACACCTATCTTCGCATTGTCCCTGCTGACCCGGTTAGCGGTAGAAATTACATATATTCAGTCAATGGAAGTGGCACTACTTATGAAATTTGTGCATCTCTTGAGGCTGGTGGCACAACTGTTAGCTGTGGTGGTAACTCAACATGTGGATCAGGAACTTGTAACTACAGAGTCTTAAGCCCATGAGTAAAAGAGGGTTTAGCATAATTGAAATTGCAATTGTTATAGCAATTGTGGGTCTATT
>JALHRP010000124.1 GCA_022841365.1 Chitinophagaceae bacterium | reverse complement strand
ACTTTGAATTTTCAGTTACCAATGAAATTATTGCGAAAGAAAGGTTCCGCCATTTTATAAAAGTTCCCGAACTGGCATTGTTCTATAATGAAATTACTGATTATAAAACGGCCAAACATATTAATCTGGATAAACCTGAAATTGATGAACAACTAATAAATATTCCACCCACGCCAGAACAACAGGAATTTACAAAACGACTAATGCAATTTGCCAAAACCGGAGATGGTGAATTAATTGGGAGACCAAGACTGACAGATGAAGAAGATAAAGGTCGTATGCTGATTGCAACGAACTATGCAAAAAAGATGGCGGCTGATATGCGATTGATTGACTCCGGTAAATACAGTGACCATCCTAATAATAAAGTGAATGTTTGCGCCAGGAAAGTAGCTGAGATTTACGAACATAGCAAAGAGTATAAAGGCACTCAAATTATCTTTTGTGATATTGGAACACCCAAACCTGATGAGTTTAATATTTATGATGCATTGAAAGGAAAGCTAATCAACGATTTTAAAATCCCTGTTCAATGCATCACTTTCATTCACGACTGGACAGACAGGCAGAAGCCTGAACTCTTTCGTAAGATGAATAATGGTGAGATAAGGATTATGTTGGGCAGCACGGAGAAAGCAGGTACGGGTTTAAATGTGCAGGCGAAGATAGTAGCCATGCACCATTTGGATATTCCCTGGAAACCTTCTGAACTGGAACAAAGGGATGGTCGTGGTGCAAGACAAGGAAACATTGTAGCCAAAGAGTTTTACAATAATAAGGTGAAGAATTTCATTTATGCAGTTGAACAATCATTGGATAATTACAAATTCAATCTTTTGAAGAATAAGCAAACCTTCATCAGCCAAATGAAGAACTGCGAACTGAATGTGAGAACAATTGATGAAGGAAGTATTGATGAAAAGAGTGGTATGAATTTCTCCGAATATATCGCCATCCTTTCTGGTGATACCACATTGCTGGAAAAATCAAAAATGGAAAAGAAGATAGCGGTATTAGAAAGTCTTCGGAATGCCCATCACAAAGAAGTGTTTCGTTCGAGATTCAAGCTGGAAAATTTACAAGAAGAAAAAGGAAAGGTGATTGAAACACTTAACAAACTTTTGGTTGATGAAAAACATTATAATTGTCAATTGACTTATGATAAAGAAGGGATAAAAGTAAACCCAGTTAAGATAGAAGGATTGGATAATGCTGATGCAGAAATTATCGGCGGACATCTTATCGGGCTTTATACGAGATGGAAGCCCCAGATTGGTGAAGACGAATACAAGAAAATAGGGAGTCTCTATGATTTCGACTTATACATTCGCAGACAGAAAGAAACCTATGAGGACAAAGGACTTTTTGAGTATAAATATAGCAATGTGTTCTATGCAGAAAGTAAGCAAACAGGTATCAAATACTCTTGGAACCAAGGCTATATCAATATTGATAATCCTAAATTGGCCGCCAGATATTTTCTCAATGCAATAGATCGAGTTGAGTCGCTCAAGGAGAATTATCAGAAGTCATTGCATGAACTGGAACAAAACATACCAATGCTGGGAAAATTAGTTTCAAAGCCTTTTGAGAAAGATGAGGAGTTGGCTCAGTTAAAAAAAGATGTATTAAGATTAGAAAGAGAGATTACGTTGAAGATACAGGCCAGCCAGATCAGGCAGCATGAGTCGAATGAAGTAGCTCCAGAGGCTCCGGTTGTAAAGATGGAAACACCTATCCCAAACAATAGCAAGAGTCTTTTGCCAAAGAAAAAAGCAGATGATGGTAAAGTAAAAGGAATCAGGATTTGACTAGGTGGTAGTCCTACCTCCCTTATTCAATAGGCTGTTGTTTTGGAAAACTATTTGCTCCATCCTCTCAAGCAAATAGATATGTCTAACAGTGTTTATCAAATCAACAAAGGAATTAACCGCAGCATTGAGTTCAAAGGGCTCAAAGCTCAATATATCTGGTACCTGGGTGGCGGGTTAGTAGTGTTGCTGATACTTTTTGCAATACTCTATATCAGCGGCCTGGGTATCTTCTTTTGTCTGCCGTTCATTGCTGTACTTACTACTGCCTTATTTATGCGTATCTATAAACTCAGCCGGACTTACGGCGAATATGGCATGATGAAAAAGATTGCCCGTCGCTCAGTGCCGGATGTGATAAAGAGTTATTCAAAAGTGAAACTGAAAAAGATGTTGCTGAATGAAAAATCTGAATGAGATACTGCCGGTTTATGCTATTGAAAATAATGTCATCCTTTCCAAAATGGGTGATGTGACAGTTGTATTTGATGTGCAATTACCTGAATTGTTTACAATGAGCAATGACGAATACGAAGCCTTTCATCATGCCTGGATAAAAGCTATAAAGGTTTTACCAGTTAATAGTGTATTGCATAAACAGGATTGGTTCACCGAAGCAAAGTATACGCCTTCGTTTATTCAGGAAGACAATAGTTTTCTTACCAGAAGCAGCGATAGGTTCTTTAACGAACGACCTTACTTAGACCATCGCTGTTATATCATGCTAACAAAAAAACCGGCAAACCGAAAATTGGGTTCTTCCATTTTTAGCAGCCTGCTCCGCAGAACAATTGTGCCGGGAGAAACGTTGCAGCCAAAACATTTTCATGATTTCATGAATCATGTGGGTCAATTTCAAAAGATTCTCTCTGATAGTGGGTTTGTGTCTATGAAAATGATGACAAATGAATCACTGGCTGATTTCGTTCTTCACTATTTGAATCTCGGCAACGATGGCGTTATTCTCAGGGATATTGAATTTAAACCTGACTGGAAGATTGGAGAAAACCATTGCCAGCTTTACACAATGGCAGATGCAGAATTTGTGCCGGCATTATGTGGTTCACGGATTAACTATGACAAGTATTCCACTGATAAAACAAAATTCAGTGTAGGATTTGCATCACCAATCGGTCAGTTGCTTTCCTGCAATCATATCTATAACCAGTATGTGTTTATTGAAGATGTGCAAAAAACAATGCAGAAGTTGGAGAGTAAACGATTGCGACTGCAATCACTTTCTGCTTACAGCAGGGAAAATGCTATCAGCAAACAGGCAACGGATGATTTTCTGAACGAAGCTATCAGCGAACAACGGCTGCCGGTTAAGGCTCATTTTAATATACTGGCCTGGACAGATAACAGAGATGAATTAAAAAACATTCGTAATCTATGTTCTTCGGCTCTTACTCAAATGGATGCGACACCGAAGTTGGAAACCGAAGGTTCGGCGCAAATATTCTGGGCAGGCATACCGGGAAATGCTGCCGACTTTCCTATGAATGATACGTTTGATACATTTAGTCCACAGGCTTGTTGTTTCTTCAATTTGGAAACCAACTACCGGTCATCCTTAAGCCCCGTAGGAATTCGCCTTGGAGACCGGCTTACAGGTAAGCCCTTGCATGTCGATATTTCGGATGAACCCATGGATAAAGGCATTTGCACTAATAGGAATAAATTCATTTTGGGGCCATCCGGCAGCGGAAAATCTTTCTTTACCAACCACATGGTAAGGAGTTACTATGAAAAAGGCACACATATTGTGCTAGTGGATGTCGGTCATAGTTACAAGGGACTATGCGATATGGTGAAAGGCTACTACTTCACCTATTCTGAAACCAAACCAATTAAGTTTAACCCTTTTTACATAGGTGAAGGAGATCTGCTGGATACTGAGAAGAAGGAAAGTATCAAGACACTTTTACTGGCACTATGGAAAAAAGATAATGAAACGTTTAATAGAAGTGAATATGTGGCACTGTCAAACGCACTGCAATTATATTTTGAGAAAGTTGAAAATAATAAAAGCATCTTTCCCTGCTTTGACAGCTTTTATGATTTTCTGAAAGATGATTTTGTAAATGTGCTGAAAGGTGATAATGTGAAGGATAAAGATTTTGATGTATCCAACTTTCTGTATGTGCTGAGACCATATTATAAAGGTGGTGAATTTGATTACCTGTTAAACGCAAAGGAAAACCTGGATTTACTGCAACAACGGTTTATTGTATTTGAACTGGATAATATCAAAGATCATCCAATTCTGTT
>JALHRP010000123.1 GCA_022841365.1 Chitinophagaceae bacterium | reverse complement strand
CATTATATCAGGCAGGTAGAAGGCGAAGCCAATGTTCCTGAATATAAAGTGAAAGAAACATCAGGAATTTACAATGCTGAAACAAAATTGCTGGAAGAATCTGAAACCTTAGATCATTACTCTTTTGATGTAAAAGAAAAAGCTCTATTTAATGGAACGAATAAGTTTAAAAAAATAAAATAACAGTATATGAAAAAATTATTGGCAGTTGTGGGATTGAGTATGTGCTGTATGTTTTTGCCAATACAGGAAACCAAGGCTCAGGTTCCCATTGCAGACATTATCAAAGCGGCAGTTAAAAAAGTAATAAAGGCGATTGACCTTCAGATGCAGCGGTTGCAGAATAAAACAATTTGGCTGCAAAACGCCCAAAAGACACTGGAGAATAAAATGAGCCAGCTAAAGCTGAATGAGATTAAAGACTGGGTGGAAAAGCAGCGAAAGCTCTATGATGATTATTTTCAGGAATTATGGAAAGTAAAAGCTGCCCTTGCTTATTATAACCGGGTGAAAGATATAATTGAACGGCAGTTGCTAATGGTAAATGAATACAAAGGCGCCTGGGCTTTATTCAGACAGGATAAAAATTTTACAGCAGAAGAGCTGGATTATATGTATAATATCTATACCGGCATGATGGATGAAAGCCTGAAAAGCATTGACCAGTTATTTTTAGTAGTGAATGCCTTTGCTACACAGATGAGTGATGCCAAACGCCTGGAAATTATTAATACCGTTTCTGACAATCTTGAGCAGCAATATGTTGATTTGAAAGACTTCAATAATCAAAATAAGATGTTGAGTATCCAACGGGCTTCTGAGCGGGGCGAAATTGAATATATGAAAAGGCTATATGGTATCAGCCGTTAGCTGGAACAATATTGTGAAGAACGAAAATGTGAAGTATGAAAAGAATATTGCTATTGGCAACAGTCGGCCTGTTTGCTTCTTTCTCATCAAGTGCTCAAACCACAGATGAATGGCTCAATCAAAGCTCGACGCAAAAGAAATACCTGTTGCAACAAATTGCAGCTTTGCAAGTTTATCTCGGCTATGCAAAAAAAGGGTACAACATTGTAACCGGTGGGATTAATACTATTCGTAACATAAAAAACGGGGATCTCAACCTGCACCGGGATTTCTTTAACCGACTCCAAAATGTAAACCCTGCCATTCACCGGTATGTTAAAGTGGCGGATATAATTGCTTACCAGGTAAAAATCATCAAACAAACAAAGCTTGTTCTTCAGCAAATCAGGGAAACAAAACAATTTACTGAAGCTGAACTTAATTATTGCAAACAGGTATTTGATACCCTTTTGGATGAATGTATAAAAACAGTGGAAGAATTAATACTGGTTACAACATCAGGTGAATTGGAAATGAAGGATGCTGAAAGGCTGAAACGGATTGACGGGTTGTATGCGAATGTACAAGATAAATATTCATTTGCCTGCTCCTTTAGTGAAGACATGGGTTTGCTGGCTGTACAACGTTTGGGGGAGCAGATGGAAATAAACCGTTCTAAACTTATAAATGGAATAAAATGAAAAAACTGTTTGTGATTATAATTATGTGCAGTATGAGTTTCCAACTAAAAGCACAAAGTGACGAAGTGCAGCAACTCTTGCTTAATATTGAAAAGCTGGCGCAGTTTAAAAAGATTTTGCAGAATATGTATGATGGGTATAAACTCCTGAATAAAGGATATACTGCGGTTAAAAACATATCGGAAGGAAATTTTAATATCCATAAAACTTTCTTAGATGGCTTGATGCAGGTAAGTCCAGCAGTTAAAAAGTATAAACGGATTGCAGATATCATCAGCTATCAACTTCGAATAGCTAAAGAATATAGACTTGCCTTTAACCGATTTAGAGAAGAAAATCAATTTACTGCTGAAGAAATTGATTACCTCGGTAAAGTGTACAGCAACCTGTTTAATGAGAGTTTAAAAAGCCTGGATGAACTATCTATGATCATTACATCAGGAAAGCTGCGAATGAGTGACGATGAACGGTTGCAGGCTGTTGATAAAATTTACCTGTCTGTGGAAGAACAGTATTCTTTTCTAAAAGATTTTACTAATAATACCACTGTGCTTTCGCTGCAAAGAAAATCAGAGCAGGCGCAGATTGAAATGTCCCGAAGACTATACGGATTGAAAAAATAGAATTTATTCCACTTTTAAAGTCGTGAGTATGAAATTGTGTGTAAGAATAATTTGCATTGCAATCGCTGTATTGCTTATTCCTCATTTTGCGGAAGCCCAGGGCATGGCCAATAGAATCCACAGCTTGCATGAAGTGCTTGAAAAACTATATGATGATATGATGCCGCTGTGTAGCCGTTTGATTGGCGTTGGTCGTGGTATTGCAGGCTTTGCCGCCACCTGGTATATTGCAGCAAGGGTGTGGGGGCATATTGCCAGAGCCGAGCCTGTAGATTTTTATCCTTTGTTTCGTCCTTTTGTATTAGGCTTTGCCGTATTAATATTCCCTTCTGTCATTGCTATGATTAATGGAGTAATGAAGCCTACAGTTACTTCTACTGCAGCAATGGTAACGGATTCGGATAAAGCAGTAGCTCAGCTTTTGAAGATGAAAGAAGAAGCGATCAAGAAAACTGCTTACTGGCAAATGTATGTAGGCACAAATGGATCAGGCGACAGGGATAAATGGTACAAATATCACTATGGAGATAAAAGCGAAGGCTGGATAAAAAGCATAGGGAATGATATCAAGTTTGCGTTTGCAAAGTTCTCTTACAATTTTAGAAATTCCGTTAAGCAATGGATGGCTGAAGTATTGAAAGTTCTCTTTGAGGCGGCAGCCCTTTGCATTAACACCATTCGCACATTTTATTTGATTGTTCTGGCTATTTTGGGACCATTGGTATTTGGTATTGCCGTGTTCGATGGTTTTCAACATACACTCACTGTGTGGATTGCCCGTTACCTAAACATCTTCCTATGGCTGCCAGTTGCAAATATTTTTGGAGGCATTATGGGTAAAATCCAGGAAAATATGCTGAAAGAAGACTTACAGCAAATAGCGACTAATGGAGACACGTTTTTTAGTTCTACCGATACCGCCTATTTGATTTTTATGATTATCGGTATTATTGGCTATTTCACGGTGCCTTCAGTAGCTAACTACATCATTCATGCTGGCGGGGGAAATACATTGCTGTATAAGGTAACTAATATGATGAATACTTCTACCCGTACAGTGGCCGAAGGTGGCGCTTCAATGACAAGAGATGCACTTGGTGGCGGCTATAATAAAATTGCCAACAGTATGGCAGATGCAGGAGTATCTGATGGTTACTTCAAAGGTGCGAATAATAGCGGAGGTAGCGGGTATATAAAAGATAAGCTGAGTGGGAAAACATAACTACAACTTCCCAATATTCGATTGAATGATACTCATTATTTCATCAAAAGGTATCTGACCTTTGTAATAGAGCTTGTTTGTTTTCTCATATCTTTTCTTAAATGCATCCTGTAATGCAGCATCTGATAAAAGAAATACCTGGTTTTCTGCAACTGGTATGGCAAAATCTTTTGCAGGAAACCTTTTCTTTTTATGTTCCTTGTATTCATCAGTATCTATAAACTGTTGTACCAACTCATTTTTTAACAGGCAGGCTACATCATAGTACTGCCGCATGTAATTGGGCCGCTCTTTTTCGTCCTCCTGTTCCTGCCGGAATTTTGTAGCAATAGTTTGCAACTTCTCTACAAAAGTATAACCGGGGTGGTAACAGGTAATGTCCACCGCCCGGTTATCGGTTATTTTAATGCTGCCGTTGCCAGCAGCTTCATCATACGCCCAAGAACTTATTGTGAGGTTGCTGTTGGGAGTTACAGTATCAAAACCGGCTTCCAGTAATATCCCTTCTTTTACACCTTCTATACTTTCTGTTTTGCTTTCATACAAAAGCCGGATACCACCGCTACGACAGTATGCCTCATCATCAAACGCAGTATCTCTTTTTACAGAAACAATACCATCAATCTTTATATTCTCCGCAAGCCAATCATAGTAATTCTTTCTTGATTCAATATGGCCGGGTTTTATTTTAGCTGGATTTTCTTCCTACATGTTCAATGTCAACTTC
>JALHRP010000122.1 GCA_022841365.1 Chitinophagaceae bacterium | reverse complement strand
TTTCATGCAGCATTTTTTCTAATTTTTTCTTTGGCCCAAGTACACCAATATAGTTACTGTTGGTATGAATGAGCTCTTTCAGCATGGCAAGGTCGTAGTTGTAATTATGGCTCATCAATACAAAAACGGTCTGCTCATTTATGCTGACTTGTTGTACCGCTTCCGCAGGCCTGGCAACAATAATTTTTTTTACCGAGGGAAAACGTTTTGTATTGGCGTGTGTTTTTCTCCCGTCCACTACTGTTATATGCCAGCCTACAACATTGGCCATTTGTACCAGGGGAAAAGCATCATTTCCGGCACCTGCAATGATCAGCTCTACCGGGGGCTTTATTAATTCAATAAATGCGGAGATGTTTCCCGGATGATATTGTTTAATAACGGAGAACTTGTTTTCAAAAACAGCTGCCATGTCTTTTTCAATTCCATCTTTTATTGCTGCTATGCCTGTTTCTCCAATCCGGATATCGTTTGCAAGAAACAAACGGGTGCCGTATTGTGGTTGTATGCCATCTAAATTAAAAAATGTAACCAGCACGCTGTTGGTAGTTTGTGCCGCAGCATTTTCCAGTAAAGTGATGGGGTTGATCTCTTTTTCGGGATCAAGCGGTTCAAATAAAATATGAACAATTCCATTGCAACCCAGTTGTATGCCGATGCTGTTGTCGTCTTCATCCATGCTGTCGTATGTAACCAGTTTGTTTTGTTGCTGGTTAATGGCCAGCAGTGCTTTTCTTAAGGCATCGCCTTCTAAACAGCCACCGCTGATGGCACCGGTGAGTTCGCCATCTTCTGTTACCAGCATTCTTGCGCCGGGGCGGCGATAGGAAGAACCTTCTACATGCACCACGGTGGCCAAGGCAGTTTTTTTATTTTGCTCCTGTGCTTTTTTATAGGCCAGGATGATGTCTTCGATTTCTTTCATAAGTTATTTGTGGATATAACTCCCTCTTTCGCCTGAATTTAATGAAACTACTTCAATTCTGTGAGAGTTGACATTGACAAGCGTTGCAACAGGCTTCCCTCCTGTAAAAATAGTATCACCTCTTACATTGGAATCCCTAAAAATCAATACATCACCTAGATGTAACCCATCGCCATATTTCCACCAACCTGATTTGAGCAGATTATCTCTGGAGCTACAACTTAAAAAAATGAGATATACCAACGCAAAGCAAAATGATCTGGCTGATTTCATTCGCATATTGGCTTTACTTATTAAATTGGCAAATACCTCCATTATCAATTCGTCATTTAAATTGCTTTACGAAGTCTTCAAGTTATAGCGGCAGCCATTTTTTTCCTTTGGCAATAAAGCCCGGCAAAGCAGTTTGCTGTTTGAAAAATACAATTTTATCCTCAGAAGGCATACATCTTTTTCCAGGCGAAATGCATCAAAGTTTTTCCACGCTTTTTTGTCCTTGTCAAAAGCTTTTTTGAGATCGGTGGGCATAACAATTTGTTCTACCTCATCCAATGCCGTCCAGGCACCATTTTGTTTGGCTGTTGCTATTATAGCGAGACCAGCAGCTGTCATTAAGCCTTGTTGACTGAGTTCTTCAATTTTGTCTTTGTTTATTTCACTCCATTTGCTTTTAGGATTGCGTTGGGCAAAATATTGATAATAGCTTTTGTCATCCCTTTTGTTGGCTTTACTGTCTATCCACCCAAAACACAACGCTTCTTCTACGGCTTCTTTATAATATACACTGGGTGTACCACTTTGCATTTTGTACATGATCAGCCATACAGCTTTTTCTTTTGTATGGTTTTTCTCCAGCCATTTTCGCCAGGCAGCACGGCTGTTGGCGCAGGCAGTTATAACGCCATTGTATTCTTTTTCTATCGAAGATTTACTTTCCATTATGTTAACCGTCACCAGGAATTTTAAATGACTGCAGACTGAAATGAAAATTACAGTATGCGTCTTGCAGTAGAATTTGTTGTTAAAGAGTTTTGCTCCAGGTTGTCAATTATAATTAAACCAGGTTGCTTCCCCTTTTCAAAACTACCGATTTCGCTATCCATCTGTAATGCGCTTGCACCATTGATAGTGGCCCATTGCAATATTGTTTCTGTTGATAAAGCAGGATAATGTTGCTGCAATGTTTTCATCTCTTCCAAAATGCTGAGATGCTGATTGGAAGCGAGGCTGTCGGTGCCGAGTACGATGTTGGTAATCCCGTCAGCGGCTTTACGCCCTGACGGCGGTTGAGTAATTATATTTATACCAGGCAGCATATCTGAAATGTAAAGATTGGCATTGGGGCAAATACAGTAAAATACAGATGGCTGATGAATAATGCCCGCTGTATGATTTTTTTCAAAGTCAGTATCTGCAGCGTTGGTAAAAACATTGTGCACAAGGATCAGCGACTGGTAACTTTTTAAATAAGGCAGATAAGTTTTCAAACTCGTTTTTCCCGAAGGTTTAAAAAACGAAATATCAATACCCAGTTTTTCGTACAGCCTCAAAAAATCACCTGTTCCTTTTTCAAACAATTCATTTTCGGCGGCTGTTTCCTGGTTGTGAATAGTGAGAACGTTGTTGTTTGGGAATGCATCAATCAATCTGAATAACTCCGGCGATACAGAATAAGGGGCATGAGGAACAATGGAGTTATCCTTGTACGATTTGTTGAATTGATTATACAGATCAGCACTTCGTTGAAAACGGTTTTTGGCAATAGATGGTGGAAAGCCGCTGGCCTCAATAAAATTATAGTACCGCAGTTTACTTTGTTGCTTTTGCGGAATGGTGAAGGCAGTATTACAAATATCCCCCACGGCAACAATGCCGTTTTTAAACATGTCATTATCCGCCTTTTCAATAGCAGATAAAATTTCTTCATCGCTGAAATGACGTTCACTGATCACCTTAAAAACAAAATCAACCAATCCTGTTTTCTCCGGGATGCAGCCTTTCATGTGGCTTAATTCCAGGTGGCAATGGGCATTGATAAATCCGGGGCATAACATACCGTTGAATTGCTGCACATCATCGCCTGCTTCTTGTTCGGTAACGATATCGATTATTTTCCCAGCCCCATCTGTTATGAGTACATTCCCGGCTTCCAGCAGTTGGTAGCCGGTAAAAAGGTGGTCTGCACTGAATTTTCTGTACAAAATGATTGGTTGAGATGATGTAAATTTGCCGCCGCTTTGTGCCGATAGCTATCGGGATCAAAAAAGCTGCACAAAGGTATGTAGTACAAGTGAGTGACACAACCTGCCTGGTCGGCAGGCAGGCGATGTTGATGATTGCTCTACTGTACGCTACAAAATTTTGTAAACTAAAAATGTTCCCCTTTAGGGGATTGGGGCAATATGCTGGATAAATTAGATGCAATAAAAGGGAAGTTTGAAAACCTGGGTGTGTCGTTGACCAACCCGGAGATTGTAGCAGATAATAAAAAGTTTGCCGCTATCAGTAAGGAGTACCGCAGTCTTGAAAAAATTGTGCAGGCAAGGGATGCCTATGTAAAACTGCTGGAAGATATTGAGTTTAATAAAGAGGTGTTGGGCAGCGATGATGCCGAAATGAGGGAAATGGCCAAGCTGGAACTGCCCGGGCTGGAAGAAAAAAAAGAAGAACTGGAAAAGCATCTCCGCAATTTGCTGATACCAAAAGATCCCTTTGATGAAAAGAATGCCATCCTTGAAATAAGGGCGGGTACCGGTGGTGATGAAGCATCACTGTTTGCAGGCAACCTGCTACGGATGTATATCAAGTATTGCGAAAAGAAAGGATGGAAAACGGCCCTTTTGAGTGAAAGTGAAGGAACGGTAGGTGGTTATAAAGAGGTGCAACTGGAAGTGCAGGGTGATGATGTGTATGGTTTATTGAAATTTGAAAGTGGCGTACACCGGGTGCAGCGGGTACCGGATACAGAATCCAGCGGCCGGGTGCATACAAGTGCAGCAACGGTGGCTGTAATGCCGGAAGCCGAAGAAGTGGATTTTGAATTAAAAGAAAGTGATGTAAAAATGGAAACCGCCCGGAGCGGTGGCGCAGGTGGGCAGAACGTAAATAAAGTGGAAACAAAAGTTTTTTTAACCCATAAACCAACAGGACTGGTGGTGGTTTGCCAAACAGAGCGGAGCCAGCTGGGCAATAAATTAAAAGCAATGGAAATGCTGCGTACTAAATTGTATGACGAAGAAGTACGGAAGGCAGAAGAAGAGATCAGTAAAAGGAGAAAGAGTTTGGTAAGCACCGGCGACCGGAGCGCCAAGATAAGAACATACAATTACCCGCAAGGCAGGGTTACCGACCACCGCATCGGCTTAACTGTGTATAATTTAGATGAAGTATTGAATGGCGGCGTACAGGAGTTTATTGAGGCATTACAATTTGCTGAGAACGCTGAA
>JALHRP010000121.1 GCA_022841365.1 Chitinophagaceae bacterium | reverse complement strand
ATCAAAACAAGTTCGACCAGATTCAGGAATTATTGGGATTAACGGAGAAGGAAAAAGCTTTGGTATTAAGTATCAACAAAGCAAACGACCCTACAAAGAAGTATAAAGAAGTTTTTATTAGCCTTGGCGGTGTGTTAAGCAAAGTGTACCGGACTGAAGTTTCGCCGGAAGAGTACCTTGCATACACTACTGAAGAGAAGGAAAAAGTGAGAGTGAATGCCTATGCGGCAAAGTTTGGCGGTGATATGGAAAAAGGCATCAGGGCTATGGCAGATGATATTATTCACTCTAAAAATTAATAGTATGAAAAATGTAACAGTCTTCGCTTTGCTCTTAATGGCTATTGCCGGTGGTTGTGGTACTGCAACGGATGATATTGCAGAATTTATACCGGGAACTTATGTAAGGGAAGGAATTAACGAATTTGGAAAGGAGTATGATACGTTGGTAATAAGCATTCAGAATAAAGAAGCGAAACAATATAAGATTGTAAACAAATGGCTTTTTGCAAGGCAGGTAGATGGTGAGGTAAAGGAGCCGGAATATAAAGTAAAGGAAACTTCAGCTATCTATAATTCTGAAAACAAGCTGCTGGAAGAGTCTGAAACATTAGACCATTACTCATTTGATGCAAAAGAGAAGCTGCTTTTTGATGGTACTAATAAATACAAAAAAATAAAATGAACTAACATGAAACGTTTATTGGCAATGGCGGGGTTGGTAATGTGCTGTTTGATACTGCCGGTAAAAGAAACAAATGCACAAATACCAATTGTAGATATTATTAAAGCCGCCGTAAAAAAAGTTATTAAAGCGGCTGATTTGCAAATTCAGCGATTACAGAATAAAACTATCTGGCTGCAGAATGCTCAAAAGACATTAGAAAATAAAATGAGCCAACTGAAGCTGAATGAAATCAGGGATTGGGTGCAAAAACAAAAGAAACTCTATGAAGATTATTTTGAAGAACTGAAGAAGGTAAAATCAGCCATTGCCAATTACAAACGGGTAAAAGATATTATTGAAATGCAGGTGACAATGGTAAATGAATATAAGGGAGCCTGGGCATTGTTCCGCCAGGATAAGAACTTTACTGCGGAAGAACTGGAATACATGCTCAATATCTATACTGGCATGATGGATGAAAGTATTAAAAATATTGACCAGCTATTTATGGTGGTGAATGCGTTTGCTACTCAAATGGCAGATGCCAAACGGCTTGAAATAATCAACGGTGTGGCAGACAATGTACAGCAACAATTGCTTGACATGAAAGAGTTTAATTCTCAAAACAAAATGCTGAGCCTGCAAAGAGCCAGTGAGAAGGGTGAGATTGAATATGTGAAGAGGTTGTACTGGTTATCAAGATAGCGTCAATCTTATTGTGAAGAGTGAAAATAGTGAGGTATGAAAAAGATAATGCTTTTAGCAATAGCCATAGGACTGTATATTGGGCCAGTGTCCGCACAAACAGTTAATGAATGGGTCAACCAAAAATCCACCCAAAAGAAATACCTGCTCCAGCAAATTGCTGCCCTGCAGGTGTATATTAACTATGCCAAAAAAGGATACAACATTGTAAGTGGCGGCATTAATACCATCCGGGATATAAAGAAAGGCGACCTCAATCTGCACAATACATTTTTTTCTTCGCTCAAAACCATCAACCCCAAAATAAGCCGCTATTCTAAAGTGGCTGATATTATTTCTTACCAGGTACGCATCATTAAACTTGCCAGGCAAACATTGCAATCCATAAGGGAAGCCAATCAATTTTCGGTTGAGGAAATTGAATATTGTAAAATGGTTTTAGATGCATTGTTAGATGATTGCATCCAATCCATTACTGAACTCATAGAAATCATTACACCTGATAAACTACAGATGACCGACGACGAACGGCTTGTCAGAATTGACAAATTGTACCTCGATATGCAGGATAAGTTCACTTTCAGTAATGTAATGAGTGAAGATATTAGCCTGCTGGCTTTGCAGCGGTTAAGTGAGCAAATAGAAATCAACAGGTCAAAACGTATAAATGGCATCAAATGAAAAAAATAATTATAGCTATATCCCTTTGTATATGCTTTATTAGCAGCAATGCTCAGAGTGACGAAGTACAACAGCTTTTATTGAATGTAGAGAAGCTGGCACAGTTTAAAAAGATATTGAAGAACATGAAAGATGCCTATACCATTATCTTCAAGGGCTACACGGCTGTTAAAGATTTATCGCAGGGAAACTTTACCCTGCATAAAACATTTTTAGATGGTTTGATGGAAGTAAGCCCGGCTGTAAAAAAGTACAAACGAATCACAGATATTTTTACTTACCAGGCCCGGATATTAAAAGAATACAAAGCTGCCTGGCAACAGTTCCGTGATGATAAGCAATTCACTTCAACAGAAATTGATTATCTCGGTAAAGTATATTCAAACCTGTTTAATGAAACATTGAAAAGCCTGGAAGAACTGGCAATGGTAATCACTTCAGGCAAACTAAGAATGAGTGATGATGAAAGGCTGCAGGCCATTGACAGGATTTATGAAAATGTTATTGACCAATATTCTTTTTTAAACGAGTTTAATAACAACACTGCTATACTGTCCCTGCAACGAAAATCAGAACAGGCGGAAATTAAAATGAGCCGTATCATAAACGGGATTAAACAATAAGTAAATAGTGAGATATGAAATTGTGTGTGAGATTAATCGGTATAGCGGTATTGATACTTTTAATTCCAAACCTTGCAGAAGCACAGGGAGCGGCAGGCAGGATAAGAAGCCTGCATGAAGTACTGGAGAAACTGTATGACGATATGATGCCGCTTTGCAGCCGCCTTATTGGCGTAGGCCGTGGTATTGCAGGCTTTGCAGCTACCTGGTACATCGCATCAAGAGTGTGGGGGCATATTGCCCGTGCGGAGCCGGTTGATTTTTATCCTTTGTTCCGTCCCTTCGTTTTAGGCTTTGCAGTTTTAATATTTCCTTCTGTAATAGCTATGATAAATGGTGTAATGAAACCAACGGTTACTGCAACGGCAGCAATGGTAACCGATTCGGATAAAGCAGTTGCACAGTTATTAACTATGAAGGAAGAAGCCATTAAGAAAACAGCCTATTGGCAAATGTATGTTGGGCCTAATGGTAGTGGCGACCGGGACAAATGGTATAAATACAACTATGCAGATAAAAAAGAAGGCTGGCTTAAAAGTATTGGCAACGATATTAAATTTGCGTTTGCAAAATTCTCTTACAACTTTCGTAACTCTATTAAGCAATGGATGGCCGAAGTTTTAAAAGTATTGTTTGAAGCGGCTGCACTTTGTATAAATACCATAAGAACATTTTACCTGATTGTATTGGCCATACTCGGCCCTTTGGTTTTTGGCATTGCTGTATTCGATGGTTTTCAGCATACTCTCACCGTTTGGATAGCCCGTTACCTCAATATTTTTTTGTGGTTGCCGGTGGCAAATATTTTTGGCGGCATCATGGGTAAAATCCAGGAGAATATGTTGAAGGAAGATTTGCAGCAAATAGCTACCAATGGCGATACCTTTTTTAGCACAACTGACACTGCTTATCTTATTTTTATGATTATAGGTATCATTGGATACTTCACCGTGCCATCCGTCGCCAATTATATTATCCATGCAGGCGGTGGAAATACACTGCTATATAAAGTAACCAATATGATGAGTACATCCAGCCGTACTGTTGTGGCCGGTGGCACTTCTATGGCAAGAGATGCAATGGGTGGAGCTTACAACAAAATGAGCAATAGTATGGCAGATGCTGGGGCATCACAGGGATATTTTAAAGAAGGTAATAGCGGTGGAAGTAATTACATGAAGGATAAGCTGAGTGGGAAGACTTAACCTTTTATAACTTACCAATATTCTTATGAATAGTATCCAATATTTCCTCAAACGGTGGCTGGCCTTTATAATACAGCTTTTTTGTTTTCTCGTACCTGCGTTTAAAAGTTTCTTTCAGCCCTGGTGCAGATAATAAGAATGCTTCGTTTTCAGCTATTGAAATTTCATAATCTGCTTTCGGAAACCTTTTTTTCTTATGAACCTGGTAATCTTCTGTGCCTAAAAATTGTTGCACTTCATTGTTATTTAACAGGCAGGCAACATCATAATATTGCCGCATATAGTTAGGCCGTTCTGTTCCATCAGCCTGTTCTTGTCTGAACTTGGTGGCAATGGTTTGGAGTTTCTCTACAAATGTATAACCCGGATGGTAGCAGGTAATATCAACTGCCCGATTATCGGCAATTTTTATGGCACTATTGCTTGCTGCTTTGTCAAATGCCCAGGAACTTATAGTAAGGTTTGTATTAGGTGTAACGGTATCAAAACCTGCCTCCAGTAAAATTCCCTCTTTCACACCTTCTATTGCGGTTGTCTTACTTTCATACAAAAGACGGATGCCGCCACTTCTGTAATAGTCTTTATCATCAAAAGCGGTATCCCTGTTTACAGCAACAATACCATCAA
>JALHRP010000120.1 GCA_022841365.1 Chitinophagaceae bacterium | reverse complement strand
TGGTGCATTCTCCACTTTCTTTCCTTTTGTATTTGCATCTTTATGGTCGCCACTGTATTTAGCATCGGTATATCCATAAGAACCAAAAATAATTAAGTCCCCATGTTTGCTTTTGCCGAATGCCCTGATGGGATTAAATTCTACATATCCCTCAAACCCTTTGCTGGTGCTGCTGCCAACATTAGTTATAAGCCGATATGACGGTGTTCCGCTAACAGTAACTGTACCTACACGGTTATGATACTGCAAGTAAAATCCGCTTATGTCAAACTGAAGAAAATTTTTCACCTTGCCACGGTAACCTAAATCAATATTATATCCTTTAGCATCTTTTAAATCCGGGTCAACAACATCCGTTGTTGGCGGTGCCTGCAGGTTGGCAAATTGTATAGGGCGATAAGCCTGCGAAATATTTCCATAAACTTCTGTAGCTTTTGTAACATGGTATTCTGTACCAATACCTGCAAGTATAAAACTTCTGCTCCTGGTAATGTTTTGTAAAATTATTTCTGCCCCGCCTGAAGTATATCCATTTCTTCCGGAAGATGAACCTTCCAGCCACTCATACCGGATTCCGGGAATAATTAAAAATTTATCAGTTATCCGAAAAATATTCTCTGTAAATACAGCTATGTTTTTTGAAGCAAAAGTTATATCACGGGGATAGTTTCCGGTTATAGATACGTCATATCCTGTGCCGGTTGTTCCTTTACCATCTGCCTGCCTGGTGGTAGTACCGGTATATAAACGGATGCCGCCAGATAGTGTATTTTTCATTTTACCTAAATGATAGTCGGTAATAATCCGGCTTTCCAAACCATAGTTGCGGTATTGGTCAAGATTAACTACCCTGTTGTTATAAGCAAGTGTCGTGGCATTGATGCTGTCCTTTGTGGTAATGGATTGTAAAAAGCCTACACTGTTCCTGTTACCAATCGTTCCAAATAATTTTGTATTCCATCGGGTCTTATCATTGATTTTAAAATTGGCAATCAGTGCCGGAGTAGTCCAGGTAATGTCAAACCAGTTGCGGCTGCGAAAACTTTGTTGGGCATCCTGCTTTATTTGTGCGTCAGTTAATCCACCTGGTTGCTGGCTTCTGATATGCGAACGCATTACTTCTGCAGTTAGCGAAAACCTGTCGGTAAAATTATAGGTTACCGTCCCATAACCTGCGTTGGTATAATACCGGCTGTTCTGTCTCCAGCCATCACCATTACGATGGTCAAAGAAAGTATAGTAATGAACTTTTCCTTTTTTTCCACCAATGGCATTATAACTATTAAACAATCCATTACTGCCAACAGTTTGCTGTGTTTCAAATTCAAAGGGCTTGTTTATTTCACTGCCATTGCGAAGAATATAATTTACTAATCCACCAAATTGAGGGCCGTACTGCAATGAACCCTGTCCTCTTACAATCTCAATTCTTTGAACTGCCTGCAACTGTGGATTGTAATATGCTTCAGGATAACCGAATGGGTCGGCAGCAATATCATAACCATTTTGCCGCACATTAAATTCCCAACTGCGGTTGGGGCTTAAGCCTCTTGCTGCAATACCAATCTGAATGCCGCTGGGGTCGCTTTCCCATATATGAATGCCTGGTACTTTTGCCAGTACCTGCCGCATATTATTTGTTACTACATTTCCCTGCACATTATCGAGCACAATTAATGCATTTTTTTTTCCGGCATAAATATTTGTTCCAACAATCTCCGGCATTTGCTGATAATCGCTTTTGCTATTCCTTCCTACCACAGTTACGTCAGGCAGGTTTTTTGCCTGTATGGTGTCTGTTTCTTTTTTACTATTCTGTGCTTGTGCAATGTTTACTATCAGTACAACTAAACTTAAAATAATCCAACCTTTACGCATATAATTCTGGTTTTGAGCGGCAAAAGTGCTGATAATGCTTAGTTTAACTATTACTCGTTCGGGAATTAGATTTATATAATCGGGAAAATTGAGGCTGTTTTGAGGATTTTTCTGGCTATTGGCAGAAAAGTCTCAACAAGTCTTGCAATCTGCCATACACCTGGATATATTTACTGTATCAATTTTTTAAAGCAAGGCAACCTTTTGGTGATTTGTATTGTATCTTATTTTAAAATCTGAATCTTTATCAAATTATTTCTACTACTCTTATCTTTTTTGATTGGTGGATTGGTAGTGCAGGCACAGGTTTCGGGAGTAGATTCTGTACCTGTAAGATTAAGCACACTGGATGCAAGAAGCGACGGAAATGATGCAAGGCTTGATTGGAAAGTGGTTTGTTTTCTCGATTATGCAAAATTTGAAATTCAACGGTCTGCTGATGGCAGTAATTATACAACCATCAATATTTTTGAGGCCGACTATTTAAGATGCCGGCAACCTTTTGACTATACCGATGCCAATATTAACGGCAAAGCTTTTTACCGGATAAAAGTTGGAGACATTGACGGACGAATTTATCATTCAAAAATTGTTGCTGTAACTGGTAAAGAAAGAGGCTTTGAAATTAATAGCCTTACACCCACCGCCGTTACAGCAAATGCAATATTGAGCATGTCATCCGCTAATACAGGTGATGCTCAAATTGAAATAGTTAATTTCTTCGGCGTAATCGTAAAACGAGTATCTGTAAAACTCAATAAGGAAGTACGGATTTGACACTCAATATGGGTAACCTGGCCGCAGGAAACTACATTTTATCTCTAACTAACGGATTTTCAGACAGAAAAACAGTAAGGTTTACAAAATTATAATAGCGGAATTTTATAAAAACATTCTATAATTATATAAATCAAATTCAGGTTTGCTGTCTATCTTTGAGCATTCAAAATGCTATTTTTCAATAAAATAGCCCTATTTTTACTACTATTAAATGACACGGAATTTATCCATAAAACTAAAAGCACTATTCCTGCTGATTGTATTTGCTTCAAATACGGCAGTAGGTTTTGCCTGCGCTTTAGGTGTGGATATGGGTTTTAATACGCCTCATAACAGCGAAATTGCAGAAGCTGTGGAAGTGCATGTACATGATGACGGTAAAAAGCATGTGCATGAAAAAGAAGTTCCAGAATCAAATAATCATGTTCATGAAGATGGTACTAAACATCAACATGATAATGAGCCAGCGAAACAAATTTCGGCAGATGATGGACAGTCGTTTACTAAAAGCCCGGGCGGATGTTGCAGCAACGAAGTACAAAAATTTCAGAACTTAGATAAGAATGTTACTGTAAATGCCGGTATAGATATTCCGGTGTTTGTAGCAATCATCAGTATTTTTTCAGGTATCGATTTATTGAACGGAATTAAAGACTTACCTACTAAGTATAAGGCCCGTTTTTATTATCCTCCCCCGCCTGATATACGCATAGCGATGCAGCGTTTCCAGATTTGATTATTGTAAAACAGGTGAAGCTTTTGGCTTCATCCAACTTCATTTTGCCATTTGCAATTTGAGGCTATTTGTTTTACCGTAATCATTTTTTATGTTCAGATATAGTATCATAGTTTTTCTTACAGGATTTTTTAGCTTACATGCAGCCGCACAGCAGGTGCTTACAGAAAACGAAGCTGTGGCCAAAGCATTAGCCAATAATAAAAATATTCAGGCAGCTTCGCTGCAAGTAAAACAGCAGCAGCAGTTACTGAAATCAGCCATTAATCTGCCTAATCCTGATTTCTTCCTGGAAAGCCCCACGGGAAAGTTTTATACTGGAAGTATCACTCAGTCATTTGAATTTCCGACGGTTTATAGTAACCAATACCGCTTGCAAAAACAGCAAATTGGGGTGGCGCAAAAAGAAAAACAGTTAACAGAAGCAGAGTTAAAATACAGGGTTAGAATTTTATATCTTGAAGTACAATATGCTGATTCGCTTACCAAACAATTATACGTTCAGGATACGTTGTATGAAAAGATAAAGCTGTCTGCCATCCGCCAGTTTAACGCAGGGCAGATAGATTATCTGCAACAAACTTTCGCTGAAACACAGTATGGAGAAATTCATAATCAATATCAGCAATCGCTTACAAGAGCTGCATCTTTAAAGGTGCAGTTGCAATGGTTCACCGGTGTCAAGGATTCTATTTCATTAGAACCGCTGACTGTCTCATTATCTCAAACACAGTTCTCTTTTGTACCGGATTCAACAGCTTTACTTTCAAACCCCACGATTCAACTCTTACAGCAACAGGAAAATGTAGCCAAACAAAACATTGTATTGCAAAAAAGCAAAGCATTACCGGGTTTGGCATTTGGCTATTTTAATCAGGGTGAAAGAGATACTAAATGGAACAACCGTTTTCGTTTTGGAATTACTATTCCCTTATGGTTTGGACAATATAGAGGCAATATAAATGCAGCTAAAACAGAGCAACAGGTTGTTCAAAGCAAACAACAGGGCTTACAACAGGAGTTATCAGCACAGATAATAAGTACCAACAGCGAAATGCAGACCAACTGGCAGTCTGTGCAGTATTATCAGCAAACCGGTTTAAGAAAGGCACAGGAAGTTATCACTACGTCAAAACGGTTTTTCGTTAGTGGCGAAATTGA
>JALHRP010000119.1 GCA_022841365.1 Chitinophagaceae bacterium | reverse complement strand
TCAAAGGAAGAGATGTGTGGTGGGAAGATGAAATGGAACATGCAGAGGAGGTTCTTAACTCCTCCCCCTCTGGGGGAGGTTGGGAGGGGGCCGAGATGGATGCCGAAGATCCACTCTTCATTTTATATACATCAGGCAGTACAGGTAAACCAAAGGGCGTGGTACACAGCAGCGCCGGTTATATGATCTGGACCAACTACACTTTCATTAATACGTTTCAATACAACCCCGGTGATATTCATTTTTGTACGGCTGATATTGGATGGATCACCGGGCACAGTTATATTCTATATGGTCCGTTAAGTGCAGGTGCAACATCGGTTATGTTTGAAGGTATTCCTACATGGCCCGATGCCGGGCGTTTCTGGGATATTATTGATAAACACAAAGTGAATATTCTTTACACTGCACCAACAGCCATTCGCAGTTTAATGGGTTTTGGTTTAAATCCATTGAAGGGAAAAGATTTGTCTTCGTTAAAAATATTAGGCACCGTTGGTGAACCCATCAATGAAGAAGCATGGCATTGGTACGATGAACATATTGGAAAAAAGAAATGCCCCATTGTTGACACCTGGTGGCAAACAGAAACCGGTGGTTGCCTCATCAGTAATTTGGCTGGAGTTACACCTGCAAAACCAAGCTGGGCAACCTTACCTATGCCGGGTGTGCAACCGGTTTTGGTTGATGAAAATGGGAAAGAGGTTGCCCCCTCTAACTCCCCCAACGGGGGAGAAGCCCACAGCACAGAGGCAGACTTCTTTGAAGAGGCTGATAAATTATTATATCCACTTTTGAAAGAGTTCGTAAAAACAAATCGTGGCAATCCTACTGAAGCTGAAAAAGTTTTATGGGATCAACTAAAAGGAAATCAATTAAAGAATTATGCGTTCAGGAGACAACATATTATTGGTAGTTACATTACTGATTTTGTATGTCTGGCAAAAAAATTAGTGATTGAAGTAGATGGACTAATTCATCAGTTGCCTGAAAATAAAATTAGTGATGAGCAAAGAACTCTTTGGTTAAATGAAAAAGGATATACAGTTATAAGATTCACAAATGAAGAGGTATTGCATAATCTTGAAATTGTATTGTTGAATATTGAACAGAAACTTGAAGAGTTGCCTTTTGCTGAAAAGAAAAACTACAGCAGGGAAGCCTCCCCTGTTGGGGGAGGTTTGGTGGGGGCCGGAAATCTTTGCATCAAAGCACCATGGCCCGGCATGTTACGAACAACATGGGGCGATCATGAACGTTGCCGCACCAATTATTTTGCAACCTATGAAAATTTATATTTCACAGGTGATGGTGCATTGAAAGATGAAAATGGTTTTTATCGTATTACAGGAAGGGTAGATGATGTGTTGAATGTAAGTGGCCATCGCATAGGAACGGCAGAAGTAGAGAATGCTATTAACATGCATGCAGGTGTAATTGAAAGTGCTGTAGTTGGTTATTCGCACGACATAAAAGGACAAGGTATTTATGCGTATGTGATATACGGACATATGCATGGCGATGAAGAACTCACCAGAAAAGATATTCTGCAAACCGTTACACGTGTCATTGGTGCTATTGCAAAGCCCGATAAAATTCAATTTGTAAAAGGCTTACCAAAAACAAGAAGTGGAAAAATTATGCGACGCATACTGCGAAAAATTGCAGAAGGTGAAATTGAAAATCTGGGTGATACTTCTACCTTACTTGATCCCGGAGTTGTAGAAGAAATTAAAAACGGAAAAGTATAAAAAGAAAGCCCCCTGTTAACGGGGGCTTTTCTTACACGTAGATTTTGGGTAAAAGCACAGCGTAAGTTTTTATCATGCAGTCAACATTTATTCTAAAGGCATTTTTGCAAACCAAAGTGTTTTGCCGGTATTGCTTTCACCAAGAAATACAACCTGACCTTTGCCGATTGGTAACGAAGGATATTTGTTGTTTACAAAGTAATCGGTTTTGCCCTGACCCATTTGTACAAAGTCGCCCACTTTTGCATTTACAACATCAATCTTTGCTACGTTGGGATACATCAGAAATTTGTATTTGCTTTCGCCCAATTCTTTTTCCTGTCTCCAGCCTTTCATTTCCATAATGGTCCAGTAAACCGATTTGCCATCTGCACTTTCCATAATCAACTGATTGTTGGGAGATGTTTTTGCATCTTTATCATTTTCTTCACGACGAACACCATACGATGCTTTTAAAATTCCATCACCTGCAAAATGCATCAGAATAATATCTTCATATTCAGGACCTCCACCTTGTTCGCCGCCAATTGAACCAAGATTGCCAAATTTTACTTTATGTCCGCCGTTTTTAGGTTTGGTATATTTTTGACCGGCCAGCAAAATATCGCCATTGCTTAAAACTTTTATATCGGCCACTTTAAATTTTCTGCCGGTATATTCCGGATTCTTTTTTTGCGATGGAGGCGATTGAGATTTTTTATCAAAGTCTTCCAGCGTGTTGTTATTTACAAAAGCCACTTTGCCGTTTGCGATTTTTACAATCTGAAAACCCTTGGCTTTAAATTTTTCTGTTTCATCATCACGCATGTTTACGGGTGCTGCAAATTTTTCATCATAATAATCATCTGTTTTATCGCCGGTAGCACCCATAATCAATACATCGGCACCCAAGGTAACAAACATGGTTCCGTTAAAAATTCCGGCTTTCGATGCAATGCTGATGCGTTCTTTCACAGTGCCATCTTTGCCAACACGTACAAATGTATAATTGGTGGCATTGGGATCGGCTGATTTTTTATAGGCCTTACCACCCATCGGTGCAAATAAAAGCAGCACATCATTATCCGTATCATCATCATCATCCTGGTCATCGGTGTTTACTGCAACCACTGTTTGCGGATGATCAAATTTCAGAAGCTGGTCGCTTACTTTATTTAAATCATGATCAAAACGAAGAATATGAATTTCGGTTGTCATTTTTAGTGCATTGCCCAGCCCTGTTCCTTTATCGCCGGCAAAAATGAGAATGTTCCCACTCTCCGGTTGTTCTGAATGTGCGATGTACTGAAACTTGCCGCCATCATCACTTTTGGGTTTTATTTTTTCACCAAAACTTACTTTGGTATCATAGCCACCCCAAAACCAGTTCCATTTACGTTTGTAGGTTTTACTTTTTAAGATAAGTGTGCCAAGAAGATTAGGTTCTACAGTAACCGCTTCTACAGTGTACTCTTCACCTTTATCTGCTTTAAAGCCTTTGATTTTTTCTAAAGGCACTTCACTTTCTTCAACCGACTTAAAGGTAAAGTTCATATCAAACTTATAGGTTTCAAACTTGGCAAACCTGCCGGTTGCTTTTGTAACATAGGTTAATGAAATTTCATTTTTCGCCTCGTCTACTTTTGGTTCATACAAATAACCTTTGTTGGCTTTTTTAGAAATTTCGTGTGTGGCTTCTTTCGAAAGTTTTTGAGCCTGCAGTGTGCAGACAAATAGTAACATAATAATTGTGTAACAGAATGTTGATTTCATACAATGTGTTTAAAGCACAAGAAACCTTTATTCTGTAAGGCAAGCTATACCCTTGGCAGGGTATTTATGTATTAATGGAGAATGGTTACTTCTGTTCCTACAGGTAACATATTATAAAGTTCTTTTGCATATTCCCGTTTGGTGGAGATGCAACCCAATGTCCAGTTATAAAAATAATCTACAAAGCGGTCTTCGTTTCTGCGTGTGGCGTGTATACCAATGCCGCCGCCGGGTTTGGCGCTGTAAGGAATTAAACCCTGTTGTTTGCGGGTATTAAATTTTTGAATATCGGTTTGAGTAGGATAATCAAGTAGTAAAAAATGGCCCCATTCGGGATGTAGTTTTTTAGCAATGATTCTGTAATGTCCTTCGGGAGTGCGGCGGTCTCCTTCCATCATTTTATCAGTAAGCTCGCTGCTGCCAAACACTACAGGGTAGGTGAGCAGCCATCCATCTTCATCATATACCTTCAACTCGTAGTTGCTCTTGTCAATAATCACTTTAAATGAAGTTGATTTTTTAACATGTAAGGGAGTGCTCACTTTTTTATTCCGGTGCAAAAAGGAAAACCCGCTCAGGAAGAGCATGAGAACGGAAGAAAGTAAAAGGACGGCAGACTGGCTTTTCATTTACACAATTGATTACGGATTAACGGCGAAAAACTATGCCATATTTCGTGTGTAAATTTAATTAACAAACTCTTGATGAAGAAGTGTTGTGGATTACTTTTTCAGGAGCATAAAAAAACCGCATTCAGTAAGAAGCGGTTGATGCTATTGGCCAAAGCTTGTTGCTGGGCTGATACTTTACAATGTACAGCCCGCAGTCGCAGCCGATTTCAAAACTGATGATGACGATAACAATAGAAGCTGATAAAATTCCCTATGCCCGCATAGCAATAAGCTCCATGTTGTATGTTCACCCTTTGTCTTAGAACTTTGAATTGAAAGTCTGGTAAACCGAAGTAGGGTGTATCCCGGAAACATAGGAACAAGTCAGGCTCTTCTATAAGGTTGGCTTTGTGTGCCTTGCAAATTTGCGAGATCAGGCACATTTGCTAATTTTTTGCTTCTGCCAATTCTTTTATTTTTTTATTTAATGCTTCAAAACCTCTTCGAATATTATCATCAAGCATTTTTTTTAAAAAAGGGACAAGTAGTCCACTAAATTTCTCTTGTTGTATGAAAGTTGTTGTGCCGTTTTCGTTGTGTACAAGTTCAAATTTATGTTCTCCGTCAAAAATACCACGAAATAAAAAAACACCCAGCCAACTTAATTTTTTGTTTACTTCAAATGCTGTTACTGTTGGCTTAAAATTATTTGTACTTGCTCCGGGTGGTTCTATCCGTATGGCAATTTTATTTCCAACTTTTACGTCTCCCTTTATTGATTTAATAAAAGGATTCCATTTCGGATAA
>JALHRP010000118.1 GCA_022841365.1 Chitinophagaceae bacterium | reverse complement strand
ATCCAAGCGTAAATGATGATAGAGAAACCAATAAAGATAAATAATAGACGTGTTTTGGAAGGGATCGGTCCAGTTCTTTACTGTAGAGATGGACTGGATCAATTTCTATTGCAGTTGAATCAATGTCATCAACCTCCCAATGTCTAGTTGATTGAATTGAATGATTATCCATATAAAATATAAAATATCTTGATGCAGCGTTGAGTCGCAGATGTTTCAAATCTGCTTCAAGTGTTTCAAGTGGGGCATCTTTTATTATTAAAATTTGAATATCATGTCTTCTGGTTTTGAAACTACATTTGTCTTTGTATATCCAAGTTTTAATGTGATGTCTTCCATTGCCTTGATCATCGGCGGTGGGCCACACAATAGTATCTTCATGCTGGAATGTGGGGCAGGGCAATTGGCCGTGATGATGTCACCAGTTACGTAACCTATTCCACCTTTCCAACCAACTGGTGGTGTATTTAAAACATAAAATACTTTGAATCTCTCTGAATGTTTCTTTGACAACTCATCCAGCTGTTCCTTCAACAAAATATCATCTTCAGTCACATTGGCATAAATCAATGAGATTTTAGTTGTATCTGCAGGATTTGTCAGACTTGCTTTAATAACTTGAAGCAACGGTGTTAAACCAGTTCCACCAGCAATCATCCCGATCTCACTGCACATATTCGGTGAATAGTTGAAATTTCCCTTTGGACCACGGACTTCCAACAAATCCCCAAGTTTCATACCATCCATATATTTTGAAATATTTCCATTTGGATATGTTTTTATCATTAATTCAAAATATCCCAAATCATCATCTGAAGATATAGGTGTATAGCTTCTCGTCACTTCTTTACCATCAATTGTGGCACGGACAGAAATGTGTTTGCCTATAGGTAGGCCGAGTCGATCTGTTTTCTTTGGCAAATCAAAGCGATAGCTAGGATATTAATAAAATATTTAAAAATATAATTGCCTTACATCGCAGTGTTATGGGATACTTGACGCTTGTCTACTAATTTAAATTTCATCCACTTTGAAGGGTTCAAAGACGCTAAGTATTAAAAAGTATAATCAAATGCATTTACATCTTTGTTTTACTCCAAAGAAAAAATATATGGCCAGCAGAGATAGCGCTGAAAGTACTGGGAAGACGACAAAGGTCGTCATGTTTATTCTATGGCAAGGGTAGCCCTGTCCATGTCCCGTTTTTTCAAACGAAGACATTTTGGACATTGCTGAGGTACGAAACAAAATCGATGATAAAGTGATTTGCAATTTTCACATTTAATTACTTGTTGCAATTGAAATGGATATATTATTTGTTTAGATTTGCATATTTCGCATATAAATCCCTTTTGTTGACAGAGGGAACATGCTACGACATGTGTAATACATAATTGAATTATAGATCGCAATGAGTTAACTAGTATTCCTTTATCAATTTCATGCAATTCTTTGAGAGAATAGAAATTTATATGATCTTTAGAAGCATTCCACGGTGGTACAAATCTGTCAGGTGGAAAAGATTTACACGTTGTAACGTATTCACTTATATGGTATAATTGTGTCCTCAGTATTTGTATATTACTCAAAGCTTTTTTGACTCTAAGAGGGACATTGACTTGATCATGACGGAAAGCAAAACAAGGGATTTCGTAAATTGCACTCAGCTCTTTCTTAGCCCTCTCACAGACAGGAAAGGCAGTGAAATCCCAAAAATTAAGAATTCTTGCAGGAATAATAAACGTTTCGTTTTTATGACATGATGCACAATAATAATGTCCAGTATAATAACAAAAACGGATTTGCTGTAAAAAGCCTACAGTTGTGAATCTGTGTTGTATGACTTACTTGAAGATGAAGGGAGCAATGCATGACAAATAAAACAATTTCTTTCATTAGCCGTCCCTTTTGCATGAATTTTTAACGAAAGATTGAATGGATCTCTGACTGTCCTCTGTATTTTATCGACAACTTCAGCTCCCCTCCAGACGCCATCATCTGATTCCCCAGTTCCCTCTCCTTCTGGCAACGAACATATATATTGAAACGCTAATACATTTGAAGGAAATGAAATTGTATGACTAAATAGAGTTAGCTAATTATACTGTGAGCCCTTACTCAGTTAAGAGGAAATTGGCAGAATCTGAAAGTATGTAACGTTTAATTGCATTTGTAGTCGGTTTGGGTTTAAACTCATTATTTGGAAGTGGGACAGGAGCTGAAGATATTAATTGCGAAAATTGAATGACATTCTCCGCCAATTCTATGGCTCTTTCTGCATCGTCTTGAGCTGCTGTCATTTACAAGGGCTACGAGAGAGGTTTAAAGGGTCTTTATTCGATGGGAACAGAGAAATTATTCAGACAAATTTCTGAATTTTTCTTCAATTTCACGATTTAATTTTTGATATCTTTCAATCAAAACAGATTCTCCATCTGCAGGATTTTCAAACTTCATACTGCTTAATTTATACATCAGATCTCCAGTCGCTTCCTTGATCTTTGTCCAATTTATAGAACTACCACTGGCTTCTACAGCGTGTGTTGCAAGATCATAGAAAGTCATAACATTACGCAACATCCAACATGTTTTGTAGAATGGACAATAACGATCATAATCAGAATAGCCGTTTTGTTGCAAAAAATCATCTTTAATCAATTTAGCGATATCTAAAGTAATCTTATCAGTTTCAGCAAGAGCAGATTTACCCACCAATTGAACAATTTCACTCAAATCTTCTTCAGTCTGCAAAATCTCTTTACATTTGGTACGAAGAGCGACAAATTGTGGTTCATTTTCCTCGTAAAATGGCTCCAATGCCTTCAGATATTTCGAATAAGAGAGAGACCAGTTGACAGATGGGAAGTGTTTGCGTTGAGCCAATCTCTTATCCAAACCCCAAAACACTTGGACTATACCTAATGTCGCAGCAGTTACAGGATCAGAGAAATCACCACCAGGCGGAGATACAGCTCCAACAATAGAAACTGATCCTTGACGGTTTGGATTACCAAGACATACAACTTTACCAGCTCTTTCATAGAAAGATGCCAATTTTGCACCTAAATAAGCAGGATAACCTGAATCAGCAGGCATTTCAGCCAAACGACCAGAAATTTCACGCAAAGCTTCAGCCCAACGAGAAGATGAGTCAGCCATCATAGCAACATTTTTCCCTTGATCACGGAAATACTCGGATAAGGTAATACCAGTGTAAATAGAAGCTTCACGAGCTGCAACAGGCATATTTGAAGTATTGGCGACCAAAGTAGTACGCTTCATAATGGATTCTTCTTTGCCATTTTTTCTGGTCGTCAATGTAGGGAATTCCATCAAAACTTCCGCCATCTCATTACCACGCTCACCGCAACCAACATAAACAATGATGTCTGAATTGGAATATTTTGATAGAGATTGAGAAATTACAGTCTTACCGCAACCAAATGCACCTGGAATGGCTGTAGTACCACCTTGGACACATGGAAATAAGGCATCCAACACTCTTTGACCAGTTAACAATGGATAATTTGCAGACAATTTTTCGATAACAGGGCGCGGAGTTCTTACAGGCCATGATTGCATCATTGTAAATTTCTGCACTGTTCCATTGAATTCTGCTTCAAGCACGATATCAGATAAATTGTAATTTCCTGCTGGTGCAATATAAGTGATTCTACCAAGAGCTTTAGGTGGAACCATTATTTGATGGTTAACCAGTGAATTTTCATAGACAACTCCAAAGACATCGCCGCCAGTTATCAAATCACCGACTTTGTATTTTTCTGGCTTAAAATCCCACAATACTTTCTTATCTAATGCTGGAGTGTTGATACCGCGTGGAATGTAAATTGAGCCTGAAACTGTTTGAATTGTTTTCAACGGTCTCTGAATTCCATCAAAAATATCTCCAACAATACCTGGCCCCAATTCCACACTCAATGGTTTCCCAGTCTTCAACACTGGATCTCCAACCGTTAAACCAGAGGTCTCTTCATATACTTGAATTGTCGCTTTATCTGCTTCAATACGAATAACTTCACCAACTAATTCGGAATGTCCAACACGGACAAGCTCATACATCGCAGCACCAATCATTTTTTCAGCAACAACAACTGAACGGTTAATAAAGACTCTGGCTTACCTGGTCCAGAAACAGAATAAATATAACCAAAGTCACCTTCAGTTTCATGTGAAGAAATGAATGGCATATTTGCCTTTGCGTTCTCCAAAGCTCCAGCCTGAAGAAATTAGTGGGAGACCTAGTCGAGCAGCTTACCATTTTGTTGCGATATTAACAATGAGCACCCCAGCTGCCCGATAATGCCAACTCAACTTTCTGCGTGTATAATCGGTTCAGGGCCTTCAGGATTTTACACAGCAGCCAGATTATTAAAAAAAGTCCCAAATTTGACAGTGAGTATATTGGAAAAAAGTTTTGCTCCTTATGGACTTGTACGCTATGGAATAGCACCTGACCATCCTGAAGTCAAAGTACTTTGAACAAATCCCTTTTAACAATTAGAACTGTATCCATTCATTTCAAGAGACAGCTGCAAATCCAAGATATAAATTCTTTGGTAATGTTGATATAGGGAAAGATGTATCAATACCTCAGTTACGCTCTTGTTTCGACATTGTTGTTTTGGCTCTAGGTGCACAATCTGAGAGATCACTAAACATACCTGGTGAGGGCTTGAAAGGTGTGTACTCGTCTCAAAAATGGGTGGAATGGTATAATGGGAAACCTTCCAGTGCAGAACTGAATCCAGACTTGAGCTCAGTTGAATCTGCAGTTATAATTGGAAATGGGAATGTAGCGTTGGATATAGCGAGAATTTTGACAGCACCATTTCCCACCATCTCATCTACTGATATATCACCGATCGCAGCTGAAATATTAAGTAAAAGCAAATTGAGGACTGTCCATATTGTTGGTCGACGTGGACCATTACAAATGTCGTTCACAGCCAAAGAAATGAAGGAGTTGGTAAATATGGAAGGTGTAAGGATAGCTGGACGTAAAGCAGAAATTGAATCAGCAAGTCAAAATA
>JALHRP010000117.1 GCA_022841365.1 Chitinophagaceae bacterium | reverse complement strand
TGCTCTTCCGATCTAGGCTGTACGGCGTACGCTTGATCCGCCATGTCGTTGCATAGAGGATGCGTGGGTTGTTCGGGTCAAGGATCAGATCAACTGCACCGACTTCGTTGTTCACGAAGAGCATTTTCTTCCAGGTTGTTCCGCCATCGGTACTACGCTCCCATTGATAATAAAAATAATTGTCGAAGAAGGTTGATACCGCAACCGAAATATCCACCTGGTTATTTAAACAGTAGGTTGGATTGTTACTCGGCTGCATGGTTAATGCCGGCAAACAGGTTGCCAGTGTGATATCATCCATAGCCCAGTCGTTTCCGCCACCGCCAGGTGCATTATTTTTGATGGAAATAGTTACTGAAGTTTGTGCAGGCCCGGTTTTAAATACAAACCCTTTTTTTACCCACTCACCCCATGTGCCTGCATACTCAATGTTTCCTGTTGTATAATAATCTACTCCGTTAATCTGAAAATTAAGATTCGGCTTAACACCTGATGAATCGTTACCCGGCAATGGTAAATAACCTGCAGGCACTGTAACACCTGATGCACCTCTTCCCATACTGTCTGATCCACATCGTTTACATACATTCCTGAACCAGGCAGAAAATTCATAAAAGGTTTCTTCACATAAACCGGAAATGGTTTGATTGTTTGCAACACTTAACTGCAATGCAGAATTTACCACCAGCATGTAACCGCCGTTTACTCCAGATGCTACCGGTGCATTTCCTGCAAGTTGGTCAGCAGCATTTGTATGATCGCCAACAATATCCCACACACCAAATACACGATCAACAGAGGGCGATTGGGGTCTTGCAACAAATGGATTGGTATTTTGACTGGGGCTTACATTTTTTACCACACTGTAACTTCCATCTCCCGGAAAGGTTGTTGTAATATTTCCAAAAACATAACCCGGTACAGCAGCACCCGGACTTGGACCATTTTGTGCAGTACCTGAGCCGAAATTTCCATTACCTGCACTTACATTATTTGCGCCGGTTGCATTTGAACATAAACCATAATTTGGATAAACGATAAAAGAAAGAGCATTAGGTGATGCAATTATCTGATCTCCTGCTGCTCCTGCACCAACAGTTCTCCTGTATCTTAATGCGCCCGGGCCATAAGAAATAATTGAGTTAAATGGTGTTGCCGCATCAACTGTTATACGATATGTAACAAGCAGCAACATACCTGAGCCAAAAGAACCGCCACCTGCTCTGGGCCGGTGTGTAGCACGGTTAAAATAACCACCTCCTACTGCAGTGTCGGTTGTAGTAGCAGTTACACTTCTAACCGGAAATGCATAACCACTTACTGTAGTATCTCTTCCTAAATTAAAACGAACAGTTCTGCTTACTGAATTATACATAGCCTGATCATCGCCACCTGCATCAGTATATGATTTATAAAGCACCCCTTCGTTCGTTAGCAGTTTTAATGAGCCGCTAACAAAATTAAGGCCTAATGGAATAGTATCATTATAACGCACCCGGTAAATAAAATTTGAAGCCCCTGAGTATACAAAAAGTGAAAGACGGATTTCAAGTTCATCACCGGGCACAACTGTACCACCCCCCGGCCTTGTGATGTTCACAAAGCTTTTACCAAGCAGTACATTTGCCTGACTGAAAGTTTTAAAACTCCCGAATACTGATAGGAAGAAGAAGCCGATGTATAGGTAGCTACGATTCTTCATGTGGATAGGATAGATGTATTAGACAAAGGTTTTAAAATGGATAATTGGAAAATAAAATTAATTTTAAAATCCAGCCTTCCTACAGTCAGGTTAATTTATTAATGCTTTATACAGGTTTATACTTATTGCTGATAAGAATTCTTCCTGCAAGAGCTTCATAAGAAAAGCCGCTTTGAGCGGCTTTCCCTTTTTATAATTTTTGTACAACTTTGTTGATGACCCCACTGGCCGATTTAAGGTGCAGCATATAGGAACCTCTTTGGAGTGTTGCAGGTAATTCAAATTGCATCGTTTGAGTTCCCCTCATCATAATTTGCTTTTTAAAAAATATCGGTTTACCCAAAGCATCTGTTAAAACAATTTCTACAGTCTCTGTAACGGAAGTGGAAAATTGAAACTGTAACACACTGCCAACCGGATTAATCAATTGCCTTATCTCAAAGTAGCGTACTTGTTGTGTACCAACAACCAATACTTTACTATAGATATAAGAATCATTTGTATTCACCATTTTTATCCGGTAAAACCGTTTACCTGTTAACGGCACAGGATCTGTATACATGTAAGCTGCTTCAGTTGTATCTCCAACAGCAACCGTTACAGATACAGAATGAAATGATATTCCATCATCACTGCTTTCTACTATATAATTTTTCATCTGCTGCTCATACTTTGCTGTCCACTGTATTTGTGCGTATCCGTTTTTTTCTGTAACACTGCAAAATGTAAGTTGCCCCTGTAACACATCGCAGGTACTGTTTACATTTACTGTAATAATATCTGTTGTGTTATATACAGCACAGGTTGTATTAGATAAATTAGCCAGTGAAGTGGCAATCCGTATTCTGTATTTATGGCCATTGTTTGCAGCACTTGCAAGAAATGTTGGATAAGAAACAGTGTCCTTATAGTCAGGAGCAAAATAAGTATAAGAGAGTGTTTGCGGAGTTGGTGCAAGAGGTGCTGTTGTCCATGTGGTTCCTCCATCGGTACTTCGTTCCCACTGATAATACTGATAGTTGCTGTAAAAGGAAGTAACAATCACCGACATACGCACTTCCCCATTTAAACAATACGTAGGATTGTTACTTGGCCTCATTCCCAATCCCGGCAGGCAGGTAGAAAATGCAACATCATCCATTACCCAATCATTACCGCCGCCACCGGGTGCATTATTTCTGATAACGATGTTGACAGAAGTTTGTCCGGGTGCTGTTTTAAAAAGAAATCCTTTCTTAACCCACTGTGCGTTGTAATCGAGATTACCTGTAGTATAATAATCCACACCGTTTACCTGAAATGTAAGATTAGGTAATACACCGGCAGAGTCGTTGGTGTTTGGAATAACAGGCGACATATAACTTTTAAACCCTGCTGTACCCGATCCTTTACCGGAGGTATCAGAACTGCATCTTCTGCAGATATTTCTGAACCAGGCAGAAAATTCATAGTACGTATCTCCGCATAATCCATTTACTGTTTGCTGTACAGCATTATTAATTCCATACGCTGCATTTACAACAGCCATATAACCACCGTTTGTTCCAACAGGTGTTGCCGGATTACCTGCAACGGGGTTTACAGCATTGGTATGATCACCAATAATATCCCACACACTAAACAATCTTGCTGCATTGGGATAGGCAAGTGAATTATTTGTACTGCCGGTAGGACTTGTATTATTTGCAACTGTAAACATGCTGTCGTTAGGACCATTCGTGGGAGCAGCAAATGCTCTCCATTGATAACCGGGCACAACTGTGCCGGGTGCCGGTGCAGGATTTAAATTTTGCGTAGATCCATTTCCAAAATTTCCTCCATTTCCTGTTATTGAGTTTGTACCGGTTGCATTACAAACAGGCAGCGGATCTGTTACCATTACATTCATGGTATTTAATCTTCTTACAATACTTGGTAAAGTTGCTTCACTAAACGTATTGGCAGTTTTATATCTGAAAGCTCCGCCAGGTATTGTAAAAAAAGAACCTGCAGCAGTATTTACAAATACCCGGTATGTAACCATAATGATGCAGGCACTTCCGTAAAAACTGGGTCTTCCGTTAGTTGAAATTCTGCAACCCGAAGCCGCAGGCAACACATCAATTACAGCAGGAGCAGCAACAGCGTCGTATGCAATGGTTTGTCCGCCGGTTCTTGTAAGGCTGCCAATATTTACACGCAGTACACCACCTGCAAATCGAGCTTCATCATCTGCACCTGCATCTGTATATAAACCTGTAGGCCGCAGAGGAGTTCCGTAATTCATTCCTTCGTTGGTGGTAAAACGAATTGAATTAGGCTTGTACGTTGTGCCTGCCGGGATGGTATCATTGTATCGCACAAAATAAATGGAGCTTGTACTAACGGCAATCACAGCACGAATTTCAAGTTCGTTTCCGTTTTCAATAACACCTCCGCCCGGTTTGCTGATGTTGATATAACTTTTACCTGTTTGAACAGACTGACTGCCGGCTACAAAAGGCACATGAAGAAACAGTAAAATAAAAAAACAAACAATGTAAATACAGTGTAGTAAATGTTTCATAGTAATTCGGATTAAAATGGTGTTGCAAAACCAAATGATGAAAATGTAACACACAATAAATGTACTTCCAAACACGTTGCAGATCAATAAGCATAAGTACTGAATTTGCTCCCTTCGTATTTAATGTATAATACCAGTAATATATACTTCAATAAACGACAGCCAAACTGTATTCTCCGTATTAATATTTCATATAAAATAGTCCGTTTAAGTACGCACATTGACTATCCGTAATTTCCGTTAAGAATAAAGGGAAACCTCTATTGCAGAAGGAGGAAGCGTAGTCTACTTTTATGAATCCTAATACATCCTAAGTAAAACCATGAAACAACTAATTGTTCTTTTTACAATCCTGCTGTGCAATCAGCTTCATGCACAAACTCCTCCTCCATCCCGTATGAAAGAAGTGTTTAGTGCTACTGTATTAAACTCAGCCAATATAAACAGTGGTTGGGAAATCACTTTTTTACCGGGAGATGATTCGCTCTGGATAACAGAAGATACATCTTACCGTATTCTTAAAATGCATCCAACAACCGGTGGCTTCAGAAGTCTGGTTGATTTATCAGACAACGCAACTGTTGCACAACTGAATGGAATTTCAACTGCTTTCCGGCGCACTTTCCCCTCTAATGTAAGTGGGTGGCCACAGGGAGGTATGATGGGGCTTGCCATTCATCCTGAGTTTGTAACAAATGCAGCGAAAAAATTTATTTATCTCGCTTATGTTCATTCACGAACAAGCTCCACTGTATATACTTCCCGTCTGGTACGTTTTACATTTAATACCACGACTGGTTTTTTAGAAGACCCCCGAATATTATGTGATACATTGCCGGGCAGCAATGATCATAACAGCGGACGCATCATCATTGCACCTGAGGGTGGTACCGATTATCTGTTTTATGCATTAGGCGATATGGGTGCAGGGCAGTTTGGAAATACAGGCCGTGCCATTAAATCTCAACTGACCAAATCGT
>JALHRP010000116.1 GCA_022841365.1 Chitinophagaceae bacterium | reverse complement strand
ATATTAATCAATATTTTGAAGATGAAGAAAAGGCTGCTGAGGAGTATGAAGTATTTAAACAAGAAATTGAATCGGCTGTAAAAGAAGAAATGGAAGGTGAATCAGATGCAGATATTAAAGCCGAAATTGATGGAAGAATCGCAGCAAAAGAATTGATAAAATTAAAAATAATCCCCGGTAGAAATTACCAGGCGCCACTCAGCCAGCAATCTATTCCCTATTATTATCCGCTCACGTTTGCGCCGGTTTCTCTGCAAAATCTTTGGAATTATCGCCGCGCAAAAACCCAGAGCGGTGACCGCATCCTGAGCTACCACGCCAATGATTCGGATGATAGTTATTCCCTGTTGCCCAACGTGATCCGGCCGCTTTATTACACGTTCGACGCGTATGATTTTTACCGGATAGAAGGACATATCGGGCAAATTGCCGAGGTGGAAACCCCGCCGGCAACCACCCGGTTTCCCATGCTGGAAACGGATCATACCCTGTCAAAAAAAGGCATGCTGTATCGGATGTATGAGTTGCGCAAAGCCTATAACCTGGATTTTGGAATCGCTGCCATCTATTGTGATAAAGCCACCGTTACGCCTTTATCTGAGGAAGGCTACGTCTCTCCTATGAAATTTTATTACATAGATGAAGAGGGCGTCTTGCAGGTAAATGAAACAGACTTTAAAGGTCCGGCCGTTAAAGATATGATTTTGGGGATGGATCATTTATCCGGCGTGCCTAAAGGCGGGACTTTCCTGGTGATCATTGAAAAAGAAACCAACCGGATTATTGCAGATTTCTGCCTGAATTATCGGTTGAATCTGAAGAAAAAGAAAAAATGCGGACACCTGATTGTGTCAGCAGCAGCGCAGTGCATAAACCAAGCTTCTATTGGCGGCAATAGCATGAATCAACCTATTGATTTAAGCAGGTTCAATGAGATTGATTCTCTAGATAATCTATCTGGAAACAAAATACGTCTGCCAATTTTTATTTCAGCACAATGCTGTTGTGGCGACCCTTTGAAAACCTTGAAAGCAATCGAAATAAAAGCTGTTCAATCCCCGTCTGTAGGAATTGAGGCTGATCGGGTGAATATAAATGAGGTAATTAATCTGAATATGGCAGATGTTATTCATCACAAGAATGGTTATTTTATTGCTTTTCTTTCAATTACTGAGCTTACTCCGTACGTTCAGGATACCTGTGTTTTTGAATTAACGGTAACCGGGGAATTCCTTCATTCCGATCCTCGCGAAGAGGTAGTTGGCCGCACTTTGATAAAAATTGAAACACCTGGTCAAACTTCGAAAGCGTAGCATAATTTTCAAAAAGCTATGCATGAATGACTGAGGTCAGGAGCTCATCAACGCTGTAATTCCATGATCCACCACATCCGCCGTCAAATCCTCGAGCTGGACCTCAACAGTGAGCAAGGCGCTGAAACCTTGCAACGTCGGGCCTCCCGGGCTTTGCAGGAAAAAGTCTTGCCCGAACTCGATCGTTTGTTCGGCCAAATTGCGCCGGAGGGCAGGGTTGTGCGGCTGAACAAAATCGAGGTGGATCTGGGTAATCTGGATGATCGCAACTGGGAACAACGTTTCGTAGAGCGTTGTGTGCAACAGGTAAGCCGGCAAGTTTCAGAAGCGGCATTCAGTGCTGCACCCCCTTCAGATGGAGGCCCACTTGTGCTCAACGCCCGGCAAAATGCATGGGAAGTCCTGGCCTTTTTCCTGCAGTACGGCCTTTTACCCTGGTACGCCCAAGGCATGAGTCTGACCGAACTGGAGCAAAAATTGTCCGGGGCAGATCAGGGGATAGAGGCTCCTCCTGCCATAAAATATTTATTATTTGAAAAACCGGCTGCGCGGCAACGCCTGATTCGGCAGTTTACCCCAAAATTAACCGAATTCGTGATCGAACACGTATATCATCTTTCGCCCGGATGGATACAAGATGCTTCGCGCATTCGCGCCAGCCAGACCGGCCAGCCAATCTCGCGCAGTGAATACAGCTTGCTGATAGAAAATCTGATTGCCGTGTTACCGACAACGACGGCAACCTTGTTGCCGGAGCCATCGCTGATAGCCCGGCTTTTTTATCCGGTTGACGCTGGCCGGGATAAGCAATTCGCTCAAAATCAACATGTTGATTCCCCTAGCCCGCATGACGCTACACACAAACCTGCTCCTGAGCCAGGGAAAGAAAAACAGCGTCCACTTGCGCCGCCAACAGGCGACCAACGGGAGTCTCGGCTGGGGAATGTAATTGAAAACGAACAAAAGCAAAGCCTTGAAGGGCGCCCAGACAAAACCAACAAAACACCAGATAACAATCTCCGGACGCCTGCTCCAGCGCAGGATAAACAACCGGAATCCGCGCGCATAAACCACAAACCGAACGGTGATGCGCTCGTTCAACCTGCTGGCTCCAAAGTGCGTCAGGATGATGAAAACAATAAAACCAGATTTTTGCAAAAACCTTCGCCGGTTTTTGCTGAAGGCTTTTGGGTAGGCGGCGCCGGTCTTGTTTTGCTGGCGCCCTATTTCCCAGCCTTTTTTAGCCGGTTGGGCATTTCGTTGACGCCGGAATCGGGGACTCAATCCCTAGAAACCGGGGTTATTACGGATGCCGTCATGTTAAAGGCGCTGTATGTGTTGCATTTCTTGGCAACCGGAGAGGAAAACCCGGAAGAACACCAACTCGCCTTGCCAAAAATCCTTTGCGGTTTTCCCATAGAGGCGCTGATCGTATCAGATAACGCCATTGTTTCGACAGAACCCGGCGAATCAGAAATGACCCGGGCCGGTTTTCCATTTTCAGATACGGACGCGCCGGTGCTTTCCGAAACGGACATTACCGAATCGCTGAATTTACTTAGCGCTGTCATCCAAAATTGGCCGGTATTGAAAAACACCACGCCTGATGGCTTGCAAAATGGTTTTTTGAATCGCTCCGGCCTCTTGAGTTGGGAAGAAAACCGCCTGAGTTGGCTGCTCAGGGTTGAGCGCCAGGCTTTTGATATTCTGCTGGATCGGCTTCCTTGGGGCTATTCGGTCATCAAACTCCCCTGGATGCCGCAAATGCTTCAGGTAGAGTGGTGAAGCAAGGCCTGCTTCAGAGAACAAATAACGCCTTTCAGGCATCCTTAAATGCCGCAGATGCTGATTAAATCGCCTGCCCATTCAACAGATCCAAAAACGGCTACCCACCAGAGTAGCCAAAGGGGATTCTTTGCTCCGGTAGTGCAGCCCAGGTTGACCGTAAATAAGCCAGGGGATTCGTTTGAGCAGGAGGCGGATGCCGTGGCCGACCAGGTCATGCGGATGCCTGATCCAAAAGCCAAACCAACGACAGACAGCAATGTTGAAACCGGGAATGTTGCAAAAGCCGTAGAGGTACAGCGTTTTGTTCAACCTGTCGCGCCCAAAAGTTCCACGCCCACTTTAGTCCAACCGGCTTCCCAAAGCTTGCCCGGCACAAGGACATCGGGTTCGCACCCGGCGCTTGCGCCTACCACAATCCAGACAAAAAAAGACCAGCGTACTCAGGAGGATGCTCCCGAAAGCGAAAAAGAACCGGAAGGCGACATTATGCGGCAAGATGCCGGGGCGATTGCTGATTCCGCCAGCGGAAACCCTGCCCCTCCAATTGTTTCGGAGGTTTTGTCTTCCGGATCTGGCCAGCCCATGGAGCCTACGACCAGCGACTTTATGGAAAGCCGCTTTGGACAGGATTTTTCTGATGTGCGCATTCACACCGACAGCCGGGCCTCCGAATCGGCAGAAGCGATCAATGCCCTGGCCTACACATCAGGCAGCGACATCGTATTTGGTGAAGGGCAATATGCGCCGGAGACAGATAGCGGTAAACATTTGCTGGCGCATGAGCTGACGCATACGGTGCAGCAGGGAGGGGGTGTGCAACGGAGGGAGGGGGTGGTGCAGCGGAATGGTAAAAAAGGGAAGACCGATAAAATATCTTTATTCAATGCAAAAGTTGAAGATCTACCTACTGGTAAATCGGATGCAGGTTTTATTAGCAGAGGATCAGCAGGTCAGATAGAGTTTCATATAACACAACTTAAAACGGAGAAATATTATATCACGGAAAAAGAAGTAGCCTGGCTAAAAAAAGATAAAGTCTTGATGCCTAAAGGAGAACGGAGCACCAAGCAGAAGGAAATATGGTTGAAGCATGTTACTGAAGGTGCAACGAAAAAATTAGCAGCAATAGCTGGTGGAAAAAATGCAACTAATGGGAAAATATTGAAATTTAGCCTAAATACTGCGAAGAAAAAAGATACAGGAATAGTGGGGACATTCGATCAAATTGTTGATGAATTGCTTGTTCCCTTTTGGGATTTCAAAGGAAATCCAAAACGGTTTGACATAGAACATATGGTTGACTGGCAAATTGCTGGCAGTAAAGCCGATGTAATCGAGAATATTATTCTGCTTCAAAGTGGAAAAAACAGATCCATAGGAACAAAGGTACAAAAAGCAATAAATGAAAAATTGACTTCTATCTCAAAAGCTTATACAGATGCTGGGTTTTCCAATGTTCCTAAAAAAGGCATTAAAGATAAATATGACTCATACATTGATGGTTTTGATTTTGAAGGAGAGGATTTAAGTATTGAAGATTACTATTATCATAAGGAAGTTGCTACGGAAACAGGTGAAGGAAACCCTTATAGCGAGGATTTTATGACTATAAAAGAGGAAAAGATACCACCTGACTATTTTTTATTAACAACCAGTGATGGGAGAGCTGGCTATATTTTGAAATATAATACTAAAGACGAAAAAGTTGGAGCGCTCACCGTTACTGCTAAAAACAACAAACAAGGAAAATTGACTGAATTAATTATTAAATATGGAGTTAAAGATAAAAAGAAGATCATAAAACAGAAAGATGTTTCTGCTGAAACTATTAAATTCGACGACAAAGCTGTTAATGAACGTGATAAATATGTAGTTGATAATGATAAATTAAATAAATTTTTAGGGCCCAAGTTGAAAGACCTTTTTGTAGATGGCCTTAGCCCTGTCGCAATCACTGATGATAATATTCATGTTAATGGATTTGAAGTTAAAGCGGAAGGAAAAGTGATATCCACCTTAAATGTATTAAAAGGAGTAGATATTTCATTTTATATAAATAACAACGATTTCGGAATTCAGGCAGAAATTCCGGTGACACAACTTGGGAAAAATCTGCCTAAGCCTTTTAAACTTGATTAT
>JALHRP010000115.1 GCA_022841365.1 Chitinophagaceae bacterium | reverse complement strand
CATATCATCATATTCTTTTGAATTAATCCATAGCGGGTCAAAACCATTTCCTTTTGCTTCGATCGCTTCTGCGCTTTTTTCTTTTGCCAGTAAATACGCTTCCCAATCATCCTGACGATGTGGGTCATTGCTTATTTCATATAATTTCTGTTCACGGGTTTCAGCCATTTGTTCTGTCCATGCAGAGACAGGAATGATTTCAAAATTTAGTTTGTCAGACAGGGGGAAAACCACTTCGGTATATTCTGGAAACTGAACTACTCTTTCTTCCTTTATTTTTTTATTCCTTTTCCATTCATCTTGTGCGATGTAAAACCTGTCCGGAGGAATTTCTGCTAAAACAATATCCGGGTTGATCGTTATGATTATTTCTTTCAACACTTTCAGGCTGTATGCTTTCTGCCTTAAATGCCCGCTGTGTAGAGTACCCAGTATAATTACTTCGTTTACCATAGTTTTCCATTAATGTTTTAATCAGTTGTAAGAAAATTCGCTATTAAGGCTGGTAACTTATTTTTTTAAGCCTTTTGTCACGAAGAATACTGGTAACCAACCAAACATATTCTTGATTTTTTTTATCAAACCCCAAAATAGTAAAGCGATTGTCGAAAGGGCAGTAAGGGAAATCTGGAAATTCCTCTCTTAATTCATATCGCCCTGGTTCAATATTGAATTCCGCTTTCAATACTTTTCTTACTCCATATTTATAAACGGGTTCCGCTTCAGATACATAAATATCCATAGGCACCTGGAGTTTTTTATGAACCGGCTTATCACCAAAATATTCTGTACCCATCAAATCAATTAATAGGCCTTTATTGCCCGTGGCTTGTTCAACTATTGTAAAAAGGTATTGTGAATCAGCAGCATGCTCTTCTGTTTCAAACTGAAATCCATGTTCAATTTCAAAATCCTGTACATTCAAAATTTTACCGGATTTAGTAGAAATAATATGGTTGTCTTTTATCTTAAAATCATCTTCATAACCTTTTGTCCTAAACTCATTTACTGCGTCTAACAGATTGTTCTCTTTCAGTTTCATTTTCTATTTTTTTCTTGTTAATTAATATCACTGAAATCTGGTATTTCATTTCCTGTATAATGGTTTACTATAAATATTTTGCAATAGCTCCAGGTTCTATTGCAAGATGGGATGTGGTATGTACAACTTTTTTGTCCTTTAACACGATGATTTGTGGCGACCGGTGAGTAACATTTAGTTCCTGTGCTATTAAATTAGAAATACTGCGAAACCGTAACAAATCCAGGTAATTGAAATCGGCATTTTCCGTTAATAGATGTGAACCATTGATCAATTTATCTTCTGCATGTGCGCTGATCCCACAGGTTGCACTATGCTTATAAATTATTTGCGGCTTTGATACAGACTTTTCAATGATGTCCTGCACATCAGATTCCTGTGTAATTTCTTTCCAGTTATTCATATCATTATTTTTATGAGCTGCAACTCAATTGTGAGCTGCCAATTTTATTTTTTGCCCAATCGGGTCTTTTAGCAAACCATTTTTGTTTCCCCGGCTGCTCGCTGTAGGGTTCTTTCAGTAATAAATAAAGTTCATCTATAACAGAGTAGTCACCTTCGTTGGCTGCGTCTATGGCTAATTGAGCCATATAGTTTCTTAAAACATATTTGGGGTTTACAGCATTCATCTGCTGCATTTTATTTTCTACCTGGTGCTTCCTGAGTGAATGGGAGTAAGTTGTAAACCATGCTGTCCAGTTTTTTCTATAGGTGTCGAACGTTTGCGAATAACTCAATTCTTCTAAAGCAGAAATATATGCGTCTGAGGCAATGCCATCAAATGAAGAAAGATTTCTAAAGAATAAAGTCATATCCATTTCGCTATCGTACAGGAGTTGCTCCAGGTCTTCGATAATAGCTTCCGCATTTTCCGTTTGTTCATTAAGCCCTAATTTGGAAAGCATCATTGTTTGCCGGTCTGAATGATAATCGTCCTGTATTTTTTTCAATACATCTTCTAATCTTTTGGTATCTTTTATTAAAGGCACAATTGCATTGGCTAACTGGTAAATATTCCACAAAGCAATATAGCCTTGCTTGCCATAAGCATAACGGGCTTGCTCTGCATCGGTGGTATTGGGCGTCCATCCCGGGTTATAATCTTCTAACCAGCCATAAGGACCGTAATCTATTGTAAGACCAAGAATGCTCATATTATCTGTATTCATTACGCCGTGCACAAACCCTACTCTCTCCCAGTTGATAATCATTTGCATTGTTCTTTCTGCTACTTCTTTAATAAAATTTATATAAGCAGTTTCATTTACTGCTCCCAAATGGGGGTAGAAATGAGTAATGGTATAGTCTGCCAATTTTTTCAGATTATCCAATTCTTTTCTTGCTGTCAGAATTTGAAAATTGCCAAAGCGAATAAAAGAGGGAGCTACTCTGCAAACAATTGCACCATTTTCATAAGCAGGGTTGCCATTGTACAAAACATCTCTTAATACTTTATCGCCACTAAGCACAAGCGACAATGCTCGTGTAGTAGGCACATCTAAATGATACATAGCTTCGCTACATAAATATTCCCTGACGGACGAACGCAAAACTGCCAGGCCATCTGCCGTACGGCTATAAGGTGTTTTTCCTGCTCCCTTTAATTGTACAGCCCATTGTTTGTTATTATGATTTACTTCAAATAAATTGATAGCTCTGCCATCGCCAAGTTGCCCGGCCCAACTGCCAAATTGGTGGCCGCCATAGCACATCGCATAAGGCCTGGTACCAGGATAGATTTCATTACCAGAGAAAACATGTAGAAATCCCTGGCTTTGTGTATCTTCTTTTTGAAGGCCCAGGTTTTCTAGCATTTCATCAGAAGTATGAATAATTTTTGGTTCTTTACAAACGGTAGGGTTTACATAACTCATACAGGCATTTGGCACTTGCCTTACATAGTTTTCCTGTATTGGATCTACGGGTAATTCTTTGTGAAATGTATCGTTGATTACTAATTTCATTTTTTTTCTTTAAAAAGAGACATGGCTTTGCCATTTACTATTTCTCATCACTATCATACGGATATATTTACAGGTAGCTTTTGCTTTTATATTATGCTGGACTAAATAATCAAACGTGGCTTCCACTAATTGCTTGCCAATGCCTTGCCCCCTTAAACGCTGAGGCACTTCACTATGCCATAAGATATAGTGGCCATTCCTTTCATAGTATGCTAAAAAAGAAATGGCACTACCGGTTTTCCACTCAAATCTTTTCTTATCAGCTAAATGTTCTATCATCCTTATTTTAATATTAATTCTGGAATTAAACTATAAAAGCTATTTCTTTAATCTGTCGTTAAATAATTTCTCAAACTTCTCTACTTTTTCTCTTACCACCATCTGGCAATAAGGTTGTGATTTGTTATTGGCATAATAATTTTGGTGGTAATCTTCGGCTTTGTAAAAAGCATTGAATGGTTCAACTTGTGTGACTATTTTGTCATCATATACTTTTGCATTCAACTCCTTTACAATACTTTCGGCAGCTTCTTTTTGCTCGTTGTTTTTATAAAAAATTACAGACCGGTATTGTGTGCCTTTGTCACTTCCCTGACGATTAATTGTTGTAGGATCGTGTGTGCTAAAAAACACTTGAAATATTTCATCTAAGTTGGTTTTTGATCTGTCATACACAATTTGAGTTACTTCAGCGTGGCCGGTATTTTGAGAACTTACTTCCTGGTATGTGGGATTTACCTTTTTGCCGCCGCTATAGCCACTTTCTACTGATACAACACCAATTAAACCTTCATAGACCGCCTCAACACACCAAAAGCAACCGCCACCAAGCGTTATAGTATCTAAACCAGTCTTCATCACCGGCTTATTTTTTTGAGTGGTTTTTGAAACTGGCTCAAAAGAAAGTGAAGCAGAATTTACACAATAACGCTGTCCTGTGGCAGTTGGTCCATCATCGAAAATATGCCCTAAATGCCCACGACATTTTGCACAGGTAATTTCTGTACGGCTCATTCCGTTACTATTGTCAACTGTTTTAAGAATTTTTCCACCTGCGATTTCTTTATCAAAACTTGGCCATCCGCATTCACTATCAAATTTCATATCGTCAGTAAACAAGTCGGCTCCACAACCGGCACATTTATATGTTCCCTTTTCTTTGTTCAATAAAAGCTCCCCGGTAAAAGGGCGCTCTGTTCCTTTTTGCCGTAGTACATAATACTGTTGATCTGTAAGTTTATTCTTCCAGCCAACTTCATCTTTTGGAATAGTAGTATCAGATGAATTTGCTTTAATATAACTTTCCATTTTAGAATTGCTATACTGTCCGCAACTTGTTAGCGATACCGCTAAAATTGCAAGTAAGATTATTGATATATTTTTCATTTTTTGCTCCTTTAATATCTTTTAAAAATTCATTTGCCTTTCTGTATTCAAATGAAAGTCATTGAATACAACTTGTCCGGGTGTTATGGCTTACTAATAAAAGCAAGAGACAAACATATTTTACTACCTCGGTACTATTGCTATATAATTAGTAATTTTCGTTGAAGCTTATCATTCAATACTTTTTAAAACTTGTATGGCGGCGTCAACATTAATATGAAAATCTGCAAAAACTACATTATCATTTTGGTCTATGAAAACGAACCATGGGGTTCCACCAGTTTGATAATTTTGCATAAAATTAGAACGCGATTGGCGATCGTCACCGGCATCGTGACCAAAAGGAATTTTTAATTCATATTTCTTTTGGGTTTCCAGCATTTTTGCAAAGGTGTTTTCTTGGTGGCCCTCGAAAACGGTCTGGATTGCTACAAAGACTACGTTATCATTACCCTTTAATGCTTCAACCATTTTTTGTAAACTGGGTAAACCAACGCTGTGGCAGCCAGGGCACCAACTTTGAAAACAAAAGACCACTTTAAACTTTCCTTTATAATCTGACAATTTTACCTGGTCTGTTTTATTTCCATTTGCGTCAACCCAATCTTTCACATCAAATTCTGCTGCGGTAAATACTTTATCTTCTTCTGCATGACTTGTCATATTCGTCCTTTTTTTATTGAGTTGATAAAAAACCTGCCGTGAATTGCTGTATACAATCGTCCGGAATATAAAACAACAGGCATTACATTATCCACGAAGCACCGCTGATTTCATAATCTCACACTTCTTAGTCTGATGAAGTACAAATTCCTTACAATACTTTTTGTTGCCTGGTTGTAGCCGGTATAATAAATGGCATGTTAAGTATATGCAGAACTTAATACGCCAGTACAGGCTTAATGTCTTACAGGAAACTGCCAAACCTCTCAAAATGGCAGGTGTACCCGTTTGGACTTTTAACAAGGTAATCCTGATGATAATTTTCAGCAGGCCAGAATTTTG
>JALHRP010000114.1 GCA_022841365.1 Chitinophagaceae bacterium | reverse complement strand
ACCAGTGCCCCCTGCAAGAATTATTTTTTTATTTTTCATAATTGTTGTTTTAAATCATCATATAACTGATAAATGCAACAAGGCAGCTGATATTGATTCTCAAAATCCATTTATACCTGTGGTTAAAACCAATATACTTCATCCTTCTGAGATATTCATGCAATACAAAAAATGCCAGCATACCGAAATAAAAACTATTAAATAATCCATCCTGCAATACCATCCATTTGTTGATCAGGATCACCGGTATACAAAACAGCATTGTCATCAATGCGACCATGTTTATCTGCCCAAGGTACTCAAGGCCATCCCTCCTGTGTAAGCTTACAGCAATACAGATATTGATAAACACAAAAATGAAGTGTACCGCCTGGAGTTTTATTATATTGCTGTTGAATACACTTTTTCCCAGCACATACTCCTGCAGGGGAAACAGCATCCAGGAATTGAATACCAGGAATACAAAAAGAAACAGCAACCGGTAGCGTATATTGAAATCAGGTGTGCAGTCAAAACCCTCCTTTTTTGAAGCAGCCACAATCACCCGGCGGTTATAAGAAATGAATTTGTACAACTTTTGCAGCAGGAACTTTAAGGGTGGAATGTTTCCAATAGTTTTTATAACAGGAAACTTTTGTCCCATGATTTCAAGGAGTGCATCTATACCATACCATACCTGGTTACTACTGGTATCTATCAGCGGAATTTCATTTACACTTTTATGGAGGTCAATTTTCGCTGAAAGTTCGGGCGAAATACTGCTAAAATCCTTTCTGCCTTCTTTATCAATAAAACCCGTTTTTACAAAAGCACTGGTATAAGCAGCACAAAGGGGGCAGTTGTCGTCGTAAACAATTATTTTGCTGTTCATAACCAATTATTTTAAAAGATACATGGGGCGTTTCATCCTGATAAAGGTTTCCTGGTAACACATAGCTGCATAAAAAATTGCCAGCAGTGGTGCAATAAAAAGCATAAGCCACAGGATTATTAAGAGTGGTGCAAAAAGAAACCCTGCAAACTGTCCGAGAATGATAAACAAGAGAATAACAGCTGAAAGAGCCAGAACAAACCTGTGATAATTGATCCGCTGCCGGCTTTCACCGGTAAACCATTTATTAACCCAGTGAGCCGCCATACTGATAACCTGCCATCCGCCAACAACAAAATATCCATACCCAAACCGTTCGTCCCTGGTGGCAAGTCCAAAAATTATAAAACCCAGGATAAGCGAAACATTGATCCAAAAATCTGCTACTTTAAATTTTTTCATAACTGTATATTTTAATATTTCAGAAATAATTGAAAATTAGGAGCTAAATAAAAGCCGCAAAGCGGCTTACCTGTTTTCACAGAAAATTTATTTAAACACTTTCAGCAACCCACTTAAAAACCAGTTCTCGTCTGCTTTGGTCATAATATCCAGCATCTTATCTGCCTGGTTACCCAATTTTTTTATACTGGCAATGGTTTCTGAAAATTGCTTTACGTCTTTATCTTTTTTATCTCCCTCCACCTTTTCTAATTGCGACAGCAGCTTCAGCATCGGGTCAAGCTCTCTTTTTTTTCTTTCCCTTGTTATTTGTGTAGCTACTTTCCATATATCTTTCTCTGCAGTAAAATATTCCTTTCTCTCCCCGGATAAGATAACTCTGTCAACCAGCCCCCAGCTGATCAGTTCCCTTATGTTCATATTTACATTGCCGCGGCTGATGTTGAGCTCTTCCATGATATCATCCTGGGTAATGGGCTGTGAACTGATCATTAGTAAAGCATGAATCTGGGCCATGGTACGGTTGATACCCCAATGTGTTCCAAAAGCACCCCAGCTGCTGATAAATTGTTGTTTGGCTTCTGCAAGTTTCATGATGATTAATTGATGACCCAAAGATAAGACGAATTTTGAAGTTTCAAAACTTTTTGAAAATAAATTTTGCAGGCATCAGACTATCCGGAATTTGAATTTTCCATTTGTAACGTTTACCGCTCTTCCATCCACCCTGAAGCCGGTACCACTGAATGTGCCTGTGGCTATCTTAGTACTGTGAGAATATTCCGAAACGATAAAGGTGAATGACTGGTCTGCATGGCTCAGTAATATATAGGGCCGGTTGGTGTTATAATAATAAAACACTGCATTGCCTGCCACTACATTCTGCATATCCTGGGTAAAGCCCCTGCCACTTAATGAAACAGTAAATACCAGCCCGGTATCGGCACCACAAAAAGAAGGGCCAAAGAAAGTAAAGGTGCTTCGCTCCAGGTTCAGCACAAAGGCAGTATCCACCTGTCCACACAATTTTGAATCCCCTGTGTTAAAACTCCAGGATGACAATGGAATATCCGTTGCACCTGTACAGGCAGCACAGGAAGGCAAAGCGCCAGGATCCAGTATCACCGTATCTTCATTACCTGTTGTATCAACAGGAATGATTACTACTGGAACTGAATTGCCTCCTTCATAACTGTATTCCTTTTCACAGGACAACATCGCAACAAGCCCTGCAAAAAGGCAAATTGCGGCACCGTTAATTGTATCAAATTTAAACGACAACATACTGAAACTAAAAATTACTACTAATTTGATTCATGGTCTAATGATTGAGCATAAAAATCTGATAATGGATGCTTAGAAATAAAAATGCCGCCTTGAAACAGGCGGCATTGAAAAATTTTTCTATAAGTTATACAGCATTCGCCATATCCTGCATCATTACCAATCTTTCCTCTGGCACCCAAAATTTCTGCGACTCTTCCCTGTCAGGGTAAGTAAAGTCAACTTCATATTTACAGGACTCATCATTCTGATCAAGGATAACGGCAACTCCCGCAGGCTTATACTCGGTATCAAGCAGGATAACTTTTTGACTGAGGTGAAATTTCATTGTGCTTAACGTTTTTATGGGTATTTCATTTAGAACAAAATTTATGCCCGAATATGCCGGCACTTTATTTTTATTGGGTAAGAAAAGAAGTTTATCAGGATACTGGTTTATAAAATCTGAGAGTAAATTAGCTATTAAGTTTTAAAGCAGTGGCAGAGTAATCTACAAGTTACCCACAAAGCTGATTTGTTAATAAAAAATAAGGCGCTGCAATGCAGCGCCTTAAACAAAAAAAAATTTCAAAAGTTACACCAGCATGACCACCGGGTTCTCCAGGTATTTTTTTACGGTTTGTAAAAATGCTGCTCCCACTGCACCATCCACGCTGCGGTGATCGCAGCTCAAAGTAACCTTCATGATGTTGGCCACACCAAAACCATCTCCCTTTTTCACCACCACTTCCTTTATTTTTCCTACCGCCAGTATTGCACTGTCCGGCGGGTTGATAATGGCTGTAAATTCTTCAATATCCATCATACCCAGATTGGAAATGGTAAATGTATTACCACTGAATTCAGCAGGTTGTAATTTTTTATCTTTTGCTTTTGCATATAGTTGTTTTGCATCCGCCGCTATTTGAGATAGTGATTTCTGATCTGCAAAACGAATTACCGGCACTATCAAACCTTCCGGCATGGCCACTGCACTTCCTATATGAATATGGTGATTCTGACGGATAAAATCCCCCATCCAGCTGCTGTTTACATCAGGATGATTACGCAGCGCCATGGCACATGCTTTAATCGTCATATCGTTAAAGGAAATCTTTACCGGGCTTACTTCATTCATGGCAGCCCTTGCAGTGATCGCATTATCCATATTGATCTCCATCGTGAGATAAAAATGCGGCGCACTGAATTTGCTTTCGCCCAGGCGGCGTGCAATTACCTTACGCATTTGCGTTAGTGGAATATCTGTATGGCCTTCTGTTCCGCTTACAGCATTTACAGCAGCAGGTGCTGCTGAAGTACTGCTTACCGGCGCATTGGAAGCTGCTGCCGGTGCAGGTACGTAGGTATCAACATCTTTTTTAGTGATACGCCCGTTATCGCCGCTGCCGTTTACCTTGCTGATGTCAATACCTTTTTCTGCAGCCAGCTTTTTTGCAAGTGGTGACGCCTTTACCCGTTGATCAGAAACAGTTTCTGTTGTAGTATCTGCCACTGGAGCACTTGCATGTTCCCCAGTTTTAGTATCTGCGGCCGCCGGGGTTGCCACTGGAGCTGCACCTGCATTGGCGCCTGATTTTTCTGCCGCCACATAAGCCGCTACATCTGTTCCGGGTTTGCCAACAATAGCAATGATCTCATTTATTTTTGCTGCATTACCAGCTTCCACACCTATATATAATAGAGTCCCTTCTTCATAACCTACCACTTCCATCGTCGCTTTATCTGTTTCCACTTCCGCCAGCACATCATCACTTTTTACAAGGTCACCTACTTTTTTATTCCATGCCACAATCTTTCCTTCTGTCATGGTATCACTTAACAAGGGCATGCGTATTTCTTTGGCACCAGCTGGTAACGCTACTTTTGCTGCGGCGGCTGCAGGAGCTGGTGCCTTTTCGGCTGTTGGTGCCGGGGCTGCGACCGGAGCAGGAGTTGCTGCCGGTTTGGATCCCCCGCTCTCCCCATCCAATAAAGATTTATAATCCTCGCCTTCTTTACCAACAATGGCAATGATCTGGTTAATTTTAGCGGCTTCGCCTGCAGGTACGCCAATATACAGCAGCGTGCCATCGGCATACCCTACTACTTCCATCGTAGCTTTATCTGTTTCCACGTCGGCCAGCACATCATCGCTTTTTACCTTGTCGCCTACCTTTTTGTTCCAGGTCACAATTTTGCCCTCCGTCATGGTATCGCTCAATAGCGGCATCCTGATCACTTCTGCCATATCTTGAAAATTTCTAAGTATTTAAATTGAGTGCCGAAATTAGTGCAAAAAAAGGAAATAGTCCATAGACAAATAACTGCACTTGTTTTATTTTAATTTCCGGGAACGAGTGCGGAGATTTTAGTGTTCCCGGCTGCAGGATTCCCCTTGAGCTTCGGTGGCGTCGCACTCTTGTACTTTAAATACCCATTCAGCAAGGCCTCAATTATTTATCTGTCCTTTGGGGTTTTTACCTTTCGGATTTGATACTCATTCGCAATTTTCCCACTGGTTCGGTTTTTTTAGCAGCCTGCAACTGTATTTTTTCAAATTTTTTTTGTTCAACTAAGACAAATTCATTTTTGTAATGGTGAGCGTTTACCTACATAACTTATTTATACAAATGCTGCTCCATTACGAAAGTTATTCTAATTCCAGTTTTAGCCGCTCCTTTAATTCCTTTACCAGTGGATACTCCTCTATCATTTTTAAATACTGCTGCTTACGGCTCAACTGTACTTCGGCTGGCCCGGCATCCTTCTTTGCTTCTTCCACACTCACAACATAAATAAGCGCCCTGTTATTAAACCATGTTTGCAGGTGTTCCACCAGGTGAGCCCGTTGCGATTCTACAAAAGCTTTCTGGATATCGGATCCCACAATGATCTCAATGCTGTTATTATCAATGATCTTTAATATGGCCGTTCTCAGGTTGTTGGTAACAGCAGC
>JALHRP010000113.1 GCA_022841365.1 Chitinophagaceae bacterium | reverse complement strand
ACTTCTTCAGGATGGCACTGTTTTTCATGGTCTGGCCATAGGCAAAATAGGCACCACCACCGGAGAAATTTGTTTTAATACCGGCATGACCGGTTACCAGGAAGTGTTTACAGACCCCAGCTACTTTGGACAGGTGCTGATCATGAACAATGTGCATATTGGCAACTATGGGGTAAAGAGTACAGATGTGGAAAGCGATGGGGTAAAAGTAAAAGCTGTCATTGGAAGGAACCTGGAAGAACAGTTCTCCAGGCTGATTGCAGAAGGTTCGTTGCAGGAATATTTTGAACAACAAAATGTAGTAGCAATAGAAGGCGTGGATACAAGGGCGCTGGTAGCCCATGTGCGTACAAAGGGAGCCATGAATTGTATTATCTCTTCCGGGATAGCTGATGTGGAAGAATTGAAGGCAGCATTGGTTAAAGTGCCATCCATGGACGGGCTCGAGCTGGCTTCAGTGGTTTCAACCAAAGAATCTTATACTTTGGGTGACCCGGGCAGCAACGTGCGGGTTGCAGTACTTGACTACGGCGTTAAGAAAAATATTTTGCATTGTTTGGTAGAGCGGGGGGCTTATGTAAAAGTGCACAACGCCAAAACAAGTTTTGAAGAATTGGAAGCGTTTAAGCCTTCCGGTTACTTTATCAGCAATGGCCCGGGCGATCCGGCACCGATGGATTATGCTGTACAAACAGTAAAAAAGATACTGGCTGCTGATAAACCTTTGTTTGGCATTTGCCTGGGTCACCAGTTGCTGGCCCTGGCCAATGATATCCCGACATTTAAAATGCATCATGGGCACCGTGGCTTAAACCATCCTGTAAAAAATATTATTACCGGCAAGAGTGAAATCACTACCCAGAACCATGGTTTTGGCGTGCAGCCCGATGCCGTAAGGGTATCTGATAAAGTGGAAATAACGCACTTGAATTTGAATGATAATTCTATTGAAGGAATACGGGTAAAAGGTAAAAAGGCCTTTTCGGTGCAATACCACCCGGAAGCAACGCCGGGGCCACACGACAGCCGGTACCTGTTTGATGATTTTATGGCTATGATGACCCCCTCCGCCCCCTAAAGGTGGAACCTGGTGTATGTTAATTAAAGCAGTTTTATGAAATCCTCCACTCTTATCATTATATTACTGCTGGCTTTGTGTGCTGCTATGTATTTTTTGGGAAAGAGAAATGGCACCACAGCATTAAAAGCAACAGTAATAAATAACCAGCAGTTGATTACACAGATTGCCGAGTTGTCATCGCTGAACGTAAGCGGCAGTACTTCTGTAAAACTGAGCAATGCCGGCAACAACAGCAGCTGGTGGGAAAATTTTAAAGATTACTTAGCAGAAAACACCCTGCAGGTTACCGTTCCGTACCATGCAAAATTCGGCGTGGATATGAAACAGGGAAAAGTAGGTATCAGTGAAAATGACAGCGCAGTCATATTAACTTTTCCCCCGGTGAAAATGCTTAGTTTTCAACTTGAACTTGATAAACTGGAGACGATGAACCAAACAGGTTTATTCAGCCGTACTACCATTGCAGATATGAAAAGGGCAGAACAGGAAATGTATGTTTCCGCAAAAAGACAATTGGAAAATAATACCGGCTATCAGGAAAAGGCAAAACAGCATATGGCAGAAATACTGACCGGCTATTATAAGCCGCTTGGTTACAAAGTGATTTGTAAATTTACCCAACAATAACTTACTTATATGCAGATAGCGATCATCAACGGGCCAAACCTGAACCTGCTTGGTAAAAGGGAAACGGATATTTATGGCAGCGAGACCTTTGAAAGTTTTTTAGAAAAACTGAAAGGGAAATTTCCCGCTGTAGAATTCCATTACTATCAAACGAATGTTGAAGGCGAGCTGATCAATGAAATACAAAGAGTGGGTTATTCTTTTGACGCCATTATTTTAAATCCTGGTGGTTATACGCATACCTCTGTTGCTTTGGGAGATGCGATAGCTGCGATAAAAACACCAGTGATTGAAGTACATATCTCCAATATTTTCGGCCGGGAAGATTTCAGGAAGCTGTCACATGTTTCTGGTAAAAGTGTTGGAGTGATCAGTGGTTTAGGATTGAAAGGATACGAACTGGCGGTTGGATATTTTGTGAAGTGATCATTCCGGATTTTGTATGGGTATTGTGGTTTGTAAATTTTGCCAATGAAAAAATTAATTTCACTGCTGCTCTGCTACTTTTTTACCTTCTTATCAAAAGCACAAAATCCTGCTACAGGGGATAAGCCTTTACGAATAGGAATCGCCGGCCTTACACATACACACGTGCATTGGTTGCTTGGCCGTGAAAAAAAAGGAGATATTGAGATCGTGGGAATTGCCGAATCGGATACTTCACTCGCAGGAAGATACTCCCGGCAGCATGACTTTAGCATGCGTATTGTTTATCCTACTTTAAAAGAAATGCTGGCTAAAGCAAAACCTGAAGCAGTATTGGCTTTCAATGATATTTACGGGCATTTGGAAGTGGTAAAACAGTGTGCGCCACTTGGTGTTCATGTAATGGTGGAAAAGCCAATGGCGGTTAATCTTGACCATGCGAAAGAAATGCTGGCATTGGCAACCAGGCACAATATCCATTTGCTCACCAACTACGAAACCACCTGGTATGGCAGTAATGAAAAGGCATTTACCACTCTAAATATTGAAAAGTCGATCGGTGATATAAGGAAGATGGTTTTTTATACAGGTCACCCTGGCCCAAAAGAAATCGGATGCAACGAAGAATTTTTACAATGGCTCACCGACCCTGTTTTAAATGGCGGCGGGGCTATAACTGATTTTGGCTGCTATGGTGCCAACCTTTCTACCTGGTTGATGAAGGGTGAAGAACCTGAAACGGTGACCGCCATAACGCAGCAAATAAAGCCGCTGCTTTATCCAAAGGTGGATGACGAGGCAACCATTATCATCACCTACAAAAAAGCCCAGGTTATTATACAGGCATCCTGGAACTGGCCATACAACCGTAAAGAGATGGAATTATATGGGGTAACTGGCTATGTTTTTTGCAGGGATGGTAAAAATATGCTTATCAAAAGCAATACCGAAGAAACAGCCAAAACATTCATTGCAAATGAGCTTCCTGCCGAAAGAAACGATCCGTTTATTTATTTTAAGAATGTAATTGAGGGTAAGATTAAACCCGGGGCTTATGACCTGTCAGCTGCTGCCAATAACGAGCTTGTGGTGAAAATCCTGGAGGCGGCTAAACATGCTGCTAAAACCGGGCAGGCGGTAGTATGGAAAGAATTTTATAAGTAATGGGATTTCCTTTTCTGACCGTTAAATTCCTTTTGAATCTTCATGTTCAAATTGGGTAGCAGCTTCCCTGCAATGCCAGTTCTGTATTAGGAAATACTGACGTTGCTTCTGTTAAAAAATCATCCAGCAATTCATATTTGGCAGAAAAATGCCCTATCAGCAGTTTTTTTACGCCGGCTTTTTCTGCAATACTGGCTGCCTGTATGGTGGTAGAGTGAAATCTTTCTGTTGCTTTTTGTGAATTATCTTTTAAGTAAGTTGTTTCATGATATAGCAGATCAACTCCTTTTGCTTTCTCAACAAGGCTTTCATCATAAATAGTATCTGCACAATAGCAATAACTTTTGGGGGCAGTTGCTGCCAGCGTTACTTCCGTATTGCGAATGATGGTTCCCTTTTTAGTAATATAGTCTTCGCCTTTTTGCAGTTGCTCATAATAGCTGGCAGGAATATCAAAGGATCTTATTTTGTCAGCATTAATCTTCCTGGGGTTCTTTTTTTCCCTGAAAGTAAAGCCCCAGCATTCAATGCGGTGCTGTGTTCTGAAGCAAGTCACCGAAAGCTTACTGTCGTTCATAATTTCCTTTTCCTCCGTAAGTGGATGAAAATAGAGTCTATAACTCAAATGTGTTCCCGAAACCTCTATCAGCAGTTCCAGGATTTTTTCCAGCGGGGCAGGTGCGTATAAATGCAGGTCCTGCGTGCGGCCCATCAGGCTCATGCTTGTAATAACACCCGGCAGCCCATAAAAATGATCGCCATGCAAGTGAGAAATAAAAATGTTATTGATTTTACTCCGGCGTATCTTGTATTTGGCCATTTGCATCTGCGTGCCTTCGCCACAATCAATTAAATAAGCCTCTTCCTGCGTTTGCAGTACCTGCGCTGTGGGCAGCCTGTCAAAAGCTGGTATGGCCGAGTTGTTTCCGAGTATGGTAAGTGCTAACATGTTGTCAATTGTCAATGGTCAATAGTGAATGATCAATGGCTGCGCCAACGACTTAAACCCCTATTCTGCTCCCCCCAACAATTCTCTCTCAATCTCCTCCATCTGCACAATATCCCAGGCCTCACTTTCTGTTGGGGTTACGTTCATGAGCTCAAGTAAACCTTGTTTATCCAGGCTTGCCTCCACTCCTGGCTGAAGGTTACAAATTACAAAAGAGCAATCATTTTCATAGAATTTGTGCTGGGTACCGGCCAGTATCTCCCCACTGCTGTCACTGATTGCTTTTACCTGGGACAAATTTAACACGACATGTGGTATGTCTTTTTGCAGGTACTTTAGCAGCAATTCATTCAATTCCCCTGTCATATTAACAGATAATGCCTCCTCAACCGGCGTAATCACCGTAAATTTTTCTTTGGTATCTGTTTTGACATTCATTTAAGATGATCGATGTTTTAATGCAATCCGACAAGCATGGGCATCGTATTGCAAAATTCAGTTTTTTGAAAAAGATTGTAATGTTGTTTTTGTAAAGGAAAGGTTTTTTTTATTTCAGTGCCCATCAAATTCAAAAGTTTTAACGGCAAGCTATATAAAATTATTTTCCTGTAAGGGCGTTGTTACCGCAAATACATTGTAAGAGCGAGGCAACACCACTTTGGTTGCTTATCGTAAATTTACTTTTCAACATATCAACATTTCGTAATTTCACTAAACTAAATTGTCAGCTTTATCGTTATTATTGTACAAGTTAAATTTAGTATCACATGGATAACAACTTTTCAGCACAGGTAAAAGAGATCATTTCTTATAGCCGGGAAGAAGCCCTGCGCCTGGGAAATGACTTCATTGGCACTGAACATTTAGTGTTGGGATTAATAAGAGACGGGGAAAACACCGCCATAAAGATTTTAAAATCCCTCAACGTTGACCTCTACGAACTTCGCAAGGAAATAGAAGTAGCCGTAAAAGACAAGACAGGTAAAAATATCGCCAACATCAATTCGCTCCCATTAACCAAGCAGGCCGAAAAGGTTATCAGGATTACTGTGCTGGAAGCAAAGGCACACAAGAGCACGATGGTGGAAAGCGAACACCTGATGCTGTCTATCTTAAAAAATAAAGAAAACATTGCAACGCAGATACTCAACCAGTTTGATGTGGACTATGATATGTTCAAGAACGAACTTGGTTTTGTTACCAGCAATCCGCCTAAAGCTGAATACAGCGACGAAGGAGAAGATGATTTTGATGAAGAAAAAATGCAAT
>JALHRP010000112.1 GCA_022841365.1 Chitinophagaceae bacterium | reverse complement strand
TGCAAGGTCCGGGAACGTATTCACCGTATCATTGCTGATATACGATTACTAGTGATTCCAGCTTCATGGAGTCGAGTTGCAGACTCCAATCTGAACTGAGAGAAGGTTTTTGGGATTAGCTCCTTATCGCTAAGTGGCAGCCCTTTGTCCTCCCCATTGTAGCACGTGTGTAGCCCTGGGCATAAAGGCCATGATGACTTGACATCATCCCCTCCTTCCTCACGTCTTACGACGGCAGTTTCTTTAGAGTTCCCAGCATTACCTGATGGCAACTAAAGATAGGGGTTGCGCTCGTTGCGGGACTTAACCCAACACCTCACGGCACGAGCTGACGACAGCCATGCAGCACCTTACAAATTGTGTATTGCTACAAAACAAGCTTTCACTTGCGGTCAAAATGCATTCTAGCCCAGGTAAGGTTCCTCGCGTATCATCGAATTAAACCACATGCTCCACCACTTGTGCGGACCCCCGCCAATTCCTTTGAGTTTCAACCTTGCGGTCGTACTTCCCAGGTGGATTACTTAATGCTTTCGCTTAGACACTAACAGTAATATCGCTAATGTCGAGTAATCATCGTTTAGGGCGTGGACTACCAGGGTATCTAATCCTGTTTGATCCCCACGCTTTCGTGCCTCAGTGTCAATGTCTCCGTAGTAAGCTGCCTTCGCAATTGGTGTTCTATGTCATATCTAAGCATTTCACCGCTACATGACATATTCCGCTTACCTCCAGAGAATTCAAGACAAATAGTATCAATGGCAGTTTCCGGGTTAAGCCCAGAGATTTCACCACTGACTTACTTGCCCACCTACGCACCCTTTAAACCCAGTGAATCCGGATAACGCTTGCACCCTCCGTATTACCGCGGCTGCTGGCACGGAGTTAGCCGGTGCTTATTCCTCTGGTACCGTCAGGCCCGATGGAAATCGGGGGTTTCGTCCCAGAGAAAAGAAGTTTACAACCCAGAGGGCCTTCATCCTCCACGCGGCATGGCTGGTTCAGACTTGCGTCCATTGACCAATATTCCTTACTGCTGCCTCCCGTAGGAGTCGGGCCCGTGTCTCAGTGCCCGTGTGGCTGATCATGCTCTCACATCAGCTACTGATCGCAGGCTTGGTGGGCCGTTACCCCGCCAACTACCTAATCAGACGCACGCCCATCTCTTTCCGCCGGAGCTTTAATATTAAAGTGATGCCACTTCAATATATTATGGAGTATTAATCCACCTTTCGGTGGGCTATCTTCCAGAAGGAGGGAGGTTGCGTACGTGTTCCGCACCCGTTTGCCGGTCGCCAGCATCTGTATTGCTACAAATCTGCTGCCCCACGACTTGCATGTATTAAGCCTGCCGCTAGCGTTCATCCTGAGCCAGGATCAAACTCTCCATTGTAAATGTTGTTTGATACTGACTATTAATTCTCAAGAATTAACAGTTCAAAAATCGAATTATGTTACACTTGAATTTACCCGTTCTAATTAATTAAAACGTTGCTGTTGCTTCCAATCTTTCAAAGAACTTTTTTACTTTTTGTGTACCCATTTTTTGAATGGGAGTGCAAAGGTAAGAGGTTTTTTTATTCTACCAACTTTTTCTTTCTTTTTTTTCAACTTTTTTTTGTTGACAACCAATTGAGAAAAAGCTTTTTTGGAGAATTATTATCAAGAACCTTTCGAAGAACTACCGCCTGTTTTTCAAAGCGGGTTGCAAAGATAAGGGCAGCGTAAAGTACTAACCAAACATTTTCAAATCTTTTTTTATACGCTTTTATAAAACCCTTTGCTGCAAAGCGTTTCAGCCAAAAATAATTTTTGGAGCTAAAGAAATATGTCCTCTGGATAAGAAACCCGGATTAAAAATAAACCTTTTGAAGGCGCTGAAAAATCTGCAGCAGACTGATTGTGTTCTTTGATTAAATTCTCAAAACTTTCAACGTTCATATTTCCACGAGCCACTCGAATCATTGTTCCAGTTAAACCACGAACCATTCCCCGTAAAAAACGATTCGCTTTTACATGATAAACCAAGCATCCGTTTTCTTTAAGCCAACAACTCTCATGAATGTTACAATTGAATGTTTTCACCTGTGTATTACGTTTAGAAAAAGCAGTGAAATCGGTGCATTGTTTAATAAGCGCCGCACATTTCTCCAGCTTATGCGTATCGAGTGAATAAGGTAAGTACCAAGACCTGTCTTCCAGAAAAGGGTTTTTAGAGTCACTTATATAATACTTATACTCCCTGCTAAGCGCATGAAAACGGCAATGGGCGTCGGGTTTAACCAGTTTTGCAGACTTGAGAACTATCCCAGCCGGCAATATAGCATTCAAATTATAGAGCGTTTCCTCTCTGAAACCAGTCTCCCAATCAAAGTGAAAATAGTTCTGAAGCGCATGAACCCCGGCATCAGTGCGTGAGGAACCTGTGAGTGATACAGGTTTACGGAAGAATATTAAAAAGGCTTTCTCAATTTCTGACTGAATGGTTGTTGCATTACTCTGCACCTGAAAGCCACTGAAACCATCCCCTTTGTAAAATACTTCCAGAAAATACCTTGGCATACATTATTGATTTGGAAGTAACGCCTGAAAACGTTTTTTATAATTCTCGTCCTGTATGGTATCTCCGAGGCTTTTAAAGTTAGCGAAGTCAGTCACATACAGTGCAGCAGCATCGTAAAAACGATACCGGCCTTCATCATTGAGAAACAACACAGCGAGGTTTTTTATTTGTGCCGTTGAAAAACATTTGACTTTAAACAGCTTTTTCGCTTCGTTCAGCATTGCTTCATCTTTTGATTCATTCGCCATCTTTCTGCGAAGTTTCAGAAAGTCGTCTTCTGTTGCAATTGCTTTGCAATTGCTGTTTGGAAGTGGTTTCGGTTCCGGTTTTTGAACTTCCGGTTCTGTCTGTTTCACTTCTGCCTGTATAGGCTTCTCTTCTTTCTTAACTGTTATTGTATCAATCGCAGGAGGGGCAATCGTTTCTTTTATTTCCGGAACAATTGTATCCTTTTTAATTTCGTTCCTTACTGAAGGAGGGCTGACTAAGGATGTGGTATCCTTTTCAATAAATAACCTGATGGTATCTTTTTGACCGGCAGATTCAACAACTTCAAAAACAAAATCACTCCCCTCTTTACTTTCGAAACGCCGCAACTGTTGTACAGCTGACTTTACCGGTGCAATCCATACCGGTTCTTCAACAGGTTGCACTTTTACTTCGGGCATCACTTGAGCTGTATCTGGTTTAACAACAACCTGTGCCGGCTGCTTTTGAGTTGTTACAGGATTTTTTGCAACGGCAAGAATTGAATCCGGCACTACTTTTTGCTCTTTTGTAACGGTAACATTTTTAACTGTACTGTCCTGCGTAATTTTTGAAAGCATATTTGCAAACGGATCATCTGCCGCCGGTGGCTTTTGCTGAATCACCTGATCACTGGCGTTGGATATTGTTGCAGCGTTTGCATAAGTAAGTACTGAACTTTGTAAATCGTACAAAGCCCATCCTTTATCATCAAAATTCTTTATCAGAAATCCTTTATCAGTTTTTTCAATTATACATTGAAATTTCTGCTCGGGAAGATCAGATTTTGGAAAGCCTACTGCAAAATCTATTGGACCATCTTTCAATTTAGAAACAATCAGATAGCCAGAGGAGGAGGAACTGTAAATGCGATTATTGTATTTTATGTAAAATGGCTGACGGTTATCTGTTTGCAGATAAATGAAATGACTTACCTGTGCCAGCAGCTTTGACCCAGGCATTATTGCACCGATCAGGATTATACAAAACAGCTTAAGAAAATAATTCCGCATCGAACAAAGCTAATTTTTTTTGTTCATCCATATGGCAAACCATTTGTCAATTTCTGCTTAATTAACTATCCCCCACTTTATCTTTACAACTCAAAATCAAAAAAAATGAAGAAACAGCTTTTGGCGGGTTTACTTTTAACCTTTATCAGTTTTACAACCATTGCACAACCGGCCGAACCGGCAGACACAACCTGGAAAAAAATTTACCGCTCTTCCGCAGAGAAAGTACATGATCTGGTTCATACCAAACTTGAAGCCAGATTTGATATTCCGAAAGCTTATATGTTTGGCAAGGTCTGGTTAACATTAAAACCACATTTCTATCCAAGCAATACACTGGTACTGGACGCAAAGGGAATGGATATAAAAGAAGTTGCTATACAAAAAGGAACTGCGAAAACCAAGTTGAAATATGAATATGATGGTTTGTTACTAAACATTTCTTTAGATAAAACATACAAAGGCGGCGAGCTGTATACTGTTTACATTGACTATACTTCTAAGCCAGATGAATTTAAAGCTGAAGGCAGCGCTGCTATTACAGATGCAAAGGGCTTATATTTTATCAACCCGAAAGGAGAAGAAAAAGATAAACCAACACAGATATGGACACAGGGTGAAACAGAAGGTACCAGCGTATGGTGCCCGACAATTGACCGTCCCAATCAAAAAACAACTCAGGAATTTTATTTAACTGTACCATCAAAATGGGTAACACTCAGCAATGGCAAACTGGTTAGTCAAAAGCCCGGAACAGCAGGAACTAGAACGGATTACTGGAAAATGGATTTGCCACATGCTCCTTATTTATTCTTTATAGGTGCAGGTGAGTTCTCAGTTGTAAAAGACAGCTGGAAAGGAAAAGAAGTGAACTATTATGTAGATAAAGAATACGAAACGGTTGCAAAAAAAATATTTGGTAACACTCCTGAAATGATGACCTTCTTTTCAAAACTTACGGGTGTGGAATTTCCATGGAACAAATACGGTCAGCTGGTGGGCCGTGACTATGTAAGCGGTGCAATGGAAAATACAACAGCTACTATACACCAGGAAAGTGCTCAACAGGATGCAAGAGAATTGACCGACGGAAACAGCTGGGAAGGAACCATTGCACATGAATTATTTCATCAATGGTTTGGTGATTACGTAACAACTGAAAGCTGGAGCAACCTTACGCTCAATGAATCGTTTGCCAATTACAGCGAATTATTGTGGGATGAATATAAGTATGGCAAAGACAAAGCAGCTGCAACACACTACAGTGCAATGCAAGGTTACCTTGGGAGCGAAAGCGAACAAAAGGATCTCGTTCGTTTTTATTACAGCAATAAAGAAGACATGTTTGATGCGGTTAGCTATAACAAAGGCGGACGCATTTTGCATATGCTGCGTAACTATGTTGGAGACAGCGCTTTCTTTAAATCGCTGAACCTTTATTTAACAACCAATAAATTTAAATCGGCTGAAGCACATCAGTTACGTTTGGCGTTTGAAGAAGTAACCGGAAAAGATCTTAACTGGTTCTTTAACCAATGGTATTTTGGAAGCGGTCATCCAGTACTCGATATCAACTACAGCTACGATGAAACTGCCAAGCAAGTAAATGTAATTGTTAAGCAAACACAAAAAGGAAACCTGTTTAAACTTCCTGTTGCCATTGACATTTACAATGGCAGCAACAAAACCCGTGAGCAGGTGTGGGTTGAAAATGCAGTTGATACGTTTACGTTTGCTTCATCTGCAAAGCCTGATCTCATCAATTTTGATGGCGACAAAGTGTTGCTCTGCACTAAAAAAGAAAATAAAACGCTTGAGAATTATATTCATCAGTATAAACATGCCGGACTTTATCTCGACAGAAGAGAGGCAATTGATTTTATTTCTAAAAAACAAGACGACCCCAAAGTTGTTGAGTTTATGCAACAGGC
>JALHRP010000111.1 GCA_022841365.1 Chitinophagaceae bacterium | reverse complement strand
TATAACCGTGTGGCAACTCCTGCACAGATTCAGCCTTATTACAGAATTGTAAATGCCGCAGGTACCCAGATAGTTGCTCCTACCTTAATTACAACCGGGCAGCAAATCGGCACCTATGCACAAGCTGTAGCAGGACCAAATATTGGCGGTTTAGTCCCTACCGGATATACACCTTTGTTATTCGATCCCGGAGCAAATGGTGAATATTACATTGAGTTATACTTAAGTGGAGATTTGGGCTTAACCGCAACTGCCGCTCAACAAATTGTATTTACGTTGTTTGATTTTACGGTTGCAACTGCGACAAACTTAAAATTTCCCGGCCGTGTATACAGTCAGGCCTGGAGCTTTATAACTTATGATCCTGCAACAAACGTTGCACAGATTAACAATTCACTCGAAGGAGATTTTTTTGCGTATACAAGTGATGGTACAGTTAATAAAGTCGCATTTCAGGATGGTTTTAGGCCGTTTGGTTTTACTCTTTACATGAATCGCTATGGTGCTGTAAACGGAACAAATTGGGTGAACGACAGAAGATCACAAAATACCGGCGCAGCTGCTCCTTCATTACCAAATGGATACAGTGTATTTTTAAACATACCTGATCCGGCTTCTTTTCCAGTTACTTCAGCAGCAACAGCTCCTGTGTTTTCCGGTAAAGTGTATGGATGTGCACCAAACATTTATATTCCCTATTCAATTGACAGAACGGGCGATATAGCCATTCTACTTGACATTAATGGTACTCCGGGTTTTCAATCAGGCACAAGCGATCGTTATCTGTTTATGTATGATGCGCCAGTAGGAAGAAACGTAGCTGTTTGGGATGGATTGAACGGACTCGGAGCTCCTGTTACTGCAGGTGCGAATTTTAACCTGAGTGTTTCAGTCAGAGTTGGACGGACGAACATTCCGATGTATGATGCTGAGCTCAATACAAACGGAATGACGATTACCGGTGTCAGTCCTATGGCTACTAATCCAAGAATTTACTGGAACGATGCTCTTCTTGCTAATGCGGGTGCATTATGCGATGCAACTGCAGGTACTCAAAATAACAATTTAACCGGAACCGGTGTTGATAACAGTTTCATAGGATCTGCATCACCCGGACGTGCATGGGATGGTCCCGGTTCAGGCCTGGCAGTACCTGCTCCTAACGGAGGACAGGGATCTACCACTCTTGCAATTAATTGCGATGACTTTGGTAACGTACGAACCTTAAATACCTGGTATTATTCTTATGAAGTTACTTCAGCAAATTTTTCTATAACAACACCAGGCTGCAGTCTGGATGGTGATGCCGTTGCAGACGGTACAGATGTTGATGATGACAATGATGGAATCACCGATTTGATTGAGAGTGGCGGAGTAAATCCTGATGCAGATGCAGACAGCGATGGCATTCCCAATTACTTAGACATTACCCCGGGAGCCGGTGTTCCGGCATTTGTTGATGCCAATAATGATGGTGTAAACGATGCCTTTGATACAGATGGAGATGGTATTATCAATTCAAAAGATCTTGATAGTGATAATGATGGAATTCCTGATTTGGTAGAGGCAGGTGGTATTGATACCAATGGTGATGGACGGGTTGATGTGTTGACTGATACAGATGGGGATGGTTTAGCAAATACCTACGATACCTCTAACGGCGGTGTAAATATTGCCAACCTTGATACAGATGGCGATGGTATTGTTAACACAAAAGATCTGGACAGTGATAACGATGGTATACCCGATGTTGTTGAAGCAGGTGGTACCGATGCAAACAATGATGGCAAGATTGATGGTTACACAGATAATGATGGGGATGGTTTTGCACAAAGTGTAGATGGTGATACCAACAATGATGGTACTGCCGAAAATACTGCAGGTGCATTAATTATTACCAGCACAGTTGGTGGCACACCGGGCCGCCCTGCCAGCTACCCACGTGCCAATGCAGATGCAAACGGATTACCTAATCCTTATGATCTGGATGCAGATGGCGACGGTATACTGGATGTGCGTGAAGCAGGAATTGCAGATGCCAACAATGACGGCATTGCAGATGGCACTTTAGGTACTGATGGATGGAGTGATACGGTTGATGCACTGGTAACTCTTACGCTCACAAATTCAGACGGCGGTGCAAGACCCAACTACATAGATATTGATGCAGATAATGATGGTATTGTTGACAACATCGAAGCGCAAACAACGGCAGGCTATATTGCTCCGGCAGGTGGCGATGCGGATGGAGATGGTATTGAAGATGCATATGATAACAACGATGCAGCCTTTGCAGGAAACGCCAACAACGGTATTGCGCCAACCAATACAGAAGGTGCAGATGTTCCTGATTATACTGATCTCGATTCTGATAATGATGGTATTGCAGATATTGTTGAAGCAGGTGGCATTGATACCAATGGTGATGGTCGTGTTGACATTATTACTGATACCGATGGCGATGGTTTGGTTGATACATACGATACATCAAACGGTGGTGTAAACATTGCCAACCTTGATACGGATGGTGATGGTATTTCTAACTTCAGAGATCTGGACAGTGATAATGATGGTATACCCGATGTAGTGGAAGCAGGTGGTACCGATGCAAACAATGATGGTTTAATTGATGGATTTACCGATACAGATGGTGATGGTTTTGCACAAAGTGTAGATGGTGATACCAACAATGATGGTACTGCAGAAAATACAGCCGGTGCATTAATTATTACCAGCACAGTTGGTGGCACACCGGGCCGCCCTGCCAGCTACCCACGTGCCAATGCAGATGCAAACGGCTTACCTAATCCCTATGATCTGGATGCCGATGGAGACGGGGTGTTAGATACAAGAGAAGGAGGTATTGCAGATGCCGACAACAATGGTGTGGCTGATGGTACCTTGGGTGCCGATGGATGGAGTGACCTTGTTGATGCACAGTTAATATTTACTCTTACAAACACAGACGGTGGTGCAAGACCCAACTACATAGATATTGATGCAGATGATGATGGTATTGTTGATAACATCGAAGCACAAACAACTGCGGGATATATTGCTCCTGCAGGAAGCGATGCGGATGGAGATGGTATTGATGATGCATACGATAACAACGACGGGGCATTTGCCGGTGCAGCAAGCAACGGTGTAACGCCTGTTGATGATACCGATGATGCAGATACCACTCCTGATTATATTGATACAGACAGTGATGGTGATGGTAAATCAGACCGTCTGGAAGGTTGGGATACCAACGGCAACGGAAGAATTGACGGTGCTGAAGTTGCTTTCGTTGGAACAACTGATTCTGATAACGACGGTTTATTAAATGAATACGATAATGATGATGTAAACATCAACCCCACTAACGGTACTACCCCTGCCTCTTACCCCGATGTAAACAATCCGGGTGGCGACAGAGACTGGAGACAGCCATTAGACAGTGATCGTGATGGTGTAGTTGATACAGTAGATGTTGATGATGACAATGATGGTATTCTTGATACGGTTGAAAGCGGTGGAGTAAACCCGAACGCAGATGCTGATCTTGATGGCATTCCAAACTATCTCGATCCAACACCAGGTGCAGGCGTTCCTGCTTTTGTTGATGCAAACGGAGATGGCATCAGCGACGCATTTGATACAGATACAGATGGCATTATTAATTCAATTGACCTGGACAGTGATAACGATGGTATTGCAGATATTACAGAAGCCGGTGCAGTTGATACCAACGGTGATGGTGTGATTGATGGTGCCTTTGCTGATACCGATGCGGATGGTTTACACAATACCTACGATGCATCAACAGGCGGTGTAAGTGTTGTAAACAGAGATACAGATGCTGATGGCATACCAAATGCATATGATCTGGACAGTGATAACGATGGTATACCCGATGTAGTGGAAGCAGGTGGTACCGACGCAAACAATGACGGACGTATTGATGGATTTACCGATACCGATAACGATGGTTTTGCACAAGCGGTTGACGGAGATACCAACAACGATGGCACTGCAGAAAATACAGCAGGTGCTCTCCTCATTACAGGTGCAGATACTAACGCAGATGGGCAACCGAACAGCTACCCCAGAGCAAATACAGACAAAACAGGATTACCCAATCCGTACGATCTGGATGCTGATGGTGATGGTATTCTTGATACAAGAGAAGCCGGTTTAGCTGATACCAATAATGATGGCATTGCAGACGGTACACTTGGCACAGATGGCTGGAGTGATACAGTAGATGGATTAGTTTCTTTGAATTTACCAAATACAGATGGCCGTGGCCCTGCTAATTATTTAGACATTGATGCTGATGATGATGGCTTAACTGATAATGTAGAAGGACAAAGTACAGCAGGTTATCTGTTACCATCGGGCAGCGATGCAGACAATGATGGTATTGATGATGTGTATGATAACAATGATGCTGCATTTGCAGGCAATGCATTAAACGGAATTACTCCTTATAATCATGATGGTGCAGACAACCCGGATTATACAGATACCGACAGTGATAACGATGGTGTAAATGATTTAAAAGAAGGTACAGGAAATACATCAGCCACCTTAACCAACACAACAGATACTGATGGTGACGGTCTGGTTGATCAGTTTGATATTTTTGATTTAAATACAGAAACAGCCAATCTTGCCAACAATGTAACTATTGCAGGTATGGGTAATGGCGGAAGCTCAACAGGACCAACTCCTGCAGGTAGTAATGTACTTGGCAACCAAACAGCATCAGGTGCTCCCAACCGTGACTGGAGAAACAGTCTTCTGGTATTGCCTGTAACATTCATCAACGTAACAGCAACTATCAGTGGAAATGTTACAACAGTAAGCTGGAAGGTAGCAGATGAAATCAATGTAAAAGAATACATTGTTGAACGCAGCACCGATGGTATCAACTATACCACTGTTGGTACAGTTGCCTTCAAAAACAATTACGGTGCAGAACAAACCTATCAGTTTAACGATGTAACTGTTGCAGCTTCCAATGCTGTAGTACACTACCGTATTAAGCAGGTAGATGCTGATAATAAATTTACGTACAGCAAAATTGTTACTATCAGAAGAGGTGGTGATAAAAATGCATTAAAAGTATTAGGCAACCCGGTACAAAATAACCAGGTGCTCATGCAGGTTACAAGCAACCAGCCCGGTAATGGAACATTTATGTTAATGGATATAAACGGCCGTGTGCTTTCAACAACTACGCAATCTCTCAGCAAAGGAGATAACAGTATTCGTTTGGCACCGCAAAATGGTCTGTTAGTAAAAGGAACATATATTATCCGTGCAATCATTAACGGACAGCTGTTCACTGAAAAAATCAATGTAATACAGTAAGGATAATCAGAACGGCGCATAAAAAATCCCCCGATTATTCGGGGGATTTTTTTTATCCTTCAGCAAACCGTCAGGCTACTAATTCTTCTTTTGCAACTTTACTGTAATCATCTGCCAGTTTACGTTGTACTTCAAACGGTACTGTTTCATATTCTGAAAAACTCATGCGGAATTTTGCACGGCCCTGCGTAAACGAACGGAGATTACCACTGTAATCCTGCATTTCGGCTAAGGGTACTTTTGCAATCACTTTGGTAAAATGTCCTTCCGTATCCATCCCTTCAACCATGGCTCTCCTTGTTTGCAAATCGCCAATAACTGCGCCGGTTAAATCTTCGGGGCATAACACTTCTACCTTATATACTGGTTCAAGTATTTGCGGATCGGCCTGTTGAAATGCCTGGCGAAAAGCCTGCAGTCCGGCAATTTTAAAAGAGATATCATTACTGTCAACCGGATGCATCTTTCCATCAAACACACATACACGCACATCACGTACATAAGAACCTGTGAGCGGACCTTCCTGCATTTTTTCCATCACTCCTTTTAAGATAGAAGGAAGAAAGCGTTGATCAATAGCGCCGCCAACAATACAATTATAATACACCAGTTTACCGCCCCATGCCAGTTCATGAATTTCTTTACCACGAACGTTTAAA
>JALHRP010000110.1:675-6195 GCA_022841365.1 Chitinophagaceae bacterium | reverse complement strand
GAAAAACAGTATCGGTTCCTGCAACGGTTGTATGGTATTCTGTAAACTGCTGACGGTCTTTAATAGAAGGCTCCGTTTTTGATTTGCTTTTTCCATCAATAAAATACCAGATCATTTGTGCAATCTGGATAGCCGTGAGTTCATCTACATCATTCTTTGCATTATATCCGTAAATACCCAGTGTATTCAACTGATCACTCATGCCTGCATATTGTGTAAGCGTACACATTTCGGCACCGTTTAATCCATTGGGAGTGGTTTTGTTCGCCGGTGCATAAGCATGTGCCATGGCAGAGAGATCAATACTCAACATATGTGAACTGCGGATCACCGGTTCCATTTCAACCAATGCATTTTTCACCACTCCCACACGAAAACAATCGAACCGCAACCGATCCATTGTTTGCAGAATATTCGGATGAACAAAATAACTCTGGAAACCGATATGATTATAATGACGGATAAAGTTGGGCTCACCCGTGAGCATTTCCATTAAAAAATTTTCACTCCGTAACCTTGTATCAATCGTAAGATTTACAAATGCATCTACACAACTTGCTTCAATGATCTGCTCCCGCTGCACATAGGCTCCATATTGTGCCAGCGTTAAATCATGACTGCCCCCCAAAATGATCACTGTTTTTCCTGCATCCAGCAACTCTGCAATTACTGCTTTGGCTGCAGCATAGGTATCGTTCAATGAAGCCCCGGGATTGATGTTTCCGATATCTGCCAACTGCACATCGGGATGCCAGTTGTACAAACGATATAAATTTTTCCGGATCAAAGTGGGCGCATCGCCAACAGTTACACCATTACCTGTACCACGTTCTTCTGCAATACCGAGAATGACAATATCTGCAGGGTCAATATCAGGAAACTCAAATGTGTACGATTTTATTTTATGACCCAGTTGTGCGTCGTTCAGTTCATCGTCTCCAAGAATAGCGGATAAATCAAGCGGTTGCAGAAAATCGGTTGTCAAAAGGGAATCACTCATGGAATATTATTTCGCTGGCAAACATAAGAAGAAAAAAACCCTAAATCCCCCTGCAGGGGGACTTTCTAACCCGTGTATTTTCAATCTGAATTCAGTGCTCGTTCAACAAATCAAGGTTACCAACTACAAACTATCAACTACAAACTGCAAAGAATTATCTTTGCCGCATGGAACAGGTGTTACAACAGATTGAAACCTTACGAAAAGAGATTGAGGCATTACAGATCGATAATGCCAAGGCATTAGAAGATTACCGCATCCGCTTTTTGGGAACAAAAGGCCTGGTGAAATCACTCATGGGCGAAATGAAAAATGTAGCCAATGAACAACGGAAAGCATTTGGTCAGAGCATGAACGAGTTTAAACTTTTTGCTGAAACCAAATACGAAGAGTGGAAAGCGTTAACCGGCAACGGAGAACAAACTGCTGCCGCTGCGGTTGATTTGACATTACCCGGTGATGCAGTTCCCATCGGCAGCCGTCATCCCATCAGCCTCATGCGTAACCGCATGGTGAATATTTTTCAGCGCCTGGGTTTTTCTGTTGCTGAAGGTCCGGAGATTGATGACGACTTTCACAATTTCACTGCACTCAATTTACCGGAGAATCATCCTGCCCGTGATATGCAGGATACCTTTTATATCAGCACCGATCCTGCATGGCTCTTACGTACACATACAAGCAATGTGCAGATCCATGAAATGAAAAAAGGAAAACTGCCCATTCGTATTGTTACACCCGGTCGTGTTTACAGAAATGAAACTATCAGTGCAAGAAGTCATTGTTTTTTTCACCAGATCGAAGGATTGTATATTGATGAGCAGGTAAGCTTTGCTGATCTCAAACAAACGCTTTACTTTTTTGTGCAGGAGATGTTTGGTAAAGAGGTGAAAGTGCGTTTCCGTCCTTCTTACTTTCCGTTTACAGAACCAAGTGCGGAAATGGACATCAGCTGTTTACTCTGCAATGGTGAAGGTTGCAGCGTTTGTAAAAAAACAGGCTGGCTCGAAATTTTAGGTTGTGGTATGGTACATCCAAAAGTGTTGGAGAACTGCGGCATTGACAGTAATAAATATTCAGGCTTTGCATTTGGTATGGGCATTGAACGTCCGGCCTTGTTGAAATACGGCATCAAAGATATTCGCCTGTTCAGTGAAAACGATGTGCGGTTTTTAAAACAGTTTACGGGAGCGGTTTAATATAGTTTGTAGTTGATAGTTTTTAGTTAGTCGGCTGTTGTTATTCTAATCAGCAGCATTGGCGTCGCACTCTTATACTGATAATATTCTATTGTACATTTCAAAACAAAATACTCCCCTTTAGGAGTTGGGGGCATCATGGTTCAGACAATTTGCGTTTGCGGTGCAGGAACAATGGGCAGCGGCATTGCACAGGCAGCTGCACAAAGCGGCGTGTATACAGTACTGTTCGATCTGAACAACGAAGTGCTGCAAAAAGCAGAAGCATCCATTGAGCAGAATTTGCAATCATTGGTAACAAAACAAAAGATCAGCGAAGCACAAAAGCGGGAGATCAGCGGTCATCTGTCGTTTACCACTGATCTCAATAACTGTATTGCCGATGTAATCATTGAAGCCATCATTGAAAAACCGGAGGCCAAGATTGCACTCTTCAATCAACTCGCAGAGATCAATCACAGCGAAACCATTTTTGCCAGCAATACATCCTCACTATCCATTTCTCAATTGCAGCAAAAAATAAAACATCCGGAACGGGTGGCGGGCATGCATTTCTTTAACCCTGCAACCATTATGAAATTAGTGGAAGTAGTAAAAGGAGAGCAAACCAATGAAACGGTGATAGATGCATTAACCGGTTTAGCAAAACAACTAAACAAAGTGGCGGTGGTATGTAAAGATGCTCCCGGTTTTATTGTGAACCGTGTGGCCCGTCCGTATTATATTGAAGCATTGAAACTGGTGGAAGACGGCGTTGCAGATTTTGCAACTGTTGATGCACTCATGGAAGCAAGCGGCTTTAAAATGGGACCGTTTAAATTGATGGATCTTATTGGCAACGATATCAACTATGCCGTGAGTTGCAGTGTATATGAGCAACTTGGCAAACCCGAACGGTTGAAACCATCTTCTATTCAAAAAGAAAAAGTAGAAAAAGGAGAACTGGGAAGAAAAACAAAGAAGGGATATTATGACTACTAGGCCCTAACCCCTAAAGGGGAATGTTGTTTCACTCTTCTACATTTATACTAATATTGAGCTTTAGTAACACATCTGAAAATGGATCATGATTATCATAACCCCCCTTTACGGGATGGGGGCATCTTTGTTACCGGCGGCGCCGGATTGGTTGGTTCCGCTTTACTCAAACAACTGTTACAGGAAAATCATACATCCATCAGGGCATTGTATCGCAACAATATGCCCATCACATTATCAGAAGAAGAAAAGAACCGGATTGAATGGATTAAAGGAGATGTGCTGGATACTTCTTTGCTGAGTGATATTATGCAGGATTGTAAACAGGTGTATCATACGGCTGCCATTGTTTCTTATCATTCCAAAAGAAGAATGCAGATGTACAAGATCAATATTGAAGGCACAGCCAATATGGTGAACATGGCATTGGAGCACAATATTGAAAAATTTGTACATGTCAGTTCCGTTGCTGCCATTGGCCGCATCCGCAAAGGAGAACATATTACCGAAACAACCGAATGGAGCGAAGAAACCAATAACTCACACTACGGCAAAACAAAATATTTATCAGAGCTGGAAGTATGGCGGGCCATTGGTGAAGGGTTGAATGCAGTAATTGTAAATCCATCGGTTATACTCGGCGAATCGAATTGGGAGAATGGCTCTGTTGCTATTTTTAAAAAAATATGGGAAGAGTTTCCCTGGTATACAACCGGCGGTACGGGCTTTGTTGATGCAAGGGATGTTGCAAATGCCATGATCCGTTTAATGCAAAGCGATATTACCGCAGAACGTTTTTTATTAAGCAACGAACACTTAACTTTTCAGCAACTCTTTACAAAAATTGCCAACCGCTTTGGTAAAAAACCACCGCATCGTTTTGCCAAACCATGGATGGGCGAGCTGGTATGGCGAATGGAAGCAGTAAAAGCCATGTTCAGCAACAAAGAACCATTGCTTACAAGAGAAACAGCAGGAACTGCACAGTCAACCACATTTTACGACAGCAGTAAAATAAAAAATGCATTACCCGGTTTTGCATTTACTCCTGTTGATGAAACGATTGAACGGACATGCAAGTGGTTGGTGAAGCAATATGAGTTAAAGCAGTAAGATGAAATTTTATCAGTCTCCTTTAATTATTTTCTCATCATTTCTGTTTCTTTACAGTCTTTATCTATTGACAGATAAAGGAAGCGGACCCATGGGGTTTGGCATGTTGCTGTTTATTCCGATTTTACTTTTTTCAATTGCCGGCCTGCTCTTACATTTATTCATCACTGCTGTTTTCATAAAAAAGAAATGGCACCCGTTTCTGGCTGAGATACTGGTGATTATTTTTTTCTTTCTCTGGCTGTTTTTTATTAACCGCTGAAATATTGTGCTCATCGTGTAACTTGATTTGCATTCATTCCTTTGTGTTCTTTGTGCACATCTTCGTGTTCCTTGTGGTATAAAAAAGTTAAAATAAAAGCGTTACACAAAGAGCACAAAGGTCACAAGAGGGTTTCTTACCACGACCATACTCCCCACCAACCACAAGTAGCATCTGATAAATTTTCTCTTTACTCCCTCTGGCCCAAAAATTGTTTATTTTAGCTTTCAGAACAATATCGCATGAAAACAATCTACCTCATCCTTTTTGTATTCGTTTCCCTTTCCGCTTCTTCACAATCGTATTTTTATATCAAAGGCAAAGTGATTGACGACAGCACCAAGCTGCCCATGGAAGGTGCATCGGTTCTTTGTCAAAATACCACCAAGGGAACCATCACCAACAAAGAGGGTGAATTCAGAATGGAATTGCCGGCAGGCGGACATAATCTGATCATTTCTTATACCGGTTATCAAACCGAAAGTCTGCGCATCTCCTCTTCACAAGACAACAGCAATGAACTCAGCTTTCTGTTAAAGAAAAAAGAACAGAAGCTGGAAGAGGTAGTGATACAGGCAAGTACAGAAGTAAAAAACGGCTGGAACAAATACGGCAAACAGTTTACAGATTATTTTATTGGCCGTACTGCTTTTGCCAAACAATGCAACATTGAAAACCCGCAGGTATTAAAATTTTATTTTGCAAAAAAGAAAAACCGTTTAAAGGTAAAGTCAGAAGAACCGCTGCTGATCATGAACTATGCATTGGGCTATAAAATTCAATACCAGCTCGATTCGTTTATATACGATTATACAACCGAGTTCAGTGCTTATACAGGTGTACCGTTTTATACAGAACTGGATTCTACATCAGAACAAAAACAACTGTGGGCGCTAAACAGAGAGAAAGCTTATTTCGGCTCCCGTCTGCATTTTATGCGTTGCTATTACGACAGTACCCTTAATGAA
>JALHRP010000110.1:0-665 GCA_022841365.1 Chitinophagaceae bacterium | reverse complement strand
GAAAACGGATATATACTGGAAGAATTATTTACCGACAGTATTACGGGAAAACCAAAGAAGAGCAGGTTAGAAAATCCGTACGACTCTACTGTGTATGCATTGGTTGACAGTGTAGATAAAGAAGTGAGTCTGTTTGGTAAATACCTGTTACGCTATACACCTGAGTTAATGGAAAAAGAATATCTGATCGCCAATAAATATTCTTTAAGTGCAAAAGAACAACTGTCTACTCTTGAATTCTTAAATGGATTTGTAATAACAGAGAATGGATTTTTTTACAATCAACCAGAACTGATCAGCAGTGGTTACTGGAGCTGGAAAAATTTAGCTCACGAACTGCCGTATGATTACTGGCCTCCTGAATAAAACACAACAACCTTTATTTTGCTTCCAGCTTTTTTACTTTATCCCATAACTCGGCAATCCGTTTAATCCAGATCAATTCTTTCTGTGCAACCCTTGCATCCTGTGCAGGTGCTCCCCAATAAGTTTTGTTTCCTTCCAGATCACCCGCCACACCGGTGCGACCCAGTAACACCGCATTGGCACCAATGGTAAGCGTTTTATTTACCACTACCTGTCCCCACAGTGTTACACCATCTTCAATGGTTACACAACCGGCCACTACTACTGCAGCTGCAAACAAACAATTCTTCCCAATAACG
>JALHRP010000109.1 GCA_022841365.1 Chitinophagaceae bacterium | reverse complement strand
TTCCTGGGCAAAACAAAATGAAGTTGTACTTAAAAGGAGGATGAATAGTATATAGATTTTCATATATATAAATAATTGAATTAGAAATGAACTTGTAGGCCATGATGATTTGTAGGTCAATATAGTTTCAATCACACCATTGAAATGGTCAACTTCTTATTTTTTAATTAGAACGTGCTAATAAAGGCGCAAATAAGGCTTGTTAACGGGTGTCGGATGGATTCAGGCTTTTATTATCTTCTTATAATTCCTATCTTACTCTACCTTAAACTACCAAATCATGAATTTTAAACCAGAAATCAAGAGCAAAGAAGAGCTCGCTGCCGGGCAGCCGAAGTACGAATCGATCGTAAAATACATGGTGCAGCAGCAACATCTTGTTACTGTCCGCCCAGATCAGTCGATTAACGAGGTTATCAACATTATGATTGAAAAACGAATTTCAGGGGCGCCCGTGTTGGATGAAAACCGAAAGTTGGTGGGCATTATTTCTGAAAAAGATTGCTTGCGGATCGTAGTAGACCAGGCATACCATAATTTGCCACTCAGTTCGCCAGTAGTCGCGGATTACATGACCCGAAATGTAAAAACATTAACACCTGACAGCACGGTGGTTGATGCGGCTACAGAATTCCTTAATTCACCCATTCGTAGAATGCCGGTTGTAGAGAACGGTGTCTTGATAGGACAAATTAGCCGTATTGATATTTTAAGAGCCGCTAAAAACATTAAACCGGCAAACTGGTGATTATCCGTTAGCTTTGATTAAAATAATACTTGGCTAACGCCCATTACGTAACTCTAAATTTTAACTCCGATATGAAATTTCTTCAGTATACTATTCTCACTTTGTTCACAGTAATTGTCTTAACGTGGGTTGCACAAGCTCAAACCGGAGTAGGTACAAAAGCACCCAAAGGGGCGGAGCAATTTTTAGATGGTAGCAGAAAGATGCTGGATGACAAGTGGACGTATTGGAACGGACCACGGTTAGCTGCAACCTTACCGATCAAGTGGATTGTTGAAAAAGATCCTGTTGATAAAGGAATGGTGATTAATTCAAACGATCCCGCTGCAGTTGGTGGATTGTATGGTGCGGCTGATATTGTTACCAAAAAAGAGTTTCGTGATTTCAGGGCCCATGTTGAGTTTCTTATTGCTAAGCCAGGCGGTAACAGTGGAGTTTACTTACAAAACCGTTATGAAATTCAGGTGCTTGATGGTGACTCCACATCGCATGGATTAGGGGCGGTGATTAATGAAAGTAAGTCACCCTATTTTGCTTACAATGGTTTAGGCAAATGGAACGCTTACGATATTGTTTTCAGAGCTGCCCGTTTTAAAGATGGTAAACTGGTTGAAAAACCCTTGGTAACAGTTTACTTCAATGGTAAGAAGGTGCACACCAATCAAGTAATTAGTCAGGTGTTTGGCGGACCGAACTCCGGACAGGATGGTGGTAATGATGGGGGCAAAGGAATTACGGATCGTCCGGGTGGATTAAAACTACAAGCCGAAGGTCATGATGTTTTATACCGTAACATCTGGATTAAGGAACTTGATTTAAAAGAAGCTAACACGGACTTTTAATTACCGTATTTCTACTTTCTTCTTTTCCGCTACTGAGCGGTAGATAGCTTCGACCACACGAATGTCTTTCAATCCCTCTTCGCCTGGCACAAGCATGGGTGTTTTATTTATAATGGAGAGGGCGTCATCATCCATTTGCTTGGCTTGTTGATTCGGAATAGAAGCATCCAATTTTTTTCCATCACTTGTTATTCCATGGATGCCACTGTACGATTGAAAAGGTGAAAGCTTATACCAACCTTTTGAGCAGGTCACCCGTAGATCATTCATGTTTTTACCAAAACTGGTTTCACAAATTGCCGTTATACCACCCGGAAACTCAAGTTCGAATTGCATGGTTTCCTCAACTTCTTTATAAATGGCAGGTCGTGTGGTTGATGCACGGGCCGTTACCGCGATAGGCTCCAGGCCGGTACTATAGCGGGTAGCATTGAGAGGATAAACTCCCATGTCATACATAGCGCCACCACCCAGAATCTTTTTCTGCTTCCAGTGATCCGTTCTTGAATCGAAGTACCCAGCCGCAGCCTCAACTTTTACAACAGAACCATAGGCTAACTCCTTTCTGTATTTTATAATCTGCTTCGTATTGGGTTCATGATGCATCCGGTACCCGATACTTAATGTAACGTTATTCTTTTTACAAGCATCAATCATTTGTTGGCATTCTGCCACCGTCATGGCCATGGGTTTCTCACACCACACGTGTTTACCTGCATTTGCTGCCCGGATAACATACTCGGTATGAAGTGAAGGTGGCAATACGATATACACAACGTCAATAGCTGGGTTATTGGTGATTGAGTCAAAATTGTTGTAATCGTAAATATTCTTGTCAGGAAGATTGTAAGCTCGTTTCCACTTTTCCGCTTTAGCCGGGGTCCCGGTAACAATCCCCGCAAGGTGACAATTTTTGGTTTGCTGCAGGGCAGGAGCTAGTAGATCAGTGCTGTAATACCCTAGACCTACCAAGGCTACACCAAGATTTTTATTTTGGGTTAGAATGCCAGCAAAGCCACCACTGCTTAAGGTAAGACCCGCAAGACTGGCTGCCTGTTTTATAAATTTGCGCCTGTTGATCATTTCTCTTTTACTTCGGTAACAATGGATTGCCCTTTACTGATGGCCATCATTTCCTGCATCGTGCGTTTCATGCTATCTGAGGAACCATCAAGAAAGATAATATTTCCTTTGCCATGTTCCGCAAAATGACGGATCGATTCTGTCCACATAGAAAATAATATAAACGATGAATCCAGGTGTGCGCTTTGCATTTCCTTGGCGGCCTGCGACATTCCCTTGGCAACTTCCTCCCTGAATAACGCAACACCCTGGCCGCGCATTTGTGCTGCAATTTTCTCCGCTTCCGCGGAAATTTTAATAGCATTTCCATCGGCTTCAGCGGCCTTGGTTTTTGTGATAAGCAAAGCCTGACCTTCATTTTCAGCAGCAGCCCGGAGGTTATTCGAGGCCACTACTTTGGCCATCGATTTCATAATTGTTTCATCAAAAGCTATATCGTTCAACTGAAGATCGAGTAGGTGGTAACCCCATTCTTCGAGTGTGTGATCCAATTGCTTTTTTACTTCTAATACAATTTCGGTTCTTAATGAAAGTATTTCGGATTGCTTTTTAGTAGCTACAAAGCTGCGGATGGATCCTTCAATGGTTCTGATAAGTGCTGTGGTGAAACTCTCCTCATCCACAAACTTAAAAGCAACATTTTTGATGGTATCTTCATTTTGGTTGAGTACCGCAAACAGCAACATGGCTTTGAAGTTGACATTAGCCTGATCTATGGTTGTCGCCTGAAATTCAAGCTCCACAGAGCGGTTTTGAATCGAGACACGGGAATTGATAACTTCAATCAACGGAATACGAACGTTTAAACCGGGCCGCATAATACGTCTGTATTTTCCAAAAATGGTGATTACCGCAATATTGCCTTGCTTAACAGTAACAAACAAGGTGAACATCAGGACAACAAGTGCAAACAGAAAAACAACTAAGAGAATTTCAAGAATTTCCATACACGCAGTTTTAATTAGGGGTTAAGATTGAGAAAAGTAGACGGGAATTTTTAAAGCATCAAACTATATTTGCCTTGCCATTTTGAATGTAAATTAATGCCCATGAATATGAGAAAATTAGTTTTGGTAACTCTTCTTGTTGTCAGCACATTAATCGGTTGCAACCCAAAGACTTTTCGGGAGCTGTCAAAAAGCGAAATTGAAGCTATTAAAAAGTATAGCAAGTCAATCAATTCGAAGGATGGACAATATCACGTATTGATAATGACCGATCAGGGCAACATGGTAGTGAAGCTCTATAATGAAACTCCTTTGCACCGCGATAATTTTATAGCCAAAGTAAAAGCAGGCTTTTATGATAGCCTGATGTTTCACAGAGTGATTAATAACTTTATGATTCAGGGTGGTGATCCTAACAGCAAGAAAGCACAACCAGGACAAGCTCTTGGCAATGGATCAGCAGCTGGGGGTCTCATTCCAGCGGAGTTCAGAACAGAGCAAGGGATTTATCATAAGCGGGGAGTGCTGGCAGCTGCCCGTAATAACAACCCTGAAAAGGCTAGTAGCAACTGTCAGTTTTATATTGTTCAACGGCCAGCCTGGCGCACTACACAGCTTGACAGTACCATTGTTCAGCGAAAATTGGTGCTAAATGATGCGCAAAAGAAATTATATACAACCATGGGTGGCACTCCGCACCTGGATGGTGAATATACTGTGTATGGTGAATTGGAACAAGGATTTGATGTGCTGGATAAAATTGCTGGCACCAAGACTAATAAATCTGACAGGCCCGAAACCGATGTCAGGATGCGTATGTTTGTTCTGAGTGAACCAAAATTAAAATAGCGTACATAATATATTTAATTTAATCCTGTGAAAATAATCTTTCCAAGTATCATCTTATTGCTGATTATGCCTTTGGCTTTCTGCCAGACTCCCGTAATCAAAACGGTTAATGGACCAGTTTCCGGGATTAAAAAAGGAGAAGTGTCAATTTTTAAGGGAATACCATTTGCGGCTCCACCCGTAGGAGAGTTACGCTGGAAAGCACCTCAACCCGTTACTAACTGGAACGAGGTACGCAAGTGCGAAACCTTTTCAGCAAGCCCGATGCAAAACAAGCCTGTTCCGTTTATGATGTGGACAGAAGAATTCATTGCACCGCCTGAACCTTTAAGTGAAGATTGTTTATACCTCAACGTGTGGACGGCTGCCAAAACTTCTGCGGAGAAGTTGCCTGTCTTTGTTTGGATTTATGGTGGTGGCTTTGTTTCCGGCTCGGCCGCCTGTGCAGTGTATGATGGCGAAGAATATGCTAAACGCGGAATTGTATTTGTAAGTATTAACTATCGTGTCGGTGCTTTTGGTTTCCTGGCTCATCCTGAATTATCAAAAGAATCAGGCGGAAAAGGTTCTGGCAATTATGCCTTTCTCGATCAGCTTGCTGCGTTGCAATGGATACAAAAGAACATTACTGCCTTTGGAGGTGATGCGAATAACGTAACAATCGCAGGTCAGTCGGCAGGTTCGTTTAGCATCAATGCTTTAGTGGCTTCTCCTTTAGGCAAAGGACTCTTTCATAAGGCAATTGCTCAGAGTGGGGGCTTGCTTGGTACTTCGAGGGCAAGACGATTACAAGATGCAGAAAAATCAGGACAGAAGTTTTTTGAAAATGCAAAGGCCGGAAGCTTAAACAAATTGCGCGCAGCCAGTGCCGAAGAAATTCAGCAGCTTGCAAGTACGATGCCATGGGGCTCATTTAGTCCGGTGTTGGATGGCTACGTGTTACCGACAAATCTGTTGACTCATTTTCAGCAAGGCCAACATAATGATGTGCCACTGTTAACGGGTTGGGTAACCGGGGATGCTACGCTCAATGGCAATGCAAATTTGCCGCCAGCCAAGTTTAAAGAAGAATCTATAAAGAAGTATGGAAGCAAATCGGACGAATTTTTAGAATTGTTTCCGGCCGATTCCAATAAGCAAGCGAAAGCTTCACAATTAAAATTGGGACTATGTGATTTTGCTGCCCTGCCTTCTCATTTGTGGGCAAGGTATAATAAACGTGAGGCTTACCTCTATCAGGTTGATTTTGTGCCAACCGATAAGCCTGGTTTTCCTAATTATGGTGCCTTCCATACCTCCGAAGTTCCGTATGCGCTGCACACGTTGCATCTCTGGAATCGACCATGGCAACCGCGCGACCGGGAAATGGAAACGGTGATGTCAGCATATTGGATTAATTTTATTCGGACCGGAAATCCCAATGGCTCAGGATTGCCCGATTGGAAACCGTACAAAGCGGATGGTGCTGTACAGGTGCTGGATGATCAAATTTCTTCTGCACCTATCTTGAAGAGAGAATTGGCTTTTCTGGAGGCCTCATTGAATAAAAAGTAAATAGGTAATAGGAAGGTAATAACATCAATGCGGTATTCATTACTTACCGCTATCTTTATGCAATGAACATAACCTACTGGCAGATTATTCGCGATGATTCAAAACGCACCTTCGAGGTAATTAGCAAGACCACGAATGACAATGCCTTTACCAACCGAACCCATGCCATGCAAAAGGCCGGGATGAATGTAAGCTGTATGACACCTCCGGTTACTAATAAAACTGCAAGTAAGGAGTTGATAAAACTAGCCGGATATACCAAAGAGGAGGGTTTGAATGATCGGCTCATGAAACAATATTC
>JALHRP010000108.1 GCA_022841365.1 Chitinophagaceae bacterium | reverse complement strand
TGTGACCTAATTGTAAGCAGTCTCCACAGCCTGTTGTTGTAGTAGTGCTGCAACTATTATTTAAGGAAAAACTGTTTCCGAAACAATTACAGCACGATGTGATATTAGCCATTTGTGTGTTTGTTTATTTTACATGCACGTACACGTACACGAGTGTTTGTCTAATTCTTTTGTGGCAATTATAAATAAATCTTTTGCATTTATTTCGTTGCCCATTTCTGTTTCTATTTCTATTAAGTCTATAAGGTTTGATAGCCTGGTGGCTTCTACTAAGTCTTCTGTCTTAGAAATAAAATTATTTAATTTGCATCTTAGTGTACATACCACCGCTTTAGACCTGCTATAACTATATCCACAGCTATCTGTAGTAAAGCAGTAAATACCGTCTGGGAGACACTCTGTACCTACTAAGTCTTTACTGTAAATCTTTGTAGTACTGTTAGGTATTATATTTATATCTACCTTACTTTTAGAAGGTAGTGTAACGGTTACTTTATGTTTGTTTTGTATAATGTAACCGTCACCTTCCATCCAGTTTGTTAGGTCGGTTATAACAATTGCTTTACAGTCATAGGTATTAATTACTATATCGAAAGCTTGGTCTTCTCTTTTTATACAAGAGCAAGAATCATTACTATTCACCGCCATGTTTTAAATTTGTTTTATTCTTAACCTACAATTACATCGCAATTGGCTGTTAAGCCACCATCGGTTGACGTGAATGTTATTGTGGTGCTTCCTGCAGCTACCCCTGTAACAAGACCTGTTGAAGATACTGTTGCTTTAGTAGGGTCAGAAGATACCCACGTACCTGTCTGCAATGCTCCAGTTGGTGTAACTACTGCTGTAAGTTGTCTTGTTGCTAGGGCTTCTAATGCACCTACTACACATCCTGTTATAGTAACTCCTGTTGCTGATACGAATTTATTAGAGCAATACCCTTTTATTTTCTGTGTAGCGGTCGCTATAGGCTCTATGACAACGGCTCCGTCTGCTATATAAACTCCTACTGTTCTGTCTACATCTCCTGATACGCTGTTATAGTCTGGCAATACTAAAAGACCTAAGATTGGATCTATCCCCCAACTACATTCAGTCCCTTCTTTTAAAGCCAGTTTTAACTCTCTTTGAGAGATGCCGCTTTTTGTTTTTTTGAAATTATTATTCGTTCCGTCGAATTTTAGATTTTTCATTTATCCTTTTTATTTTTAAAAATAAGGGCGGGTGGTTAGTCCGCCCCTAAAAATTGGGAATGGGGGTAGGAAGAAAAACAGGCACACTTCTGCACCTGTTAAGTCTTATTAAGATTAGCAAGATGCTGCTTCCACTGAATCACCACATACCGCTGGTACTAACTCGGCTATTTTAGTGTAAAGCGCATTTACCGCTGTCTTAGTTGTTGTGTCAAGTGTTGGTACATGTATATTACCTTGTAAAGGTTTATTTGTAAATGTACCCGCTGCTCCAAACTCTTGTTGTATTCTAGCATTTATTCTGTAAGAGCAATATGATTTGTTACAATCTGCTGTTACTGCTTTTCTAATTCTACTTCTCTTCTCAGGTAGGCCCAACCATCCGCTTGGCTTATTACCAATTTCGTATTGGAACCCTTCTTCGCCCATAGCGTCAATGTTGAATGCATACTCCAACCATTGAATTTCTGAACCGAACCCACTTGCTACTTGGCCTTCAAGAAGTGTAGCTTTCTTACTGTAAAGTGGTAAATTATCGTTTCCACTTCCAGAAATGAAGTCTACTTCAATCCACTTGTAGTTGTATTTTTTAGGTCTATCTATATCCAAGCAGTCACAGTATCCTGTGTCAGGAGATATAAAGAATCCAATACCACATGAAGGTGTTTCAGTTGTAGTAGCTGTATCACACTGTTGGCAATATCCTGTAGTTACGAAATCTGGGAATTGCTCTATTGCGTCTTCACATTCTGTTAATCCTGCTATTTCAAAAGTCTCATCACAAGTAGATACAAATAGTTGTAGTGCACAACATTTTCCTTTACCCCTTGCTATGAATGCTTTACCTGAATGTCTACCTAATTCACTTGTAAATTTCTCATTAATCAAATCCACCGCAATTTGTAATTGGTCCACAAGGGTTTCCAATGCATTGGATGGGTTAGTCAATTCAAAATCAAATTCTGTACCATTTACTGTAAATGAAGTCAACGCTTCAATTGCATTACAGTTAGTACATCCTTCGCCAACTTCTGGTGAAATACAATATGATTTCCAAGTTTGGTGTAGCTTAAATGCTGTAAATGGTCTTGGAAGCTCAGGCTCTACCCAGTTAGGGTACGGAGTGGTACCATCTACTGTAGGATTAATTTCACCGTTAAGTGCATCTACAAGACCGCAAACTACTTCGTCACATGTAACTGTTTTATCACAGTCTTCGCAGCTTTTACAGTTTGGTGTGTATGACTCTACATACTCTTCAAACCCTTTTAGTGGGTCATCTGAGAATGATAAGGTTGCGCTATCGCTTACTCTTACTCTTACTGTAGTTGTATCACAACTTACACAGCTTGGGTATAAAGCTTTTATCCAAGGGGTTGCACATTGTGGTCCCGCCGCTTCTAAACTTTTTATGGTACACCCTTGTAAATCACCAGGCGTTAATAGTCTAATAGCATCGGAAATACCGTTGTTTTCTGTACTATATCCAACACCAATTTTAAGGTGGCCCAACTGCGCTAATGTAAGGTTAGCTGGAGCTATCGTATTTGGGGGTGTAACACAGTCCTGGTCTCCAGCCCACATCACCAGTTGGCCTGGTGCTACGTTGTAGTATTTTTTAAACTTGTTACCTTTCTGTACTAGCTTAAATAGGGGTGTTCCGTTAGCTACGAAACCAAAATTTCCAGCCGTAACTAGGTGACGAGTTAATTCATCTGCTGCTCTCATTTATTGTTTTAGTTTTAGTTTTTTATTATTTTACTTTATTTGTGCTGTTGTTTGTAGCTTCTGTATGTATAGTTTGGTTGCTTCTGGGTCTTTAACATCTGTTTTTAACAAAAACACCGCCACGTCTGAAACAAGCCTTGCTATATAAGTGTCGTCAAGATCAAAGTTTACATCCTTTGTTATAAGTTCATCGTTGTAGGACAAGTACTGGTATTCATTACACTCTACTAATGAGGGGGCTTCTATGTAGTTAATCTTTCTGTAGTAATCTATGTATACTTCATCTACATTAAAACATACTTCATCATCTATATAAATGTAAAGTCCGCCCGCACCTTCATCTGCTATTAATTGCTCCCACCCAAAGTTTGCCTTTCTGTAAGGATTTCTCCTTGCTTCATGTAAATCATCTGACTGTACTATTCTGGGTATTATCCTTTTTTTTGTTTTACAGTCTTTACAACTTACTACCGCTATTTGGTTTAATCTCTTGTAAAGGTTTTCTGGGTACTGTGCAAAATAAGCGTCGCCTACTTTTTTAACTTTTAACTTCTGTCCTTTTATCTCTAACTTCCTTATATTATCTCTATACTTCTTGTCTGTCTCCGCCGCCTGTATATTATTTTCAACTAATATTTCGTAGGCTTCATTGATTACAGAAACTATATCTAATACAGAGAACCCTTGCCCTGCACCTGTGTTAAAGCTGTTAGCTTTCCTAACAGTATCGTAAACAAGCTTTCGAGCACTGATTGGCATTTATATAAGTTTAAGTTTTTCTTCTATTAGTTTTGCTAATTTTAAATACTGCGCCGAATTTTCGTCTGCACTAAAATATTCAAATAGTTTTTTATCGTTGTTGATAGTACCTTCTGCAAGTTTCTCTCCTTGGAAAGTATAACCTTCTCTTGTGTTTCTGTTTATAATTTTCATCCTGCTAGCCTGAAGGACTGTGCTATAAACTTCAAGGTCTGCATTTGGTAAGTTAAACAAGTACAAGAAATACTTCCTGTGTGTTGTTGCGAATCTTGGATTAGGTGTATCATTTTTGACATACTCATCTTTGATAAAGAACAGCATCTCTTCTTGTGTCATAGATGTATTATCTCCATCTAATATAGCCACTATTCTTTCGAGTTTTTCCTTAGTTGTTTTTAAAGACAAGTAAGCTTCCATTGCTTCGTCTTCTTCACCACTATTAGCTTCTTTATTCTTCTGTACACTTGTTGGACTTGTTATTTCTAACTTAGCCTTATCTGTTATGAATCTTGATACTGATCCGTCTTCTTTCTCTGTATCAATTACATCTTCTCTTCCTTGTAAGACTCTCATATGAAACTCCTGAAAAGGGTTAGATGATGATAGTGCTAAAGACGAGTCTTCAATAAACGTGCTATTCCAAAGTGCCATATGACTAAAGAAAGGGTCGTGTGTATTGTTTAGACTATTTTCGTCTGGCAATACTAAGTTACCTTTATCGTCTCTTAGTCCTAACTTCTTTGCTATTTCAAGCAACTTCTCAAAACCCCCCGCAAAAGACCAAGCGTTCTTTTCTTTGTCCCAATGTGGGGTAAGGTTTTCTCTGGTTCCAAGTACATATCTAGTAGATGATGTATCTATTGGAATACCGTCTTCGTTATAATTTTTTTGTTCTTGATAGAACATGTCTTTACTTGATTTAAGTTTAGACAAGTCTGATTTTCTACTTACTACTAATGTTTCTACCATTTTCCCTTTTTTTATTTTTAATACTTATTTTGGTCTTCCACAACCACAGCCACCGCCTTTTAAATTATTGTTGTTATTATTCATAATATAAAGTTTTAAATTTGGGGTGCCGTGTTATGCGGCACCCCTTGTTATTTATTAACTTCTCTTATTAGGAAATTGAAGGAATGAATCTCAATATTCTTGATACGTCCATCACCGCAAGACCTAATGTTCTTGTTCTCTGTACTTTGTAAGACGCCCCTAACTCTGGGTGTATTACTGTTTTGAAATATGGGTTCTTCATACCAACTGCACCGTAAGAAGACCAGTAACCTGGAATCTCTAAATCCCAGTCTCTTTGGCTGTTTCTTAACAATTGTACGTTAGGGTCACCCATACCCCAGTCCATAGCTATGAACTCATGACTTCTTACTGTGTAGATGCTGTTAGGCATTTGAGCCGCATCGTACAACGTGTCGTCAAGCATTGGCCACAAACCTACTGAAACTTCACCGAAAGGTTGTCCCATGTTGTATTTTGTAAATTGGAATCCACCAAGGCTATAACCTGTTTTAGAAGCGTCGTGTGCTTTGGCTGTACCCAACACGAAGTTGTGCTCTACCTGTACTGGTAATTGTCCAAATTTCTCAAGCACCCAGTTGTGGAATAATTTCAATCCAGCTTCTCCTGTCATCAAAACAAGTTTACGTCTTGCTGCAGGAACTCTATCATACCAGTACACTTGAATAAGGTCCATGATCATATCAATACTATTCACGAATGGATTGTACTTGATTATGTTTGACTCAGATAGATATTGATATAAACCTGGGGTAGTCTTGATTGGTTTTCTGTTAACAGGGTCAATTTTGCCTTCTGACATTTGACCGTGGATAAGCATTCTTTCCATCTCTTTCTCAAACGCCGCATCGAACTCAATTGCAATTCTGTTTGTGATTGCTTCTGACCTTGTAGAGTCGTCACCGTAAGTACAAGCTACTTTAAGTGAACCTTCTTTCAAGTGTGTCTCCATGTCAACAGAGTATTCTTTTGCCATTACTCCAATTGGAATTTCATACTCTACGTATGCATATCCAGTGTCCCATGAGAATGAACCCATTTGACCTGAGAATGGCTCTGCGTATGCGGCTGCCTGTCCTGCTCTACACCAGTATTTACCTGTAAGGTAAGAAGATGGTAAGAATGTATCGTCTAATGCTAATTCTGCATCGTATTCGTAACCACCGCTTTTCTTTCTACTATTAGAAAGTATTACTATAACCGCACTTGAATTTTCTACTGGTGCAAGTCTATCAGATGGCACTAAATGGTCTATATCAAAAAGGACCTTGAATTTGCTCCCCGCTGCTCCAACTTGAGCACAGTTATTAGGGTTACCTAAAGATGTAAATTTTTTCTTAGGTTTGCCATACGTTCTCCATCTTACTTTCTCAGTAGTAATGTCTTTGTACCCACCTGTACCTTTAACCCACTGTATCCAAGGGGCTGTGTTTTGAGATAGTGTTTCAGACATAGCACTGTAGAAGCCTTTAGCAGCTTCAGTTAAGTCCGTATAGTCTGTCACTGTTCCGCCCATGCTTTGAAGCAATTGTGGGTATCTTATGTGATTTCCAAACAATTTGTCATCGTTAGCAAACTCTTGCTCAACGATAAATTTTGATGGAAACGGTTTAGTTCTAATACTCATTGTGTTTTAGTTTTTTAGTTTTTTATTATCTGCTGCTTTAATTTTCAAAAGTCCAAACAAATCCGCCAGTGCTGGTTTTCTGCGCATGGTTAGGTTGGTTTACTTGGTTGGACGAATCCGTTTTCTTTATTGATGTCTTAGAAGATGACAGTTCTGATTTTTTCTTCCATGCATTTATGAAATCTTTATCTGCTTCTTCTTTAGCTTTTTCTTTATAAATCTCCGCTTCTTTGCCACGGAAATT
>JALHRP010000107.1 GCA_022841365.1 Chitinophagaceae bacterium | reverse complement strand
CCAGTAATCTTTCCCTGATTAATCAGCTTCTTAAACGGCTCATCAAAATTAATATAGCCTAAGTCATGCAGTACTTTTGTCCACAAGCGTGAGTATAATAAATGAGCTACTGCATGTTCCGAGCCGCCCACATAAACATCAACCTGGTTCCAGTAGTCGAGTGCTTTCTTATCCGCGAAAGCGTGTTCATTGTGTGGATCCATGTAGCGTAAAAAATACCACGCAGCACCGGCATGCGTTGGCATAGTGTTGCTGTCGCGTTTTTGATCAGGCGCAAAATTGATCCAGTCAGTCAGGTTTGCCAACGGACCTTCACCATTCCCCGAAGGTTTGAAGTTATCAGAAGGTGGAAGTTGCAACGGCAATTCACTTTCCTTCATCGCATAGGGCATGCCGTCTTTAAAGACAACCGGAAAAGGTTCGCCCCAATAACGCTGACGACTCCAGCCTGCATCGCGCATTTTATAATTCACCTGGCGTTTGCCGATGCCCATTTCTTCGAGTTTGGTCGCCACCACATCAATGGCTTGGTGCATCACCATTCCATTCAGGAATTCCGAATTTTCCAGGATGGCATCTTTGGTAGGATTGGCTTCTTCACCATTATAATGCGAGCCAATGATGTTGGTGATTGGCAGTTTGAAATGTTTGGCAAACTTATGATCGCGCTCATCGCCACACGGCACACCCATGATGGCACCGGTTCCATAACCAGCCAATACATACTCGCTGATCCAAATCGGAATTTCCCGTCCGTTAAACGGATTAATGGCATACCCACCTGTAAACGCACCGGTAATCTTTTTTACTTCCGCCATGCGGTCAATCTCGGAGCGGCTTTCAACGTACTTCAGGTATTTTTCTATTTCTTCTTTTTGTGCAGCAGTAGTAATTATTTTTACGAGATCGTGCTCCGGAGCGATTACCATAAAGTCAACACCGAAGATGGTGTCGGGACGGGTGGTGAAAACAGTCAATTGAAAATTGTCAATTGTCAATTGAAAATTAACTAGTGCCCCCACACTCTTACCAATCCAGTTCCGCTGAATTTCTTTCATCGACTCACTGAAGTCAATCTCATCCAATCCCTTCAGCAAACGCTCGGCATATTCGGTAATGCGCAAACTCCATTGCCGCATTTGTTTTTTTACCACCGGAAAACCTCCGCGATAACTAACGCCATTAATCACCTCATCATTGGCCAGTACAGTGCCTAACGCTTCGCACCAGTTTACATCGGTGTAGGCGAGATAAGCAAGGCGATACTCCATTAATATCTCCTGTTGTTCTTTTTCAGAGTATGATTTCCAGTCGGCTGAACTGAAATTTTGAATTTTGAATTTTGAATTAGGAATTGCGTGGTTCACATTGCCTTCCAGTTCAAAAATCTTTATCAACTCCGCAATGCGTTCAGCTTTTTCTTTTTTACGATTAAACCAGCTATCGAAAATTTGTAAGAAGATCCATTGTGTCCAGCGATAGTATTTTGGATCGCAGGTTTGAACTTCGCGACTCCAGTCGTATGAGAAACCAATATTGCCTAATTGTCTTTTAAAGTTGTTGATGTTATCGGCCGTGGAAACAGCGGGATGAATGCCATGCTCCAACGCATATTGTTCAGCCGGTAAGCCAAACGCATCAAAGCCCATCGGGTGCAGCACATTAAAACCCTTCACGCGTTTGAAACGCGCTACAATATCCGATGCGATGTATCCCAGTGGGTGCCCCACATGCAAACCAGCCCCGGATGGATACGGAAACATGTCGAGGACATAATATTTAGGCTTAGAAGTATTGTTGCTGATTTTATATACTTCTTTTTCAATCCAGGTTTTGCGCCATTTTTCTTCTATTCGCTTAATCTCGTCTTTCGTGTATTCGGCCATTTTTGAACAGGTTCACAATTTGAACCGCAAAAATAGTGTAAAGAGGTGAAACACCCATCTCGAATTGTGAACCAACAAAAAAGTCAGGCCGACAGACCTGACTTTAAACAAGTGTTTCATTTTTCAATTACCCCAACCATAAGTCCACCGGCTTTTTAACTACCGGAGTAAACGGTAATTCAATTTTCTTTCCTTGCCCGGCAGATGCATAAGCAGCATAGATTACTTCCAACACTTTCCGTCCTAATTCACCGGTCACCAAGGGTTCTTTATTATTTCTAACACAATCAATAAAGTGTTTCAGTTCGTGTGGATACCCCTGGTTGAATGCTTCTTCAAATATTGGAAAGCTCCAACCAGCCGTGGTATCTGCCTTCTCCATAGCATATCCAAACCCTTTTTTGCTATAAGCAAGGGCTGCGTTGCCGCGGAATAAATCAGCCTTCATTAATCCTTCGGTACCATACACTTCACAATGGTCGTCCATACCACCGTGCTGGGCCCAACTGTTTTCGGCCACGCCAATGGTACCGTTTTCAAACTCCACGATTACCACCGAGTTATCTTCGCCTTTGGTTCTTCCTTTATGCAGGACCGTGTTCATCGTAGCCATCACACTTTTCACCTTGGCATTATTTAACATCCAGAAAAACCACCCAAAGGCATGGCAGCCCATGTCCATCAACACCCCGCCACCGGCCAGCTTAATATCATAAAACCAATCGGAGTGCGGACCGGAATGTTTCTCCGCTTGCTTAAGCATATAGATGTCTCCGATAGCTCCTTCTTTCACCAGACTTCTAACCCGCTCATACTTGGGTGCAAAGCAAAGTTCTTCAGCGTACATCAGTTTTACGCCTTGTTGTTTGCACACCTTAATCATTTCATCCGCTTCTTCGATGGTCACTGCCAGCGGCTTTTCGATGATGATATGCTTTTTTGCCATCGCAGCTTTGATCGTTGCCTGGGCATGTAAAAAGTTGGGCAGGCATACATCTACCACCTCGCACCCCGATTCATTGATTATGGCATCCATCGAATCGTACCATTTTTTGATATGATGTTTTTCTGCAAAAGCCTTCGCCTTGTTGATGTCGCGACTAAACACAGCGACTACTTCGGCATCCGGTACAAACCGTTCGTAACTCTCCACGTGGATGTCAGAGATAAATCCACAGCCCAGGATGGCAACTTTTGTTTTGTTCATGGTATTTATTGATAGTGTTTAGTAATGATTACCTCACTGTTGCTTTGTCAATTCGTTTCGGTGTATCTGCACCGCTTACCATGGACTTTGCGCTTAAGGCAATAGCCCTAATGGTAGAAGTAATATTCTTCATGTCCAGAGTTTCCACTTCATCATCAACCGTATGATAAAACTTATCGATATCAATTTCATCGGTGGAGATAGTATGAGCCGGAACTCCCAAACGAGCCAGCGTTGCATTGTCCGATCGGTAGAAAAGGTTTTGTTGTGGATAAGGATCAGGTCTGAACTCAAATTGGGTTCCTTTTAAATTTTTCTGAAGTATTTCTCCGAAGTCGGAACGTTCGTAGCCTGTAATGAACGCAAAATTTTGTCCCCACTTCGAAGGCTTGCCGATCATTTCAATATTAAACATCGCCATCACCTTGTCGGGATTGAGTTGTTCTGAAAAATATTTCGAACCGTAGCCGCCAATTTCTTCGGCCGTAAAGGCGACAAAGATCAGCGTCCGGTTATTGTTTTTGATTTTATTAAAGTATCGGGCTAATTCAATCACAGCCGTAGTACCTGAGGCGTCATCATCCGCTCCGTTAGCGATGGAGTCGCCAGCCACGGAAGGTCTGATGCCAATGTGATCATAATGCCCTGAGAAGACAATAAACTCATCGGGCTTCGTTTTGCCGGGAATTATTCCCATTACATTGGCCATGGTTACAGTTTCAATTTTTTGGGTGGCTTTCACTGCGTAGGATAATACAGAAGTAACACCCACAACAAATATTTTATTTGATTTTCGTTGAGTTATAAATCGTCTTCCAAAATATCCTTTCAACTCGCCAAGATGTACTTTAAATTCCGGTGCCACTAACACAATGGCAGAGGAGGTGTCACGCGTCAGGTTAAAAGCCTTGCTGAGAAAATATTGACGCACGTTAGCAATCGAAGTATCGTAAGGGATTACAATTACCCCGAGACCTTTCGTATAGTTCGCCTCCGTTTTCTCTGAAACGAACAAGGTGTTTTCTATAGGAATTTTCTGTCCATTGATAACCACCTCCAGCGTTTGTGGCACAATCATGTCTTTTTTAAACTCCTGACGGTAAGAGGTAAGGCCAGCAGAGTTTTTAAGACCTATTTTTTTGAATTCACTTTCAATAAAGGCCGTTGCTTTTTCAATCTGTTGCGGTTCAGTGGCCGAGCGGCCCATCATATCATCCGCAGCCAGCGTTTTGATTACGCGGGTGACACTCTCTTCTTTAATAAATTTTTGTTCGGGTTGCGCATAGGCGAGGGCACAGCCACTCATCAACAGTGCAAGAATAGTTTTTTTCATCCTCCAAACTTAGTAAAACAAATTTTGCAATTCATTTTATTTTCTACCAGGATTCTTGCCAACACGTTAAGCGGTCTGCTTTTTACCCGTGTTTACCAGAAACCCAAAAGCTGCGGCTGTAAAAAACATGAGCAAGCTATAGATTGCCGGTGGAATACTCATCGTGGAATTGTTAAGTACGTTCAACGCAATGTAGATAGCCAGCGTGCCATTGTGAATACCAATCTCCATGCCGATAGCGATTGCCTGCTTCTTATCAACCTCGAAGAGGAGAGGCACATAGAATCCAACAGCAAGGCTTAGAATATTAAATAATAAAACAGGGGTTCCCATTTGTGCGAAGTGATCCATCAGCATTTGTTTTTCCCGTATCGTAACCGACACGATAATGAGGATCAAGAGCAATGCTGAAATAATTTTTACCGGCTTTTCCATTTTAGTTGCAAACGCAGGTGCCTTACTTTTAATAAGCATGCCCAGGGAGACGGGCACCAAAACAATGACAAATACTTCAATCACTTTGCTGAAAGGCAACGGAATATACTGACCGGCACCCATAAAATACTCCATCGATAGATTGACAATAATCGGAAGTGTAAAAAGTGTTAATACGCTATTCACTGCGGTGAGTGTAATATTCAGGGCCACATCGCCATTCGATAGATGACTGTATAAATTGGCTGTGGGTCCTCCGGGTGAAGCCGCCAAAAGCAACAACCCCACACTTAATACCGGACTAAGTCCGCTGAATTCAGCTATGATAAAACACAATGCCGGTAGCAAGATCATCTGACAACCTAACGCGATGGTGATGGCTTTCGGATATTTGGTAATTCGCTTGAAGTCATTCAAGGTTAGCGATAAACCCAATCCGAGCATGATGATGCCCAGCGCTATGGGTAAGAAGAGGGTGGTGGCGGTAGATTGTTGCATTGCTAAAGTTATATAAAAATATGAAATAGGTTAAGCCCTCCTGCCAGCCTCTCAATTCTCAATTCCTAATTCCTAATTCCTAATTCCTAATTCCTAATTCTACAATTCATCCCATCACTTCAACACTTCAGCAACCTTCTTTATTAAAAGCTCGCTGGTCACCCCACTTTTGACGTGTAATCGCCATAAAAAGTGACGCGTATGAAGTTTATCACCCTTATTCTGTTTTCAATGACCTCCCTGATCTCCTGGTCTCAAACCAAGATTTCGGGAGTAGTTAAGGATGAAAAAGGAGAGCCCATTCCAGGCGCGAATATTATGATCAAGGATTCTTATGATGGTACCAGTTCAGATGTGGATGGCACATTTTCATTTATCTCCGAAGAACGTGGTGCTCAGATCTTGAATATAACTTTTGTTGGTTATAAGGTTTTTGCACAAGAGGTTGAACTTACAGGCAAGCCTATAAAAATCGAAGTACTTCTCAAAGAAGAGATCAACCAACTCGATGGCGTGGTGATATCGGCTGGATCATTTACGGCCGGTGAGGAAAAGCGGAGAACAATTTTAAAGGCAGTTGATATTGCGACTACGGCTGGTGCTACAGCAGATATTGCCGGTGCACTGAATACATTACCCGGAACACAAAAAGTAGGTGAAACAGGTCGCCTGTTTGTTCGGGGTGGTGATGATTCCGAAACGCGCACCTTTATTGATGGTATGGTCGTGCTGGATGCCTATGGCCCGGCAGCTCCTAATACTCCTTCGCGTGGTCGTTTTCTTCCTTTCATGTTTAAGGGAACAAGTTTCAGTACCGGAGGTTATTCCGCAGAATATGGTCAGGCGCTTTCGTCAGCACTCGTATTAAATTCCAAAGACATTGCGGAAATGAACCAAACTGATATCGGTATTCTTTCGGTGGGTGCCGATGTAGCGCATACGCAGGTTTGGGATCGGGCATCCGTATCCGGGAAAATACAATACACGAACATCCGGCCTTACTTTGGTATGATCAATCAGGAGGTAGATTGGAGAATTCCTCCGGCATCGGGGGAGGGTAGTTTTGCCTATCGGCAGAAATCTGGGAAGGATGGCCTGTTTAAATTTTTTGGTAATGTTAATCATTCCTCATTCTCCTTGTATAATCATAACATTCTTGATCCTTCGATCAAACAACAAGTTGACCTCACCAATAACTACCGTTATGGCAATGGATCTTACCAACAATCGCTAAATACAAATTGGTCATTACGCACGGGTATTGCTTATTCGTATAATCAGAACAAAACCAAGGTAGATGGTTTACCCTTGAACGAAACT
>JALHRP010000106.1 GCA_022841365.1 Chitinophagaceae bacterium | reverse complement strand
AGCCATGCACCATTTGGATATTCCCTGGAAACCTTCCGAACTGGAACAAAGAGATGGCCGTGGTGCAAGACAGGGAAATATTATTGCCAAAGAGTTTTACAATAATAAGGTGAAGAATTTTATTTATGCAGTTGAACAATCTCTCGACAACTATAAATTCAATCTTTTGAAGAATAAGCAAACCTTCATCAGCCAGATGAAGAACTGCGAACTGAATGTGAGAACAATTGATGAAGGAAGTATTGATGAAAAGAGTGGTATGAATTTCTCCGAGTATATCGCCATTCTTTCAGGTGATACCACATTGCTGGAAAAATCAAAAATGGAAAAGAAGATAGCGGTATTAGAAAGCCTTCGGAATGCGCATCACAAAGAGGTATTTCGTTCAAGATTCAAGCTGGAAAATTTACTTGAGGAAAAAGGAAAGGTGATTGAAACACTTAACAAACTTGTGGTTGATGAAACACATTATAAAGATCAATTGACTTATGATAAAGAAGGAATAAAATTTAACCCAGTTAAGATAGAAGGATTGAACAATACTGACGCAGAGATTACCGGCGCACATCTTATCGGGCTTTATACGGGATGGAAACCACAAATTGGTGAAGACGAATACAAGAAAATAGGAACTCTCTATGATTTCGACTTATACATTCGCAGACAGAAAGAAACCTATGAAGACAAAGGACTGTTTGAGTATAAATACAGCAATGTGTTCTATGCAGAAAGTAAGCAAACAGGTATCAAATATTCCTGGAACAAGGGGCATATCAATATTGATAACCCCAAACTGGCCGCCCGGTATTTTCTCAATGCCATTGACCGGGTTGAGTCGCTCAAAGAGAAATATCAGAAGTCTTTGAAGGAATTGGAACAAAATATACCCATGCTGGAAAAATTAGTATCAAAGCCTTTTGAAAGAGATGAGGAGTTGGCTCAGTTAAAAAAAGAGGTATCAAGATTGGAAAGGGAGATTACGCTGAAGATACAGGCCAAACAGATTAACCAAGCAGAAAATAAAACAGATGCCACTGTGGTAGAGATGAATTTAAAACCTAAAAAACTCGAAAAAACTTTACTACCCAAAAAGAATGGTAATCAAAGTCAGGCCAAAGGTCTGCGATTGTGAATCAATCAGACAGTCGATAAGGGAGTATTTCACCTTGACTAAATTCCGTGAATTATTTACCTTGATGTCGGTGATGTTTCTTCACTTAAATCATGATTACTCGACTTATCCTTTGATTCTCCTTAATTTCACTTTGCGCATGCAAAAATGAGCCTACCAGGCTTCATGACGGAACATACACCTATTCACAAAATGTCGGTCACGAAATCAAAAAGAACCAAATCGAAATTAACAGCAGATGGTTTAACTATAATATCATATTGAGAAAGGACAACTCTATATATAAAAAAATTTATTTCCCATGCATTCAACATCCAAATAAGATTTATGTCCCATTAAGAGATGGGCGTACAATGATCATTAAGGTTAAAAGGATGGAAATATCATTTTCGATGATTGTCTTTTGAAAAAGAATACCCGGTAATAATCAACAATCCTATTCCTTAAGCATTTATGTGAAATCAGGAATGAGGAAAAAGAATTGATAGTGACTGTCAATATCTTTTCCGGTTACAATACATTTTTGGGTAATTTTTCTTCGCCTTCAACATAGTGTTCATGTGTTACTACGGGTTTATTATTTCTATTCATCCGCATTTGAAAAATACTTACCAGCATTGAAAATGCCATGGAGAAATAAATATATCCTTTTGGAATTTCAATACCAAACCCTTCACTTACCAGGGCAAAACCGATCAGTAATAAAAATGAAAGTGCCAGCATTTTAAATGAAGGATGTTTATTTACAAAATTGCTGATTGGCTCTGCAGCTACCAACATTATTAAAACAGTAACAATAATAGCAACATACATTATCCATACCTCCTTAACCATCCCAATTGCTGTTATAATAGAATCAATTGAAAAAACCAAATCCATTATTAAAATCTGCAAAATTACCTGGGCAAATGTGGCCGCATTAATATTTTTGGTTTTATTGCCCTGTTCCCCTTCCATTTTGTGATATATTTCAGCAGAGCTTTTATACAATAAGAACAACCCTCCTAAAATCAATATCAAGTCTTTTGCTGAAATACTGTGGCTAAAAACGCTGAATAAATCGTTGTTTAATTTCATGATTAATGTTACGATTGACAGTAACCCCAACCGCAATACCATAGCCAGTATTAAGCCATAGAACCTCGCCTTCTTTTGCTGATGCACCGGCAGTTTATTGGCTAAAATGGATATGAAAATTACATTGTCTATCCCTAAAATAACTTCGAGACCTATCAGCGTTAGAAGTGAAATGATGATTTGATAATCCATAGACTTGTTTTTAATCTTCTGTTTCTTCCTCAGTTAAACTTAATCCTGTTACCCTTTTTTTAATCTTGTGATGGAGAGTAATGGCCATGTGCACAATAGGCGTAGCACAGATGTAAAAGTCCATACCCGGAAATTCTTTCTTTAAACTTTCTTCAATTTCATCAAACAACATGCTCTTTGTTACAAACTGAATAAAATAAACCTCAGTGTGTACTTTTATTTGCGAGGAGTTTAAATGATAGGAATCAAGGGCATTACCAAAAACATCCAGGGTAAATTTGTTTTTCAGAATAATATTTGCAACAGCATCTCCCTGTTCTTTGCCGGCTACAACAAGTTTTACAATAATCATTTGAGTACATTTTACATCGTTAAGAAATATTCAAAAAAGTCAGGCAGGTTTTACATTTTCCTCATGAAGGCTCCTGTATAGGATCGTTTATTTATACCTTCTTTGCTTCGATCATTTCTTTGTAACAATATTGCCTGAAGCTTCTGCATTTTCTGTTATTAGTTTTAATCAAATAAGTATTAACCGGTTGGTTCTGATTCTTCTTCTCCTCACAACAGCCTTTTCAATTTCCACTGCAAAAAACACCAGCGATGAAGCAGCACCAACTAAAATGAATTCATTCAGCATTAAGGCTTCTGTTTTAAAAATGAGTTGCAGAAATGGGATATAGGTGATGGCAAATTGCAGCAACAAGGCTAACAAAACGGCACCTATAAGAGGTTTGTTGGAAAACACTCCTATACTAAATAAGGATTTTTTTTGAAAGCGGATTGCCATTACATGTGCCAGTTGGCTCAGGCATAAAACATTAAAAACAATTGTTTGCCAATGCAGCCCGTGGTTAATAGCCCATCCCTGCAGCGACAAGGCAATACCTGCCATAAACATACCCACCCATATCATGTGCAACCCCCTGCCATTAGCAAACACACTTTGCTGCGGTGGGCGTGGTGGCCGGTTCATAATATCTTTTTCTGCTTTTTCATAGGATAATGCAATAGCGGGTAAGCCATCAGAAACCAGGTTTATCCATAAAATATGTATGGGCAACAATGCAACCGGTAAACCAATGATTGGCCCCAGCAATAAGGTCCATAACTCGCCGGAGTTGGTTGTCATCATGTATTTAATAAACTTAAGGATGTTGTCATAAATCCTTCTTCCTTCTTTTACCGCTTTTACAATGGTGGAGAAATTATCATCCAGTAAAATCATGTGCGCCGCTTCCTTAGAAACATCAGTTCCGGTTATGCCCATTGCGATACCAATATTCGCCCTTTTTAATGAAGGGGCATCGTTCACACCATCGCCTGTCATAGCTACATAATGGCCTTTCTGTTGCAGCATTTTTACTATCTGCAGCTTTTGTTCCGGCGATACACGGGCATACACTTTTATTTTTTCTACTTTAGTCAGAAAGCTGTCATCATCTAATGCTGCAAGTTGCTGACCGGTTATAACTATATCTTTTTCGTTGCTTAAAATACCAATGCGTTGTGCAATGGCTTTTGCTGTGAGCGCATGATCGCCGGTTATCATTACAGGTACAATTCCTGCAGTTTTACATTGGGCTACTGCCTCAAAAACTTCCTCACGAGGTGGGTCAATAATACTGATCAACCCTACGAACTGCAAACCGGATTCATGGGTTTCACTGTCAGGGTTTTCAGGCAATATATCCCAATAACGACAGGCAAATCCCAGAACCCGGTGTCCTTTAGCCGCCATATCATCTACCTGTTGTTGCAGTAAAGCTGTGTCAATATTTACACATCGTTGCAGTAAAATATCCGGTGCTCCTTTGGTGAAGGAAATGATTTTATTTTCATGTGCGTGAAAAGTTGTCATCAGTTTCCGGTCGGCATCAAAAGCAATTTCCGCCAGCCGTGTCCATGTATCAGGTTGAATGTTTTGTTCCCTTGCAACTTCCATCAAAGCAATTTCTGTACTGTCGCCCTTTATAATCTTGTCAGCATCTTCAACAGCATCATTGTTTAAGGCAAGCGCATGCAGCAACAGCATTACTTCTTCCTGTTGTTTGATGGCGGATAAAGCATTTCTTTCATGCAGTTGTCCGTTTACAAACAGCTGCTCCACATGCATTTTGTTTTTGGTAAGGGTGCCTGTTTTATCAGTGCAGATATAGGTAACAGAACCTAACGTTTCTACAGCCGGTAATTTTCTGATCAGACTGTTAAACCGGATCATTCTCCTTGCAGCCAATGCCAGAGAAATAGTGATAACGGCAGGTAATGCTTCCGGAATGGCTGCTACAGCCAGTGAAATACTGGTGAGTACCATTTTAGTAATATCCTCACCTCTTAACCAACCGGCAATAAAAAACAGAATGCATAAAAACAGCACCAGAACAGAAAGTTTTTTCCCAAATGATGCCATGCGTTGTTGCAATGGTGTAAACGTTTCATCTTCCTGCAACATTTTGGCGATACGACCTAACTCGGTTTGCATTCCCGTAGCAATCACCACGCCACTACCACGCCCATAAGTAACAAACGTACCTTTAAATGCGAGATTCTTTTTGTCTCCAATTGGCAAATCATCTGCTTCCAGTGACTGCGTGATTTTATCAATTGCATGTGACTCGCCGGTTAATGCCGCTTCTTCAATTTTTAAATTTTTCGATTCAATAATCCGAAGATCTGCCGGAACTGCATTACCTGCTTCTAACATGACGACATCTCCAGGTACTAATTCAGTAGCAGGCATGTCTGTAACATTCCCATCACGCAGCACCCTGGCTTTCGTAATAGCCATTTGTTTTAAAGCCTGCATTGCTTTCTCTGCACGGTATTCCTGAAAAAAACCCAGAAAGGCATTTAATAAAACGATGATAAGAATAACGACTGTATCAGTGAAGTCACCAACAATACCTGATATAAATGCTGCGATAAGTAAAATTAAAATCATCATGTCTTTAAACTGCGTCAAAAGCATAATGGCTATGCTTTTCTTTTTACCTTCCTGTAATTCGTTGGGGCCTGTTTGCAGCAATTTTTCTTCGGCTGCAATGGCAGTTAGGCCTTTATGGTTGGTACCAAGCAATTCAAAAAGTTCGGGTATGCTTAATTTGTGCCAGTTCATATTTTTAAATCTATGTTATTCAAGTAAAAACTGTTTATGTTTATCATTAACAGGCTGCCTATTGACAACAGATGTTTGCAACCCTTCTGATAATTTTCGATCAATAAGTATAACCTTACATACTTATAAACCAGCCCAGGTACAACCAAAACTGATTTCGGGAAGCACCTGATATAAATTCATTTAACCGGTAGTCAATACCAAATTCGAATTTATTGTTGTCACTTAAAGCATAACCAAATGCAGGTATCAATCTTAATTCAAAATCTGTCTCTCTGCCTTCAATAGCAAACAAGTATTCATTGTTTAGCTTGAAATAAAATTCTTTAGGGTCAACATCTTTTCCATTTAAGGCCTTTTCCACACCAATTCTGTATCTGAGCCTGACCTGAGGAGGATTGTTGTTACGAATAGTTTGATCAGTTGAAATTCTGTGCCCAAGCCTGAACAGGTTATATTTTTTTACGACTGAATATTGCTGGATAAATCTATGAACAACTTCATTGTCACGGAACCGGATCATATATCCTGCACCCAATGAGTTATTTACTCCTGTCTTTTTTGAAGCAATCAATGCTATATCCGTCAGGTCATACCGATAGGCAGTTTTGAAATTCTGTGCAAACTGCCCTTCAGAAAATAATAGTCTTGATTCTGCCTTTGCATTCAACCGCCAATCCTTGTGTAAGGATATATTCAGATTAATCTGAGGAAGAACTCCTGTACTATAAACTCCTTGTGACCGTACAACCAAAAAGTGCAATAACAAAATACCAAAAATGAATATGTATTTCATTCTCAGTAATCTAAATTATCAGTATTCCTCTGTACAATTTCCGAAACACTTAAAATGCCTCCTCCACTGCTGAATTGTATTTCGTACATCCTTGTTGCTTTGCCTTTTTTCCCCTGTACTACTATTTCGTAATTAATAGTGTATGGTAATTCGCTGTTGTTTTTTTCAATTAGTTCGTATAATGTCTGGTTTGACCCAATCCATTGAACCTGCACTTTATCTATTTTATGTTTTCTGTAAATGGAGTCTAACTTTTTTACGATGGCCGATCGGGTATCCTGAGAAATATCATGTAACCGGATTTTTTTCTCAACATCCTGGATATAGCCAGACGTATCAAATTCAATGCTGTAGAGGGAACCCTTATAGTAAACTTTG
>JALHRP010000105.1 GCA_022841365.1 Chitinophagaceae bacterium | reverse complement strand
AATCTTAAAAGAAATACAGGATCGTTTGTTTACTGTTGGTTCTTCGCTTGCATGTGATCCGGAGAAAGAACCAAAGATGAAAATTCCCGATTTAAAAGAAAGTGATATTGCATTGCTGGAAAAAGAGATTGATAAAATGAGCGATGCAATTCCTGCCATGAAATATTTTATCCTGCCCGGCGGGCATGTTTCAGTAAGTACCATTCATGTGGCCCGTTGTGTGTGCAGGCGTTGCGAACGCTTATGTGTACACATGCAGCAGGAAGATATGTTTGTAGATCCGTTGGTGATTAAATACATTAACCGCCTCAGTGATTTTTTATTTGTACTTGCTCGTTATACCGGTCATCAATTGGGTGTAGAAGAAATTCCCTGGAAGCCGAGAGTGTAAAGCATGAAGCCCCCAACCCTAAAGGGAGTTAAAACACACTCTGATTGATCGGTTACTGTTTAATAACTCAAGCTGAAAAATTACTTTAAGTTTTGACTTACCCACCTTTAGGGGATGGGGGCAAAATCCGTCCATCTTTCATATGAATGGTTCTGTCGCATTGAGCTGCTAGCTCTTCGTTATGCGTTACAATTAAAAATGTTTGGTTGAATTGCCTGCGCAGATCAAAAAATAATTGATGCAATTCTGTTGCATGTGCACTATCTAGGTTGCCGGTTGGTTCATCGGCCATAATAATGTCCGGATTATTGATGAGGGCTCTCGCAACAGCTACCCGCTGTTGCTCACCACCTGAAAGTTGAGATGGTTTGTTTTCCATTCGATGGGCCATTCCTAATAATTTCAATAATTCTTTTGCCCGTTCCTCCACTTCTTTTTTCTTTCGGTTGCTGAGCCAGCCGGGAATACATACATTTTCAAGAGCCGTAAACTCCGGTAATAAATGATGAAACTGAAATACAAAGCCGATATGCCTGTTTCTGAAAGCGGCCAGACTGTTCCCTTTTAACTCACTCACCTGTGTCTCGTTTAACCAAACTTCACCTCCATCTGCCTCATCGAGTGTGCCAAGAATATGTAACAATGTACTTTTCCCTGCGCCACTGCTGCCCACAAGACTAACGATTTCGCCCTTTGCAATCTCTAGATCCACACCTTTCAATACTTTCAGGCTTCCGTATTGTTTGGTGATCTGTTTACATTTTAGCATAGTTTTTTCTTCGTTTTACAAACCTAAGGCTTTGCTTTTTGTTCTTGTAAAACACGGCATCAAAATAATTGAAAACCAGGTTATACACAGCCTTAACAAAGCAGATTTGGTTATTTCAGCAGGAAAGTTACTTTTGCGGAAAATTAAAGGGTTTACCTTATGTTCTGGACACTTGAATTAGCATCGTACCTCGAAGACGCTCCCTGGCCTGCCACCAAGGATGAACTGATTGATTATTCCATCCGCAGCGGAGCTCCTATTGAAGTAGTGGAGAACCTCCAGGAGCTGGACGACGAGGGTGAAATTTATGAAAGTATTGATGATATCTGGCCCGATTATCCGAGTCAGGAAGACTTCTTTTTTAATGAAGATGAGTATTAAGAGGCTTCGAGCTGCAAGCTTTTAGCTGTAAAATAAATACATTGAACCCTGCCTTAAACGGCGGGGTTTATTTTTTAAACGTAAACTTAAAATACAACAGTACAAGCGACAATAAAAAGATGAACCCATTACACAATACAACAGGCAGTAACAACGGATCATTAAAGAAACCGTATACCAGCCAAACCAAAGTACTGGCAGAAACAATCAGGATGGTATAAATGCTCAGATCACCAACGCTTTTACTTTGCCATGCTTTGTACACCTGCGGCACAAATGTGATGCTGCTCAAAAAAGATCCAAAGAGACCTGCTGCCTCTACCCAAAATGCTGTCATAAAGTATGGTTTAAAAGTTAAAAAGTTGACAGGTGATCCTGTCAACTTTTCAACGGTGAATTATTTGCAAGCAACACAACAAGCGTTGCTTCTTTCATCTAACATCGTACATCTATTTACTTTTCCATCTGTTCAATCACTTCTGCTGTTACACCGGTAAAGCTGAAACCGCCATCGTGAAAAAGATTCTGCATGGTAACCATTCTGGTCATATCACTAAACATCAGTGCAATGTAATTGGCACAGTCTTCTGATGAAGCATTTCCCAGCGGACTCATTTTTTCTGCATAATTAATAAACCCATCAAATCCTTTTACTCCACTGCCTGCAGTTGTTCTGGTAGGCGATTGTGAAATGGTATTTACTCTTACTTTATTCCGCACACCATAATGATAACCGAAACTGCGGGTGATGCTTTCAAGCAAAGCTTTTGCATCGGCCATTTCATTATAATCAGGGAACACACGTTGTGCAGCAATATAAGTAAGCGCCACCACACTGCCCCACTCATTCAATGCATCCAGATCCCATGCAGTGCGCAAAATCCGATGCAGACTCACCGCAGAAATATCATTCGACTTTTGATTCCATTCATAATTCATCTCTGTATAATGTTTGCCTTTGCGCACATTAATACCCATACCAATACTGTGTAACACAAAATCAATCTTGCCGCCAAAATGTTCCATTGATTTTTCAAAGAGATTTTTCAACTCGTCCATATTGGTCACATCTGCACCAATTACCGGTGCATTGCCGCAGGCTTCAGCCAGTTTATTGATCTCGCCCATACGTAATGCAACGGGGGCATTGGATAACACAATCTGTGCACCTTCTTCGTAACACTTCAAAGCAGTTTTCCATGCAATTGATTTTTCATCTAATGCACCGAAGATGATGCCTTTTTTTCCTTTCAATAATTGATGACTCATAACATTGATTTGCATCAAAAATAAGGAAGATGAAGGAAATGAAATACGAATGAAGGTTTACTGCGCCAAACTGATATTTACCTGCAGACCTGCTCTGGTGTTTACCACAGGAGGTGGCGTTGCAATATATCCAACAACACGGTTCTGCTCAAAGAACAAACGCAAACGGATGCGGTTATTGAGTACATAATCAATAGACGGATTAATGGTCAATACTTTTTGCCCGCCCGTTGGAATGGTATTCCGCTGATCAAGGATATTATTTGATGTGGCATTGTCTCTGTATGTTAAATCAAAACGGAAACTGAGATCGTTCTCCAGTGTTTTGGTATCTTTTTTACTGAACGGAATTTTAAACGGCATCTTCAATCCACGCTTGCGCCAGCCTGCACCAACAGTAATATCAATACTACGCACTTCGCTTACCTGAAAATCAATTAAACTTAAACTGATGGTTCTGCTGCGGCCATAATCCACTTTAAAATTTAACTGGTTCGTTAATTGTACATCAACTCCAATTAAAGGAGAAAACCGTTCACTGATGGTTACATTGGGTATTAAGAAATATGGAACAAAGTTTTTTGATACCGTATCAATAAACGATGGAAAGCCCAACCCAAACTGATCAGCATACAACAATGCCGATGTGAAATTATTCATGCTCAGGTTGCTGCTGTAACCATGTGTAATGGAAAAGTTGGTAAATATTTTCTCCAGACCGGGAACTCTTGACAAACCATTATAAGTTAACCGCCAGTTGGGTTTGGGTAAATAACGTTTAAACGGATTAGCATTAACTCGTTTGTTGCTTTCATCAATCAAACCCACTTTCGTTGCATCCTGATCGGTATAGGCTGCAATAAACGACGGAATCAATACATCCTGTGCATACTTGCCGTATCCTTTATAATAATCACCAATCAACTGTCCGCCTGCATAAGGGTTTGCCTGCCCCAAACGTTGCGATAAAATCCGGCGGTTCTCTTCAAACTGAATAAACGACTCTCCCGGTGTTGTTACAGAATATTTTCTGAACATGGTTTGGTAAGAGATAAACGTAATATCGAAACCACCTGCTGCTAACGGGCTCAGATGAGCGAAAGTGCTGTTGCCGGTAGTATCCTTGAACAGCTCTGAATAATTTTTACTGAAAGAACGGCTCAGATTTAAATCAATGGTAAAGTCACGGATAGGCTCCAGTGTTGCTTCAATTTTTAACTCCTGTCGGTAGCTTTGTGTAAACAGGAAATTAAAATTGGTGTCTTTTGTTATCCAGCCTTTTGTTGCAGCATCATCCAGCCATCGTTGATCGGGCTGCCTGCCAAATACATAAGCCAGACTCGGCGCACGGGTTCTCCAGTTTTGACCAACATATTTCGGACTGTCTGCATAACCGGGAATACGTGAATTGAATGATTCGTTATAGTTAACGTTGATATTTTTAACTGAAGTAAGTAATCGTCCAAATGCTTTTGCAGCAGCACCTGGCTCGTACTGAATGCCTTTGTCTTTCTTCGCTTCAAGACGGTTTAAACGGCGGAACAGTTTTGCAACATATTTTTTGCTCTTGCCAACCGTATCTTTTGGATTGAATTTTATATTGGGCGATGCAAGAACGGGTTGCTTATTGGGATCGGCCTGTGTTTCCAATGATCGCAGGAATCTTGATTTTTGATACAGACGTGAAAAATCGAGTTGACCAGTAAATACTCTGGCCTGCGAATTTTCAATGGTATTACCCAGGTTTACTGCAAGACGAGAAGCGCCAATCCAGTTATAAGTTGTGGAGTAGTTGAAACGTGCTGTTGTCCAGTCGAGCGCAGGAATTTTTGCCAGCGGAAAATTATACGATGCATTGGCTGTTTGGCGATAGATCACATTTCTGCCACCCTTTAAAAAGTTACGACGGATGGAATCTTTCTTCTCCTTTGTATCAGGCCTGCCAATCGGTTCATCAATACGTGCATTGTTGGTGGCGCTGAAATCGAGATTGATGGAACGGGTTAAATCCCATCGCAAATTATACACACGGTCAAACACAAAAAACTTATCGTAGGTTTCAGGAATTTTAAACGGACTTGGTGCAACTCCGGGAATCGTTACTTCTCTTGCTCTTGCGGCACCAAATTGCCTGTTCACATCGGCTCTGAAACTTAAGAGACTTGGTTTGTAATTAAAATTAATATCCTTGATGATGTTCCACCAGGGACTGCGGTATTTAATCAGCTTTTTAAACGGCTCAATAAACTTCGGTTGTGGTGCATAGTTATAACCTAAGCCTCCGTAATGTTTTTCAACCACATCACTTTCAATCAATGGATTTCGCTTTTCCGTTTTTGTATACGAATAGCTCACATCAAAGTTTGAAACATCATACACTTTAGCCGGCTTACCATCGGTTTTATTTTTACGCATGTTGGTAACGTTCACCGTAGTAATGGCTGCAAAATCCTGTGATATATTTTTTACCGAGTCTTTGTTATTGGTAGTATTGAGTTTGTCTTTCAGTTTTACATCCTGATCGTACGGATCGTACTCCGGATTCATCACCGTTTGTGAATAGCTTGCATAAAACGGAATGTCAATGGCTGCTTTTTTAGGTAACAGTTTTCCTAATTGTAAATTGGTTGCCACATCGAACTGATAAAAGAATTCACGGCTGCGTTCATTTACACGTTGTTCAATGGTACCAAAACCTGCACTGCGAGCAGATCCTGAAACGGTAACAGTTCCCAGATCAGCCAATTGAATATCTAACCTGCCTGTACCTGCCCATCCGCCTTTTTCATCGAGACCGCTTAACCGGAGTTCATTAATCCACACTTCTGCACAAACAGAAGAAGTGTTATCATTCTTATTATTTTCTACACCAACAAGAAATCCTTTTACTTCGCCAAGGTTGGGATTACCCATTACACTCCAGCGAATACCATTGCCTCTGTCTTCAGAAAAAACAGTGGAGACAGATCCGCTGCGGCGCAATTTAAAACGTACCAGTTCTTCCAGATTCACATCAAACTGGTTTGCATTGGGCCATTGTTCACTGGTTGTATCATTCAAACCGGGTCGTTGATAAGTGCCCCATCTGGTTACTTTCAACGGCATGCGTACTTCGTAATAGTTGTTGATGAAATCGGTACCAAAACGAATCACTGCCAGCACCTCATCATCTTTCAACACATCTTGTTTTCCTCTTGATTCGGTATGCATAAACATCCGTACACGTTTGTACTGGCGCAGATCAAGGTTGGTTGATTTAAATACAGCACGGCTGTCTCCATCCTGCAAATCGCACAACTGCATACTGAGTGATGCTTCGTTTTGCAAAGTGGTAATACCATTATTGCTTAACTGCTGCACACGCTCAACACCCTGTGGTGTTACATAGTTAATAGGAATGCGGTTATCGTTTTCTTCAATATTAACTGCTGTAACATTAAAGCTGGTGATGCCGGTATTGTTGAGCGGCTTGTAAGTACCCGCTGTATCTAATGCATAGGGAAACGAACGCCAGGTGTTACGCACCAGTTCCAGTTTTCCAAAACGAATCACCGTCTGATCTTCAAAACCGGTCATAAACATCCGCATAAAACGAATGGATTTAAAATCGGGAATATTTCCTACTTTCTGCTCGTAATCTTTTATCGGAATACGAAACAGATACCAGGTTTCTTTTCTTGAATTACCATCGGCCAGTTTTACATCTACCTCCCGTCTGTCGGCAATATAGTTTTGTCCTACCTGCATCAACGGATCGTTCTTTGGTCTTAGTTCCAGATGATACTGGAAATATTCTTCCACTTCATTTAATGTATTATCCCGGTTGAGATCTTCATTATCGGGATACAGTGTTGATGCAGATGTGTACTCCGTATTATTATTTGCAACAGGACTGTTGCCCTGCGGATTATTAAAGTTTTTATAACGGTCAAGAATACCTGTATTATCTGATTGACCCAAACGGAAATGCTGATAGTTATCACTGCTGGG
>JALHRP010000104.1 GCA_022841365.1 Chitinophagaceae bacterium | reverse complement strand
AACCTCAATTGCTCATTCTTGACGAGGCCACTGCTGCAATGGATAGAGAAAGTGAGCAATTTGTCCTGCATCTCTTACAAAAAATTAAAAAAGATGCAGCTATAATGTTCATTACACACAGGTTGCATGTATTAAAATCTTTTTGCGACAGGATTTATATATTAGAAAATGGGCTTGTTACATCGCAAGGTGACCACCAAAATTTGTTACTGACCAACAATTTATACAGCAGGTATTGGGCTGATTTGAATTCTTAACAACTTGAGCATTAAATGAATATTTCAGATAATTCTAAAGTTGTCTTTTTTTTAGCTAATTCTGTATAAGATTTCCAAAGCGCTTTTAGCACAAAAAGGAATGCATAATGCTCCATTATGCTTTTTGAAAGGATCATTTCAGCCAAATCTTCCTGCCTTTACAACAGAATTCCCCTTACATTCTTTGAAGTTTGGATATAGTAGAGTACTTTGCAATACCTAAAAACCACAATATCCCATGTCTCTCGAAACAAACATTAAGTTCGCCATTGCAGACGATCACAAAATCTTTCGTGATGGTATCAAAATGGCATTGGGCGGAAGAGCCCACCTCAAACTAATCTGGGAGGCTGAAGATGGCAAGGATATGATGCATAAGCTTGCTATTAAAAAGCCAGATATTTTACTGATGGACATCCGCATGCCGGAGCTGGATGGTGTAAATGCACTGCAGCTGATACGTAAAGAGCATGAAGAAGTAAAGATTGTGGTGCTGAGTATGTATGATGACCAGCAGATGGTGAGCAAAATGATGGAAATGGGTGCCAATGCCTACCTCACAAAAACAACAGATCCTAACGAAATTTACGAAGCTATCCTCACCTGTATGAATGAGGATTTTTACTTTAATGAACTGGTGAACCAGGCCGTTTTGTTAAAGCTCAACTACAAAAAGACCGTCAAGCAGTTTTATCCAAATACCACTAAGTTTTCTGACAAAGAACTCCAGATCCTCAAACTGCTCTCCGAAGACAAAACCACCGAGGAAATTTCCAAACTCGTTTTTCTAAGCCCACGAACCATTGAAACTATCCGCCAAAACATGAAAAACAAGGTGGGGGCAAAGACCATTGCCGGCTTAATTGTGTACGGAATGCGCAACCGTTTGATCGAATAAAACAGCCTGCGTAAAAACCACAGGTTTAAAGTCAGGTAGTAGTACCAATAAAAAATCAGTTAAAATTTGTCAATTTGCATTGCGATAATAATATAAATACGTTCTTAACCCATACCCTATGTACGTAATGAAAACCGTTAAACCAAACGAACAATCCACAGACACAATTAAAGTAGCCATTACAGATGACCACGTATTATACCGTGCAGGCGTAAAAACTGCCTTAGGTATGAAAAAGGACATCCAGGTTATTTTTGAGGCTGATAATGGAATGCATTTGCTCAACATGCTTAAATCAATTCAACCCGATGTGATTTTGCTGGATGTGCAAATGCCGATTATGGATGGAATTGCAACTTTACCGGAAGTGAAAAGGTTGTATCCTGAAATAAAAATTATTATGCTCACCATGCACGATGAGCATACCATGATTACCAAACTGATGGAATTAGGAGCCAACTCCTATCTCACCAAAAACTCTGACAGTGAAGTAATTTATGAGGCCATTAAAACCTGCTATGAGCAAGAGTATTTTTTCAATACACTTACCAACAAAGCATTAATTGATGGCTTAAAGATGAAACGCCAGGGCGATTCAGTAATGGGACATGATGTGAAACTCAATGATAAAGAGATTAACATCCTGCGCCTTATGTGCGAAGAAAAAAGCACAAAAGAAATTGCTGATATTGTTGATTTAAGTCCACGTACTGTAGAAGCAATCAGAGACAAACTGAAATCAAAAATAGGAGCACGTTCAACAGCGGGATTAATTCTGTACGCTGTTAAGCATAATATTATTGAAGGCTAAAAAGCGAAACTGAAACCAACTGCAGGGGCGATACTGAAAAGTGTCGCCCCTTTCTTTATTTTCGTACTCTATTTCTCTCTCAATTATGTATTACAACTATAACGGTAAAATCATCAGCTCAAATGAAGCAATCATTCATCCTGATAACCGGTCATTTCGATATGGAGAAGGTTTGTTTGAAACCATCCGTTTGCAAAATAATCAACTGCCGTTATGGAATGCACACTGGAACCGTTTGAGTTCATCTCTGCCTCAATTGTATTTTTCTGCACCGGCACATTTCAACAGCGATGTATTGAAAACACAAGTGTTGACATTAGCTATAAAAAATAAATGTACTGATGCTGCAAGAGTGCGTATAACAGTTTGTAAGGGAGAAGGGGGCTTGTGGGAAACGCCATCAACTTCATTCAACTATATTATTCAGTGCTGGCCACTTGAAAAAAAAGAATTCAGCCTGAATGAAAACGGGTTGGATATCGGTTTGTTTGAAGATGGCTGGAAATCATGCGATGCATTCTCTAATCTCAAAAGCAATAATTATCAGCTTTATGCTATGGCTGCACAGTTTGCAAAGCTGCAAAAATGGAATGAAGCATTGGTTCTGAATCAGCACCGGCGTATTTGTGATGCAACAATTGCCAATGTATTTTTTCTGAAAGACAATGTACTGCATACACCTCATTTAAAAGAAGGCGGAGTAAATGGAGTGATGCGTAATTATATCATTGACAGGTTACAGTTAACAGACAGACCCGTTGCAGAAGGCTCCTATTCAGTTACAGACCTTTTGCATGCAGATGAATTGTTTTTAACCAATGCCATTTATGGCATGAGGTGGGTAAAGCTATTCGGTCAAAAAAACTACTCATTTCAACAGGCAGCACAACTTTTTCATACACACCTTTCGCCCTTATTCGGTTAAACTTTTTTCGCTTATTTCCGTTAATACAGCATGGCTAAACAGAATGTACATATTTGCTGGTTCCGCAGAGATCTGCGTTTGCATGATAACGCAGCATTGTATCATGCATTGAAAGATGGATTGCCTGTTGTTCCGGTATTTGTTTTTGACAAAAACATTCTGTTGAAACTAGAGGATAAAGCCGACCGCAGAGTTGAGTTTATCCATCAGGCCGTTTCTGCCATGCAGGATCAATTGCTTCAAATGGGCAGCAGCATGGAAGTGTATTATGGCGAGCCAGTGGAAGTAATGCATCAGTTATTATTGAAGTATGAAATAAAAAAAGTGTTCACCAATCATGATTATGAACCCTATGCTGCAGAACGGGATGCACAGGTGTTACAGCTCCTGAATGATGCAGGGGCATCGTTGCATACATGTAAAGACCAGGTGATTTTTGAAAAAGAAGAAGTGCTGAAAGATGATGGAAAGCCATACACCGTGTTTACACCTTACAGCAGAAAATGGAAAGCAAAGCTGAATGAATTTTATTTGGAGCGGCATCCCACAGAAAAATATTTCAGTAATTTTCATCAGCAGCCTGCTCAACCCATACCATCTTTACAACAAATGGGCTTTCAGCAAACCGGTGCAGCATTTCCATCATCACAGGTGAGAGATGAAATAATTATAAAGTATAAAGAACAACGGGATATTCCATCCATACAGGGAACAAGCAGGTTAAGTGTTCATCTTCGTTTTGGTACCATCAGTATTCGTGAACTTGCACGGCATGTAAAAGATATGAACGAAAGTTTTTTGAATGAGTTGATCTGGCGTGATTTTTATCATATGATCCTCTGGCATTTTCCTCATGTGGGAAAAGACAAAGCCTTTAAAAAAGAATATGACCTGATCGAGTGGCGGAACAATGAAAATGATTTTGAGAAATGGTGCAATGGCCAAACGGGTTATCCAATAGTTGATGCAGGTATGCGTGAACTGAACGAAACAGGTTTTATGCACAACCGTGTGCGGATGATTGTTGCTTCTTTTCTTACCAAACATTTACTCATTGACTGGCGATGGGGCGAAGCCTATTTTGCAAAAAAATTATTGGACTTTGATTTAGCGGCAAACAATGGAGGATGGCAATGGGCTGCAGGCAGTGGTTGTGATGCAGCTCCTTATTTCCGCATTTTTAATCCTTATCTGCAAACACAGAAATTTGATCCGCAGTTAAAATACATCAGAAAGTGGGTGCCTGAGTTTGAAGGCTTTGATTATGCAAAACCGGTGGTTGCACACGAAGTTGCACGGAAACGTTGTTTGGAAGTTTATAGCAAGGCATTGAAGAAATAATTAATCATTAAATCCGCCACCTGAATCAAAACGGGGATTAATAAAATTGTTAAGGATACTGCCAAAACGATATGTTACTCCAAAACCTACAAAAAAATTATAGCTTGTTTGCAGTTGTCTTCTACGGATTAATATATCATCAATGGTGGTATTCCCTTTCGGTAAAAACACCTGATCTCTTACAATAGAAGGGAACGCAAAAAGATTGAACGACAAATTTCCGGTTAATCTTACATCAACAAACGTATTAAACGACAGATTGTAATATTTCCAGTTGGTGAAATAATTGCGGTAAGTAATACCTGTAGAAATACTGCCCCACTTCTGGTTTAACGAAAGTGCCAGTGAAAGATTTTGACCGGGGAGCAGTTCATTTGTTTTATTGTATATCGTTGTGTCATAATAATTATTTTGCCTTACATCCAAGCCATATCGAAAAGTAAGCAGTTTTGAGTTTACACTTGAATAAGGAAATACATTGTACTCAATTCCGGGACTAATGTAAAATTGTGAACTGATATTTGAGAATGTACTTCGTAGTGCCACCGCTTCATACCCAATCGTCCAGTGTTGATTAAGGCTTTTTGCAAGTAAGTGTGAAAAATTGAGCGTATGATTTTTTACAACAATTTTTTCTGAGCCGGTATTAAATGTATTCCTGTTATCACTTGCACTGAAGTTGAATGAAACTTTCAAATCATTTGTAATTCGGTTGGCTGAAAAGCGGCTGCCTAATCTTTGGGAACGATAATTTTGGTCGGAGTTGAAATTACCATTAGCGCTGGTTCGGAAAACCCAGTAATTCCATTTGTCTTTTGTGTTTTGATTAGCTGTTTTTACACTACCGGAAGAATCTGCTTTTACTTTTGTTTGAATGGTTAATTCATTAGCATAGCCTGCTTTAACAATTAAAGGTGCTAATCCTATTTGCAAATGCTTAACCAGTTGTTCTCTTGTTTCTACGTCAGTGGCCATTTCCAGCATATCAAACCGAAGCGTATCTGTTATTTTACTGAAGCGGTTTAAGCCATAAAAAATTAATTGAAATTGATCTCCACCATTCCCCACTCTTTGTGAAGTAATTAATACATGAACATCAGCTGCTACACGGTCAAGAACGAAATCAACGATATTGATTTCTGTTCTTATAAATGTTTCATCGCAATTTGTATTACTGCAATCAACAAATACTTTAAGTCTGGTTTTGAGTGTAGTTTGTGCATGAAGTGATATGCAAACAGATAGCAGCAGTGTAACAGCGAGTAGTTTTTTCATATGTAGCAGTCAGATAATAAAAATAGCGATATTACTGCTAAGCATTATTCTTTTCTATTCTTTTGAAAATATTTAACAAACACTCAACTGCTTTCATGCCATCATCACCCAAATTAAGCGAAAAATTATTTACATAAAGATCAATGTGCATCCGCATCACCTCTTCACTCATTTCCTGCGAATGTTGTTTTACATAATCCGAAATAAAAGGATAATGATCAAATGCATATTCAACACTCTTCCGGATCAAATCATCCACTTTATTTTGTACTGATATTTCTATGCGTTGATGTGCAACAATGCCGCCAAGCGGAATGGGGTAGCCGGTTGTTTGTTCCCAATATTCACCAAGATCTATCAACTTCAGCAATCCTTTTTGCTGATAAGTAAAACGGTTTTCATGAATAATCACACCTGCATCCACCTTGCCGCTTAATACTGCCTCTTCAATTTCATGAAAGATCATAAACTTTTTATTTACAACATTGGGGTACGCCTGTATAAATAAAAAATGAGCGGTTGTATTTTCTCCCGGTATAGCAATGTTGTAATCAGTTAAACTCTCCTGCCAGTTTTCCGGTTTCGATTTTGCTATCAACAGTGGGCCGACCCCTTTACCTAAAGCGCCTCCGCTTTGCAATAAATGATACCCTTCTTTAATAAGCGGATAAACACCATAACTGATTTTTGAAAAATCAAGCTTGCCCTGTAATGCCCATTCGTTCAGCGTTTGCACATCCTCTAACTGTACATCAAAGTCAAAACCTTCCGTATCAATTTTTTTATTCACCAGTGCATCAAAAATAAACGTGTCGTTGGGGCAGGGTGAAAAACCAAGTGTAAATTTCATTGTCTGTTAATCATTCGTTTATTTGCGGTTCCTTATAAACTTTCAACCAGTCGTATTAATTCAGCATTCAGGTTGGTAACGGCTTCTTTTAATTTCCATTTCTTTTTATTCCGCTCACCTACATAATTTGATATACTCCTGATTTGTACAAACGGAATATTTTCTTTGAGGCATACCAGATGTAATGCAGCACCTTCCATATTTTCAACAGCGGCTTTATATTTCCGACTGTAAAGTTCAGCTGTTTTTTTTGAGCCGGTAATCTGGTTTACTGTAACAGAACCAACCTTTGGTAATTTTGTTCTCTCCATCAGCACCTTAAACGGGTTGGGTAGTTTTTTCATTTTATATGGAGGCTGATTTGGAGCAAGTAATTTTAAATCGAACACATCTTTATAACCGTCTTTTTCCTGTACACCCAGATCGGCCAGTGCCTCTTCTTTTATAACAACAGCGCTACCCAATGAAAGTTTGGTTGAAAATGCTCCGGCAATTCCTGCCAGATTAAGAAATAACTGGTTG
>JALHRP010000103.1 GCA_022841365.1 Chitinophagaceae bacterium | reverse complement strand
ATGAGGCAAAGAAGATCATTGAAGAATGTTACGAAAAGCTTGAGCTGAAGGAATATAAAAGTGCAGAGCTCTATTATAATGTGGCTTCTTACAGGGCTGCAGCCATTACCTTTACGAATCTGTTAAACAGCTACCCTGAATCAAAGAAAGCGGATGAATATAAGTTGATGATTATAAAATCTTATTTCCTGTATGCAGGAATGAGTGTGGAAGAGAAACAGCGGGAACGTTTTGAAAAAGTGATTGAAGAGTATTATGATTTTCTCGATCGCTTTCCGGAAAGTAAACTTGTAAAAGACGCAGAAAAATATTTCAATCAATCAAAAAACAATTTAAAAGCTATTACCAATGAGCAGACTGATAAGAAAAGTTAGTGCCAATACAAGCAGCGTGGTTGAAACAAAGAATGTAGCTGATTTGAAAGCTAAGACAGGTAACCTGTATGAATCTATTGCAGTAGTGGCTAAGCGTGCAAACCAGATCAATATTTCTTTGAAAGAAGAACTGCATAATAAGCTGGAGGAGTTTGCAAGTCATACCGATAGCCTGGAAGAAATTCATGAGAACAAAGAACAAATTGAAATTTCAAAGGCCTATGAGCGTATGCCTAACCCTGCCTTACTTGCTACGCAGGAGTTTATGGATGATAAAGTATACCACCGTCGTGCAGAGAATGATTTGTTCAATTAAATGATCAGCATAAACAATATAAATGGCGGCCTATGGCCGCCATTGCCGTTTTTTAATTAATGATTTTACCCTATTTTACACTTACATGAATCTTAAAGGAAAGAAAATAGTACTGGGTATTTCCGGCAGTATTGCTGCTTACAAATCTATTTTGTTACTCCGTTTGCTGGTTAAAGAAGGAGCAGAAGTTAAAGTGGTTATGTCAGCAGCAGCAAAAGACTTTGTATCACCGCTTGTATTGTCTACACTTTCAGGGAATGCTGTTTTAATTGATTTGTTTGAAGAAAACAGCTGGTCGAACCATGTTGCTTTGGGCAGATGGGCTGATCTGATGGTGATTGCCCCATTAAGTTGCAATACCCTTGCAAAAATGGCAAGCGGTGCCTGCGATAACTTATTGCTTGCAGTCTATTTGTCTGCAACATGCCCCGTTATGGTTGCTCCTGCAATGGATGAGGATATGTGGAAGCATCCTGCTACTAAACGCAATCTATCTTTATTGACTTCTTATCAAAATATAATCATACCGGTTGAAAAGGGTGAGCTGGCCAGTGGCTTACATGGCGAAGGCAGAATGGCAGAGCCAGAACAGATTGTTGAGCAGGTGCAGGGTTTTTTTTTGAAAAAAAATGACTTTGCCGGAGTTCGTGTATTGATTACAGCAGGACCAACCTACGAAGCAATTGATCCCGTTCGATTTATTGGTAACCATTCCAGCGGAAAGATGGGCATAGCATTAGCAGAAGAACTAACAAGCAGAGGCGCTGAGGTGTTGCTGGTGATTGGCCCTTCCACCCAGCCAATTAATCTTTTGCCGGAACAGATCATCAGAGTACAGACTGCTGATGAAATGTATCAGGCATGCATCAAACAGTTTGAGCATTGTCAGATAGCAATCATGTCTGCTGCTGTTGCAGATTATACACCGGTAAATAAATTCAATGAAAAAATAAAGAAGGCAGAGAGTTCGTTAACTATAGAATTAAAAAAAACAACCGATATTCTTGGGAGTTTGGGCAAGATAAAAAAACCGGGACAATGGTTGGTTGGGTTTGCATTAGAAACATCGAATGAAAAAGCATATGCACTGGGGAAGCTTCACTCGAAAAATGCCGATATGATTGTTTTAAATTCATTAAATGATACAGGCGCCGGTTTTGGCGGCAACTCAAATAAGATTACCATTTTCGATAAACACGAGAATGAATTTGTATTTTCTCTCAAGTCGAAAAAAGATGTGGCTGCAGATATTACCGATACACTCAAAAAACTGATGCATGCATAAAGTAGTTCAACTTTTTGTTCTTTGTTCCTTTATGAATTTCTATTCCTATTCGCAGGAACTGAATGCGAGGGTGAGGGTTATTGATAATCAGATTCCTACTACCATAGATCATAAAATTTTCCGAACACTTGAAACTGCTCTGACTAATTTTATTAACAACAGGAAATGGGGCAGCGATAATTTTAAGCCGGGAGAAAAAATCAATTGTCAGTTTTTAATTACCCTGCAGGAGATGCCGGAGTTGAATGTGTTCTCTGCCAACCTTACCATTCAGGTGGGGCGGCCGGTTTACTCAACTACTTACCTTTCGCCCATCATCAACTTTCAGGATCCGAATTTAGATTTTAAATATCTTGAATCTCAATCGCTGGAGTTTAACGAAAACCGTATTAGCGGAACAGATCCGTTGATGTCTAATCTTACTGCTGTGATTGCTTATTACGCTTATATCATTATTGGATTTGATTATGATTCTTTTTCAATGCGTGGAGGCGATCCTTTTTTTCAAAAAGCATTGAATATTGTCAATAATGCGCCTGATGCAACAAAAATTTCGGGATGGAAATCGTTTGAAAGTAATAACAGAAACCGTTACTGGCTTTCGGAAAACCTGATTAATAACAGGTATGCTGTTATCCATGACGTGTATTATAATTATTACAGAAGAGGCATGGATGTGATGTACGAAGATGAAAATACAGCACGTGCAGAAGTATTGAATGCGCTCATTTATCTGGACAATCTCAATCGGGAGACACCTAACTTAATGGTTGTACAATTTTTTATGCTGGGCAAAACAGATGAGCTGATAAATCTGTTTAAGAAATCGCCGCCGCAGGACAAAGGAAGGGTTGTTGAAATTCTCAGCCGTCTTGATGTGAGTAATTCAAACAAATACAAACAGGGACTGAAATGAAACAATTGCTGATGGGTATTGTGTTGTGTTTTCTTTCAGGTGCATGCTCAGAAAAAAACAAAGTACCTGATGGTATTTTAAAGCCCGATAAAATGAAGTTGGTTTTAACAGACATCCTGATTGCGGATGTTTATAATAATGAACGGGCATTGAGAGATACTTCAGTTAAGATCCCCGAGGGAAATGCAGCGTTGTTTTTAAAAGTCTTTCAACTGCATCAAATTACAAGGAATGAATTTACACGCAGTTATAACTTTTACCTGAAACGGCCTGATTTATTAAAGCCCATTACTGATTCTATCTCTGCAGTCATCAACCGTAAAAATCAGGCAATTGCAACGGGAACTGATACCGTTAAAAATAAACCGAATGGTCATAACCTCAAGAAAATTACAAGACAAACTGGGAATTAATGCTGCCATTGCAGATTACTTTGCAAATGAGCGGGCTATTCCTCAAGACAATCTTTTTTGGCGCAATAAACGGGTATACATTTCCGGCGGGTTTGGTTTTTTAACCATTCCGCTTGTATATGATTTGCTTTATAAACTCGGTATTTCTGAAGATGTACTATTGCAAGATGATCATGTAACAATGATGGAAAAAGGGTTTGACCGGTTTATGCGGTATGAGCATAATGAATATAGCTTTGAAGTTTTTCTGCAGGAAATGCAGACCCTTTTGAACGGTAAAGTTAAACAGCAAAAACTTGCGGATGATTTGTTTGCTTTATTGAAAGGAGGAAAAGCAACGCATTTTAAGTTTGAAACAACACATAAAGCACTTGCCCGGTCAGATAGTTTTTTGTTTACAATACTTGATCTTCCAATAACAGATAGTTGGGTAGAGCATTTTCTGCCCTACTGGTATGCTGTAGCCAGACCTATTTTATTGCTTGACGATTTTAAAGACCTGGAGGAAGACCGTGTAAAAAATGAAGAAAATACAATTATTGAATTGGGAAACAACAGCAAAGCAATAGAAGCAGCGTATGAAATGGGATTGGCCGATATCAGCATAATTGAAACCATTAATCCGCTGCTGGCAAAGTTTATGCAAACAATGTTGAAGGAATCTTTACTGTATGATCACATTCAGAAAGAACTGAACGAAACACATTAGTCAATTAGCGAGTTCTTCATAGCAAAGAAAACTAGTCCAACAGAATTTTTTACGCCAAAGCGTTCCATTAAACGGTCTTTAATTGCTTCAACTGTGCGGGGGCTGATTTCCATTTCTTTTGCTATTTCCTGTGCCGTGTATTCCATACACAGAAGGCGAATAACCTGTTTCTCTTTATCGGAAATCTGAATTTCGCTGTTTAAAGTTGGAATCGCTTTTACCTTGTTGTGCGATTTTTTGAGGAGGATGCGGTTCACGAAATTATTGAGGTAGTATCCTTTGGTAAATACTTCTAGAATCGCTTTTTTAATTTCAGCAGGGTCAGAACTTTTGAGCAGATAACCATTGGCTCCATTTTCCATTAAGTGTGTAACAAAGCGCTCATCCTCGTACATGGTGAGTACAAGAACATGCATATGCGGAAACAGCTTATTGACCGCCTTAGTGGTTTCAATCCCATCTTTACCCGGCATGCGGAGATCCATTAAAATAACATCGGGCTGGGCTTCTGCCAAACCAGCCAGCAGGTCTTCCCCATTTTCAGCCTCCAAAACAAATTTGATGTTTGCATACGATCTGAGAGAAAGGATCACTCCTTTCCTGAATATCTGGTGGTCGTCGGCTATAGCTACTTTTATCTGACTCATAAGATGTTGGCTATAAAGTTAATCTTTTTATCCAATTACAACATGGCTTCCATCGGAATCTCAATGGTTACTTTGTAATAGGTGTTGGATGCATCCTTCTCAAACAGAATCTTAGAATTTAAAATTTTAATACGACTGTGAATATTTTTTAATCCCATTCCCATGGGTGTATCTCTCAGCTTTTCGTATTCTGTTTGTGTAAGTCCTTCCCCATCGTGATGCATACGTATATAAATATGCTGATCTGTTTTGTTCTGTGTAAGATGAATGAAACTGGAATGACTGTGCTTGATGGTATTATTTACCAGCTCCTGCAGCACCCTGAAAATAGACAGCTCATACTCCAGCTTTAAACGCCTTTTGTATTCATGAAAACGGGCACTTGCGCTGATGGAACCGCTTCCATTAATTTTTTGAAACATATCATTCACCGCACTCTCCAGACCGAAGTTTTTCAGGGTTGGAGGGATCAGGCTGTGCGACATATTCCGGATGAGCTGAATGGTATCATCAATAATCTGCTTGGCATTGTAAATGCTCTGGAGCTGCGTTCCCTGATCCTGATGAATGAGATTTTCATTGAGATAAAGACGAACCGTGGCTAAAAGTGGACCTGCATCATCGTGCAGATCGGCTGCAATCCGCTGCCTTTCTTCTTCCTGGCTCTGGATAGATGCCTGAAGCATCATTTGCTGCTGCTCCTCCTGCATCTTTTTCATCCGCAGTTGGTAATATATAACTTTACGCTGATGAAAAACAATGAATACAATCAACCCAACAGCAAGCAGCAGCATCCCAAATGTACCAAGGTACACTACATAGGTCGTATTAGTTGGGTTTGAAGCTTGTAAAAAAAACATGAATGTAGAGTGTGGTTTGGGAAGTATAGTTTAATCTAAACAAGAGTAACAGAATTGTCAGTATACGGTGTTTTTGAAGGGTTTATAAACATTGCTATCGAAAAAAGGACGTTTTTGAGAATAAAACTTATTGCATGAATATATGCATATTGAAAAATAAACTCTTCTATATGCCAGGAAGTTTGTCTGTAAACAAAAACAAAAAAAGTACCGGAAGTAAAAAGAAAAATACCGCATGTGATCCAAAAGGACGGTTGTGTATAAATAAAAACACTTTGAGGGAGCTTAATCTGTTCATTAAAATACAAAATGCAGTAAAATAAAATTATTAAGGATTCAACCGTATTAACAATGGAATCAAATGATGCTTGCTTTAATACTAAAGAGGAAACTACCCAGAACGTAATAAAAGCAATTGTAATAATTCTTAGAATTTTTATGTTTAAGTGTTTCAAGAACGAAATCCTAAAAAAATAAGATAAGAAGATAAATTCAACAGGAATGTAAATTAAATTAAAAAGAAAACCAATTTCAGGATACCTGTATTTAAGGTATGTATATATTACCTCATGTAGAATTATATATGAGGCAAAGTAAAAAATTACCTGTTTTATTCTCGATTTTTCTGATTTAGAAAGAAAGAAGAATAAAACAGGTAAAAGAAAAGATAACTTTGCGATGAGCTCAATATATTTCAATATACTTGTTTATGTTTCAAATATACTGAAGAAGAAAGTAAAACAGTAATTAAAGGATTCTTTATTCTATTTGGCACCCCAAGAATCAGTTACAAAACGGTCAGCAACTAGTCCCTCTTCACTTACAATCTGACCAGCCATGTTAATTACATTGAACTGTAATATTGGTTTGCCATTGCTTGTTAAACCAACAAATACCATCTGACGTTGACCTTGGTCATTGTAAGCAGGTAATACACCAATTCCAGCACAATCAGGCTGAGCTAAGATTTTTTCAATGATTTCACGGCCTACAATGTGACCAAAAGCCTGATCAGGATGTTTGTCGTAAAAACGTTTTACCATTTCTTCGCCGGCTTCATAGCCAATGTGCTTACCAATGGCCTCAATCTGGGGTTTTTGAAGTAATTCTTTTTGCATAGTTGTAGGTTTGAGAAGTTATATTAATGCAGCTAAATTTTTGAAAATTGAATAGCTGCGCAAGAGGCAGGGATGTGGATAAGGTAATCGCTTTCTATTATATTATTATAATTCAATTAGTTATAATTTTAATCCTATTAAATAAGTAGTAAGACTAAAGCAATAATACGATTAATTTTGCGTAAAATTACTAGTTTAGTAATAGTGAATTAACGATTAATGATTGGGAAAAGTTCTACGTAGGAGTGCGATGTGCAAAAAATGTGAGTAAGTGAAAATACTTAGTAA
>JALHRP010000102.1 GCA_022841365.1 Chitinophagaceae bacterium | reverse complement strand
CATAATAATCCACTTCACGTGTATACCAGCTGTCGCCGAGCCATAACATGAACGCTGCTTTTTCTTTTGCCATGCTTTCGAATATAGAAGAATCGCCTCCATATGGTTTTCCCGGCCGGTCAACAGTCGGTTCATTTACATATGAACAGGAGCCGGTTAAAAATGAAAAATCAGGAGCCGGTTTACGCCATTGCCAGAGTTCTTTTGTGGTAAAAGAACCATCTGCTTTTGTTGGTTTTCTGTTTGATGTGTTGTTGATGAGAAATTGGTATTCGTAAGTTGTATTAACCTCTAAAGCCACAACATCAAAAGAAAGCGGTGCAAACCATTGATCTGCATTTGTTTTTTTACTGATTTTTTTTGCAGTTGCAACAGCTCCTTTTTTCCAGTACCATAAATCAGCTGTACTGCCGGGTTTAACTTCAATCCAGAGTTTTGCAGTTCGTAATTCTACAGGGCCAAGCATGGGGCCGCTCACTATTTGTGCACGTAACTCAGTTGTAACAAAAATTGAAACAAGTATGCAGACTATCCGGCAAAAGCTGGTCATAACATTTAAATGTAAGTTGATAAAGCAGATATAAAAACGTTGCAATGTAAATAAAGTTTGCCTGATATAAGGCCACCGTTCATCCTTCTGCTTTTTTCGATCAGTAAATGAAGGTGGGTTAAAAAAAGCCATAAAAAAACCCTGCATTTTTGGTGCAGGGTTTCAATTATATTATCCGACTCTTTTACATTTTCGATATGTTCCGTGAGCTGCTTCGTAAGGTGATATGGAGCGGGTGCATGAACTGAGAATAAGAATGACTGCAAGAAATAGTGACGCAAGTGTGATTGTTTTCTTCATTGGTACTGGTTTAGAGATTGAAACTAATTCATTCTCTTTTTATGGGCAAGTATTTAAACAGTTAAATCAAATAATTAAGTGGTTTCCTTTGTAAGTAAGCGTTTCAACGAAAAAACACTTTGTAGAAGTACGAAAGAGAACGCTGTTAATACTGATTTATGTGATAAAAAAACGCTCCGAAAAATCGGAGCGTTGACTATAGGAACCTCTGTTGAGATTTATATTTTCACTTCATGTTAACTGCAGCCCATGCTGTTACCACAGTTTAAACATTTGTAACAGGTACCGCTGCGGATAGTGATATGTCCGCAAGTGTTACAGGCAGGTGCATCGCTTTGCATGCTTCTTGCAGCCATGTTCACTGCATCTAAACTGTTTTCCACTTTCACCGGATTACTCACCGTACGTTGTGCTTTTTGAACCTGAGGCACAGGAGTAACAACACCTACTACTCTTACATCACTTAATTCAGGTGTTTTTTTTTCATACTCTAATCCTGTTGGTACATCATCCCAATCATCAGTACCGGTATTATTTACTTCAGGACGATCTAATACGTGTACAAGGTCGGTACGTCCTAAATATTCATATGCCAAACAACGGAACATGAAATCAACAATAGATGTTGTGCTCTTGATGTTTGGATGATCTACCATACCACTTGGTTCAAACTTGGTAAACACAAACTTCTCTGCATACTCTTCTAATGGTACACCATATTGTAACCCCACAGAAATAGCAATGGCAAAACTGTTCATCAATCCTTTTAATGTACTCCCTTCTTTAGCGAGATCAACAAAAATTTCACCTAACGTTCCATCGCTGTATTCACCTGTGCGGAGGAACACCGCCTGTCCGTTGATTTTTGCTTTTTGTGTAAAGCCTCTTCGTTTAGCAGGTAATGTTCTGCGTTCTACAATCCGTGCAAGCTGGCGTTTGAGTTTTGTATCAGGTGATGCCTGTACTCGCTTACTTAACTCTTCTAGTAATTCTTCCACTGTAAGTTTACCCATATCAACCATGGTGCTTTCGCTCATGATTTCATTGGCTTCTGCAGTTGCTTCTGCACTATCAGTTGATGTCTTTTTCTTTTTATCACCTTTTGTGCTCAACGGCTGACTCAGTTTAGAACCATCACGATACAACGCACATGCTTTTAACCCTAACTGCCAGCTGGTTAAATAGGCCTCAGCAATTTCTTCAACATTTGCTTCGTTTGGCAGGTTGATGGTTTTTGAAATAGCACCGCTTAAGAAAGGCTGTGCTGCTGCCATCATTCTGATATGGCCACTGTGATGGATATAACGCTGACCTTTTTTACCACACTTATTAGCACAATCAAACACCGGATAATGCTCGAGTTTTAAATGCGGAGCACCTTCCATAGTCATAGTGCCGCAGATATAATCATTTGCTTCATCAATCTGCTCATCAGTAAATCCTAACGCTTCCAGTAAGCTCCACTCAAAATCATTATACTGCTCAGGTGTAAATCCTAAGCGCTGTAAACATTCTTCGCCTAATGAATACTTATTAAATACATATCCAATTTCAAATGCAGAAGCCATGGCAGCTTCTAATTTCTTTATCTCATCAGCAATAAATCCTTTTTCGCTGAGTGATTGCGGATTGATATGAGGTGCACCATTTAAAGATGCAGCACCAACTGCATACTTAACAATGGCTTCGCTTTCTTTTTCTGTATAACCTAATTTCTTTAAAGCTGCAGGTACAGACTGGTTGATGATTTTGAAATAACCACCACCACTTAATTTTTTAAATTTCACCAATGCAAAATCGGGTTCAACACCGGTTGTATCACAATCCATCACCAGACCGATTGTTCCGGTTGGAGCAATTACCGTTGTTTGCGCATTACGATAGCCAAACTTCTCACCCATTTCTACTGCATCATCCCAGCTCTTACATGCGCTTGATAATAAATAGTCAGGACAGTATTGTGCTTTAATACCCATTGGTTTAATGCTCAATCCTACATAAGCATCTTCTGCATCGTATGCAGCTGCACGATGGTTACGCATTACACGCAACATGTCTTCTGCATTCTCATCGTAACGTGGAAACGCACCAAGGAACGAAGCCATCTCTGCAGATGTTTTGTAAGAGATACCCGTCATGATAGCAGTTAACGCACCGGAAATTCCACGGGCTTCTTCACTATCATAAGGAATACCCATTACCATCAACATTGATCCGAGGTTGGCATAACCTAAACCAAGTGTGCGGTAATCGTAAGAAAGCTGCGCTACTTCTTTTGATGGAAACTGTGCCATCAAAACAGAAATCTCAAGCACTGCAGTCCATAAACGACATACATATTCAAAACCTTCCACATCGAAGGTTTGTGTTTCTTCATCAAACAAACGACGAAGGTTTACACTCGCCAGGTTACAGGCTGTGTTATCAAGGAACATATATTCACTGCAAGGGTTGGATGCATTGATGCGGCCGCCTTTGGGTGATGTATGCCATTCGTTAATGGTTGTATCGTATTGTGTACCGGGATCTGCACAACGCCATGCGGCATAAGCAATCTGGTTCCATACTTCCTGTGCCGGAAGTTTTTTCATTACACGACCATCTGTTCTTGCTTTGAGTTCCCAATCTTCGCCTTTGGCTAATTTATCGAAGAATTCGTTGGGTATACGAACAGAGTTGTTTGAGTTTTGTCCGCTTACGGTACGGTATGCTTCACCTTCATAATCGGATGCATAACCTGCATTGATCAATGCACCAACTTTCTTTTCTTCTTCTACTTTCCAGTTGATGAATTCCATGATCTCAGGATGATCCAGATCGAGACAAACCATTTTGGCTGCTCTGCGTGTTGTACCGCCGCTTTTGATTGCGCCTGCTGCACGATCACCTATTTTCAGGAAACTCATCAATCCACTCGAAGATCCACCGCCACTCAGTTTTTCATTTTCGCCACGAATACCGGAGAAGTTAGTACCAACACCTGATCCATATTTGAAGATCCTTGCTTCACGAACCCAGAGATCCATGATGCCACCATCGTTCACCAAATCATCACTTACACTTAAGATGAAACAGGCATGTGGTTGCGGACGTTCATATGCTGAAGTTGATTTCTTTAACTGACCATCGGCTGCATCAACAAAATAATGACCCTGTGGCTTACCCTTAATACCATAGCTTTCGTATAACCCTGTATTAAACCACTGCGGACTGTTAGGAACACACAATTGATTTAAGATACTAAACACCAACTCTTCATAAAAAACCTGTGCATCTTTTTCTGATGCGAAATAACCATTACGTTCACCCCACACACGCCAGCAATTAGCCATGCGATGAGCTACCTGCTTTGATGAAGTTTCTCTTCCTAATGAACCATCCGGTTGCGGCACACCTGCCTTGCGGAAATACTTTTGCGCAAGAATATCTGTTGCAATCTGACTCCAGTGATTGGGAACTTCTACATTGTTCATTTCAAACACAACCTCACCCGAAGGATTGCGAATGATAGAAGTACGGTAATCATATTCAAATAAGTCGAAGGGCGAAACACCTTCTTTTGTAAAACGACGACTGAACTTCAGCCCGTTTGTCTGTTTCTGTTTGGTAGCCATGATAAACTGTAAGTTTTGTTGGGTTAGTAAGGTTAAGAAATCGTTAACCGACAGAATACGAAAATATTTTTTAGACAGATACATGCAAAGTCATAAATATTAACAGGATGTGGAAATCAGGTGTAAATGCAATACTGTATTGAGTTCCTGTGTGCACATGTTGTTTTCCCCAAAAAAACACGCTGAAAAGGGTAAAAAATCTTGGTCATTTCAAAACCTTTCCTCCGCCCTTACCAGCATTGATTTTCACGGCGGGGATAAGCGAAAATTATACTAACGTTCAAATCTAAACGCAGTCTGAAACCGTATTTTTAAAGCGGCTGAAAGGCAGTTAAAGGAGGGTTTAGCCGGGCTAAAAACAAATAGCCGTTATTATGCTGCTCCTCAAACATTTTTTTGCATTTTTGCAGGAATCTCAATTACTGAATGAATCAACGCATCTATACACAATTACAGGAAAAGAAGCAGAGAGGACAGAAATCGTTTGCCGTACTCATTGATCCCGATAAGGTTCATGTTACAGCAGTTGATCAGTTGGTAAAACTTTCTGTTGATGCAAAGGTGGATTATTTTCTTGTTGGTGGCAGTCTGGTGATCTCCAATCATCTTGATGAAGTGGTACAACAGATTAAAACAACATGCGATATTCCGGTGATTCTTTTTCCAGGCAGTCCTTCACAAGTGAGTAAATACGCCGATGCATTGTTATATCTGTCATTGATCTCCGGACGTAATCCTGAATTGCTGATTGGTCAGCATGTGATCTCTGCTCCTTTTGTAAAACAAAGTGGATTAGAAATTATTTCAACCGGTTATATGGTGGTTGATGGCGGTGCCCCAACAACTGTTTCATATATCAGCAATGCAAGCCCATTACCTGCCGATAAAAATGAAATTGCCATGTGTACTGCTATGGCAGGTGAAATGCTGGGTATGAAAGTTATTTATATGGATGCAGGCAGTGGTGCAAAGCGATCCATTACTGAAAGCATGATTCAAAGTGTGGCACAACAGATTGAAGTGCCCCTAATCATTGGTGGTGGTATCACTGATCCGGAAAAAGCTTACCGCAATTGCAAAGCAGGAGCTGATGTAATCGTAATTGGCAACGCCATTGAAAAAGATATTTCACTCATTAAAGAAATGGCCGCTGCTATACATAGTGTGCCGGTGAAAGCTTAACGCAACTCCTCCACCTTCAACCTCGTTGGTGTATCTTTTCCGCTCACAATACTTCTTGCACTCATGGCAATGGATTTAATAATCATGGTCATGTTTTTCATGTCAAGTGTTTCTACTTCGTCTGAAACTTTGTGATAGTTGGGCTCACTATCCATTTTTGAAGTAGAGATGGTATGTGCAGGTACACCTAAACGTGCTAGGGTTGTATTATCTGAACGATAAAATAAATTCTGATCAGGATACGGATCGGGATGAAATGTAAATCCTGTCCCTTCAAGATTTTTCTGCATGATGAGCCCCATATCTGTTTTCTCATACCCTGTTATGTAAGCAGAATTGTTACCCCACTTACTTTCTGTTCCAATCATTTCAATATTGAACATGGCCACTACTTTTGCCGGATCAAATTGTTTGGAGAAATACTGTGCTCCATAACCGCCCGATTCTTCTGCAGTAAAGGCGGCAAATATAATGGTGCGTTCATTGTTTTTTATCTTCTTAAAATATTTTGCCAGCATAATAACTGCTGTGGTTCCTGCCGCATCATCATTGGCACCATTAAATATTGAATCGCCATTAACAGGTTTGCCAATACCAATATGATCGTAATGACCGGAGAAGATTACATACTCGTCTTTCTTACTTTTTCCCGGAATTATTCCAACAACATTCGCCAGTTTCTGCTCCACAATTTCATGTTTGGCTTCAATTGAATAAGTTGTAAAATCTTTTGCAACAGTGGCAATGAAAACAACAGTGTTGGTGAGCTTAGAGGTTCCACGTTTGAATGAAGAAAGCCAACGAAAATTTTTAACGTGACTGGTATCGGTAAACACCACATAATTTTTTCCTGATTGAATTAATTTCTGTGCTTCATTATATAAATTGGCGCCGGCAATAATTGTTGCTGTTGCAAAACCCGATTGTTCATTAACAGTAACTGTTGGCAGATGCGTTACAACAGCAATGCTGCGGGCATCAACCGGTATGCCATTTACAATTCCTGATGTGCTGATCAGTTTTGGATTGATGACTGAAAACTCCTGACGGAATGTACCGCTGTTATTATAGGTTTCTAAGCCGGCGGCTTTAAATTCAGCCGCAATAAAATCAGCTGCTTTATCAATTTCAGGCGTAAAGATCCGCCTGCCTCTCATGTCATCAGATGCAAGCACACGTTCAATACGCTCTACTTCCTTGGCATTGATGATGCGGTTCATTTTCTTTTGCGCCAATAAAAAAGAGGTTATTGAAATCAATAACCCCGTTACAAATAATTTTTTCATTTTTTTGATATGCTTAACTAATTCAAAAAAGAAGCAGGAAACAAAA
>JALHRP010000101.1 GCA_022841365.1 Chitinophagaceae bacterium | reverse complement strand
CCGCTGTGTGCAATGCCCTTTTCAGAAAGATCTTTCTCCGTTTTTAAAGAAAAAGGGGGGATGGCGATTAGCCACTGCTGAAATAGATCTTACAGCAATTAAAGCAAGAAATGCCATGATAAAAGTATATGTGTGGAACAGAGAGCGTCAAAACATCTGGCTTGATGATTTTACAGTAAAGTTTGAACCATCCATTTAATTTGTAAGATGCCCCCTTTCCAACTGGCCATTCTTGTTCCTGTTTATAACCCACCCGTTGGCTGGTGTTCAAATTTATTACAGCAGCTGCAGTCTTTCATTCAACAAACCGGATTACAGCATGTACAGTTAGTATTGATTAATGACGGATCGGTTAATCATGTATACGAAAATGAAGTAGACGGAATTGCTAAAGCACATCCAACAGCCCTGCTCATGAACCTTGCAAACAACAGCGGTAAAGGTTTTGCACTCCGCACTGCCACTGCAGCAGTTGAAGCTCCTTTGTATCTTTTTACTGATGTTGATTTCCCCTACAGCACAAAAAGTATGACAGACCTGTATCTTCAACTGACACAAAACACTTGTGATATTGCAGCCGGTTACCGTAACAGTGATTACTACAACCGTGTGTCCGGTTTCAGAAAACAACTTTCAATTGCACTGAGGTATATCATACGGAAACGCCTGAAGCTTTTTGCAGATGATACACAATGTGGTTTAAAAGGATTTAATGAAAAAGGGAAGCAACTGTTTCTGCAAACAACCACCAACCGTTATTTGTACGATCTTGAATGGATGGTAAAAGCCTGTAATAACAGCAGCGTTCGTGTGCAGCCTGTACCGGTGCAGTTAAGAGATGGGATTGTTTTAAGAAATCTGCCTTTGCGTATTCTGTTTCAGGAAGCAGGAAATTTTCTGCGCATCTTTTTATTTAAAAAATCAATCATCCGCACAGCATGAACGTTTTTTCAGATCGTGGTTTATGGTTGACTATTTTGATCAGCTCAGTTATTCTGCTCATCAGTTTCCCTGCATTGCTGTTGCATGGAAATGAAACCATGTTTTCTGCAGGAGGTGATGGACTGAAGAATTATTTCACTGTACTTTTCTACCTGCAACAGAACAACGGTGTTCATTTTAGTGGTATGAATTATCCGTTTGGCGAGCATATCAGCTTTGCCGATGCACAAGCCGGCATTGCGGTTCCCATGCAATGGTTAAGCAGCATTTTTCCTTCCTTAAAAAACAACGGACTTGCATTGATTAACTACGCCGTTTTTGCAGGCATTGTTGCAGGAGCCGCTTCGTTTTATCTCTTATTGAAACAGTTTGGCATATCCCGAAGCGTTGCTATTACCGGTGCATTGCTCATTAGCTTTCTTTCGCCACAATTATTCAGAATAGAAGCGCATTTTGGATTGAGTTATATTTTTTTCTTTCCGTTGAGCATCTTTCTGTTTTTAAAAACAGAAGAAAAACCCAACTGGAAAAGATTTACAGCAACCATTGTTCTGATTGCATGGATGGGCTTACTTCATTTTTATCTGGCGGTGATCGTTTGCCTGTTTCTCTTTGCGTTCGCATTGCTGCAAACTGTAACAGGTTTTAAAAAAATAAACCGAAAAACACTCCTGCTGCCATGGATTATTCCAATTGCTGTATTAGTGCTGTTGCAGTTATTTATTTTTTTTACAGATGACGTCACCGACCGGCCATCAAAACCATGGGGATTTTTTTCTGCACTGGCAGATGTAAAAACAGTTTTTCTTCCGCACTCAACCGATCTGTTGGGAAAACCTGTAAGCGGTTATCCGGTTGTGGCAGAAGGCTTTGCTTATATTGGTGCAGCAGCCATTCTTTTTTTACTGCTGTTTCTTTCTACTGCGGTATACAGAGCAGTTGTAAAAAAAACTGTTTCGTTGTGGCATCCGTTTTCATCAAAAGAAATGCTGCTCTTTGCCGGTAGCATTTTATTGCTGCTCTTTTCAATGGGTGTTCCTTTTGTGTGGCATCTGGAGTTTCTGGTAGATAAAATCAGTTTTCTGCGACAGTTCAGAGGACTGGGCCGTTTTGCATGGCCGTTTTATTATATCACCGGCATGTTTACAATTATTTATTGCTACCGCATATATACAACTGCAACAGGGAAAGCATACAGGATGTTTTTATTCCTTTCGTTTTTTGCTGTTGCAGGTTTATGGGCAGCAGAATGTAAATACCGTGTAAAAGGATTGCAACGCTTAGATAATGAAGCTCATAAAAATCATCTCCGCTTTCACGGAAAAAACTACGGGAGCTTATTGGCCAAAGCCAATGTGTACCCTTCAGACTTTCAGGCCATTCTCTGCTTCCCTTTTTATCACATTGGATCAGAAAAGTTTTCCATTGATTACTGGCCCTCACCTTTCTACTCAATGAAAGCGGCTATGCAAACAGGGTTGCCTGTTGTGAATGTGATGCTGTCGAGAACATCACTCTCACAAAGCAGCGCAACTGTTCAGCTGTTATCCGATTCGCTGATAGAAAAACAACTCATTTCAAAATTACCAACTCAACGTCCGTTTTTACTGATCACATCCGGCAATCAATTTTCGGCAAATGAACTGCGTTTGATTCAACAAGCAGAACTGCTCATAACAGACGGTGAAATAGCAATGTATAAATTGCCGCTTACAGCTTTTGATGCTCCGGCTGCGGCAGCAAGAGAACGCTACTTCAATAAAAAAGATCAACTCTATAACTATGGATTGTATCAAAGTACCGTTGACAGCTCCAATGCAGTGCTGAAATTTTTTGATCCATCAACTGCTTTTTCTGCTGCATCCATGATCAACAACAGCAAGGTTAAAAAACCACTGTTACTTGATACCGTGTTGAACGGCTATTCTGATAACGACACCCTGCATGTAAGTTTATGGATACAGATTGAACCGGAAAAAGATGCGCTGCCGCTGCTGGAGATTGAACAATTAAATCAAAACAAACAGGCAGCATACACGGAACTGCCGTTTAAATGGGCAACTGATGTGCTGGCAAACAGAGTAAGAGTAACGGGGACATTTGTTCTGAAACAAAAAAGCAATCGTGTACGGATAACATTAAGTGAAGGAAGTAAGTATATGAACCTGCTGATTAAAAAACCAAGTGAAGATATTTATGTACCGGCAGGGAGTAATGCTGTTTATTTCAACAATATTCCGCTGAAACTGAACTGAATTTATTCTGTCACAAATTTTTCTTTCATTTTCTCCAGCAGTTTTGTCTCAATCATTTTGCTTGCCAGCAAAATCATATTTTTAAATGCACGGGAAGTGGAGATCCCATGACCAACAATCACGGGTTTATCAATACCAAGAATGGGAGTACCGCCATAGGTTTCAAAATTAAAACGCTTAAAATAATCATCTTCGTGCAGGTTACGGGAATGGGCAATATCATAAATAGATTCGCCCAGTTTTAAAATAATATTGCCGGTAAAGCCATCGCACACCATCACATCGGCTTTGCCATTTAATACTTCACGGCCTTCAATGTTTCCAATAAAGTTGATGAGTTTATTTTCTTTGAGTAACTGATAAGCTGCCTGTGCCAGCAGATTCCCTTTCCCCTCTTCTTCACCAATATTAATAAGTGCAACAGTAGGATTGTCTATTTCAAGAATGTTTTGTGCATAGATGCTGCCAAGGATGGCATTTTGCAACAGGTTCTCAGCTTTACAATCGGCCTGCATACCTACGTCTAATATCAACCCATAACCACCCTGTACTTTTGGAATAACGGTTGAGATTGTTGGACGTAATACACCTTCAATAGCTTTGATGGTATAAAATACACCCACCATCATGGCACCTGTGTTACCGGCACTGATGAATGCATCAATTTCGCCATTGGCAAGCATTTGTAACCCCACATTCATAGATGAGTTGGGTTTATCACGCAAAGCTTTTGTGGGAGGTTCATGCATATCAATCACTTCAGATGCATGCACAAACGATACTGCAGAGGGTACAGTAGTATAATGCCTGCGCATGATTTCTGTATCACCTATCAAACGAAGTTCAATACCGGGTGTGGTTTCGGCTAAAAACAAATCTACGCCCAACAGCGTTTGCTGAGGGGCGTAGTCGCCACCCATCATGTCAATTCCTATGACCATGCAGGTAAGTTATGAAAGCTTACGCTTTTGCAGGAGCTTTTTCAGCTACTAATTTTCCTTTGTAGTACAATTTACCTTCGCTCACATGTGCACGGTGACGTGGATGTGTTTCGCCGGTAGTGCTGTCTTTTGTTAAAGTAACGCTCACTGCCGTATAATGTGTACGACGCTTCGCACTGCGTTGCTGCGAATGTCTGCGTTTTGGATTTGGCATATCTTTTAATTTTTACTCGTTTCTAAATTTATCTAAATCTTTCCAGATTGATTTGTTTTCGCTGGGCTGTGGATTAAGCTGAGCAAGACGTGCAAGCACTTCTTTGTTGCAATGCGATCCGCCTATTTCACTTTCCTTGCACATTTTCTGCATCGGTATGCTGAGATTAATAAACTCATACACCCAGCTCTTCACGTGCAAATGACTTTCTGTTCTGGAGATGTAATAAACGTCGGGACTTTCTTCCTCATCGTTCATCTTCTCCGGCTCATCGGTCAGTTTTACCAGCATTTCAAATTCGTCCCACAGTTCTAAAGGAAGATCGTTTCCGCAGCGATCGCAAAGAACGCCAACAGTACCGCCAACCTCAAACTTCAGCAACATAAAGCCTGTATTTTTTTCTAAATCCAGTTTTACGTTTGCTTTACAGTTTTTAAAGTCCTGCTTTCCGAATTCTTCAAAGAACCTGTCATCAATTTCATAATGAAATTGATGATTGCCGGGCTTTAAACCCACAAAAGCTATTTCAAATTCCCGGCGGCTTCCCATATCACCCTATTTTAAAGAGTTTGCAAAGGTAGCCGAAAAACATTTTCCAGCCAAAGGAAAACACAGTTTATTTGGCCTACAACCTGAATTCATCCATGTTTTCTGGGCATATCTTTACTCAGCCGACAGAACCCGTTGACCTGAAAAGGTTCCAAAACGTCTTTGATTATTGCATGTTTTTGAGTAAACAACCTGTTTTTCAGGCTGTTGACAGATACGGTCCAGACTTATTTCCTTACACTAAACTGTTGCAAAACAGATCTGTTCAGTCCTTTGAAAACAGTTTCTCCCTTACATTTGAAGTTCGATGACCTACGTTAAACTGATACGGATTTCTTTATTTTTTGCCCTGTTTGTGCTGGCAGTTTTCATCTTTTTTATTTCCGGAAATCCGGGCTGGATTGAAAAAAATTATGCATCCGGTTTTTTTCAATCGCTTGCTTCAATCCTGCGATTGCTGTTTGGCTGGATGCCGTTCAGCCTGGGCGATATCATTTACTCGATTGTTACGTTGAGTGTATTGTGGCAGATCGGGAAATTTTTCGTTCGGTTGTTTCATAAAACAGATAGCTGGACAAAGAAATTATCGCCCTTGCTTACTGCCGGACTTATCCTGCTCTTTGTGTATGTTTATTTTTATTTGTTTTGGGGATTGAATTATTACCGCAAAGGAATTGAACATCAACTGGCTTTACAAAACAGCAAATTCGATAAGCAGCAGCTGATTGATCTCAACAAAGCATTGCTTACAGAAGTTAATGCTGCAAAAGAATTTTGTCTGCAGAAAAAGGATACGGTGATGAGCAGGGAACGGATGTTCCATTCATCTATTGAAGGATACCGTGAACTGGAAAAGAAATTTTCGTTTATCCGTTACCGGCATATGTCTTTAAAGCCTTCGATGTTTGGTAAAATCGGGAACTATGTTGGCTTTATGGGCTATTACAATCCGTTTACCGGTGAGGCGCAGGTGAATGTGCGTATTCCCAATTTTCTGCAACCTTATGTTACCTGTCATGAAATGGCGCACCAGATAGGTTATGCCAGTGAAAGCGAAGCTAATCTGGTTGGCTTCTTAGCCGCAACTCATTCAAACGATACATTGCTGCAATACTCTGCTTATTTTGATATGTTTTTATATGCATGGAACAATCTCGCTGCTGTTGATACAACTGCAGCAAAAGAACTGGGCAAACAATTACATGCAGGTGTAAAAAGGGATTTAAAAACCTATTCTGAATTTGCAAAAGCACACCGCAGTTTTCTGAGAGACTTTACTGATGCCATGTATGATTATTATCTTAAACGAAACCGTCAGCGAAAAGGAATTGACAGTTATGCTGAAGTAACGGGCTGGATGATTGCGTACAGGAAAAAGTATGAACCCACAAGCCCCTAACTCCTACTCTTTCCCCAGTTGGGAAAGAGCGGTACTGCGTTACATAACCAAGCAATTTGTTCTTCCAATTCATCAATCAATCTTAACTTATCAACAAGTAAACATCAAAACATTACTTATGATTATTGAAAGGCAAGGGCTGTGTATGGCAAGTCCCCCTTTGGGGGATTTAGGGGGCTGTGTGTTTTAAAACTGATTCTTCCACATCATACTTTCTACCGGCTTATTATGCTGACCGCTGTATTTGGCATTTTTCTTTTGATTGTACTTCACTTCAATCTCCCCATCAACAGGGAAATAAATGAGCTGACCAATGGGCATTCCTTTGTACACTTTTACCGGTTGTTTTACAGAAATTTCCAATGTCCAGTTGCCGCAAAAGCCCACATCGCCTTTACCTGCTGTAGCGTGGATATCAATCCCCAGACGGCCTGTAGATGATTTCCCTTCCAGAAAGGGAACATGTGCATGTGTTTCGGTGTATTCTAATGTAACCCCGAGATAGAAAATATGCGGATACAATACAATCCCTTCATCTGGGATCTCCATGTACTCAATTTCATTATGCTTTTTTGCATCAATCATATGATCCTTGTAAATGGCCAGCGTAGCACCCAGATGAACATCATAGCTGTTACTGCCCAAACATTCACGGTCGTATGGTTCAACTTTAATGGTACCTTTTTCAATTTCTTCTAAAATACGCTTGTCACTTAAAATCATTTTGTTCTCTTTAGCTTTGTGCGAAAGTATAACTCAGAAACCTGCAATCTAAAATCTAAAATCTTAATTTGCCGCTCGTTTATCAACATACTATCAACAGCGCCACAAAAGCAGGGCTATGGCGTATTGAAGAACCTGAAGAATTTTTCCTTGCAAAAGTCCCCTTGAAACGGGATGTGTCGCATCCGCATAAACGGTTGCAACACCTTGCCGGCCGTTATTTATTACCAACGCTGTTTGAAGATTTTCCGCTCGAAGAAATTTTAATTGCAGATACCAGAAAACCTTTTTTGCCTGAGATCGGAAGAGCG
>JALHRP010000100.1 GCA_022841365.1 Chitinophagaceae bacterium | reverse complement strand
CGCTCTTCCGATCTATGGCTTTGTAACACCTGCGGGTTCTGATACATCCATTATAAAAAATCCGGTTTATACTTACCGCAATCTCGGACCATATACCGTTTCTTTAAAAGTTACATCGAACAATAATTGTATTGATTCTGCAACTAAACAATTGGTAGATGTATTTCCGCAACCAAAAGCAGCTTTTAATTCAAAAGACAGTTTATGTTTGGGAGACATCGTGAACTTTACTGATCAGAGCGATGGTATTGTAAGAGGAATTACACAATGGAACTGGAATTTCGGAAATGGTGTTAACTCTACCGTTCAAAATCCAAATTATCTGTATACCATTCCCGGGTTTTACAATGTGAAGCTGCATGTATACAGCAGCGAAGGTTGTCTCAGCGATACAGCAACAAAAACAGTGAATGTATGGCCTTATCCTGCACTGGCGCCGGGTCCGGATATTGTTATGCTGGAAGATGGTATACGCAAGATCACAGATTTTGCAGCATCATCAACATCTTCTCAGTTTTTGTGGACACCGCCAACGTATCTGGATGATCCAACGCTGAAGAACCCAACCATTATACGTCCGAAGGATGATATTCTTTATACCATTTATGTAACGGGACGTGGAGGCTGTTTAAGTAAAACAACCTTGTTTGTAAAAGTGTTGAAAATGCCTAAACCGCCAAATACATTTACACCAAACGGTGATGGTATTAATGATTTCTGGGAAATTAAATATCTCTACGATTATCCGGGTAGTGTAGTGGAGGTTTATAATACAGCCGGAACAATCGTATACAGATCAGTCGGGTATTCAACACCGTGGGATGGAAAATGGAAAGGGCAGCAGCTTCCTGCAGGAACATATTATTATGTGATTGATCCCAAGAACGGACGTTCCAGAATTTCAGGCTATGTAACTATTTTACGTTAAACTCTTTGAAAATTTTTGATTGATGCGCAGGATGAAAATGAAAAAGACCGTTGTTGTTTGTTTGATTATGATGGCAGGTATGCTGATGAAAAGCAATGCACAACAACGGCCTCACTATACGCAGTATATACTCAATAATTACATCATCAATCCTGCATTAACGGGTATTGAGAACTATACAGATATTAAACTCAGTTACCGCAATCAATGGGTAGGGTTTCCGGGTGCACCGCAAACCATCTATGCTTCCGTTCATGCACCAATCGGTAAGCAGGATTACAGAACCAGTGCTACTTCATTTGAAGTGCCGGGAGAAAATCCGAGAGGAAAAGCATATTGGGAGGAATATACAGCGGCAGAACCTCATCATGGAGTAGGAGGCAGCATCGTAAATTTTAAAACAGGTTACATTAACAGAGTGTATGCAACTGCATCTTATGCCTATCACTTAGGGCTTACTCCAAAACTTAATTTATCTGCAGGATTTTCCGGGGGTATTTCGGTTGTAAATATTGATGCCAGTAAAATTGAATTGGCAAATCCCGTTGATCCCGCTATTGGAGGTGTTGCACAGGAATTACGAAAAGTGAAACCTGAATTAAATGCCGGGCTCTGGTTGTATTCCGATCGGTTTTTTGCAGGAGTTGCAGCGCAGCAAATTATTCCGCAGCGTGTAACGCTGGTAACGAATGATTTTTATAAGTCTACACTTGTGCCTCATTTTTTTGCGACATCAGGATATCGTTTTTTAGCGGGGGATGATGTAAATATTATTCCTTCGGTGATGCTTCGGTATATACCCAGTATGCCGGTGTTTATGGATGTAAATGTAAAAGCACAATATCAGGACAGGTTTTGGGTTGGAGGTAATTACAGAATCAAAGAAGGCTTTGCTGCAATGGCAGGCGTAAATATTTCCAATACGTTTAACATCAGTTATGCGTATGATGTAAACAATTCAAAATACCTGCTGCAATACATGCAACGGGGCACGCATGAAATTGTGATTGGATTTATGTTAGGCAATAAATGGGGCGATCTATGTCCAACAAGAGTATGGTAATGCATAAAGCAAACAGCTTAAAACATTTACTGTATGTGATTACTTTTCAGGTTATCAATAACTTGTTGAATTTGTTCCAATTCTTCTTCGGAAGTTTTGTGATGGCAAAGAGCCTGAATGACCAGTTGTGTTGAAGAGCCCTGAAACAATGTATCAATCATCTTACACATAAACTGCTTTTGGGTATGTTCTCTTGAAATAAGCGCTGTGTATTTATGCGTTTTATTTGTTTCATCTCTTTTTACCAATCCTTTTTCATGCATAATCTGCATTAACTTTAAAGTAGTTGTGTAACCGGCTTCTTTGGTTTTGCTTAACTCTTCATGTACCTGTCTTACCGTTGCTTCATCACGATCCCAAAGTACACGCAGGATTTCAAGTTCACTTTCTGTTGGCTTATTCAGTTTATTATTCATTTTACGACTTGGTTCGTACCAAATATACTTTGATCATAATAAAGAAAAAGAGTATTTATGTTTTTTTAAGCGTTTCAATGTTAACAGAGTAAGTGTAAATATGTAAGAACAGAAAAAGCCGTTCACGAAGAACGGCTTTGGTGTCTTTAAACGAAAGTTGGATTATTTATCTTAACTCAAGTTTTACTGTATCAACAACAGTTGTTTGACCAAGAATTACCGGAACGGTTCTGAATGCTGTTTTATGTATGGTATCATTTGGAACAAAAGAAAAACTGTAAGGGCCTGCAGGCAGATTGCTGATAAAGTACTGACCGTTTAACGTATCTGTAAACGTAGAAGCAATTGTATCAGGACCATTGATTGCGTATACTGTTGTTCTTACTGAGTCAGGCATAACAACACCTCTAACATTTCCACCCGAAGGCAGGAATGAAATAACTCTCAATACCGGTTTCAATATATACTTTCCGCTGTTACCTGCTTTCACAATTGATTTAGCTGCATCAAAATCAAGGATCAAGCGATATAATATTCCACCTGAAACATCTTGCTTTATCTGCACTTTTAATCCGGATTGCTGTGCACTGGGTGTGGTTAAATCAATCCGCTTATTGTCTTTTGTAATCACATAATTATTATCACCCAACACCAGTCTGATTTGTGAAATAGATCCGGCAGGAATGGATGCATCGGCTAACAATGTATCTCTTCCATTGGTTAATTCATACAGGTTATAAACGCCGGGATAGGCATCATCGAGAATGACCTCTGCGGAGTCTCCCATTTTGATGCGAACCTCACGGATATCAACCCATACTTCTTTTATGTTGGGATCAGGATTATCTGTCAGCATCACCTGGAGACGGGGTTGATTAGTGTTACTGCCTGTTTTTTTCTGACAGCCAATGGCCACCAACAGGATTGTTGCTACTGCAAGAAATCCTTTGCTGATTGAATTGAAATGCAGTTTCATATGCTTTTTGTTTTTTTTGAAATACGGTGAGAAGTAACATGTATTTCAAACATCATTCCAATTTCCCCGAAAACAGAACTTTCTTTTAAGCAAATCCCTTTTCCATTCTCTCATACAGCCGGAGAAACTGTTCTGTTTAGTCAACCGCTAAAAAAAGCCCCGGTATAAAATACCGGGGCAATGATCATGATCTGATTAGACACTTAAAAGAGTTCTAACCAAACAATATGGTTGTTTCAGATATTAAAACTTCTCAACATTTACTTTTACATCCAGCTCTGTTTTACCGTTCAGTAAAGAACGGTATTTGTCCAGCACTTCTTTTGGCTGCAACACATTGTTGATGGTGAGGCTGTCGTTTTTCAGCTGAACAGAAAAACCTGCAGCACTGATCAGCTTATCTTCTTTCAAGGCTTCCAGAAAAGGATTCTCTAATTTCATTTCGGCTTCTTTGCCTTCCATCTTTTGCTCAATGGTTACATTCACGGTTTCTTTATTGCCATGACCACCTGTGCCGTACATCTGTGCAAGGGTAGGAGCAATCACCAATGAAACGATACTCATTAATTTAATGAGGATGTTCATGGATGGACCGGAAGTATCTTTAAACGGATCACCAACTGTATCACCTGTTACAGATGCTTTATGCGGTTCTGATTTTTTGTAAAACATTTCGCCATTGATCTCAACACCTTTTTCAAAACTCTTCTTGGCATTATCCCATGCACCACCGGCATTGTTCTGGAACATTCCCATCAACACACCACTTACAGTAGCACCTGCAAGGAAACCACCCAACGCTTCTGGTCCCATGGTGAAACCAATGATTAACGGAGAAGCAATAGTAATAGCACCGGGCAACATCATTTTTTTGATAGATGCTTCAGTAGAAATCGCCACACACTTATCGTATTCAGGTTTGCCTGTTCCTTCCATGATGCCGGGAATTGAACGGAACTGACGACGCACTTCTTCCACCATTGCCATCGCTGCTTCACCTACTGCACGAATGGCCAGTGAAGAGAAGATGAACGGTATCATCGCACCTACAAATAAACAAGCCAATACATCGGCTTTGTAAATATCAATACCGCTGATACCTGCCACACCAACAAACGCAGCAAACAATGCCAGTGCTGTTAAAGCAGCAGATGCAATTGCAAAACCTTTACCTGTTGCAGCAGTGGTGTTACCAACAGCATCCAACACGTCTGTTTTTTCACGCACCTCTTTTGGTAACTCACTCATTTCAGCAATACCACCTGCGTTATCAGCAATTGGTCCAAAGGCATCAATCGCTAACTGCATGGCAGTAGTAGACATCATACCAGCAGCAGCAATGGCCACACCATATAAACCTGCACATAAGTAGGAGCCATAAATACCGGCAGCCAATACAAGAATGGGTAAGAAGGTACTTTCCATACCTACTGCCAAACCACCAATGACGTTTGTTGCATGACCGGTAGAAGACTGGCGGATGATGCTCAGCACAGGGCGTTTACCCATGGCCGTATAATATTCAGTAATAATGCTCATTAAAGCACCTACCACTAAACCAACTGCAATAGCTCCCAACACACCCCATTTGGTAAACATTGCACCACGGAGTTCCATTGTTTCGGGAAGAATAAAATATACTAAGCCAACACAGGCAATTGCTGTAAGGATGATGGATCCCCAGTTACCCATGTTCAAAGCCTTCTGCACATTATCTGTACTGATGCCTGCATTATCACTCACACGAACCATCCAGGTGCCAACAATTGAAAACAGAATACCAATACCTGCAATCAGCATGGGTAATAAGATAGGAGCCATACCACCAAATGCATCAACTGATTTGGTTTCCTGACCGAGTACCATTGTTGCCAACACGGTTGCTACATAAGAGCCAAACAGATCGGCACCCATACCAGCCACATCACCTACGTTATCGCCCACATTATCTGCAATGGTTGCAGGGTTGCGGGGATCATCTTCAGGAATACCAGCTTCTACTTTACCAACGAGATCTGCACCTACGTCGGCTGCTTTTGTATAAATACCACCACCCACACGGGCAAACAGGGCAATAGACTCAGCACCCAGTGAAAAGCCGGTAAGCACTTCAATAGTTCTGAGCATATCTGCACCATTTACATCTGCCCCCGCAGGAACAAAAATGGCTTTGAGAATAATAAATAAACCACCTAGGCCAAGCACGGCTAAACCTGCCACACCGAGTCCCATAACAGAACCACCGGTGAACGACACGCTCAATGCTTTGCTTAAACTGGTGCGTGCTGCATGTGCAGTACGAACGTTACTTTTTGTTGCAATCTTCATCCCGATATAACCGGCAGTTGCACTGAATACAGCACCCATTACAAATGCAAGGGCAATGCTCCAGTGACTGTTTTCATTGGCCATTGACATTACACCCAGCAGAATAGCTACAATTACCACAAAATAGCCAAGCACTTTCCACTCGGCTTTTAAGAAGGCCATTGCACCTTCAGCAATATAATTACTGATTTCCTGCATGCGTTCGTTGCCGGCTTCCTGTTTAGACACCCAGCTGAACTTAATAAACATGTACAACAGTCCAACGACTGCCATAGCGGGAACGAGATAAATCAAATTCTCCATAAGCGATTATTCTATGTTGTTGAATTTTTTGAAGGACGGCAAAGATAGGGGAATGAGGGCAAAAATGCGGCTGTGGAAGCCGGTTGTGTATAGAAATCCAAAAGCTTGTTTCTGAGGGTTTGATGCGATGGATTTGCCTGAATGCAAAAGGCCTGTTTCTGTTTCTTTTCCGCATCTTTAAAGTAAAATCAAGAGCCCGTCGTCTTCCTTATCAAATGAACGATGGCATGGAGGCAATGGCCCGGCAACAAAATATTATACAGGCAATCAGCAGCTACGGCAAGCAGTTATTTGGTTTTATACGAAGCCGTGTAAAATCGGATGAGGATGCCGAAGATATTCTGCAGGATGTGTGGTATCAGTTGAGTAAACTGCCTGCCGTAGAAACCATCGACAGCATCAGTGGCTGGTTATACCGTGTAGCAAGGAATCGTATCATTGACCGATCGAGAAAAAAACAGGAAAGTTCGCTGGAGGATTTTAGTTACGAAGATGAGGAAGGAGTTTCATTCTTTTCATTATTGTTACAAGACAGAGACGAAACAGCAGAGACCATTTCCATGCAGCGTATGTTTTGGGATGCGTTGATGGATGCACTGGAAGAGTTACCCGCCAACCAACGAAATGTATTTATCTGGAATGAACTGGAAGAAATAACCCTTCAAGAAATTGCCGACAGAGAAAACGAAAACCTTAAGACAATTATTTCCCGTAAACGATACGCTGTTATGCACCTGCGTAACCGGCTTGAGAATTTATACAATGAATTTTTAAACGATTAAACTTTAAGACAATGATGCATCGTAACAAAAAATGGTTTGTGCTGATCCCCTTTGTAGTTGCAGCCGCCATTTTATTTTTTGGTTGGGTAGTCACTGCATTATGGAATGCCATCCTTGTACCCGCAGCAGGTGCAGGAGTGATCAGCTTCTGGCAGGGACTTGGTCTGTTGGTGCTGAGCAGAATTTTAGTAGGAGGATTTGGTGGTGGAAAAGGAGGGGGCCGATGGAGCGGCCGTCCATCGAAACAAAAATGGGCAGCAATGAGTGATGATGAAAAACTTCGTTTTAAACAGGAGTGGCAAAGAAGATGTGGAAAATATCCTGACAGCAGCAATCAGGCATCATCAAATAAAAATGAACAGGCAGAATAATGTAATTAGTTCAATCATGGCTAAAGCCATCGAGCGATTTTTATTGTAACCCGGGCCTTAAGGCCCGGGTTAGTTGTTTATAAACAGATTTGGCTTTAGCCATGATGCATCATCAATAAATATTTTCAAACGATTAAAGTATTTATTTCTTCTGCCCGTCTTCATCTATACAGGAAGAAATCAAAAATCAAACAACACATTATACAATGACAAAACAAATTTTCAGAGTTGTGCTTGCAGGTATCCTTGCAGGCGTGGCCATTTTCATTATGCCATTCCTCATCATCAAAACAGTTGTTTTCTTTTTGCTCATCGGCGCCATCTTTCGTCTCGTTGGCGGAAGAGGCAGCCGTTGGCATGGGGGAGGTTGGGGCTCAGGTATTGATCCGCAGAAACGCTATGCATTTGCCAAACGTTGGCAAAGTATGGATCCCGCTGAACGCAAATCGTTCATGGATAAAATGGAAACAGAAATGTTTAACAGGCAGAACGACCGAAACATTGATATCAACTAAACACGTAACGAAGTAAATCACCCGCAATGAAAAGAAGCACATTATGGATCATTGGTATAAGCACAGCTATCCTTACAGTAATAGGGTTAAGTGCAGGTATTGGAAGACATCACTGGAAACAACAGCGTGCATATACAAAGGGACAATATCATTACAACAAAACCTGCAATGATCAAATAAAAACAAATGATGTAAAATAATCTG
>JALHRP010000099.1 GCA_022841365.1 Chitinophagaceae bacterium | reverse complement strand
TTTTCTGTACGGATTGATTTACCAAACTGTACCGCTTTTACCTTGTTTTCGGCTTCATCATTAAAGCTTACATCTGTTAAACGGTCTGCTTCCACTGCTTGAGCAGTTAATTGTCTGCTGTACAAAGGCGCTGCTACGTTTTTGTTAAACACATCCATTAATTCAACATCTGCTGCAGATGTTTCCATTTCAAGGTTTTTAGTGTAAGCAACGGCCAATTTACGGTTCAACATTTCAGTTTTTGTAAACTGAGCATCAATCTTATTATCTGCCAGGCCCATAGATGAAACCTGAATTTTCTTATAAGAATAGGCCATCATACTGTTCACCCATGTATTGATGTCCATATCATTTATACGTACATCAGCATTAAACGGATTCCTGTTTGTAATTACTATGTGTTGAATACCACTTACAAAAGTAATAGTGCAACAGCTGTCTGCTTTTGCAGAAGTAATCTGTGTAATGGTTTTTTCTTCTTCTTTTTTTGTTGTGTCTTCCTGTGTAAAAGACATTGCTCCAAAGGCAAAACCTGCTAAAAATAAAGTTGCTGTAAAGCGCATTAATCTGCCGGTTAAATTTCTGTTCTGTTTAAGTGTTCCGGTAGTTCCGGTGTTCACTGTTAATTTTGTTTTCATCTGTTTTTTTGATGTTTAAGGTTCTTATCGTTACCCCTTTCGGGTTTTTATTCTTTCAATTGTATAACAAAGATACTATTTAAAACTGGTACTTTGCAATACATAATACCTTGTTTGGCTTTATAAGCTGATGAATGGTTCATTTTTCAATTTAACCGGCCATCAAGGCAAAATCGTTGTTGTTGTTTTGGTTGTTTTAACCGTGGTACCTGTCAACGTGCAGTTTAGCAGGGATTAATGTTTCGAAGTAAACTGTCAAAGGCGGTGTTTCTGTATTAACCGGAGCTTTGGGTACCTTTTTTTGTTTGACGATGCAAAGTTACAACAGGTAGAACTATCTTCCAACTAAATTTTCAAAAAATTTTGAAAATTAGATAAATACTGAGAGTTTAGTCTGCCTGGTTCTGTTTTCTTTCAAAGATCTGATGCATATGTGACGATGAACGACTTCAATTGTTACATCTGCTCTATAAAATTCCGTTGATTAATGGATGAAAGAAAGCTGAGAATGGATAGATGGCAACAACAAAATGTTAAGACAATAACACGGCTGTTGAGCTGTAAAAAAAGGGGTATAAATGGTTGTTTACAGGGTGTCAACTGTATGCCGGAAAGTGGTACTGAGGATAAGTGGAAACAGGGCTGTGGAATTAATCCTGCCTGATGGCTATTTTTTTTGTGAGCCAGCTTTCTTTAACGGGAATAATCCAGTTATTTTCCAGCTCTTCTTTTGTTTGAACCAGGTTATTAAAGTACAACGTGTTGCCGTTAATAAACCCATGGTCTGCTGCATATTGTAATTGGCTTAACGGAAGCAACTCTACTTTCTCTTTTAGAACAAAGGCAAGGTTCTGCCGTTCAAATAACGATACCTTATATAGTTGCTCAATTTCTTTTATCAGCCTTACGCTGCTGTCGGTACTGCACCCGCTTACACCTGTTGCCCTCTCATCTGCCATCAGAATAATAAACTGCCCAAAGAAAACAGTGGCAAAACCTTTTACAGGTGTACCGTGGCTTTTCCAGTTTGCGGTAAAGTGATTCAGCAAATCTTCAACCTGCAACACTTCGCTCATAAAAAAAAGCCGGCTGCATTGGTATACCCATACTCTTGAATCGGGAGCAAAATCGGCAGGCAGGAGATGTTTGTATGCTAAGTTCATTTTGCAAAGGTACAGCAGTGATTCTTTTTAAAAACCGGATGATTTATTTTTGTGCGTTGTTCTTCCGTAACCGGTTATAATTTCTGAATGCATCGTAAGCCGCAAAACAAATTCCAATAACGGCAGTTACCAGCAGGTATTTATTCCAATCAGGAAAAAGGGGATTGTCTTTTGCTGAACCGGCAGCTCCAATTCCCCAGCGAATAAAATTGATGAGTATGAGAATAATACCGCAAAGCAGAGAAATAAAAAAAGCAACGCCGGCATAATGAAAAAGAGCAGCTCTGAAATTTGTAAAACGAACGGGTTCTTCTTTTTTTGTTCCTTCCTTATTATTCAGCAGCCATGTATCCGAATCCAGCAGGCCAAGGATCATTCCAAAAATAAGATAGCGGCTGAGGCTTTGTTGTACAATCCGGTTCCAGGAAATATCCCGTTCAATAAAATCAACCAACACACGAATTATCAGGAATACCAGAAAGAAGAGCAGCATGCGCTGCAAAAAATTCTTCCAGTTAAAACTTGTAAGGAGGCGTTTCATTCGTGATGGAATTAACAGCTTATAAAAGATGCAGGTTTATATGCCGGCTGCAATCAGTTCAGCAATATCCAGTACCTGCACCTGTTCTTCTTTTTCAGCAACCTTTACACCATCCGTCATCATCGTATTACAAAACGGACAGGCAGCTGCAATAATACCGGCTCCTGTTTCAATTGCTTCAAACGTTCGTTCTCTGTTTACTCTGCTTTCACCTTTCTCTTCTTCTTTAAACATTTGTGCACCCCCTGCACCACAGCACAGTCCATTGCTGCGGCAACGTTTCATTTCAACCAGTTCAGCATCCAGCGCTTCCAGTACTTTACGTGGGGCTTCATAAATATTGTTTGTTCTTCCCAGATAACAACTGTCGTGATATGTAATCTTCTTTCCTTTAAACGAACCACCTTCTTTTAATTTCAACTTTCCTTCATCAATAAGCTGCTGTATTAGTGTGGTATGATGAATGACTTCATAGCTGCCACCCAAAGCGGGGTATTCATTTTTTAATGTATTAAAACAATGCGGACAGGCTGTAACAATTTTTTTGATACCATAACCATTGAGCACCTGTATATTATTATAGGCCATCATCTGAAAAAGAAATTCATTCCCTGCTCTGCGTGCAGGATCTCCGGTACACATTTCTTCTTTACCCAGAATAGCAAATCTGATCCCAACCTTATTCAGTATGGCAGCAAAAGCTTTGGTGATTTTCTGCGCCCGTTGATCAAAACTGCCGGCACAGCCAACCCAGAATAATATTTCAGGAGTTTCATTATTGGCCATCATCTCAGCCATGGATGGTACATGCATGCAAAAGATTTTTTTCAAAACTAGGGCAAAAGCAATGAATCAACACTGATAAAATTTTCTGCTGCAGTTGAATCTGTTTACATGACCTGTACATTATTTTATTTCAGGTAGAACTGAAGGCTTTCAAATGGCCCCTGCTCAAATATTCCTGCAGCCTGTTATCTTTGACGCTCATGTTTAAAAAAATAACTGAACGATTGACGAATTGGGAGTTGTGGCCCTTTGCCCTCATTTACTTTCCCATCAGCTTTGTATGGGTTTGGTATATGATCAAAAGCAGGGCTGTGTGGTTTTTTACACCATCCAACCCAACCATTGCATTTGGTGGATTTGAAGGGGAAGGGAAAAAAGAAATGTATGATCAGTTGCCGCCACACACTGTACCACGTACCATTTATATTTTGCATACGCTTTCTTTTGATGAAGTAAAAACGCATATTGAGCAGGCAGGTTTTCAATATCCGTTTATTGTTAAGCCTGATGTGGGCATGAAGGGAATATTATTCAGAAAAATTGATACAGAAGAACAGCTTCGTAAATACCATGAGCGTATACCGGTTGAATATATTGTGCAGGATTTAATAGAACTGCCTGTTGAAGTAAGTGTGTTTTATTACCGCCACCCGGCACAGCAAAAAGGAACGGTCAGCGGATTTATTTACAAAGAATTGCTGCATGTAAAAGGAGATGGAGTATTAACACTGGAACAATTAATTGAACAGCACCCCCGTGCTAAATTTCGTGTTGAAGAAATGAAGGGCAGACATGGGCACAGGTTCAACAGGGTAATTGAAAAAGATCATATTTTTTATTTATCCTACGCAGGGAACCATAACCGTGGGGCGCATTTTACCAATTTGCATGCCGAGATTGATGAAAAACTACATCAGGTGTTTGATCAGTTGAGTCATTACTCCAAACATTTTTATTACGGCCGGTACGATATCAAAACAACCTCCATTGAAGATCTCAAGGCAGGGAAAAATTTTATGATACTGGAATATAACGGATGCGGAGCTGAACCAAATCATATTTATGACTGTGGTATGAAACTCACGGAGGCTTACTTTGAAATCCTGAAACACTGGAAAGCGCTGTATGAAATAAGCTATTACAATAACCGAAATGGATATCCTTACTGGAGCTTTCAAAAAGGCTATCGTTTTTTAAAGCAATCGCAGAAGCATTTTAAATTGCTGCAGGAATATGATTAATTTCAGTGTATAAATTATGAACGCCGATAACAAATTTCTGCTGATCCGCAATTACGACTTGTTCTCTCATATTACGGATGAGGAATATGAAGAGTTGAATCTTGTTCATCATTTCATTGAAGCAGAAAAGGGCAATTATGTTTATTTCGATTCGGCCTTTCACAACAAACTCTACTTTCTCAAAGGAGGCACCATCAAAATTGGTTATATTGATGATGAAGGAAAAGAAGTGGTAAAAGAAATCATAAGGGAGGGCGAAGTATTCGGTCAGTTTTCTCTGGAGCCAAACAATTTAAACGGCGAGTTTGCGCAGGCTTACAAAAGTGATGTTTCACTTTGTGCATTTAATATTGAAGATTTTGAAAAACTGCTGAAGAAAAAACCGGAGATTGCTTTTCATTTCAGTAAACAGGTGGGGCAAAAACTCCGCAAATTTGAAAACCGATTGTTGAATCTTTTACATAAAGACATCAAAACACGTCTCATTCATTTTTTAATGATGCTGGCTAAAGAAGAAGGGGAGAGTACCGATGCAGATCAGTATACCATTCAGAATTTTCTTACACACGAAGATATAGCACAGCTCATCGGCAGCAGCCGGCAAACTGTTACGACCATGCTGAATGAGTTAGAGCATGCTGGTTATATTTCAGTAACAAGGCAGTTAATAAAAATCCCTTCTGTTAAATCTCTGCAAAAGAGCCTTGCTGTCGGATAGCCGACAAAGAAGGCTTTCTGCCTTACATAGTTTTGTTTCATAATAAAACAAATGAAACAAAAAATTATTCTGCTGGCATCCTTCATCATGCTATTATGCACTTCGCTACATGTTATTGCACAGGATCAGAAACGGCTCTCCGGTTTTAATCTCAGCAACGGGTTAGCTGTACAGGGTTATGATGTAGTTGCTTATTTTATTTCAAACAAAGCCATTAAAGGAAATTATGAGCACACTGTTATTCACCAGGGAGTGAAATACAGATTTGCCAATAATGCAAATAAAGAAGAGTTTAAAAAAAATCCTGCAAAGTATGAACCGCAGTACGGAGGCTGGTGTGCTTATGCCATGGGAGCAACCGGCGAAAAGGTAGAAATAGATCCTGAAACATTTAAAATTGTAAATGGCAAACTGTATCTGTTTTATAATAAATTATTCAACAATACTTTAAAAACATGGAACAAAGATGAAGCTGTGCTCAAAGCAAAAGCAGATATGAACTGGTTAAAAATTTATAAATAAGCAACATGAAACTTCTTTCAATAACAATGGCTTTATTGCTGATTACACTATTCAGTTATGCACAAAAGCCGGAAATATATGCTCCCTCGGGGATAGCTGTAAACGGATATGACGTGGTCTCTTTTTTTACTGAAGCAAAACCGGTGAAAGGAAGTGAAACATTTTCATTTTACTGGAAAGAAACAACCTGGTTGTTTTCCACGCAACAGCATCTCGACAGTTTTAAACGTTCACCGGAAAAGTACGAACCGGCTTATGGGGGCTACTGTTCCTATGGTGCTTCCCGTGGCTATAAAGCATCATCGCAGGCTGATACATGGGTTATACTTTCTGATAAACTGTATTTTAATTACAATCAAAAAGTAAAAGAAATATGGAATAAAAACAGAGCCGCTTACATTGACTCAGCTAATGTAAAATGGCCGGTTGTTAAAAAATCTTAATCAACTTTCAATCATCAGTATCATGTCTATCATTAAACCACTTCATGTATTGTTTTGGATTCTGCGTCTGGCAGCTGCCGTTATTATGTTGCAAACGTTATTTTTTAAGTTTAGCGGCAGCGAAGAGTCTGTTTATATTTTCAGTACACTGGGTATGGAACCATGGGGCCGCATAGGAACCGGTGTATTTGAGTTGATTGCAGCCATCCTGCTGTTGTGGCCACGTACTACTGCATTGGGCGCTTTACTTGGCATGGGATTAATGGGTGGGGCTTTATTTTTTCATTTCACCAAACTTGGTATTGAAATTAAGGGTGATGGCGGATTACTGTTTATTTATGCATTGGTTGTGTTTATCAGCTGCGCTATCCTGTTGTTTGTTTTTCAGGATCAGCTACGTACACTTATTTTAAAATTTATACCACAAAAGCAATGAGAAAAAACATCTTTCTGTTATTGATTTGCGTAATTCCTTTCATGAAAGGTTTGTTGGCGCAGGATAAAATGAAACAGCACAGTTCATGGTTAGATGTAACAGGGTCTGTTGGTGCCGCTCAGGGAACCGCAGCAGCAGCTTATGTGTACAACTGGAAACCGGGCAAGAAAGACAAACTTGATGTTGGGTTGGGTTTGCGCTACACATCCTACTTTGGGAAAAATAAATATTTTATTACCGCACCTGCTAAACTCACATCGGGTAAAACAGGTCCGGCTGTTTTTTTTATTGAAAACATTCAGGAAAATATTGATTCTGTTCAAATACGTTCATCACAAACAAATGCCTTGAATCTTTCGCTTAACTTCGGCTACAGCATTACTAAAAAACTGTATGCAGGATTTAATATTGATGCAATAGGTTTTACGTTTGGAAAAACGGTCACACCGCAGTTTATCAGCAGCAGCAATCCATCGGCTGTTCCATTTACTGCAAAGCCTACGGCTTTTAATGCATTGCTGGTTAGTGATAACGACAGAGGAACGCTTAATTCAGAATTATTTTTTATGTACAAAATCAATAAAGTTGTAGGCGTAAAAGCCGGCTTTCAGTTTTTATTTACAGAGTATACCAGCAATATCAAAATACAGCAAACGCCTGAGCCAAACGACCGTTTCAGAAATAAAGTATCGGCTTTCTTAGTGGGTGTAACGTATCAATTAAACTAAATGACAGTTACAAAATTTATATGCACTGTTTTTTTTCTGTTGCGTGCTGCTGTCAGCATAGCGCAAAATTATACACCGGTTGATCAGCAATCATCTGTAACATTTGAAATTTCAAATCTGGGTTTTGATGTAGACGGTGTAGTGAAAGGCCTGCAGGGACAAATTCTGTTTGATGAAAAAAATCTTTCATCATCTGCTTTTCAGGTAACCGTTCAATCATCAACAATTAATACAGAAAATGCTGTAAGAGACAAACATCTGAGAGGTGAGGATTATTTTTTTGTGAACAAGTATCCGCTGATGAAACTGGTTTCCGTTAAAGTTGCAAAATCTTCAACACCCGGTTATTTTGTACTTTTTGCATCGCTCACCATAAAAGATAAAACACAGCAGGTTTTCATTCCATTTACTGTTACGCCCGAAGCAGGGGCGTTTCGTTTTAAAGGAGAGTTTAAAATAAAGCGCAGAGATTTTGGTATTGGCGGAAAAAATACCATCTCAAATGAATTGAAAGTAAAACTGAACGTTTTAGCCAAAAAAATTTAATTTTAGAGAACCTTATAACATGGAATTAATAAAAGCGATTAAAGATTCTTTTGTACAGCTTACAAATGTGTTGGATCAACTGAAAGATGACGAGTATACCTCCGTATCTGCCAACTTATCGGGAGCTAC
>JALHRP010000098.1 GCA_022841365.1 Chitinophagaceae bacterium | reverse complement strand
AAAGTGGTTTTGTTGTGGATGCTAAAACGATGCAGGTATTGCCTCCAGCGATGATTGGGGCGATTACAGAAACCAATCCCAATAAAGAATCACTTTGAGGAGCAATAGCCGCAACCACACCGGTTGGTTCGGGTACCGAAAAATTAAAATGCGATGATGCTACCGGGTTTACAGAACTGAATAGTTGCTGGAATTTATCGCACCAGCCGCTGTAATAGATCAACCGGTCAATACAAAGGTTTACTTCATTTTCTGCCTGTACTTTGGTTGCATCCTGTTTTATTAATTCATCAATGAACTGAGCTTTTCTGCCTTCCAGCATTTCGGCAATGCGATACAAAATTTGCCCACGGTTAAAAGCAGCCCGGCCGCTCCAGCCGCCAAAAGCATTACGGGCAGCCACAACCGCATCCCTGAAATCTTTTCTTGATCCCAGGCAAACGTTGGCCAGGTTTTCACCCTTCTTGTTTGTAGCAATATAATACCTTCCCGATTCAGTTCTTGGGAACTGGCCGCCGATGTATATTTTGTAGGTTTTCAGAATTTCTAATCTAGTCATACTTCATGTTTAATAGTTTAAAGTCTAAAGTTTAAAGTTTATTTGGAAGCAACCTTCTTTCTTACACCTGACACTTCACTGTTTTGCAGATATAAAATAAAATTTTGGATTAATCCACTTATTTGTAAAACAAGTGTTTTAAGTTCCTCAAAAACTTCAGCGCTTATATAATTTCTATCAATTGATCTATACAATTGCGATCTTAATTCTCCGCAAGATCCCTTTGCATACCCTAAAAACTGAATGAACTCGGCCCTGGTACCTCTCTCAAAACCTTCAGCAATATTATCCATTATTGAACCCGAAGAACCTTCAATCTGATTAATTAACCTATAACTCTTTTTAAAATTCCCTGCGTCAATAATTTCTCCGATTATTCTGCAAACTTCTCTTGCTTTTTTCCAGCTTTCAATGTCTTTAAATGCTTTTATTGTGGCCATTTTTTTGAGTTTAAAGTTTCAGGTCTAAAGTTGTTAAGCGTAAACTAATTACTTGTATCTTTTTTCAAATTAAGGTATAGTTTAAAAGAGTATTATGGCCAGCATTTTAATTAACTTTAAACCTTAAACTATTAAACTTTAAACAAGATTTATATAAGCTGCCAACCCATGCAATCCACCTTCTCTTCCAAAACCGCTTTCTTTATAACCGCCAAAAGGAGAAGTTGGATCAAACTTGTTATATGTATTTGCCCACACAACACCTGCCCTCAGTTTTGTTGTCATGTTGAAGATCTTAGAGCCTTTATCCGTCCAAACGCCGGCGCTTAGCCCAAAAGGAGTGTTATTTGCTTTTTCCAGTACTTCATCTTCTGTACGGAATGTTTGGATGGTCAATACCGGGCCAAAAATTTCTTCCTGTGCAATGCGGCTGCTTTGCGCCACATCCGTAAATATCGTTGGGCGGCAGAAGAACCCTTTTTTAGGAATGGCGCAACTGCTCTGGTACATGGCTGCGCCTTCTTTTTGCCCGATGGCTAAATAATTATGGATGATGTTTAATTGTTCTTTTGAATTGATGGCACCGATGTCAGTGTTCTTATCCATCGGGTCGCCAACGATCAGGCTTTCCATCCTGTCTTTTAATTTTTGAATCACAATTTTTGCAACGGATTCCTGCACAAATAACCTGGAGCCTGCACAACAAACATGCCCCTGGTTAAAATAGATACCATTGATCACACCTTCCACAGCCTGGTCAAGCGGTGCGTCATCAAATATGATGTTGGCAGCTTTTCCGCCTAATTCAAGCGTTGCTTTTTTGTTGGTGCCTGCAATGGCTTTCTGAATGATCTTACCAACATTGGTAGAACCAGTAAAGGCAATTTTATTAATATCCGGGTGATTTACAATGGCTGCGCCTGTTTCGCCAGCGCCCGTGATGATGTTTACAACACCGGGAGGCAGATCGGCCTCCTGTATAATTTCAGCCAGTTTTAATGCCGTTAATGGTGTGCCTTCTGCCGGTTTTAAAACAACCGTATTGCCTGTTGCCAATGCCGGCGCAATTTTCCATGCTGCCATTAATAAGGGGAAATTCCAGGGAATGATCTGGCCTGCCACGCCAAGCGGCTCTGCGTTCCTGTTAGGAAAAGCATACTCAAGTTTATCTGCCCAGCCTGCATAATAAAAGAAATGGTTGGCTGCAGTTGGCACATCAAAATCACGGCTTTCCCGGATAGGTTTGCCGCCATCCAATGTTTCAATGATCGCTAGTTCCCTTGCCCGTTCCTGTACCATCCTGGCAATGCGGTAAATATATTTTGCTCTTTCTTTGGGCGACGTTTTCTTCCAGTATTTGTCATACGCATTCCTGGCTGCTTCCACTGCTTTGTTTACATCAGCAGTATTAGCATCAGCCACTTCACTTAATTTTTCCTCCGTTGCAGGGTTAATGGTAGCAAAATATTTTTTGCTCAATGGTTTTTGGAATTTACCATCGATGAACAGTTCGTAGCGCTCATTAATTTTTGCAGCGCTCTTACTTTCAGGAGCGGGTGCTAAATTTCTTGCTGAATCAAACTTTAATTTTATCGTGTTATTTTTTGTTGCTTTTGCCATTTTCTGTTTTTTTTCGACGGGCTGTGCCCATCGTTATGATATGCCGCCCTTTCAGGGCTTAAATTAATCCACACTAAAATAATCTGCTGACTGATAAACCCCGGTCTTCTGTTTCATCAACTGCATCAGAATATCATTTGCCAGACTGCTGGCACCAAAACGGAACCATTCGTTGTTCATCCATTCTTCGCCTAATACTTCATTCAGCATCACCAAATAATGCAGCGCCAGTTTTGCTTTTGAAATTCCCCCGGCTGGTTTCATCGCAATTTTCTTCCCTGTTTTATAATAAAAATCACGGATGGCTTCCAGCATGACCAGTGTAACCGGCATGGTGGCCGCAGGTGAAATTTTACCTGTGGAAGTCTTGATAAAATCTGCGCCTGCATACATCGCTATGTCGCTAGCTCTTCTTACTTTGTCATAGGTAACCAGTTCGCCGGTTTCTAAGATCACTTTTAATCTTGCATCCCCACAGGCTTCTTTTACCGCAGCTATTTCATCATACACAAAATTGTATTCACCCATGTGGAATTTGCCTCTCGATATCACCATGTCAATTTCATCAGCGCCTTCGCTCACTGCAAATTTGGTATCCCGGATCTTTACATCCCTCGGCGCCTGCCCGCTGGGGAAAGCCGTTGATACAGAAGCTACTTTTACACCGGAATCACCCAATGCTTTTTTTGCGATCTTTACCATGCTGGGATATACACATACGGCAGCCACCGTTGGCAAACCAGGATAGGAGTCATGTAAATGTTGTGCTTTATAACAAAGCTGTTTTACTTTTCCATCGGTGTCTTTACCTTCCAGTGTGGTAAGGTCTATCATGTTAAGCGCTAACTTAAGGCCATTGATCTTGGTCTCGTTCTTTATACTACGGGTAGTAAAACGTTTGGCTCTTTCTTCCACACCCACCTGGTCAATATGTGGTGACAGGGAAAAGTCGGGAATTGATTTTGTTACAACCATGAGAATCGTTTAAGTCGTTTAATTCGTTGAATGTCGTTTAATTCGTTGAAGACCTTGTATTTTTTGAACGTTTAAACGTCTTAAACGTTTTAAACGTTGCAACGTTAAGATATCAAATATTCCAATGAAGTTTTGATCATCTTCTCCACCGCTGCATTGCTGTCTTTTGAAAATTGCTGCACCACACGGTTGGCTACGATCACATTTATGCTTAAGCAATGATGCCCGAGCAATTTGCCTAAACCATATATGGCTGATGTTTCCATCTCAAAATTGCTGATAAAATCGTCTCCATGTTTAAAATCTGTGAGTTTGTTAATTAGGCCAGGTGCTGCCACAGGCAAACGCAATATCCTTCCCTGGGGGCCATAAAACCCCGGGCAGGTTACGGTAATGCCTTTATGATATGCTTCGTTAGGAAATTTGTTCAGCAGCGTTTCACTTCCTTTTGATACATACGGTACTGTTATGTTGGGTGACAGGCCAGTATGTTTTACAAAAGCTTCCACCAGTTCAATTTCTTCTGCTGTTTTATCATAGGCATAATAGTTCAGCAAGTTATCAAAACCCAACCCATGGGTACCAGCAACAAAACTGTCAACCGGGATATCAGCCTGCAGGGCACCCGATGTACCAAAGCGGACAATATTGAGCGAACTGATTTGTGGTTTTACTTCCCTTGTTTCAAAATCAATATTCACCAATGCATCCAGTTCGTTCAACGCAATGTCAATATTGTCGGGGCCAATGCCGGTTGATAAAACGGATATCCTTTTACTGCCGATAAAGCCAGTATGTGTGATAAACTCCCTATGCTGCAACTGGTGATCAATACGGTCGAAATGTTTACTTACTTTTTTTACCCTGTCAGGGTCGCCCACCAATATCACGGTGGGGGCTAACTCTTCCGGGCGCAGATCCAGATGATAGATTGCGCCACGGCTGGTGATGATCAATTCTGATTCGGGAATTTTACTCATAAGCAATCATTTTACCTCACCCTCGTTCCCTCTCCTGAAGAGAGAGGGAGGCCAGGCTTTTATTTTTATAATTTAGCTTTTGTAATTTAGCATTTCTACAATCGTTCTTTTATCAACAATATCACAGCTACTCTAATTATCAGAATAATAATTAAAATTATTGAACTCTTGCCTTAGTTCCTCCGTTAGCTAAGGGAGGCAGAGGGGTTTACTTCAACAAATTCAGATCCGGTTGTGCATATTTATACACTTTAAAATAAATCGTTGTCTTCGTTTGGTTCACGCCATTGATATCGCTCAGTTCATTTACAAATTTTACCAGGTGATCGTTGTCCCTGCACATCACATCCACTTCGAGGTCATAATCCCCGCTGGTCATAGCCAAAAAACTCACTTCGGGCATACCCATGATCTGCTGCGCTACCTTTTCCTTTAATGTTGCCGGCCTTACATAAACAGCGATGTGTGCATAGGACCGAAAGCCAACTTTATCAGGATCAACCCTGCCCACAATATTAATTGTACGGTCTTCAATTAATTTATTAAACCTTGTTCTGACAGTTCCGATAGAAACACCTAACTTTTCGGCAATAACAGTAAATGACATCCTTCCGTCCTGTTGTAAATAAGAGAGAATAGAAAAGTCAAGTTCATCGAGGGAGCCGTTTATTTTTTGCATGGTTACTCTTTGGGCAAATATGCAACATTTAGTAATAAAATGGCCCCCAAATTTTGACAGTTGATAAAATAATTTTACTTTAGACCTCTAATTTCTGCAAATTTTTTAGTTTGGCAAAAATAATTGTAGGATAGAGCTGTAAGTTCAAGGCTAAACCGCCTGTATAGCAAGAAAATTTTTCACCTGAAATAAAATAAGACGTAAAAAATAAAAGACTACAAATGAAATACAAAGCAATTAAAAACTACATCAATGGCCAATTTACAGATGGTACTTCCACCAGGACGATGGATGTGGTTTCTCCTATCGACGGAACACTGTTATCAACTGTTCCCATGAGTAATACAACTGATTTGAATACGGCCGTGGCTGCGGCAAAAAAAGCCTTTCCAGCCTGGAGCCGAACACCTATAAAGGAAAGAGTGCAGGTTTTCTTTCGCTATAAAACATTATTAGAAAAGCATTTGAAAGAACTGGCCGAACTCTGCAGCGAAGAAAATGGAAAGACATACGGAGAGTCCGTTGCTGAAATTGAGAAGTGTATTGAACTCACCGAATTTGCCACATCCTTACCACAATTGGTAACTGGCGAAGTACTGGAAGTAAGCCGTGGGGTTGAATGCAGAACCGAGCATGTGCCCTTGGGGGTTGTAGCCTCTATTGTACCCTTTAATTTCCCCAGTATGGTGCCCAACTGGACATTACCCAACGCTATTGCTTTAGGAAACTGCATGATCATAAAGCCTTCAGAAAAAGTGCCTTTGAGTTGTGGCCGTTTGGCAGAGTTATTAAAAGAAGCGGGTTTGCCTGATGGTGTTTTTAACGTGGTGCATGGAGATGTGGAAATTGTGAATGGCATTTGCGACCATCCGGATATTGAAGCAGTATCTTTTGTTGGCTCCACTAAAGTTGCCAAGATCGTTTACCAGCGGGCAACCTCTAATTATAAGCGTTGCCTTGCTTTAGGTGGTGCAAAAAATCATTTGATGGTATTGCCTGATGCCATTCCCGGAATGACCGCACAGAATGTGGCCGCCAGCATGAGTGGTTGTGCAGGCCAGCGTTGTATGGCTGCCAGTGCCATGATCGGTGTGGGTAATGTGGATGCCATCGTTGACAAAATTTGTGAAGAAGCAAGAAAGATTGTTCCCGGAGAAAACCTGGGTGCGGTTATCAGCAAAGAAAGTAAAGAACGCATTGAGAGATATATTGGTGAAGCTGAAAAAGATGGCGCTAAAATTTTGGTGGATGGCCGCAATCCAACAGTTGCAGGTAAAGAAAACGGAAACTACGTAGGCCCCACCGTTATTGATTATGTAACACCCGGCATGAGTGTGGCGAAAGAAGAGATTTTCGGGCCGGTTATTTCTATCATCCGTACCAATACGGTAGACGAAGCCCTGGCCATTGAGAATGCCAACCCTTACGGCAATGCGGCCAGCGTATTCACCCAAAATGGTGGTATGGCCCGTTACATCATCGACCGTGCCAGTGCCGGTATGATCGGTGTGAATGTAGGTGTGCCTGTGCCCCGTGAGCCATTCAGTTTTGGTGGCTGGAATGAAAGCAAATTTGGTGTAGGTGATATCACTGGTAAAAGTTCTATTGAGTTCTGGACGAAGCTGAAGAAGAGCACAACAAAGTGGAATGCGGAAGCCGGGGTGAACTGGATGAGTTAACCCCCTCCGGCCCCCTAAAGGGGGAACTGTAGAACCTGACAGATTGAAGTTCTTTTATTTATTGCAGGCGTTCATTTTATTTGGTGCAAGAATTTTTACTTACGGGATACTGTTAGCTGTTTCTATTTTAGAATCATTCACCTGAACTGTGTACTAATATGCAACATAGGCCCTAAGCCTGGAAGTTCATCCCAATTAATGCAGCTTGCTTCAATTTTTGATTGGTAAAGAACCAAGCCTGATTTGGAAGATTCGGTGTTTACAAATGGTATGAATAAGAAAGTAACACAACAAGGTCTCAATGAAAAAACCGATGACATTAATAATAAAATAATTAACAATAAAAACGCCCCTTTAGGGGATGGGGGAACATACTATGTCACAAACACAAACACTCTCCGAAGCACAGGAGATCATCAACGACAGCCAGGACTACACCCTGTTTAGCTGGAGCAAACAAAAGGGCACTAATCCCATTGCAGTGAAATATGCAGAGGGCGTGTATTTATATGATTACGATGGCAACCGCATCATTGATTTCTCCAGCGGTTTGATCAATATGAACATTGGCCACGGTAACCAGCGTATAACCGAGGCCGTGGTAAAGCAAATGCAGGAAGTGGCCTATGTAACACCCAGCTGTGTTACAAAAGTTCGTGCCGATTTAGGCAAGAAACTGGCGGAAATTTGTCCCGGTGATCTGAATAAATCATTCTTCACTTTATGCGGTGCTACATCTATTGAAAATGGCATTAAGCTGGCAAGGCTGTCAACCGGCAGGCATAAAATATTAACCCGTTACCAGTCATATCATGGGGCAACCATGGGCGTTATATCTGCCGGCGGCGATCCACGTAAATTACCAGTGGATGCACAACAGGCACCCAACTTTGTACATTTTGATCTGCCCAATTTATACCGTTGGGAATATGGTGAAGAAAATTTATTGAAAGAGTCCATTGCCTCACTGGAACGGGTGATCGCTTATGAAGGTCCCAATAATATTGCCGCCATTTTACTCGAAGGCGAATCAGGCACTTCCGGTTGCATGCAATATCCAAAAGGGTATTTAAAAGCAGT
>JALHRP010000097.1 GCA_022841365.1 Chitinophagaceae bacterium | reverse complement strand
CATTGCTTAACGATTCTTCTTATACCTTAAGCGGCGCAGCTTTAACTGCATTAGAAAAAATTGATGCGGCTGCTGCTTTAACCGAAGCAAAACGTTTATCGAAGCAAACGATGAAAGGAAGTTTGGTTGAAGCTGTTGCTACTGTTCTTATTAAAAGCAATGATGAATCTTCGTTTAACGAAATTGCATCAGCTTATGGTAAAATGGGACTTACGCAGGCAAAGTTTAATTTAACACCTGTGTTTGCCAACTTCATTGGTAACATAAAAAATACAGAGTATGTAAAAAGAGGTGTAGATGAAATTGTAAAATTCAGAGATGCCATTCCCGAACAGTTTGGCGTTTGGCCCTTGTTTGATAATTTTCTGAAATCAATCATCGGCAAAAAAGAGACAGCGAAAAAAACAGGTGAAGATGTAGAAGTGCTACAGGCACAGATTGATTACATAAAGAGTAAGATTAAAAACTAATGATCGCATCTCTTATAAACAAAAAGCCACTTCAATAGAAGTGGCTTTTTGTTTAACTACATGTGCATACATTTTTACCAATCACCTCCGGCACCACCACCGCCAAAACTACCACCACCAAAGCCTCCAAAACCTCCGCCGCCACTGCTTCCTCCACCACCAAATCCTCCTCCACCACCGCCAAACCAAATGGGTGGTACCGTATTACCCCAGCTTCTGTAACCTCTGCGGCTCATCATACCACCACCGCCACGATTGATCTTTGATATAATAATCATAATAATAATGAACACAATAAATGCTCCTAATAAACTACCGCCACCTTTTCCCTTTCTTCTGTTGCTGTAACCTGCAGGTGCTTTGTACTCACCTGCGGCAGCACGCATCAAATCGCTGGTGCCTTCATCGAGCCCACGGTAAATATCATTGGCTTTAAAGTTTGGAATAATATCCGCTTCAATAATTTGTTTGGCGGTAATATCAGGAATGGCACCTTCCAGTCCGTAGCCGGTTGCAATCCATACTTTGCGCTTACCTCTTTCTTTGTCAATAAGTACAACAAGGATTAATCCGTTGTTGAACTCTTTACCACCCACACCCCACTTACGGCCAAGTGCAATCGCAAAATCACCAATATCATAATCGCCAATATCTGCAATAGTAATAACAACAAACTGATTAGATGTGCTGTCGTCATAAGCCACCAGTTTTCTTTCCAGCGCTGCTTCCTGATCTGCACTCAACACATCAATATAATCATTGACCAGTTTCGGCGGATTAGGAACAGCAGGAATATATTTTTCTATCCCCTGTGCTAATGCAACAGCAGTTAGAAAAAGAAATGCAAGACTGAGTATAGTGGATTTATAGATTGTCATATTACTTATCGGCCAAAAACAATATCATCGGGTAATTCGTTTCTGTCTTCATTTTCGTAGGGGAAATGCGAAACCAATGCTTCGCCAATATCTGTTATGATCTGCACAATACCGGCAGCATAATTTTCTTTCCTGAAAGAGGAGAGCATTTTCTGCACTTCTGCATTCCAGAATGCTGTACCCACTTTTTCATGAATGCCTTTATCGCCAAACACCGCCAGCTGATGATCCTTCATGGCAATGTAAAGTACAACGCCATTACGATCTTCTGTATGCTCCATTTTTAATCCAAAGAAGACTTCCACTGCACGATCAACCGGATCAACATAACTGCAGCGGCTTTCGATGAACACACGAATTTCGCCGGATGTTCTTTTCTCAGCTGAGCGTATAGCATTCACAATAGCTTCATGCTCTGTTTGCGTAAACCAATCCTTCGGTTTAAATAAGAAAGAAAAAATACCCATTATTGTTTGATCAGAATTTAACTTCAGGAGCTTTATCACTTCCTGGTTCAGCAGCAAATCCTTCCTTGGTTTTAAATCCAAACATGCCTGCAAAAATATTCATAGGGAATGAACGTACCTGTGTATTATAATCTTTTACAGCACCGTTGAAATCATTACGGGCAGTTTTAATACGGTTTTCTGTTCCCTCTAATTGTACTTGCAAATTCCGGAATCCTTCATTTGCTTTCAGATTCGGATAGCTTTCAACTACTGCCAGTAAACGGCTCAATGCACTGCTTACGCCACTTTGTGCCTGTTGGAATTCGGCAAGCTTTTCAGGAGTAATATTTGAAGGGTCAACTTTTACACTCGTTGCTTTTGAACGGGCCTCAATTACATTGATCAAGGTTTGCTGTTCAAAGTTTGCTTCGCCTTTTACAGTATTTACAAGATTTGGAATAAGATCAGCTCTGCGCTGATAATCACTTTGTACGTTATTCCATTTCTCTTTTACTACTTCATCCTGCTTTACCAGTCCGTTATAACCGCTGCAACCTCTAAAGAGAATAAAGGCCAAGAGTACAGCTACAACAATCGTAATAATGCGTCCGGGTTTCATGTTTGTGTTTGTTTTATTGAATAATGAGTGTGATGTTTTCAGTTTTTGTTACAATCTGCATTCAACACTTTATACCTAGTAGTGCATTTGAATGTAGAATAAATTTAATCGAAACATTTTATTTGTCAAGATCATTTTTAATTAACACAAAGGGTGCCGAGCTTTAAAAGCTGACACCCTGTCGGTATGAAATTATAAAAACAGTTTATTTATTCATTGCTGCAATTCCAGGCAATTCTTTTCCTTCAAAAAACTCAAGCATGGCGCCACCGCCAGTAGAGATATAGCTTACTTTATCTGCAAACCCAAAATCGTTTACTGCTGCAACACTGTCGCCGCCACCCACTAAACTGAAAGCTCCGTTCTGCGTTGCCACAGCAACCGCCTCTGCAATAGTTTTTGTTCCGTGCTGGAATTTTTCCATTTCAAACACACCCATGGGGCCGTTCCATAAAATGGTTTTTGAATGATGCAGTACATTGCTGAACTGGTTGCAGGCATTCACCCCAATATCTAACCCCATCCAGCCATCCGGAATATGATTGCTGGGCGCAACAGAAGTATTTGCATCGGCTGCAAACTTGTCTGCAATAACAGAATCGCTTGGCAAATGAATATTTACTCCTTTTGCCTCTGCTTTCTCCAGAATCATTTTGGCTGTTTCCAAACGGTCATCTTCACACAAAGAATTACCAATAACACCGCCCATTGCTTTCATAAACGTATAAGCCATGCCACCGCCAATGATGATATCGGTTGCACGTTCCAGTAAGTTTTCTAGGATCAATATCTTGTCGCTTACTTTTGCTCCGCCAATAATTGCAGTAAAAGGTTTGTCGGCTTTTAATAAAACTTTTTCGGCTGCAGCTACTTCACTTTCCATTAATAAACCAAACATTTTTTTGTCTGCCGGAAAGAATTTTGCAATCACAGCAGTGGAAGCATGCTCCCGGTGAGCTGTACCAAATGCATCATTAATATATACATCGCCCAGTTGTGCAAGTTTTTTTGCAAAGCCTTCATCGCCTTTTTCTTCTTCTTTATAAAAGCGGAGATTTTCCAGTAACAATACTTCACCTGCACGCATCATGCCCGACGTAAGAAAAGCCTGTTCACCAATACAATCATTGGCAAATAAAACAGGTGTACCCTCTCCGAGCAATTTTCCCAGATGTGTAATGAGGTGTTTTAAAGAAGATTTTTCTTCCGGACCATCCTTTGGTCTGCCCAAATGACTCATTAAAATCACACTTCCACCATCGTTCAATATTTTTTTAATGGTAGGAATGGCAGCTGTCATTCTTGTATCATCTGTAATGGCCTGTGTTTGTTTATCAAGCGGAACGTTAAAGTCAACACGGATCAATGCTTTTGTTCCTGCGAAATTGTAAGCTGAAAATTTACTCATATCCTGATGGTTTTGATTCGTTCAATAATTAGTGGAAAGCGAAGTTATCATTTGTACCAGAAAGCAAAAACAACAATTGTTTATTTACCAACCAGCTGCAGCAACTGCTCTACACAATTTATGTTCCGGCTGTTATCATCTTCTCCTTTTATAGCAGTTCTCATCAAAGCTCCGCTGATGAGTTTGTATCCTTCAATTCCCTGCGCATCATTATAAAAACAATTATACCAATCGTTCAATTCGTTTGCGTAAGCCATACTCACTTTATTGTTATAAAAACGAATTGGTTTGGGGTACCAGGTGCCACCTGCATTTTCCAAATCATTTTCACTTGCATGAAAATAAAGTGACTTCAGAAACTGCAGATAACTCAATACTCTGCTGCGAATCTGTTGAGATGACTCCGGGCTTTCAGGCTTTTTACGCCACAGATGCATGTTAGGATGATAGGGATCGTAGGTTGATTGATTGCTGATGGATCTTACATCAATCATTTCGTCCGGATTTTCTTTATCGGGCGGGTATTGATGATAAAAACTGAATTGTGTTTTATTACCCGGCAGCACCTGATCAACCAGATAACGTTCCTGTGCAGCTTCGTTTTTCACAGCCGGATGAAAGACCGTTATTTTTTTTCTGTCATCATAACGCCATGTACCTTGTTCGAAAAGCAGATCGGCACAAAGCGTATAAGTTCCGTTGGGGTAAAGCCGCAGGGCATATATATCCAGTTTATTTTTTGCAGATGCTGTTTTATTATCGTTATATACTACATACCATTCGCAATCTTCAGGATCTGCCGCCTTTGCAGATACTGTTGACCTGTTATTACAGGCAAGCATAAAAAAAGGGATACTCCATATGAAATATCCCTTCAGCATGTTTAAAACTATATGCATTGTTTACTTGATCAGTTTTGCAAAATAATGCAATGTGCGAACTAACTGGCTTACATAACTCATTTCATTATCGTACCAGCTTACCACACGCACCAACTGCGTATCACCTACTGTTTGTACTCTTGTTTGTGTTGCATCAAACAAAGAACCGAAGTTAATGCCAACAATATCGCTGCTTACAATTTCATCTTCGGTGTAACCAAAGCTCTCGTTAGAAGCGGCTTTCATAGCGGCGTTAACTTCTTCAACTGTTACTTTTTTACCAAGTACTGCAGTTACTTCGGTTAATGAACCGGTTAATACAGGTACACGCTGAGCACTGCCATCTAATTTACCTTTCAGACTGGGTAATACAAGACCAATTGCTTTTGCTGCACCTGTACTGTTTGGTACAATGTTTTGTGCTGCAGCTCTTGCACGACGAAGATCACCTTTTGGATGCGGTGCATCCTGAGTGTTCTGATCGTTCGTGTATGCATGAACGGTAGTCATTAAACCGTTGAGGATAACATATTTTTCTTCCAATACCTGAGCAACGGGTGCAAGACAGTTGGTAGTGCAGCTGGCGCAACTGATCACTGATTCGCTGCCATCAAGGATACTGTGGTTTACATTAAATACAATTGTTTTTAAATCACCGGTAGCAGGAGCACTGATCACTACCTTTTTTGCCCCTGCTGTAATATGTGCTTCAGCTTTTGCTTTATCGGTAAAGAAACCGGTACACTCCAGTACCACATCTACCTGATGTGCACCCCAGGGAATTTGTGCAGGATCTTTCTGCGCATATATTTTTATTTCATCGCCATTTACAATGATTGAATTTTCTGTACTCTTTACTTCTGCATCAAACCGGCCCTGAGCAGAATCATATTTGAGCAAATGGCCCAGTACCTGCGGAGATGTAAGATCATTCACTGCTACTACATCAATACCTTCCATTTTATAAATCTGGCGGTAAACCAGTCGTCCGATACGTCCAAAACCATTAATGGCAACTTTTACTGTGCTCATGGAAAAAAATATTTTGAAGTGAAAAATGCGCTGCGAAGGTAAAGAGTTTCAGCATTACACTCCGTTAGTTTTTAAATGTATGATTGTTAATACAAGTGAATTGCACAAGACCCCACCTCTTTCACTGATTTTGTATAACACTTGCTATATTACATGTACAACTATTAGCTTTCTTGAACTGATGTAAATGTGAACTCTTGTGAAGCAGTTACATTTTTTTTAAAATTGTTTGGCAGGAAACAGGTGTAAACTTATCTTTGCCCTCCCAAAATAAAAACGCCGCGTTGGTCAAGGGGTTAAGACGCCTCCCTTTCACGGAGGAATCACGGGTTCGAATCCCGTACGTGGTACAAAGCCTTCGATAATTCGGGGGCTTTTTTATACCCATAACTCAAGTTTGTCCTACCTTTTTGAACAGTTCCTTATTAACTGTTTAATTATATAACGAATGCATTTTACTTACCTAATTTAAGCCGTTAAGGAGAAAAGACCCTTGGAACTGCCCATTTTTTGATTGGAACAACCCCATGTAAGACCACGAAAAAACTACAAACAAATACGCAATCCCCACTTACAGTAATATCCGTATTAAAAGGGTATTTTTTATGAAAAAGGAGACACTGAATTTTTAAAAAACCAATAATAATGGGATGAAAAAATCATAAAAGTGCCGGTTTTTTGTCTCTTTTGAGGTTCTTTCAAAAAAATAATCGGAGTTTTTTTTCTTCGTTCTTATTTTTTTGTGATTGATTTTCAATGTAATTCGTTGCGGAAATTACGCAATCGTAAAAAAGCAGAGCCAATACGTAGAATTACTATTGTTCATGTAAAATACTCGGTGCAACTTTACACCAGTAAGTAGATACCCTTAGACGATTTAAATGTATTACTACAAAAAAGTAAAATAACCATTAGATCAGTTTAAGAAAACAGTACAACAGTTCAGTCCCTATTAAAACGAAAAAAATGATTTACCTGTACCCAACCGTTCAATCCTTTCCGGCATATTTACAATTGCCGGCAGTTTTACTTCATTTTTTGAGTGTTAAAGATTACAGCATGGTACCACAGGCAGTTAGTCCTGTTGCCATTTTGCCTGAACTGCAATTTCAAAAGTTCTGATCCGTAATAAATTTCGATAGAAACTTGTTTAGTAAAATAAACGAGCAATCATTACCCCCTAATAAGAAAACGATGAAACAGATTTTTACATTAACACTTACCTGCCTTGTAACATTGTTACAGCAACAATCTGCAAACGCACAATGCAACTATTCAACCGGTTCAAATGGAACAAGTGTTTTTGCAGTAAATCCAATTGTTATCAATGGTAACATGAACGACTGGGCTCCTTACCTGAACGATCCGGATAACAATTCTTACGACAATACCAACGGAGTTGATATGGATGCACCGATTGCAGACGCCGGCCGTGACCTTGTTCGCATGACCTTTACTGAAGACCTTAATTATCTTTACCTTTTTATTGAAAGAGCCGGTTCAGTTAATAATTCAGTGGATATTATCTTTTACGCTGACATTAATAATAACAATACGATGGATTTAAATGAACCGGTTATTCATTTGAATTGGGGTGGAGCAACAGGAAATGTAGGCGTATCTTTAAATAATTATATACCTGCAGTGGATTTGATCAGCAACAGCATATCTCAAAATCTCGATGGAAAAGCTTTATGGGGGACACTTTCCTACAGAAACAATTTAGGACAAATTGGTAAAGGATCGGCAGATGGCAAGTATCTCGAAGCAAGAATTCCATTTAACAGACTTACACAAACAAATCTTCTAGGTAATACAATTAATCAATTACAGCCGGGTCAAAGTTTTAAATTTCATATCTCAACGATTAATGGCAATACTTCAAGCATACCTAACCAAAATTCAATCAATGATAATTTTGGTGGCTGTTTAAATGCACCTGCTGTAAACGGCTCATTACCGGTTTCATTAATCAGCTTTCAGGCAAATTTAAAAGAACAAACAGCTTCCCTTAACTGGATCACCAGTAATCATTTCAACTTCAGTCATTATGTAGTTGAAAGAAGTACAGATGGCCGCAATTTTGAGCAGGCTGCCATGGTATTTGCTGATGCAAGCAATTCAAATGCAACAAACGGTTACAGCTATCAGGATAATTTAAAAAACAGTACAGCTAAAACAATCTACTATCGGTTAAAGATGGTTGATATTGATCAAAAATATTCGTACTCAGAAGTAAGAATGGTGCGTCTTGTAACGGAAAATAAAATACAGGTAAGCACTTTCCCTAACCCTGTTGTGAATGAGTTACGTGTAATGGTGCCTGCAGAATGG
>JALHRP010000096.1 GCA_022841365.1 Chitinophagaceae bacterium | reverse complement strand
TCTTTCGTTGCCTGGATAGGAATGGCCGTTCCATGTTCATCACTGCCGCAAACAAATACCACATCTCTTTTTTGTGCACGCAGGTAACGCACATAAATATCTGCCGGAATATAGGCACCTGCCAAATGACCAACATGTTTTAACCCGTTAGCATAAGGAAGTGCGCTTGTAATTAAATATCTTTTTGGTAAACTCATACCCCTATCCCCTAAAGGGGAATTTTATGTGAACAATGTTTTCCCCTTTAGGGGACAGGGGCACAAAAGTAACCTAAACGTCTCCATTACCCAAACCTTCTGAAACGCCGATGCCAACCCACGGGCTGGCATCGCTATCAGCATCAATCAAGTCATTTTTTTCGTTTCTGCCCAAACATCCACTTCAAAAAATCGGCTTCAGCAAAAGCGTTATCCCAACTGTTATGATTTACGCCGGGATACTCTGTGTACTTCACCTTTGCTTTAATTGATTTAAGTTTTTCAGTTGCCTCTCTCGACAGTTTTACATTTACAACCGCATCTGCATCGCCATGAAAAATCCAGAAAGGCGTTTTGCCCGTCCACTTACTGTAACTGTTCAAATCAGCACCGCCGCAAATAGGTAATGCAGCTGCATACAACTTGGGATAACGATACACCGATTCAAAGGTTCCCATGCCTCCCATAGATAAACCTGCAATGTAAATGCGCCGTTGATCAACTGCTTCTTCACTCATTATTTTTTGTACCAATTCATTAGCTGCTGTTAATGGCCAGTTGGCTTCTCCACTGTAATCAAATGAAAAAGCCCGTGGCTTTACAGTGGTATCAATTTTTATGGAAGCCCAGAAAGAATTAGAAGGGCATTGCGGAAAAATTACAATAGCAGGAAACTTTTTTCTGTTTTCTTCATCCAGAAATAATCTGGAACCATGCACTAACTGCATTTCATTATCACTGCCCCGCTCTCCTGCCCCATGTAAAAAAAGAACGAGCGGATATTTTTTTGTCCGGTCATAATTCTCCGGATAAAGAATACGATAAGGAAGCACTTTCTCAGTATCATACTTAAATTCTTTCCTTTCAAAAGAAGCAGTTGTTTGTGCGGTAATTGTTCCGCTAAACAAAAGAGCAACAAATACAAAAAATACACGCATAGTCTCATTTTTAATGATATGAATTTATAACCTTTCTGCGTTACAGGTATTTCTTATTTTTAAGGATGAACCGTCAGCAATTTGTTTCGTCCTTATTAGCAGCAGGTGTTTCCATACCTTCTGTTGCAGCAGGTTTACAACCGGAGCCGGAAGCAAGTTCCATCATCCCCCGTTACTTAAAAGCAGGTGATACCATTGGTATTACCTCACCGGCAGGCTATATTACTGAGAAAGAAATTCAACCGGCTGTTCAGCAAATTGAAAGCTGGGAATTCAAAGTGAAGATCGGCAGCAGCATTGGCAAAAGGGATTTCAGCTTTGGCGGAACAGATGATGAACGAAGAGCCGATTTTCAACAGTTGATGGATGACCCGACTGTAAAAGCCATTCTTTGTGCAAGAGGCGGTTATGGTTTTGTGCGTATTGTTGACGGGCTCGACTTTTCTAAACTGAAAACACATCCCAAGTGGATGATTGGCTTCAGCGATATAACGGTGCTGCACAGTCACCTCAACCGCAACTATGGCATTGCATCCATTCATTCAAAAATGTGCAATAGTTTTCCGGATGACTGGAGCAAAGCAGAACCTATTCAGCAGGAAACCATTCTATCCATTCGTGATGCACTCACTGGTGTTCAGATGCGATACAGTACAACACCCAACGATCATAATAAAAAAGGAATGGCAGAAGGCATCTTAACAGGTGGCAATTTAAAAACACTTGAATCCCTTGCAGGAAGTAAAAGTGATGTACGTACCAACAATAAAATTTTATTTGTAGAAGATACAGGTGAATATCTCTACAGTATTGACCGGATGTTCTGGAATTTAAAACGAAGCGGCAAACTGGATCATTTGGCCGGATTAATTATTGGTGGTTTTAAAATAAAAGCAAGTGAAGATGCTGCAGAAGAATTTGGAAAAAACCTCTACGAAATTGTAATGGAAAAAATTTCAGGATGTACTTATCCGGTTTGTTTTGATTTTCCGGTTGGCCATCAAAAAAATAATTTTGCATTGAAATGCGGTGTGAAGCATACATTGCAGGTAACAGCAACAGGCAGCACATTAATTGAAACACGATGAAGATTCCTCCTTATTTACAAAAAGGTGATACCATTGCCATTACCTGTCCCGCAGGATACATGCCGAAAGAAAAAGCAGAAACCTGTATTACTGTGTTACAACAATGGGGCTATGAAGTATTGGTGGGTAAAACACTTGGCAGTAAATCAAAAACCTATTTCAGCGGTACAGATGAAGAACGGTTGATTGAATTGCAGGCCATGCTGGATGCACCTGAAATAAAAGCCATTCTCTGCGGACGTGGTGGTTATGGCGTGGGCCGCATCATTGATCAACTGGATTTTACTGCTTTCAAAAAAAATCCAAAGTGGATGATCGGCTTCAGCGATATCACTGTTTTGCATGCACACATCAACCGGAATTTTAAAATAGCAACACTTCATTCATCCATGGCTGCTGCGTTTAACGATGGGCAATATAAAAATAACTATGTGCAATCCATTAAAGCAGCATTAGAAGGAAAGAAAGCAACTTACAGCTGCAAAGCACATCAATTAAACCATACAGGAAAAGTTACGGCTGAATTAATTGGCGGCAATCTTGCATTGATTGCACACCTTATTGGTACCAAAAGCGATTACCAAACAAAAGGAAAAATTTTATTTCTTGAAGATGTTGGTGAACAGCATTACAATGTAGACCGTATGCTGCATCAACTGAAACGCAGCGGTAAGTTAACAGGTCTTGCAGGATTAATCATTGGTGGCTTTACAGATATGCAGGATACCGAGCGCCCATTCGGTAAAAAAGTGTACGACCTTATTCATGAACTCATCAGCGAATATGATTATCCTATTTGCTTTGGCTTTCCTGTAAGTCATAATAAAGAAAATGTTGCACTTAAGTGCGGAGAAACGTACACACTTACAGTTAATACCAAAGCTGTAACACTTGCAGAATAACAGGCCTGCATATTTTTTTTATTTCAGCGCCCGGCTCAAATAACTATTTCCCATTTCTATATCCCCTGTCTGCAAAGGGTTTCAGCAGCCGCTTTTTATCTTCCTGACAGCGGTCAGTTTTTTCCGTGACTCAAGTCACAAATTAAACTGCAGTTAGTCATTTCTCAGGAATTGATGCGTTCCAATATTTGTGGAGTAATCAGAACACACAAAACGCATCAGATATGAAACAGCAATCATTCTTTTTTCTTTTTGCAGCACTGCTGATAACAGTATCAGCATTTACTCAAAACAGATACAGTTCAAAATCATTTCAGATTACTGTAGCAGGAACATCAAATGTTCACGACTGGACTTCAAAAGCTACTGCTGTAAATGTGAGCGGTGATTTTAATTTATCGAACACTGGTGTTGAAAAAATAAATACAGGTGTTGTAAAAATTGAAACAAAATCAATCAAGAGTACTAAGAACAGCGATATTATGGACAGCCGCACGTACAGTACACTGAAAGCAGATGCTCATCCACAAATCAGTTATGTGTTTACCAAATTGCTGAACGTGCAGCAAAGCGGTTCAGAAACCATCATGACAGTAAACGGCAACCTCACCATTGCCGGTGTAACCAAACCAACCGATCTGGTGTTGCGGATAAAAACATTGCCGAATGGTGATCTGGAAATAAAAGGCAGCCGCAAAATACTCATGAGCAATCACGGTGTAAAACCTCCATCCTTTATGCTGGGAGCGATGAAGGTGGGCGATGAAATCAACATTACTTACGACATCATTCTGAAAAAAATTTAAGTACATCCATTTTTTAAAACATTAAACAAACAAATATGAAACGTTTCCTTACAAACTGCTTGAAAAAAGTTGCCGCACTGGCACTTATTTTATCTCCACTTGCAATGCAGGGGCAGCAGTACAAAATCAACAACTTCCGTCCATACGATCAAAACGGAATCAACATTTTTGAATCACCAAAAGACAGTGTTTCTTCTTTTGATGGCTTAAAGGTTCGCATTGGTGCAGGCTTTACACAACAATTCCAGAGTTTAAAACATAAGAACTCTACAGGTAGTCCTGCTCTGTATCCACGTCTTACATCCGGTTTTAACCTGGCACAGGCCAATTTAAATATTGATGTACAACTGGCAGATGGTATTGCGTTAAATCTGGTAACTTATCTCTCTTCCCGTCACCATAACGAAGCATGGGTAAAAGGTGGCTATATTCAGTTTGATAAAGTTCCGTTTAAAGGAAAAGTATGGGATGAGATTATGAAAGTAACCACACTGAAAGTGGGACACATGCAAATCAACTATGGCGACCAGCATTTCCGTCGCTCAGATGGTGGACAAACATTGTACAACCCCTTTATTGAAAACTATATTATGGATGCGTTTGCAACAGAAATTGGTGGTGAAGTGATTGTGCGTAAATATGGTTTAACCGGTGTTGTAAGTGTAACAAACGGTTTAATTAATGGTGGTGTGCAATCTCCATTAAAACCCGGCAGCACTACAGAAACTTACAAACGCAAAGCTTCCCTGATTGCTAAACTGGCTTACGACAAACAACTTGCTGAAAAAGTAAGAGTAAGAGTTGCAGGTTCAATTTATCACAACAACAGCTCCGGCCGCAGCACACTGTATGCAGGCGACCGTACAGGAAGTAATTATTTTCTGGTGATGGAAGGAGCAACTGCAAATGCGAAAGACAACTTTACATCAGGCCGTGTAAGCCCCAACCTTACCAATGAAATTACCGCCTTCCAGTTTAACGCATTGGTAAAAGCATACGGCTTTGAACTCTTTGGAACATTTGAACAGGCAAAAGGAAGAACCATTGCTGAAAAACAGGTTAACACAGCAAAAAGAGATGTAAATCAATATGCAGTAGATGCTATTTACAGAATAGGTGTAAAAGAAAATCTGTTTCTGGGCGTACGTTACAATCAGGTGAAAGGCGAACTCATTAACACAACAACAAAACAAACTGTTGACCGTGTTGCAGTGGGCGCCGGCTGGTTCCTTACCAAAAACATTTTACTGAAAGGTGAATATGTAAACCAAAATTACAAGGGCTACCCAACTACAAATATTTTAAGTGGTGGCAACTTTAAAGGAGTTGTTATCCAGGCCGTAGTAGGATTCTGATTTCATATCTCAACAAGCAAAGCCCCGTTCAGCCAACGGGGCTTTTTTAAACCTGCACAAATGTTGCGCCTCCTGTTTATATTACCCCTTTTCATTTTTTCATCACACAAAACTGTTCCGTTAAAAGTGCAGTATACCATTGATGATAAAAGTGAATTGTATTTACTGGGATCAACCAATGTAAACAGTTTTAAGTGCAGCTGTAACGATGAGTTTGCTCCGGCTTTCATTGAAGCAGACATCAACACAGCAACAAAGCTCATCCACTTTAAAAATGCCGGTCTTCGTTTAAAAACCACACTGCTCAACTGCAAAAACAATCTCATGAACAGAGATATGCATAAAGCACTGAAAGCAGATCAATATCCCTTTATTACGCTGCAGTTGCTGAGTGCATTACCATTGCACACCGCAACGGAGATGCTGCAGGGAAAAGTGTACAGCTATGAGGTACAGACCAACATCAGCATTGCAGGCATCAGCAAACCACAACTGATCCATGTAAAATTTTTACGTTCGGGAGAGCATCTGTACAGGCTTACTGCCAGTAAGGACATCCGCATGAGTGAGTATAATATAAAACCACGTACACCTTTTAATATCATTAAGATTGATGATGTAATTACCATTCATTTTCAATTGCTGGTAACTGCAGTAAAAAAAAGCTGAGCACTACTGCAACAGACTGTCTATGGTTTGACGGAATAATTCAAACTCATCGAGGTTATTGTGCTTTCCGTTTTCAATGCTTATAAACTGATCGCCTTGTTTTAAATGTTCTTTTAAACGAACACTGTTGCGGTAAGGAATCACTTCATCATCTGTTCCGTGAAAAACAGTAACAGGCGCTTTTACTTTTTGCACATATTCAAAAACAGGAAACTGATAATGCAGCATTCGTTTCGTGGGATAAATGGGTACATGCGCAGCAGCCATGGAGGGCATGCTGTAATAAGGTGTTTCAAGTATCAGCCGTTTGCAGTTGTTATAACTGGCCAGTTCACTTGCAACTCCGGTGCCGAGTGATCTTCCGTAAATGATTACACTATCAGCAGACAAACGATTCGTAATCATTTTGTACAACAGTGATGCATCGCTGTACAAACGTTTTTCGCTGAAGGTGCCGGTTGTTTTTCCAAAACCCGGATAATCCGGCATCCACACTTCATAACCCTGTTTCGTAAACCGCTGTACATATCTTTCATAGCGGTTAATATTTTCTCTGTTACCATGAAAATATAATACAACACCCTTTTGCAGAACGTTACTGTCAGCAAAAAACTGCACCATGTACAACTGTTCTTTTTCATTTAACTGCAGCATCACTTCTTTGTGCGGCTGATGGATATTGTATGATTCGTTTGGCTTCAGTTTTTTGGGATGCAGTAAAATCTTATCCTGCAACTGCCATAATACAATACCAACGAGGCAATAGATACTGATGAGGATCTTCAGCAGGTTAAAGAATCGTTTTCGCTTTTTGTTTTCCATGGTCACTTATACTTTCAGAATATCTCTTATAAAATTATGGTACTCATCAAACGAAGGAAGATTATTATGACCGCCCCCTTTTATCCGAATGAGAGTGATACGTCTTGGATTGATGGCCTGCAACCGTTCACTGTGTTGTAACGGAATTAACCGGTCTTTGGTTCCATGTAATATATAGGTATGACATTTTACCAAGCGTATCCATTTATCGGTACGTAAATGAAAACGCAACACAAAACGCATGGGCAGAAAAGGTAAAAAACGCTCCACTACTTTTCTGAAACTGTAATACGGGGCATCTAAAATTAAATAGCGTGGCTGATTATCTGCCGCCAATTTACTGGCAAACCCGCTGCCCATACTTCTGCCATACACCAGCATATGATCTTCGGGGTACTGCAAACAAAGCTCATCGTACACAAACTGCATATCACGCAACATAGCTGTTTCACTTCGTTTGCCGATGCTTTTACCAAAGCCACGGTAATCAACCAGCACTACATCATATCCAAACCTGTAAAAATCTTTTGCATACTTGCCCCAGCCTTTGATGCTGCGTGTATTGCCATGAAAATAAAGAATAAGGCCGTGTGGATTTTTTACATAAAAGTGAATACCGCTGATGGTAACGCCTGCTTCCGGTTGAAAACTGATTTCTTTAAACGGAGCATCGTATTTAAATTCAAAATCGGCTGCCAGTTTTTCGGGTTTGAAAATCAGTTTCTCCTGAATAAAATATGCAACGAGCATTAACAGGACATAACCGGCAATAATATAAATGATGGTTAAAGACAAAATACAGTTTGTAGTTTACAGTTTGCAGCTCTCAGCATTATAACAATAATGCAGCTCTCTGCCATTTATTTTAACTTATGATCAAATTCAAACTATAAACTACAAACCTCTATTTAAAACCCTGCTGCCTCTTCTTCTTCGTTATAAATACGTTTGAGTTTTATACTGCTGATGGGTGCCACAATGAGTGGAAATTTTTCTACAGCTACATTGCTCTGATCGAGCCCGAACCCTTTCTCTTCGCTGAGGCCGATTTTCTTGAGCAGGAAATAAATCCGCATGATGATCCGTTCAAAGAACGGCAACTCATTATCCTGACTGAGGAATTTTTCCAATACTACAAACTGAAAATCGCCCACCACATTATTCCGTTGCAGACTTTCGTAACGGCTGGTGATATTCACTTCTTTATTTGCCACCATATCTTCCACCACCTTACGGAACATTAAATTAATTCTCGGCTGCATCCGGAATCCCAAACGGAATTCAACCCGGATCACTTCATTAGGGATGATGGTGGTTACTTCATACTCGC
>JALHRP010000095.1 GCA_022841365.1 Chitinophagaceae bacterium | reverse complement strand
TGCTTCTTCGTTGATCTTTTTATCATCGTTTGCTGTTTCATCTGTTCCTGTTTTATTGCTGCAGGAAATAAGGCTTGTTAAACCGGTTATAATGAAAAGGAGAATAATTATTTTTTTCATGACTGATCGTTTATTGATTGATGTAATAGTTGTACTGAATAACCGATTGGTTATACAAATTCAATGTTTCTAAATAATTTTTTTGCACGTCAATTGCCTGTGTAAGAAACTGAGACAGTTCTGCAAAACTGATTTCACCTGAACGGTATGCAAGTGAAGCAGCTTTAATGATTGCGTTTGCCTGTTTTAATCCCGTTGTTTCATAAAACATCAACATGCTTTTATTACGTTCAACTTCCTGTTGCAGTTGCTGAAGCCTTGTGTTTAATACCTGTTTGCTGTAATCATATTGTTTTTGCTGTACCTGCATTTCTGCCTGTGCCGTTTTTACTTTACTTCTGTAAGCACTGCTGTTAAACAAAGGAAAGGCAGCCGAAACAGAGAACCCGGAAAAAGGATTGCCCAAACCATATAAACGCTGACTGAAAAAACGACCTGCAAATTCTGGCTTATTTTCATTTTTTAAAACACTGATGCCTGCATTTGCAATAGAGATGTTTTGCGATTGCAATATCAATACAGGATGAATGCTGTCTTTTGCAGGTTCATTCAACACCATTTTTTCCAATGGTAACTGCAATGGTAAAACCAATGTTTCGGTATTGAGCAATTGCATCAATAACTGCTGTTGAATTTTTACATCGTTACTCATCTGTTGCAGCATGGCCTGCAACTCAATCATTCTTACAGCAGCAGCAATACTGTCTAATCCCGGACTGTCTCCGGTTTTTACTTTTAAAATTGCAGCAGCATGGAGGGATTGATAAATACTGTCTAGCCGTACATACAATTGCTGCTTATCCTGTAAATACCATAGTTGGTAATAGACAGCTCTCACATCTCTTTTTATTTCTGCATCAATAGCAGCTGTATTAGCCTGGTAATATTTCAGTTGCTGATTGTAGAGATTTTTTTGTGCTTTGTATAAACCGGGCCAGGTAATACTTTGTGTAACACCAATTTTTAAGATACCGGTTTTGTCGCTCGGACGCAGATCTTCATTTTCTGCAAATGCTGCAGTTTTAGAAAATACTGTTGCTGTTTTTAACTGACTGTTTCCTTTGATGATCTGCTGCTGATTAATTTCATGCAACAGATTTTGTCTGGTTAATGCAATAGCTTCACTTACACTCATCCGCTTATTCACTGTTTGTTGTGCATAGCTGTTGTTACAAAGTGAAAGTGAAAAGATGACTGCTGTCAAAATAATAACAGGCTGCATTTGTTTTGATTTTCTTTTGGTTGAGAAAATGATATACAGAATAGGTAAAAGAATAAGGGTGAGGAATGTTGCAGTGATTAATCCGCCGATGACAACAGTTGCCAGAGGCTTCTGAACTTCTGCACCGGAGCCCATTGAAAATGCCATGGGCAAAAAGCCGAGTGAGGCAACTGCAGCCGTCATCAGTACAGGTCTTAAACGGATTTTTGTACCTTCTATTACACGTTGCATCACATCAGTCATTCCATCTTTTTCAAGTTGATTGAATGTGCTCATCAGTACAATTCCATTTAAAACAGCCACGCCGAATAAAGCAATAAATCCAACACCTGCAGAAATGCTGAACGGCATGCCTCTTATTAATAAAGCAAACACAGCACCGATAGCACTCATAGGTATAGCTGTAAAAATTAAGGCAGCTTCTTTTGCAGAACCGAAGCTGATGTACAACATAAAAAAGATGAGTACGAGTGCAAGCGGTACCACAATCATTAACCGGGCCGATGCTTTCTGCAGATTTTCAAACGTACCTCCATAGGTATAATAATATCCTGCAGGGAGTTGAATACCTGCTTTTAATTTTTGTTGTGCTTCTTCAACAACACTTTCCACATCTCTGCCGCTTACATTAAAGCTTACATAAATTCTGCGTTTACCTGCTTCCCTGCTGATCTGAGCAGGTCCTGTTTTGAATGATACAGTTGCCACCTGCGACAATGGAATCTGACTGCCATCACTTAACGGCACATATAAATTACTTACATCTTCCAGATTGGTGCGGTAACTGCTGTCTAAACGCACCGTTAAATCAAATTTCCGTTCATTCTCAAACACAACACCTGCTGCTTCGCCTGCAAATGCAGTACTGATGATGTGGTTGATGTCTTCAATATTTAATCCGTACCCGGCAAGTCTTGCACGATCATACTCAATCGTAATTTGTGGTAAGCCATCAATGCGTTCAACTTGCGGTTGTGTAATTCCTTTAATTGAACGGATGATCGTTGATACTTTGCCTGCATATACAAGAAGACTGTCCGGATCTTCACCAAAAATTTTAATCGCCACATCCTGTCTGATGCCTGTCATCAATTCATTAAAACGCATTTGAATCGGCTGGCTGGGTTCTGCTATTACACCGGGAATAGTAGAAAGCTGATCTCTCATTAAATCTGAGAGAGCATAAAAATCATTGGTAGTTGTCCATTCTTTTTTTGGTTTCAGTATCACCATTAAGTCACTTGCTTCCGGTGGCATGGGATCAGTTGCAACATCGGCAGCGCCTGTTTTCCCTACCACCATTTTCACTTCGGGAAACTTCAGCAACATCCGTTCAGCCATCATCATGGTTTCAACTGTTTGAGTTAAAGAAGAACCTTGTGGTAAAACAAACTCTATGGCATAATCTCCTTCCTCCAGCGTAGGAATAAATTCACCACCCATATTTTTAAATAGGAGTACAGTAACCAGTAAGAGAATTGCTGCTGCACTAACAACGGCATATTTAATTCTTACAGCCCCTTTCAACAGCGGTGTATACATGCGTTGAAAAAAATCCATCATTCTGTCGGAAAAATTTCTTTTATGACTTCTGTTTTTTGAAAGAAATAATGCACTCATCACCGGAATATAAGTGAGCGATAAAATGAGTGCACCTAAAATGGCAAACGAAACCGTTTGTGCCATGGGGCGAAACATTTTTCCTTCCACTCCCTGCAATGAAAGAATGGGGATGTATACAATTAGAATAATGATTTGACCGAAAGCAGCAGAGTTCATCATTTTTTTAGCACTGCTTTCTACAGCTTCATCCATTTGCTGTTGCGTTAATTGTTCCGCTGCTTTTTTTGTGCCGAGAAAATGCAAGGTAGCTTCTACAATAATTACTGCACCATCTACAATAAGTCCAAAATCAATTGCACCAAGGCTCATGAGGTTGGCGCTTACTCCAAATAAATTCATACAGGCAAGTGCAAACAGTAATGACAGCGGTATAGCAGATGCAACAATTAATCCTGCACGGAGATTACCTAAGAAGAGAACCAATACCAGAATAACAATGAGTGCACCTTCAATTAAATTATTTTTACAGTATTGATGGCACGGTCAATAAGTTTGGTGCGGTCAATAAAAGCTTCAATCATCACGTCATCAGGTAATGAAGACTGAATGGTTTTCATCCGTTCTTTTACCAATTCAACAACGGATGCGCTGTTAGCACCTTTCATCATTAATACAAGACCGCCAACAACTTCTTTTTCGCCATTATAGGTCATTGCTCCATAGCGTGGTGGTGATCCAAATTGTACTTTGGCAACATCTCTTATAAGAACAGGAACAGCACCTTGTTTTTTAATGACAATACTTTCAATGTCGGCAAAGCTTTTTACCAGGCCAACACCACGAATAAAGTAGGCATTGGGTTTCCGGTCAATGTATGCACCACCTGTATTTTCATTGTTCCGTTGCAGCGCAGAAAAAATTTCGGGAATAGTTACATTCATTGCTTTCAATCTGTCAGGATTTACTGCCACTTCATATTGTTTGCTGATGCCGCCGAAACCGGTTACTTCTGCCACACCTTCAATACCTGTTAACTGACGGGCAACAATCCAATCCTGCATGGTACGCAATTCCATTGCAGAATACTTTTGTTCACTTCCTTTTTTAGGATGAATGACATATTGGTACACTTCACCAAGACCTGTAGTAACGGGGCCCATTTCAGGAGTACCCATTTCTTTGGGAATTTGTTCTTCTGCTGATTTTAATTTTTCTGCAATCAGTTGCCTTGCAAAATAAATGTTGATGTTTTCTTTAAACACAATGGTGATCACACTTAATCCAAAGCGTGAAAAGGAACGCATCTCTTCAATGCCCTGAATGTTCGAAAGGGAGCGTTCAACCGGATACGTAATAAACTGCTCTACTTCCTGCGCTGCAAGAGTTGGGGCTGTGGTAATAACCTGCACCTGGTTATTGGTTACATCGGGCAACGCATCAACAGGAAGTTGTGTTGCACTCCATACTCCCCAAATGATGAGGGCCAGTATCATAACCGCAACAATCAGTTTATTTTTTATGCTGAAATGAATGATCTTATTAAGCATAGTGAATGTATAATTTAGAGAATGGCGAACAGTAAAACAGCAATGCGCCAAACTTCAATGGTGAAATCCTGAATTAATTTTTCACAATCATCAGTTGATGTTTTCTGTATAGATAACAACAACAGCAATTAATTCAAAAAAGAAAAACTGTAAAAGAAGGCCTGTTTACAGCAGACAGTACACAAAATGTTATGCTGCTAATTTAGGAGGTTGCCAAATGGCGTAATAAGCTTCTGTGCGGAAGAAGATATTGTATTGGGGATATTGCTTTGTCTGAAATATTCTTGCAGCCGGTATTTTAGAAACCGGTGCATAAATGGCTGTTGCAAAACAACAGGCACAGGTGCAAAACGGTGTACAGTTCTCTGTTTCGTTGTTATCTGATGAATGTGCTGTAAATGAAATCTGTACATTTTGATTTTGCTCACACTCATCTGCATCTCCGCAAGGCAGGCAGGAGAGATACAGCAGAAAAAAACTGAGTAAGAAGAAAAATGATTTCATCTGCAACAAATATAATCAAACATTTCAAAGCCTGCATTCTTGCCACATGGTTGCAAAGCCAATGCATTATCACAGTAAGATAAAGATCTTTACATACGTTCAGGTACATGAATGCCCAGCAACTGCATTCCGTTTGAAATTACATTGGCAGTAAGTTCACAAATAAGCAGGCGCAGTTGTTTTTTCTCTTCAGATTCAGCATTCATCACCGAATGTTCAGTGTAAAACGAGTTAAATGTTTTTGCAATATTGTAGATGTAGTTGGCCAGATGCGATGGATCATGCTCCTGACCTGATTGCTCAGTAACTGTTGGAAAATTTTCCAGATCAATCAACAATTCTTTTTCCAGCTTTAACAGGGGAGTGGCCTGCAGATTATTTATCTGTGCTTTTTCTTTGCGCAGAATTGATTTGATTCTTGCATGGGTATATTGAATAAATGGCCCGGTGTAGCCATGAAAATCAATTGATTCTTCGGGGTTAAAGATCATTTTCTTTTTTGGATCAACACGTAACAGATAAAACTTCAAAGCACCAAGACCGATTGTTTTGTAGAGCTCTTTTAATTCTTCTGCAGTAAAGTCTTTTACTTTTCCCAGTTCTTCTGTTTTTTGTTGCGCTACACGCTCCATTTCATCGAGCAGATCATCTGCATCTACTACTGTTCCTTCACGGCTTTTCATTTTTCCTGTAGGCAGCTCTACCATTCCATAACTTAAATGATGAATACTGTCTGCATAAGGAAGCCCCAGCTTTTTACAAATCAGTTGCAGCACTTTCATGTGATAATTCTGCTCATCACCAATTACATAAATGCTTTGATCAATCTTGTACTCATCATATTTCTGCTGGGCTAAACCAATATCCTGGGTAATGTATACAGAGGTGCCGTCTTTACGTTGTACAATTTTTTCATCCAGCCCGTCTGCTGTTAAATCAATCCACACACTTCCATCTTCTTTTTGAATGAACACATTTTTTGACAGTCCTTCCTGCACTGTTTTCTTTCCCAACAGATAGGTATTGCTTTCATAATAGATTTTATCAAAATCGCTGCCAATGCGTTTGTACGTGGTATCGAAGCCGGCATATACCCAACTGTTCATTTCTTTCCATAACTCCATTACTTCAGGTTTTCCGGCTTCCCAGTCGAGCAACATTTGCTGGGTGGCTTGCATAAGTGGCGCTTCTTTTTCTGCCTCTTCTTTTTTTATGCCCTGAGCAACCAGTTCTTCTACCTGCTTTTTATACTCTTCATTAAATTTTACATAATAATCACCAACAAAATGGTCGCCTTTTGTATCAGTTAATTGAGGTGTGGCACCGTTTCCAAACAGTTGCCATGCAATCATACTTTTACAAATATGCACGCCACGGTCATTTACAATACAGGTCTTTACAGTATCATAGCCGTTTGCCTGTAGAATGGCTGCTGTACTCCAGCCTAAAAAATTATTGCGCAAGTGACCGAGATGAAGTGGCTTGTTTGTATTGGGCGATGAATATTCAACCATTACTTTCTGATGTTTCAATGCGCCTTTGCCAAAACACACATCGTTATAATTTTGAGTAAGTATCTGAAGCCAGTAAGTATCTGCAACAGTCAGGTTCAAAAAACCTTTGATAATATTGTAAGAGGTAAAAAGTGTAGATGCATTTTCTACCATGTGTTTGCCCAATTCATTTCCCAATGCATCAGGGCTTTTGGATAATGGTTTCAATAATGAAAACAGCACCACTGTATAATCGCCTTCAAATTCAGGTTTGGTTTTGTTGATCTGAAAATCTTTTGCTGTAAATGTTTTACCATAAAGTTGCTCCAAACTTCTGATTGCCTGCTGTTGTATCTGTTGCTGAATAGCCATATTGTTGCTGTTGAGGCGCAAAATTAAATGAAAAAGCCCCCCGATGTTGGGAGGCTTTTTCATTTAATTCATTTATCAGCCGTTTATTCTCATTTGTATTTCTCCGTTTCTGCCACCCGGCTGGCGCATTTCGCTCATGGGTTTAACATCATAATCTTTCGGTATCAGAAATGTTTTATCATCAATTTGCGCTTTCAGATCTACTTTGGTTACCTGAAAAAATACCTTGGCTCCGTTGGGTCTTGTTGTTTCAAACTCCATTGGAAAGCCTTTGAGTTTATTAAGGCCCGGAACGCTTGCCAAACGCATCATATCTCTCATGCGGAAACCTTCACCCAATACAAACTCCGGACTGTACCAAACTATTTGCTGCACTTCTTCCTCTTTCCTGTTTTTATAACGGATGATGGCTTTGTTGCAAACCATACCAGCAATTTTTTTTGTTTCACTCAAATATTCAATAAAGGTCTCGGGGATAAATTGCTGCGTACGCTGGCGACCTGAATCCCGTCCGTTCATCATCTGTTGCATTTCATCATCGGTAGAATAAAAGCCCATTTTACGGCCCATGGTTTCAAAAAGGGTAGTAGTGGTTTTTGTTTTGCTGTCTACAATTACCTGGTTGGTACCCATACCCATATCACTTTCAATCTTGGTCATACCATTCTTAAAATAAATTTTCGATTTTGTTTCACCTTCCCCAATTCTGATCATCACCCGTTCTCCATCTCCGGTTACAGGTGGAGCACCTGCGCCTTCCGGATTGCTGATATCAGTTTTCATTTGAATGACAGCTTCGTTAACTGTTTGCTGAGCAAACAAACTACCCGAAAAGAGCATCAGGTTTACAATCAAAATGAGTTTCATTATAAAAAAGTTGAAAAACGAATTTACGAGGAGGGTCGTAAAAATAAGACGACATGTGTATATTTTGGCAAAAAAGTTAACAAAAAAAAGAAGGGTTGATGGAAATCAACCCCGTTACCTAAACCAACTGCATATGAGAAAATCTTAATTCTAATTCTTAATCAATACATCTATCCCCTTATCTGCCTGCTCTGCTGTTACCGGATGTATTTTCTTTATTCCGCCATGTTGAATCAACTGATCAATTTGCTGATCGGCTGAAACAGCAGCTCTGGGTGTAAAGTTTTTAAGTACAGATACCTGCAACATCATATCCATTTCATCATCTGCTTTTTCTTTTTCTGTACGGATTGATTTACCAAACTGTACCGCTTTTACCTTGTTTTCGGCTTCATCATTAAAGCTTACATCTGTTAAACGGTCTGCTTCCACTGCTTGAGCAGTTAATTGTCTGCAGAACAAATGCGA
>JALHRP010000094.1 GCA_022841365.1 Chitinophagaceae bacterium | reverse complement strand
TCAACCCATTGCTGGGAAAAAATATAGAGGAATTGGGTCCACGTTTCCCCGATATGAGCGAGCCATACAAAAAAGACCTCATAAGCAAAGCAAAAACCATTGCAGCAAATTTGCAGATTGATGTAAAAGAAGGCGTGTATTGCGGAGTGACCGGTCCAACTTTTGAAACAAGAAGTGAATATAAAATGATTCATGCATTAGGCGGTGATGCTGTTGGAATGAGCACAGTGTCTGAAGTAATTGCTGCGGTGCACATGGGTGTGCCTGTATTTGCCATGAGTGTGATCACCGATCTCGGCATTCGTGAAGAAGAGAATATTATTACACATGCCGAAGTGTTAGAGGCGGCAGCAGCAGCCGAACCAAAGATGACGGCTATTGTAAAACAACTGATCATTGAACTTTAAGATCAAATTAAGTGTGTGCAAATTGATTTCATTTACTTTTACACGGGCTTTTAAAGCCCGTTTTTCTTATATGATGCGTTTTGGATCTGTCCTTCTTTTTTTAATGTGCTGTTTGTTTTCGGTGGCACAACGGCCTACCGGTAATACCAACCTGCTGCAAAAAATGCCCGGTGGTTTCATGGGCGGTAACGTCATGGGTGGCGGCAGGGGAGGCGGAGGAAGCAGCGGACCATTTAAAGATTCATTGCTGCATCGCACGGGTTTTGAAGATTCAGCTACCATAGCCTTTCGTTATTTAGATACAGCCCGTTTTTATTTTATTGATTCATCGGTAAACGATTTCAGTCGCCGCTGGCCTGTACCATGGACCAGTATATTTTTAGGTAATACAGGATCTGCTTCCAGATCTTTGTTATTCTCTCCCAACATGAAAACGGGATGGGATCATGGCTTTCATGCGTATGATGCATACATCCCCGATGTGTATCAAACAAAATTTTACAATACTACAAGGCCGTATACTCAGCTAGCTTATGTATTAGGTACAAAGGCCGAGCAGAACATTGGTGTAGAGCATACACAAAACATCCGCTATAACTGGAACTTTGCTTTTAAGTTTAACCTCATTAATTCGCCGGGTGTGTTCCGTAACCAAAAAAATAATCACAGCAATCTGTTGTTCAATACCTGGTACACTACACCCAATAAGCGTTACACCGCTTACTTTATTATTGGCAGACACAAAATTGGTGCAACTGAAAACGGCGGATTAAAAGATGTTCGATTGCTGGATAGTACGCCTGCATTCAGCGAACGGTTTAACATACCTACCAACCTGGGCGGATCGGCTTTTGAACCGCAGTCTTTTTTAAGTAATGTGATTGCTACCGGCAATAAATACAGTACAACCAATGTGCTTTTTCGCCAGCATTATGATCTGGGAAAAAAAGATTCCATCACAACCGATTCAAGTGTCGTGTATTTATTTTATCCACGGTTTCGTTTTCAGCATACGCTGCAATACAACCGTTATACATTTGAGTACACCGATACAAAGGTTGATACGTCTGGTTATCGTTTACTGTACAACGTTACCGGCATACCTGCTTCATTCGGCTTAAAAGATTTCTGGAAAACTTTCAGCAACGAACTGGCCATTTATTCTTTTCCTGATATAAAAAATCAGCAGCAGTTTTTAAAAGCAGCAGCAGGTGTGCAAACACTCGATGCAGATTTTGGAACCAATCAGCCATCGTACAACAATCTTTTTTTAAAAGGTGAGTACCGGAATAAAACAAAAAACCGGAAATGGGATATGGAACTTTCGGGTACATTTTATCTCACTGGTTTAAACAACGGCGATTACAATGTGCATGCGTTTCTGAAACGCTTGATTGGTCAAAAACTGGGCTACCTCACACTTGGCTTTGAGAATGTAAATCGTTCACCTTCGTTTATTCATAATGATGAAAGTAATTTTAAACGCTTTAATATTGGAAATACCAATTTCAATAAAGAAAACACAACCATTGCATCTGCTATCTATGAATTGCCGCAGCAACGTTTTTTGTTAGCTGCAAAATATTTTCTGGCAGCAAATTATATTTACTTTAAAAATTACACACAGTCTGCGCAGGAAGCCACACTGTTTAATGTACTGCAACTTCAACTGCAAAAGCAATTTACTTTTCGCCGGCACTGGAACTGGTATACCGAAGCATATGTGCAGCAAACAACCGGTAATGCACCTGTGAACCTGCCGCTGGTTTTTACACGCAACCGTTTTGCATATGAAGGAAAGTTTTTTAAAAACCTCAACTTGAGCACGGGGCTTGAACTGCGTTATCATACACCCTATAAAGCAGATGGTTTTTCACCTGTGCTGGGTCAGTTCTTTTTACAAAATACTTCAACCATCAAAAACAGGCCTGATATTGCTGCTTATCTCCATTTCAGAGTGCGGAGTATTTCCCTTTTTATACGGGCCGAAAACCTCAATACGGCTGAAGTAAGTCCCTCGTTTGGCTTTCTCAACAACAATATGGTAACCCCTTTGCAGCCAACACCCGGGTTTTTTGTGCGGTTCGGTATCTTTTGGGGTTTTGTTAACTGATGACGGTTCTTTCTTTTCAGCTGTAAACGGTTATCTTTGCTGAGTAAATGTTGAGGAAAATATTCATAGTATCCCTGTCTGTTCTATATCTTGCTGTTACAGCCGGACTGGTGGTGAATATGCATTACTGTATGGGAGATCTTTCATCCGTAACCTTCAGTCATGATGCTGATCATACAGATGGTGCCTGCAGTAAATGCGGAATGAATAAAACAGAAAATCATTGCTGCTCCGATGAGGTTACAACCTTTAAGTTGAGCGACGCACAGGAAGCATCCGGTTTTTCTTATTCGATGGATGCCCTCAGTTCGGCAAATCTTCCGCACAGTATTTCCCTGAAAGATCCTTTGCAGGGAGTTTCAATGATTCCTTCAGCAGATTATTTTTCACCTCCCCCGAAATTGCTGAACAAAGTATATATCAGCATACAGGTATTCAGAATTTAGAATTTTTTTACTCCGCATTTCAAAGTCCGGAAACGATGTATTTTCGTATATGCTTTCATTGAATTGAAAGCAGCCCGGTAGTTTTCAACTAATCAAAATAAATAATCAAATGAAACCGATAAAAATTTTCAGTGCATTCATTGCTCTTTTTGTATTTGCAATCCAGGCAAACGCACAAACAAAAACCGCTACGTTTAAAGTATCCGGTAACTGCGGCATGTGTAAAAAAACCATTGAAGGTGCCGCTAAAAACAGCGGTGCCACTTACGCAAACTGGGATACTGACAGTAAAATCATGACTGTAAAATATACATCAGCTAAAACATCTGTTGATAAAATACAGAAAGGTATTGCTGATGCAGGATATGATAATGAAAAATTTACAGGCAACAATGAAGCTTACAACGAACTGCACGAATGTTGCAAGTACGATCGTAAAACAACAACTACTGCTGCTGCTACAGAAGCAGCTGCATGCTGTGTAAAAGATGGTAAGTGTACAGGCGACAAACCCTGTTGTAAAAAAACAGAAGGGAAAGCTGATTGTTGTGCCAACGGTACTTGCGGAAAAGCAGGTGGTTGCTGCTCAACCTGTGAAAAAGGCGGTGATTGCTGTAAAAAAACAGGAACCGTTGCAAAAGCAGACTGCTGCAAAGATGGTAAGTGTTCACATCATTAATAAACAAAAGGCTGATGTGAAAGAGCATCAGCCTTTTTCTCTTTGATAAAAAAATGTCTATGAAAAAGTATTTGTTCATGATAAGCCTGCTGTTGGGGTTAACAGCATCGGCACAATTTAAATCGGCTAATTTACAGGCCAGCGGATTAACCTGCGCAATGTGCAGCAATGCCATCAATAAATCGTTGAAAACATTATCGTTTGTTGAAAAAGTAGAAGCAGATATTGCCAGTTCTTCTTTTCAGATTGTGTTTAAACAAGGCGCAGAAATTAATTTTGATCAGTTACGTAAAAAAGTGGAAGATGCCGGTTTTTCGGTAGCGAAGCTGAAAGTAGTAGCTGTGTTTAATAACACGTCCGTTCAAAATGATCAGTCTGTTACGATTGAAGGAAAACTATTTCATTTCCTCAATATAAAAAACCAGGTGCTCAATGGCGAACAGACCATTACCATTATTGACAAAAATTTTATTCCTGTAAAAGAATATAAAAAGTTCGCAGCATCTACCAAAGCCGAAAGCTTTAAAACCGGCGAATCAAAAGGCACCCGTGTGTATCATGTAACCATTTAAAGTAACAAGAGGCCTCAAGCCTTTTATATAAATTATGCTTCGTTTATTTTATTTAAGCGTACTGATCATCTTCTGTTCTGTTGCAAGAGCACAGGAGTTGTATGTGTTTACCAATCCGGCTTCTAATATTCCGGCAAAAGCCATTGCAGCAAAGGTTGGCATGAAAACCATGCGGCCTTATCATGCAGCCAGCGGCAGAGAATTTCGGTTCATGCCCGAAGTACAGGTAGGCATCACAAAAGAACTGATGCTGAGTGGTGCGGTGAGTTTCTCCAACATGTTTTTTCAGGATGCTGTCAGTTTTGAAAGTGCCAGACTGTATGCCAAATACCGGTTCTACAGTAACGATGATGTACACAAACATTTTCGTGCTGCTGCATTTGCTGCAGGGTCATGGTCAAACAATCCACTGGTGTATCAGGAACTCAATTTAGAAGGCGATAACAGTGGTGTACAGGCGGGTTTACTTGCCACACAATTGGTGAATAAATTTGCTGCTACTGCAGGAGTCTCGTACATCCGTCAGCTCGAAAAAAATAATAAATTGTTCTTTGGTCCGGCTTTTTCAAATGAAGGGATTCAGTATAATTTATCTATGGGCTATTTATTATTTCCCCGGAATTATAAAAGCTACAATCAAACCAACTTCAATTTGTATTGCGAGTTTATCGGGTTTAAAAATACGGATGTAAACAAAAGCTTTCTGGATATTGCACCTGCTGTTCAGTTTATTTTTAAAAGCAGCACCCGTTTAAATCTCGGAGGCCGTTATCAGTTAACGGGTAATGCACATCGTATGGCTAACCAGTCTTTCTTTGTAAGTCTGGAGCATTATTTTTTAAATGCATTGAAATGAAAGTAGTGAAGCCAATCCTCTTATTTATTCTCTCTCTCTTTCAAAAGAAAGATTGCTGCAAATAACTAAAGCCTGTTCTGTACGAACAGGCTTTTTCTTTATACGGAATCTGCTGCTGTACATTTGTAAAGGAGATGAAAGCAATCAAACCAATTACAAAAACGATCTGGCTCATTTCTTTCGTCAGTCTGTTTACAGATATGGCCAGTGAAATGTTATACCCGGTGATGCCGGTATATTTAAACAGCATTGGTTATTCTGTGTTGGTGATTGGTATTCTGGAAGGGTTTGCAGAAGCTGTTGCTGGTTTGGGTAAAAGTTATTTTGGACGGATGAGTGATGCAAGCGGTAAGCGTTTACCATTTGTTCGGTTGGGATATTTACTGAGTGCTGTTTCAAAACCAATGCTGGCTTTAAGTACACAACTATGGTGGATTTTTTCTGCACGGTTTCTCGATCGGGCGGGGAAGGGTTTACGTTCCGCACCACGTGATGCGTTGCTGAGCGACGAAACAACTGCTGCACAGAAAGCAACAGTGTTTGGCTTTCACCGCATGATGGATACTGTTGGTGCTGTAGCTGGTCCATTGATTGCATTGCTGTATCTGCAGTTTAACCCCGGCGATTATAAACGTTTATTCCTGTTTGCATTTATTCCTGGTTTGGCAGCAGTGGCATTTACGTTTTTGGTGAAAGAAAAAAAATCAACTGCATCATTTAAAAAGGTGATTCCATTTCATCAAACATTTACATACTGGAAGCAATCTCCTTTTTACTTTAAGGAATTAATAGCCGGACTGTTGCTCTTTGCTTTGTTCAACAGTTCAGATGTATTTCTGCTGTTGAAAATGAAAGAGGCGGGAATGTCTGATACAACTGTTATATCCGTTTACATTTTTTACAATCTCGTGTTTGCCATTTTTGCTTTTCCGCTAGGCCGCCTTGCTGACAAAGTTGGGATGAAGAAGATACTGCTGGCAGGTTTGTTGTTTTTTTGTATGACTTATGTGGGGTTTGCTTTCAGCAAGTCAGTGATCATGTACTGGATCTTTTTTTTCTGCTACGGAATTTATGCAGCTGCAGCAGAAGGTATTGCCAAAGCATGGATCAGCAACCTGGTTCCTAAAACGGAAACTGCATCTGCTATTGGTTTATTCACCGGTTTGCAAAGCATCGCTGCACTTACTGCCAGCACCGTTGCAGGATTGGTCTGGTTTCAATTTGGATCGGCAGTGGTGTTTCTGTCGGCTGCTATTGCTGCATTGCTTGCATTGCTGTGGATCGGTTTGCGTACATCAAATCAAAAATAATTTTGACCTCAATGAATTAAATTCTACATTTGACTAAATATTAATTTAGACTCGTCTAAAAATATTCAGCAAATGAAAAAACAATTTTTATTGGTTGCAGGTTTTATGCTGGCAGTAACAGTCTATGTTTCCTGTACAAAAATATTACCGAAAGCACCTGCAGATGATGAGCTGCTCGATGGTCCGGTGGAGGGATTAAGCCCGGAGCAACATGCCCGTTTCATTGCTGGTGATGTAGCGTTTAACGATGAAGTGTTTACTCCTGCAACAGGATTGGGGCCTGTATTTGTTGCAACATCCTGCGGAACCTGTCATGCAGGCGATGGAAAAGGTCACCCCTTTACGATGTTAACCAGGTTTGGACAAACCGACGCAACCGGAAATCAATATTTGAATCTTGGAGGTCCGCAATTACAACACCGTGCAATTCCGGGTTTTGAACCGGAGCAACTTCCTCCAGGAGCTGCCTTTTCAAAATTTATGCCTCCTGCCAATACAGGGCTTGGTTTTGTTGAAGCTATTCCTGATGCATCCATTCTTGCATTAGCTGATGAGAATGATGTAAACGGCGATGGTATTTCAGGCAGAGTAAACTGGATCAATCTGCCTTCTTATGTAATGATCCCTGCAAATGCAGTACAACAACAGGGAAAATATATTGGCCGCTTTGGAAAAAAAGCAGCTGTGTTCAATTTACTTCAGCAAACAGCCAATGCATATAATCAGGACATGGGCATTACTTCTTTATTTGAAGCAAAGGATACGTACAGTGGATTGGAAATTGATCCGGAAGTATCCACAAAAACAATCAATGATGTGGTGTTTTATTTGCAAACATTAAAGGCACCCATCCAGCGAAATAAGAATGATGCAGATGTACTTGCAGGGAATATGCTGTTTGGAAAAACCGGTTGTGCAAGTTGTCACACTCCATCATTTACAACAGGTGCATCAACCATTGCTTCCTTAGCCAACAAAACAATTTTTCCTTTTTCCGATTTCCTACTGCACGACATGGGTACTGGGTTGGATGATGGATATACAGAAGGCTCTGCACTTACAGCAGAGTGGCGCACCCCGCCGTTATGGGGTTTGGGCTTATCCCGCAACTCACAGGGCGGTCAGTATTTTTTAATGCACGATGGCAGAGCAAAGAGTATTGATGAAGCTATTTTATTACACGGAGGTGAAGCCATGCAGACCAAACAAAAGTATCTGCAACTTACAGCAGATGAAAAGCGAAAGCTTATTGCATTTCTTGAATCACTTTAATTCTGCAGATACAATCAAACAACATGAACAGAAGAGATTTTATCATTAACAGTTGTACGGCTTGTTTATCAGTTGCAGGATTATCTGCTGTTGCAAGCTCCTGTAACACGACAAAGTATACAACAGGGAGAATTACAGAGAATGGATTAATTGTGCAGAAAGATGAGTTTAAAATAAAGAAAGGCGATCAGATTATTTACCGTTCTTTTATCATTATCAGGAACGATACGTTGCAATATCCTGTTTGTGTATACCGGTTTTCTGAACAGGAGTACAGTGCTTTATGGATGCGTTGTACCCATCAGGGAACAGAGTTACAGGCATCAGGAGATTACTTACAATGTCCTGCTCATGGCAGTGAGTTTAATAACAAAGGCGATGTAACCAATGGCCCTGCAGATAAAAACCTCCGCACATTTCCGGTATATGTAAACGAGACTGAATTATTTATTGATTTGCGAAAAGTATGAGAAAGTATATTCTACATAGCACAGCAATGCTGTTGTTTGTAATGAGCAGCTATGCA
>JALHRP010000093.1 GCA_022841365.1 Chitinophagaceae bacterium | reverse complement strand
GGATTCTCTGACAGATCAATGATGTGTTTCCTGATCAGTTTCAGGTAATTGACAGGGAGCTTGTCAATGCTTTTTACTGCGCTTTTTCTGTACAGTACCTTGTACTTTGCCATTGCTGATATTTAGTTTTTTTTCCATTTTACGCATCACAAGATCACCATCAATCAATGGCTCTTTAAAACTTTTTTCAACAATAGCACTATCCAATACATCTTCCACAACATCGGGATGATGTTTGCGTGAAAGCGTAACAGCTGTTACGCTGCCTGCTTTTGATTTATGGATGGTTACGCCTTTCATGTGATGTAAAAATAGTGAATATTTAAGAATTATAACTTGCTCCCGGGTAAGGCTGATTGATGGCTGCAAGGAATTCGTAACTTACATTGTATCCTTCAATCAATTGTTCTTCTAAATCCTTCACCACCATTTCAAAATCTCTTTCATCTTGGCCCATACTTTTCATTAATTGAGATGATGCCATACTTTTGAACAGATCTTTCCTTTCCTCTTCAGTTGCTGTAAGCATCTCTTGTGTAGAAAAATGAAACTGCTGCAAAATCATGATCAATCGTTCAAACTGATGTGGGGTAATGCCAAGAATATCTCTTGTGCTGTCGGGATCGGCGTAATGGCCGTTAACGATTCTTTCCATGTTAATAAATTTTTCTCACCAACACTCTTCCGTTGGTTTTTTTGTAAGTAAATAATTTTTCGCTATGCTTGCCATACAACACAATCACCAGGTACCAGAACCAGGCTTGCCAAAAGGTGATCATACTACGGTCATACACCCCATAATCAACATAAAATTTTCCCTGCTTTCTGTAAATCACCATGGGCACTTTAGCCCGCAGGTTTCCTATATGCGTGTCTTTTACAAACACAAGGCAATAATTTCTTTTCATTTATAAAAGTTGCAGGTGAATTAATGTATCGGTGTAATCAAGACCGTAAAATGAGCAGAACTCTTTAATCGTGATGGTTTGTTTTTTGTCTTTTCCTAGCCCATCACGGGCGGTTTGTATTTTTCTCCATGCCGCTGTATGGCTTGAATCATACAATTGCATTACATCTTTGTAGGTAATGTGCACCCGCAAAGGGGTTTGCTGCTTTGTCATATAAAAGTTGGGTTGATTTGGGAAATACGGGCAACGACTACCAGACGAAGTTTTACCGGTTACTGCAGGGGGTATATGCCGGAGGCTATTGTTATGGCTGTTAAAGGGTACTGCTGCAGTACTTATGATGCTTATTACCAGTAAAAAAATAAGACGCAAGGCCATTTATGAATGGTTTGTTTGCGTCTGTGCATCAAATATAATCAATCTTCTTCATCAAAAACAAACCAGGAAGGTTCTGTTTCCGGGTTTTTATCCTTAGCTCCACGCTGGTACACCAGGTTACTTGTGAGCTGCTTATCTATTTCCTGCAGCATCCATAACCGCATGTTGTTTAAGTAAAACTGGTTTTGATCAATTGGCCAGCTGATGAGTGTTTGAAAAAATACAACTGCCAATGCATCGCTGAGTTTCAGTTTTAGTTTTTTACCTGCAGTGTTCATGATCTTTTTGTTAATGGCCAGCATCAGTTCATCTGTAAGGCAGTTCATGATCAACACGGTTAAATATTCTTTACTCTGTGTACTGCTCTTTGCAACGTTGTTGAGCTTGGTTTGTTTCAACAGCTTCAGGAACGGAAACAAATGTTTCTGCAGATCCTCTGCGTATTGGCGTGGTAATGAAACTGCAATATTCATTTTAGTTTTTTCTTTCTTTTATATAATTTAAACCTTCTTTATACGCAGCAGTGATCTTATTAAATTCTGCACTGCTTCCACCAACATCAGGGTGGTGAATCTTTGCCTGTTGCCGGTAAGCTTGTACTATTTCATTTTCAGTTGCCGTTTGTTTTACCTGCAGTACTTCGTACCAGGGTTTATGAAACAGCACAATGCTTTCAGGAATGGCTGTAAAGCCGGTAATTGCTTTATCCAGGAAATCACTTACACCCCAGCGATCAATTGCACGAAGGTTTTCCAGTGTTTTTGCAATGGCATACACATTTTCCCAAATGGTACGGTACTGATCGCAACAGATCACCGATTGTTTATTACGCCTGCTGAAATAAACAGCCACGCCGGGATCATCTATTTTTCTGCTCATCCAATCGGTGTAAAACATACCATCTTTTCGTACCGGTATATTACTGCTCACAATGATATCTGTTGCACCAATTCGCTGTAATTCTTTATGCAACATTTGCTGTGCTGCTTCCATGCTTTTTTTAAACTGGCTGTTAAACCTTTGCAATGTTCTTTTGTGGCTTAAGGGCCAATGTAGCGGGTATGCTTCCATGTTATTCTGTTATTATTACTCTGTTGATATTGCACAACGGCACCATGTAGCAGACCTTGCCATCATCTTTAAGAATGAACATACCATCGGTAATGAGATATGAGTTAGAAGGAACTGCTTCATCCTGCAGTACCTGATCCAGATCACGGATCACTGCAATGCCGTTGGGGTTTAGATCAATGTTGAGCATGGTTTAAAAATTGTTTTTTGTATTGGATGATGCTGATTTTTCTTTTCATTCGCCACCGTAATATCCAGTAATCCATTGCCGGGCATGGATGTGTAACAGAACCTCCTTTGAAAACATAATCATAAACCGGATCATTATTTGCCGGTTGTATAACATTAATTTTTGAAATACCAATTTTAAGACCGTTATAATTTACATACCTCCATCCACGGTGTTCTTTAATTTGTAACTGTTCCCCACGTGTGGTTATTATTATTCCACGTGTGGTATCGTGTTTTAAATCTTGCAGATAATTCATTTTCAATAGATGTTTGTTTAGTTGCGGCAATTGGTGAGTTGGTGGCTATACTACAACCACATATTCTGTAAGCCGACCAACCTTTATTGACGTTTCTATTTTTGACTTAATTACACCGGATATATTTTTACTTAGTTTTTCCGCAGCGACTTTATCGCAATCGTTTTCATCTATGCACTCCCAAATATGCCCGGTAGCAAATCCATGTCGTACTTCGCCAACTGCTTTGACTTGATTATCTGTATTGCGACTACGTTGACAAATTCTACAAGTGCCTTTCTTTGCTCTGTTTGTTAATCCATCTGATGCCATAGTAATTTTTATTTGACCGTACAGCCACCAACAAGTGCATAGGCAAAAGCGGGGCAGGACGTTGTTATCTTGTGCTTCATTTCGCTATTCAGCTTCGGTAGGTTTGGCAGCTGGACGTTATAAAATATCCCGCCTTCGCCTATGCTTACCGTTGTCGGTCGTGGCAATTAAGACACCTCACGTAAATAACGTTTACACTCAATAGTATTCATTCTTGTTATCATTCCTTTTGTAGCATCATTAGAAACGTACTCTACTATCGCTTCCCAATATTTACCCCATTTTTCACTTGTTTCTTCTTTTACTGACAAAACCTTAATTATTTGATTTGGCTGACCATAAGCATGGCTTATTACATACTTTTTTCCAACTTCTAATTTTTGAATATCCATCCTTAAAAATTTTAACAACACCAACAGTTCGTTTGATGCAATTTAAATGCGGGGCTACAGCTACACCTACTTTAGCCGGCTGACATACCACATGCCCAATAGCCTGATAAGAATTGAACTTACCCACTGCTGCCCCGCTGCAGGACTCGAACCTGCATCTGTGTGAACGGTTGGTAATGAGCCAACATCAAAGAATTGTAAGTCTTCCGCACAGATCATCTATGCAACGTTCACTAAACAGTATACTCAACCGCCATCCTTCATACTTTTATTTTATTCCTATACTTCTTATACATCTGCTTTACAATTGTGCGACCATGTGCCTGTCTTACCAATGATAAGTTGATAGTGTACACTTTCCTTTTCTCTTTGAGAAAAGGAAAAATTGATTTTACGGTTCGCTCATGTACAAACAGAACAGGAATTTGTGCTCCCTGGTACAACATAAAACCACTAACACCGGAATGATTAATCCTTTTCCGTAAGTAATAGCCCTGCAGTAATAGTGAAACCAGATCACGGGTTTTATTGGTAAGTGCCATCTGTCGTTTTCTTTTTGTTATAAATTAATTGTAAAATCCAATGTTGAAGGATCTACCGTGTCAATGATTACACGGCCTTCTTTGATGTAGTAGTACAGGGTAAGGAATTTCATTTCTTCCGGAATCACAGGGTCGTTTATTTCTTCCAGTTCATCTTTCATGTACCGGCGACAAAGGATATCGAATTCATTGGTTGCAGGATGGCGCATATAAATAGCTGCAGTGTTGTACTTACCTCTGTAGCTGTTTTCAATCAGCTTTACCAGGTCCGTATATCCTTTCTCCCTGTCGAGCAGGATGTTTGGCATGCGACCGGCAAGCAATTGGTTGTAAGTGCACTGGTGTTCGTTTCCGTAGGGGCTGAATTTCTTTTTGTTTTTAAAATTGATGTGCGCTCTAAATTGGAAGTGATCAAGCAGTAAATACTTCAATTCTCTTGTTACATGCGCTTTTGTCGTGAAAAATTCCGGGTCAGTTTTTCGAGTCATTCTTCTGTAAGTTTTCTTTTTTTGCGAATTCTAGATATGCTTAAGCATTACTGGTTGATACTTGGAACTGGATACACTTGAAATAGGGTTTAAACTATACTTATAACCACACTTGTAGTTAACAATTTTTAAAATGAGCAAAATTTCGGCGCAACCGGCGGGCCTGCGGCCGGCTTGCTTTAGGCTGCTTTCTTTTCTCTTTGATCATCTTGTTTTTTTGGTGGATTGATTTGAACGGTTACCTGGTCGCACAGGCGCCATGCCGTTTGTAATGCTTTCTTATTCCATTTGTAACCTTCTTTCTTATCGCCATTTTCATCAACATAGTATAGCCTGCTGCGATCATTACTGTTAATCACTTCCTGCTTAATATCTGCAATACCAAGTTTTCTGAATTTGTTTTTTAAGAAGCTTGCACTTTGCGCATGTGCATAGCCGTGATGCTTTGCCCAAGTGCCTACGCTGCGGTTTATATCTGCTCTTAAAGTAAAGGCCACATCTGTCAATCCTGACTTATCCTTGAATACCGATTTCTGCACCTTTAGTAATGCCTGCTGCAGTTGTAACGGTGTGTTGAGTTGTTCATCAGTATAGCCAAACTGTTTGAGCAACTTCACTAATTCAATTGCGTTCCCGGATAAATTTTTTTGAAACTTTCTGTATAACTCTGTGAGCTGATGATCCTGGTTACTTTCTACTTCCTGCGCTACTAAGATGTATCTGAATACTTGTGTTTCATTTTTGTATGTGTTTGGTTTATATTCAATAGGCGTTTCGCCTTTATATTCAATGCCCATGATCTGTGCTGCTGTTTTGTAGCTGCAGAGATTGATAGATCCTGATGCTTTATAATCTTCGGTGATTAATCCCAGGCGTTTGAGTGTGGCCAACTGCGACCGGAGTGTACCATCGCTTAACCGTAGGTATTGCAACAGGAATTGTTTTTGTTTGTTCCACCGGTTAATCACTCCACTGCTGCTGATTGTTTTTAACAGAAACCAGGTTGCCCAATATTTTAAATGCGGATTAACATTGTACACCAGTTTTTTTTCACGGAGTGATACCAGCTGATCAGCTGCGCCACGCAGTACCGGTACCAGGTAGGTATCTCTTTCATAAAGGGATCGTATGGCGGTTCGGTTGTTCACTATACCTGCTGCCCTACTTTTAAATATTTGTATTGGTATTGCCCGGGAATGTTTTTACTGGCAGCAACATCTTTACTGTCAATGCTGCGCCTCCACTCTTTTAAATGATGTGTACTATAAAACACATTGTCCATTTCAATCAGCTCTTCATAATCGCCGGGTGTGGCATTGCTGAGTACAATACAACAGTGTTCGTCTGTATGCAATACTGCACACTTAATGATTTTATTATACATCATACAGCAAGCCAGTTAAAAGAAGATTGCTGCACCTTCTTTGGTTTTTGAATATGGTTAACCATGCAGTACTGCGCCACCATTTCATCTACCTTTTTTTCCTGCATGGTAATGGCATGTTCAAGCATGGCTGTTTTTTCGGTTTTACGTTTTGCCTGCAGGCGGCGCAGCTCTTTTACTTCCATTACAAAATTGTGAAGCTGCTGTTGTGGGCTAAGTGGTTTGTGTTTACTCATCGAATAACGTTTTAGAAGTGGATGATCTTGCTGCTTGTTCCTGTTTCAAACGTTTAATAATACTTTCTCTGTTACTGAATTGTGCCCGGTACATATTGCATTGCAAGCCCTTGCTGTTTTTGATCTTTTGCAGCAACTGTTTTTTATCATGCTCTGCATCGGCAATGCGGCTTTGTATTTGTTTTGGAGAAAGTGTTGCAATATTCATAGCTTACTGTTTATGAAACATTTCATCTGTTTCGTTGCTGATAATTTCAAACTGTTCTGCAACTTCGTCAACGCTGCAGCCGGTAAATGTGTGGTGCAGCTTAATGCAGAACTCAATGGCCCTTTTTGTTTTGCATAACGATACGGTATGCACTTCTTCATCCAGGCTTAAAACAATGGCTTCGTTTTCACTCCACATCAACACATAAGATCTGTCGCTTACAGATTTTAAAGCCAGTGGATATTTATTATCACTCATAAAAAATTATTTGATGCGCTTATTGGATTCGAACCAATGATCTCCCGTCTTTAGGCAGGACTAACAAACCGCTTGAAGCGCAAACCGTCTTTACGCTACATCATCAACACCCTGCACAGCTGCTTTTAAATCTGCTAATGCTGCATCAACTTCCGGCGTGGTGTTACCTGCGTTTGCAATGGCTTCTTCTAACGCAGCAATCTTTGCTAAAATTTCCAGCGTTGCTCTAGCTGTCTGTTCTTTGAGTGCGGCCAATTCATTGGCCAGTTCTTCCTGGTTCATCTGTATTTTATTTAAAAGTGAAAAAATGATGTAGAGATCTTCCTTGCTTTCAAAAGCATTTTCCTTTTTTAACAGCAACAACAGCACTGTTATTACCAGCAAAGAATTAAGCACAACTAAAAATGTATCAATCATAAAAAACGTTTTTAAAATTTCCACACTGTAGAAACAGTGTGGCTCTGATTTTAAACCCTTAACTAACAAAATTTTAAAAGAAGCATCAGCAGCAGGCCACACCTGCCATCATCATCAAAGCCGTTATTATCTGTATCACTTCCTGCTGCCTTTGCTTCATATATGTTGAGTTGCTGTTTTTAAAAATCCATCCTGTAGAAACAGGACGGTTAAAACCAATATCCACTGCTGTTAAAAAAAATCTTTCCATGGCCCGCCGCCAAACCAATAGCGGAGGCCACAACTGAATAAGGTATGTTGTTTTGTTTGCGTATAACCGGCAAACCAGGCGCCATCCGGTAATGTAAACAGCAAGAGCTCTGCACCGGCTACATAACTGTTGCTGTTGCGGCTTTTATCATCGCTGCTCATTTGGTACCTGCAGTAACCGGCAAAGGGCTGCACATAAAAACGATTACCTAACGGCAACTGCACAGCGCCCCGCAGCTGCAACAGTAATGGCTCTGCACTGTTCAACTGGCTTTGATAGCCTGCCTGCACAACAACGTTTTTGTATTGATAGCCAAGTGATAAATCGCCCAGCACATTTCCTTTGCTGCTGATGCCCGGGCCAAAGCCAACAAATACCTGGGCGTTGGCTTGCATGGTTGCAATTAATGCAAGGGCTGTTAAAAGTTTTTTCATTCCAGTATTTTTGTAAGTTTTTTAATGAGTTCTTTGTTAACCTCCCGGCGCTTGCTGTAATAATCCATTAATGTTTCATAGGAGAACTGGCTAATGAGGGATGCATCAATTGCCTGCACTTGCTGCTCAATATTTGTTGCATCGAGGCGAAGGCCATGCAATAAATTATTTGCTTCAACTCTGTTAATGCTGAGTGCGTATGTTTTTTCAGATGGTAATTGTGGGGGCATTGCTTTCTTTGTTTATTTCCTGGATTAATGATTGTACCTGCATTGCAGCAACACGGTTTTGATAATCCATTAAGCTGCTCATGAGATATGCATATTCATCATCGCTGCAAAAGCATACACGTTTTTGCAGGCGTTGTTTGTAGTGTTCCATCATGGCAATACAGAATTGTTCGTTTGATGGGATTATATTCATACAGTAAGACCTTTATTATATTCAACACCCATTCTGATATTGTACTGTTGCACATCAACCGTTAATGAATCAGCAAGCAGACGCAAGTTCTTTTGTACTACAAGCACTTTTTCCAGCAGCTGTTC
>JALHRP010000092.1 GCA_022841365.1 Chitinophagaceae bacterium | reverse complement strand
TTGTGTAATGAACATTATAGCTGCATCTTTTTTAATTTTTTGTAAGAGATGCAGGACAAATTGCTCACTTTCTCTATCCATTGCAGCAGTGGCCTCGTCAAGAATGAGCAATTGAGGTTTATGATACAATGCCCTTGCTAAGGCTATCATTTGCTTTTGACCACCAGAGAGATTAATTCCCTCTTCCCCTACAAGCGTCATATATGACTGAGGGAATTCTTGAAAGAAGGAAATAAAGCCATATGCCATAAGGAAATCAACAACTTTCTGGCTGTTTTGTCGAGAATCCTCAAAGGCAATGTTTTCAAGAATTGTAGAATTGAAAATATGTATTTGCTGCGGTACAATGGCGATGATTTTTCTCCAGCTTTGAGTTGAGACATTGTTTAGCTCAACACAATCGTTTACGAAAATGGAGCCATCTTCATACATATAGTTTTTTAGCAACAATTGACTGATCGTACTTTTACCACTTCCGTTTTCACCCATCAAAGCGATAATTTCTCCTTTACTTACTTTAAAGCTTATGTCACTTAACAACCTGCTTTTACCTGCGAAACGAAAAGAAATATGCTCGCTACGGATGTTTTGAAACGTCTCAAGTTTCTGTTCGCCACTATTCGTAGATGTAATACTTGCAAACTCATACATTCGATCAAACGCAATTTTTGCTTCGGTAAAAGAAAAGGAGAACAGTGCTAAATTGGCAACACTTGGGAGTAGGGATCCAAACATTCCCACCACAGCCATCATCTCTCCAGCCTTTAATTCATTTGAAAATACTTTTACGCTTAAATACAAAAGCAGACTGCAAAGAAATAATGACGCTAGGGAGTTGATAAGAAAAGAAAGTTTAATCTGAATTTTACCGACCTCTAAAACAGCTGTCTGATAACGCTGATACAGAATCTTATTACTGACCGTAAACAAAGGTTCTTTGTTATGATTTTTTATGGTTTCAATTCCATTCAAGGTAGAAATATAGTTTGCTTCAGTTTGAGCATATCTGCCCATTAACTGCCGCTGGCCTTGTATAATTTTTTTGTTGTTAGTATAAATGAGCAGAAAAATGACAGGCAAGCTAACAATAGCAAACCAGCCACTTTGAATGGAGTAGGTGAAAATGAAACAAGTAGTTACAATCACTACAATGGCGTCCAGAATCAAGTTGCCGGTGGCAAGGCTGATTGTACGCTGTATGCGGGTTGTATCAGCAAGTCTCGCTGTTAATTCGCCAATTGTTCTGGTATCAAAAAAAAGTTTGGGTAAGTATAATAGACGTGCATAAAATGTATTCGTAATACGGGTGTTAAATTCGTTTGATTGGCGTAACAGAAAATAAGACCTCAGAAAACTAATCCCCTCTTTCGCTAAGAGTAATACAAAAACGAGTGCTATACCCACATAAAGTTTCTGATCATTTTTATTGGGTAGAATATCGTCAATCAGTTTCTGTGAGTAAATCGCTAAAGCAAGGCCCATCGCTGCAATTGCTATTCCCAGTGCACCTGCAACTAACAGCAATGGGTAATCGTTCTGCAACAGGTCATTCATCCATTGTCTTTTTTTCTTATTGCTAATTTCTTTCTTTATAAAGGAGTTATTCGGATGTAAGGTCAGACATTTTTTCGATTGCCAGATCGTTACTAATTCTTCTACCGACATTTCAACCAAGCCACGGGCAGGGTCTCCAATAAGCAATGTTGTTTCATTTTGTTTGGTGCTTTTTCCATAATAAACCACGTAATGAAGTAAATTTCCTAAAACAGTAACGTGCAGAATGCATGGAGATGGATGATTAAGTAATGCCTCTATGTCACCCTCACAACCATCAGCATCAAAACCTGTATGTTTCGCTGCCTGATAAAGCCCTAACAGCGTAGTCCCCATGATAGTAGTGCCGCTGATGCGGCGTAGGTCATCGAAGTTATTGCTCCCTCCGTGATACTGTATGACTGAAAGCAGACAGGCAACACCACAATCTCGTTGGTCCTGCTGTCGCATAAAACTTGCTTTTATTATCTGATTCATTTAAGTGGTTTCAACAAGTTGTCAATTTTGGTTTCACCTTCAATTGTTAGAATGTTTTTTCCTTGTTTGTTATATATAAGAAAATAGGGGGTGCTACTAACATTATGTTTTTTTTGGAATTCCCTGTCTTTGTCGTGCAGCAACAGAATGTCTTTAAAATTACCCAGTTGGTGTTTTTGACTGAATACAGCTAAGGACTCCTCGCTGCCTTGCGCAAGGAATACAACCCTGCATTGTGTAAAGCGGTTGATGTTTTTGCATAATAGCTCGGTCATATAGTCGCAGTGATTGCAATCGGTGTTTATGCATGCAAGAAGCAAATATCTGCTCTTAATAAACTCCGTATTGATAATAACCGGCTGATAGTTTTGATAGGCTGTAATTTCTTGAAGTCTGGAAAAACCCTGCTCTTTTTTTTCTTTCGTACCTATAACGTTAATCGCCAGAAATAACAAGTAACAAAAACCTGCAAAAATTGTTCCCGGGATGACCAATTTTATGATATTTTGTTTCTGCATTGTTTAACCTAGAATAATTTGGATAAAAATGACCGTTACGCACCAAAGGAGCAAGCCGGTTGCATATGCAACCGTAACATATTTTAAACCGGTTTGCAGTGGCTGCTGTATTTCTTTTGATAGTAAATATGAAACAGCAAGAACATAAGCCACTTCAAACAGGTTCATGAGTTGTAGTGGGTAATGCAGGTATTCTGAGATATTAACAGAGCCAACCAGATCAAGTAAAGAAAACTGCATAACAGTTTTTAAGTCCTCAATTCCATCAGGTTTGTGGATGTACTCAAAAAAAACGATTTTATACAACCCCTGTAATATGAATATGAACTCAGCCGTCAGTAAAACAGTAATCAGCCTTTTATAATCAATAGTAATATTTTTTAGGAAAAGATTTATGTAAATGCAAGTGAAAACAAGGGTTATTTTGATCAACAGGAAAATTGGAACAAAGACATAGCTCATCCAAATGCTTTTATGTTGCATCTCAAACATTTGGTCAATCCTGTCTGCTTCTAATAGTTCACTCAGAGAATTGTGGTACAAAGAATTTGTAATAATGAATGTGTTTGAGTAGTATATGGCAAAAAGTGAAAACAGCAATAAAAAAAAGTAGAGAAGAACATTCTCATGCCTGGAAAATAGCTTGCTCATAATTGTTAACTATTTTTTGCGAAGTGTAGTTTTAAGTACGTGTTACTATTGTTGTCCACAGGAAAGTCTTTTACCAACTCGCCCTTGTGTATCAGTAGGCATCTGTTGCATATGTCTGTTAGATAATCTAAGTCATGGCTGGAGATTAAAAAAGTACAATGAAATTGCTGTTGAAAATGCCTGATAATTCTCGCCAACGAGTGCCTTGCCGACGGATCGAGGTTTGCAAAAGGTTCATCGAGAATAATTAGAGGAGGAATTGTTAAAAATGTTGACGTTATTCCAATCTTTGCCTGATTGCCCGTTGAATAGTCTCTAATATATTTGCTTTTGTTGAGTATTTCGTTATTGAAAAAAGCAGCAAATAGATCAAGCGTCGTTGTATAATTGGTAGACAACCCTTTTTTTAGTGAAACTATAAATTCGAAATATTCTTCGGGTGTAAGAAAGTCGATGAGAAAGGAATGGTCTAAATATGCGCCCACCAACGACTTCCATTTTTCATCGTTTGTGCTTGGATAGCCTTGAATGCGAATGTCACCTTCATCACATGGTATTAAATCTAAAATGAGTTTGAGTATGGTGGATTTCCCAGCTCCATTATTTCCCACTAACCCGACAATTTCCCCTTTGGTAATATTCAAATAGGGGATGTTTAGGCGAAATGAATCGGCGTACCTTTTCTGAATGTTTTGAAGTGATAACATGTTAATTCGAATAAGCGTTGTAAAGTGAGTATTTTTCCTTTCTAAGTTTATTTAGTACTACTCTAAAAAGAGCAAAGGAGAATAGTAAACAGACCAAACCAATAGCTGAAATGAGCGTCGATGGAAGTAGGTTCGTTTTTAGAAAACGGTTAAAAAGTAATAACACACTAGGAGGAGCAAAATAGAAGAGGCCAATAGTGAATTGACTTCTACTTGTGCTATCTAGATTTGCCAAAAAAGCCCTGTTGTTTAAGTTTATTTTACAGTGATTTGAGCAGCCAAAATACAGAGTTAAAAATGTTAGGTAGGTAGAGGCATAGAGAAAATATCCAGCGAAGTAAATCCAGGTTGACTGTTTGTTGTAAAATATTCCGCAAAGAACTAAAAGCAGAAAAAACGAAAGCAACGATAAGAGGATGACTTTCCCTAATAAGAATGGTTTCAGGCTATTGTGGCCACAAACAATAATAGAAAAATGGGAGCTATGAATTGCATAGTAGTTTTGCCCATAAATAAGTGAAAAGCCGCCTATAAAAAATAGATGTGCGTAGATATTAATATACGAATTGATGTCACTGTCAAGTGCTTTATTGATTATTATGACTACTGTAAAAAAAAGAAGCGAAATAATATTCTTTATGGTTACGGAAGATCTTGAAATCAACCGCATTTCGAGACCAAGCCATTTTTTAATAGACATGAAATCAGGTCTATAAGTAGTATTATTTTGTGTCATCGATATAAAAATTTCTTTGAATTAGTTTGCGATATATATAGAGCGAACTTATAAAAAGTGCTATATTAAAAAATGCGAGATGAGATAATGCGTAGGATCTTGGGATCCCTGATTTGTATACGGAAACTAGTATGAGGTTATAATCGCTAAAAGCATAAAATCCGCCAATCATTACGGCAGCAGTTCGTATTATTTTATGCAAAATAGAATTCTTTGTACGTACAATAAAAGCAGAGTAAAGAAAGGTCCATCCAAGAAGCCCTGTTAAAAAAACGAATGTGAACTGTAAAACGACTAATTTGTTTGACCCACCAAGTAATAAGTTTAGGATTGTGACTCCTGACATAATGGAGCCAATCATAAAGACCGATGAGGCATGAATGATTGTATAGCACATTGCCAATGTTTGTTTTCTAATATTCAGTATTAAATATGGCTTAAATCTAAATGATGGAAATGGTTGAATTACTTCCAGTAGAATAATGTGAGCTGTGTAGAAAGAGAAAATAAAACGAAATATTATACTGTTCACAGATGGTGAAACTAAACTTATCGATAAGTAGTTCTGAAGAAAATACTTTGCATTAAAAAATACCCATCCTGTCAATCCAAGGATGAAGATTCTTATAAACATATTGAATTTACTATAACCTGTAAGCGTTCTTATCAGATGTAACCAAGTATGTTTTAGAACTGCTGTAAACACTATTTCATGTGCCATGTATTCGTCAAAATGAGTTTTCTTATAAAAACAAGTATATAGGCCAGTCAAGGGCGATAAATATATAACATGCATCACAGTTTACTAAAAATTTCAAATCCAAGAAGCGCCTCCTCCAAAAAAATCGTTTGAAGGAGGCCGCTTTAATTTAACCTTACTTTATACTGCTACACGTTTTGACTGCATTTGCTAGTGACAATACTGTGCCAAAAAGCGCAAGTCCACCTGATATTATTCCGGTTGCAACGCCAATTACAGCACCTGCTCCTGCTAAAAGGCAGTCTACTTCATCACCACCGCCACTGATCATTTCCATTTCTTTAACTTCCAATTTTTTCATCTTTGTAAAATTTAAAGTGATTTGGTTTTACTCGTCTTGCATGTGTTGCGCAACACACAGGGCATACAGTGTTTCTCCCTCATGGCCGCAAAGCCAATCCTGTTTGCTCAACTTTGCCAGTGGTAAACTGCCGGGCATCAGCATTCCCATACGGTTACCAACCGTAATATGTTTCAAAAAGGTGTTTCTCAGAGATAATAAGGGCTCACTAAACCACATATTTCAGTTTTTCATTAATTAAGCCCAATTAAAAAAGGTGTTTTTCCCTATTAAGCAAAAAGAAACTAAACAAACAAAGCAGGTCATGTAAGCATGTTAGCTTCCATTTTCATTTGTGCTCTCAAAACTAATAGCTGCAGAAAACAAAGCAAAGAGAAAAACATCCGTATTTAAACGTTTTTTTCTCCGTGGTAAAAGGGAAAAGTTTAGTTACTTCATGTTGTGGAGCAATAATATTATTTGATCTTATATGCATACTGCTGAAATAATTCTTGATTATTTTTTACACCTCACGTGTATAACAGCAATTATCATAGGCTCATTTAATATAAAAGAGCCCCCTCTTTTTTTGATACTTCTCGTCCTTATTGTGTCTGAGATAAGCAATGCTTCGAAGCTATTTGGATACTCACCTCTGCTATTCTGGAATATTTTTATATTCACCGAGTTTACTTCATACATTATTTACTTAGGTTTTTTGATACACAGAAAACAATTTGTTTTTCTAATTTCGGTATCACTCTTGAGTTTTACTTTTTTTCTCAGTAATCCTGACATCGGTTATGAAACTTTTAGCATTCATTCGTTGCTGCTCATTATTGCACCTCCATTAATTATTATTCTGGGCTGTTTTTTTTACCTTAGAAATACTTTATTAGCTGATTATAAGTCAGATTTCTTTACACTTTCTTCTTTTTGGCTAATTCTTGGTTTTTTATGTTTATTTCTGGTACGTGTGTTATGCCAGGCCTCCTCATTCATTTTATACAATAACCAACCAATGCTCAGAGAATTATCCGGGAACATCATTCAAATTTTTTATATACTATTTTATTTATTTTCAATAAAAGCCTTTATATGCAGCAAACGGAAATACAGATGATTGTGTTTCTTATTTTTATCGTGCTTTTTGTTTTAATGCTTTTTGCATTAATTGTACTTATCTTTTTTGCTTATAGAAAAAAACAGGCATTGCACTTTGAAAAAGAAAATATCCTTAAAGCTGAACATGAAAAACAGCTCATTGCCAGCCGCATGGAAATTCATGAATCAACCTTAACAGAAATATCCCGTGAAATTCACGATAATATAAACCTGTCTCTAACTCTCGCCAAGCTGCAGTTGAACACAATTTCCTGGAATGATACGGAAGCAAGCAAACTCGTCGTTTGTTCCTGTGCCGACCTTATCGGTAAAACCATTGATGAGCTGAGCAATCTTTCACGTAGCCTTAATGCAGATATTATTACATCACAGGGATTGATCAATGCTCTGGAAGCGGAGGTTGAACGAATTAACCGTTCTACAAAGATTAATATAATGATGCATATTTTTGGCAAAACCAAATTTCTTGAATCACAAAAGGAGCTGATCCTTTTCCGCATCATACAGGAAGCTCTACAGAATATTATTAAGCATGCAGCCGCAGGAGTTGTTCGGTTTGATCTGTATTTTCAGGAAGAAGAGTTGCAGATCTGTATTGCCGATGATGGAATTGGATATTCTGCACCTCACTCAAAACAAAATGGTGCAGGCATTACCAATATGCAGGCAAGAGTGGCCGCATTAAAAGGAAATTTCAAATTAAAAGGTATTCAGAATAAAGGAACAACAATTACTATAACAATTCCCTATACCGGTATATGACAGATGATCAACAAAAAATAAAAGTGCTGATTGCAGACGATCATGTGCTGCTCCGAAATGCGCTTGCCAGCTTAATTGATCGTTTTCTTACCTGCCGGGTTGTTTTCGAGGCAGGAAACGGATTAGAAGTAATGAAATGCTTAAAAAGCGGGAACATACCCGATATTATTCTTCTCGATCTGAATATGCCTGAAATGGATGGGTTTGAAACAGCAGAGCAGCTACAGCTTCAATACCCGGATATTAAAGTTATGGCTGTAACAATGTATGACTCAGAGCTATCATTGATCCGTTTACTGCAATTTTCTGTAAAGGGGTTTCTACGCAAAGATATTCAACCTGCTGAACTGAAAACTGCCATAGAAACACTGCACAGAGAAGGTTATTATCATTCCAATTATCTTGGAAGCAAGCTCTCCGGTTTGTTTATAAAAGGAAAAGAAAATAAACGTAAAATTGATGAAGCCCTGTTACAGGAGGAAGAATTAATTTTTTTGAAGCATGCCGCAACTGATAAAACCTACAAAGAAATTGCCATGAATATGGCATTAAGTCCAAGGGCAATTGACCGCTTAAGAGACCAATTATTTGTAAAATTAGATGTTAAAAGCAGGGTTGGACTGGCAATCTATGCTGTAAAAAATGGAATTATAAGATTTTAAATTGAATGCAGGTCTTTTAAAATCAGTTGAAGTTTTATAGAAATGAGCTTACGTTCATTGTAGTTTTTTTTAATAATTTTATTATGCAGGCGAATAAAAGATCTTTTAAGAAAGGCGCTATACAACTTAGATAACAAGCCCTCCTCTCAATACAGCTTGAGAAATTTTACTAAGTATTTTCACTTACTCACATTTTTTGCACATCGCACTCCTACGTAGAACTTTTCCCAATCATTAATCGTTAATTCACTATTACTAAACTAGTAATTTTACGCAAAATTAATATTATAATTGCTTT
>JALHRP010000091.1 GCA_022841365.1 Chitinophagaceae bacterium | reverse complement strand
TGATTGCCATTGGTATTTTTTAACTTACAACGAAGCTGAAATATATCAGGATATTTTCAAAGACAAGGCAATTAGAAAATTTAAGATGATTTGGAAATTAGATGAATTGGATAACGATTTTGATGTCAAAATAATTATTAAGGAAAGGCAATTATGGCTAAATCAGAACGCAGACAACTTGCCGAACAAATAGCGGCGGAAAAAGGTATCAAAGTTAAATCGGCGTTTCGATACATTCAACGCTCGGTTGCTGAAGAGGGAAAACAGCAAATTAAAAACCCGACATTCAAAGGTTTGTCAAAAACCACGAAAGAGAATTTACAGGATTTTGTAGAAATTGAAAAAGAATTAAAACAGCAAATTGCCGATGTCGAGGACGCAATTGATTCTGAAAGAATGATAACAATTGAAATGTTTGCAGAATATGATTTTGCGAACTCCGACAAGCGAAACGATAAGCCGCGCCGGGTAAATTTTCAAATCGCGTCAAATGAAATGAATAAACTTTTGCGCGAAATGAAAAAAGGCTCAAAGCAAACAGGCGATTTTTTAATTAATACAAAAGATGCGAATTTTATGGGCGATAGCGGGAAAGTTAAAAATATTCGACATATCAAGGTTAAATAATTTGTTTATTTTGTCGAATTGAATTAAAGTTTATTTATTGGAAAACGGATTGCACAGAGTATTGATGCTGGAACATCAAAACTTTTTCGCTTTAGCAATCCCGGAACATTACTTCCGAAACCGCTTGGCTAGTGCAATCCGTTTGATAGTTTATCAAATAACTATTACTTCCAAAAAACCGAAAAATAAAACTAACAATTTTGATTATTTTTAAGGCTTGAATGGTTTAGGCTTGACAGGATTTTGCGTTACGTGTAACTTAGAAATCAAGAAACGTCCATTTCGATTTTTGCAACTTGGCTCATATCCGCAAATTCTAATCAAGAATTTATGTATAAGTTTGTTTTCGACGCAAAGAAAATGAATTTATTTTTGTGCAAATAAATTGAAACTCGTTAAAAACAAATAATCCACAAAAATAGACGTTTTTCTTTCCTAAAACATTTTCCCTTTTACAATCAAGTTTTTTGCGCCAAAGGTAATTATTTATTTTTTGGCAGTTTGGTGCAAAAAAAAAGTGCGGTTAAGTCCGTGAGTTGTTCCAAGCAACTTACGACAAATCAAAGAGGTTGGACGCTCTTTGAACCTTAACCGCACTTTTATACTACAAAGTTATTATAAAAAATACACTTGAGAAATTCTTGAATTTTTTCTCAGGTGTTTTTTATTTGCGGTTGATGAGCAATTTTTTATGAGTAAAAAGAAAGTTGAAGGCTATACGGACAGAAACGGTAATTTTCATCCGATCCGAAATTCAGAAGGCTACAACGAAAAGAAAGCGGGCGAAAATTATGATGTTACCGAAAGAAATACTTTCAAAGCATCTGGGCTAAGAAAGCGATTAAAGAAAGCCGCCAAAGGCTTTTTATTCGGCACTTAAATAACCGACGAACTAAAACGAAATGAGAATAAAAAAGCAAATAAGAGCAATTAAAAGTAAAAGCAAAGCCTTTACGCTTTTTGTTTCTCAGTAAAAAAACAGGATCGGGGATTAAAAGGGGGAAATAACCTATCCTGTTTAATTAAATTATGGCAATAGTTCCGAAAAGCAGACCGCAAAAACCACGCGCAGACATTGAACCGCATTTACGGCTTCGCGGAATTGATTCTAATTCATCGTGCGTAATTGTCTGTTTTCGCGGCTACTACAAAGACACTTTCGGCAAACCGGGTAAAAACGATCACGGATTTTATGATGATGCGATTTTCGTTTTGTCGAAATTTATTTTCCGATCCTTCAATGCTAATACCGATCCGCAAAAAGCAAACGGGAATTTAGCAATGCTCAATCCCGACACTTATCAATTTTATAAAGGCAAGCATCGTGGCAAATACAATGCTTTGAGAGCATTTCCCGAAGGCGTGAAATTGCCTTGCACACGAAACGGCAAACCGTCTGTTTGTTCTTATATAAATATTCACAAAGGCGGCTTTGTTGATACTTTTTCGGAAGGTTGTATAACTGTTTTCCCGGCGCAATATGACGAATTTATAAAACTCGTCTATGCGGAAATGGACAATTTTAATCAAAAAACAATTGATGTTGTATTAATCGAATTATGAAAGATTTTTTAATATCGCAAGGTTTAGGCGTTCTGTTTGAATTATTGAAAAAAATTCCGAAAACTCCGGCAGATAAGCGGAAATGGAAAAACGCAATGTTAAAACTGCGTGATGGAATTGACCGCGCTTATGCCGACGATTCAGATTTCTCGAAATGAAAACCGAACCGTTACAACTTTTGGACAACCGGGAAGCAAACGGAAGCGAACCGATGAACTCTTACTATTTGAAATTAATTGAAAAATTCGGTTTGCCTGTTTTTTTAGTTGTTATTTTGCTGTGGAATCAATTCAGTTTGCAAAATTGGTTTATTGCGGAATTATCCCGGCGCAATGATGAACAAAAAGAGCAAACACGGCTTTTACAGGAAATAAAAAACGAATTGCAAAAAAAATGATTGAAACAATTCTGACAATTCTTTTTATTTATCTTCTGCCATCGGCGATTTTAATTACTTGGATCGGCGGTTGTGAGTTAGCCGATCAATTAAACAATGAAGAGTGAAATTTTATTTGTATTTATTTCAGCAATTATTTTTATAGGTGGATTTTTATTAGGTTTTATCACTAGATTTTATTTTGGAGAAAAAGAAAACAATGCCAACGAACAAAGAACTTGACGAACAATTGACGGATTTTATTCAAAACGAATTTACACAATTCAAAACATCGGTCGAATCGCGGCTTGATGGTTTGCAAACACAAATCACGGCTATTAATGACCGGCTCGGAACAACCGAACTGATTTTGGAACGAAACGGAATTACACTCACGGGCGCGGACTTCACCAGACGGCTTGATGATATGTCCGAACAAGTGGAGAAAATTCTCGACACTTGCAAAAAAATCGAAAAGTTGGACAAGTCGGACAATTCAGGCAAACCCGGCGAGAAAGATAATGTTTTGGAATTTCGCGTTAAAAAAATTGAAGAGGTGATTTTTAACTAATGAAAGATTTTTTAGTTAAAAATCAACCGCTAATTGTGATCTTTTTCGGGATCACAATTATTTTCATTCTTGCGGAAATTCTGGACAATCTGGAAAACATCCGTTTTTATGCCCGGAACATTGCAACGCAGAAAGAACAAAAACCTTTCCCGTTTGAATATCGCCCGGTGCAAAGCAAAGCGGACAAAACAAAAACGCCCGCAAAAACGGAAAAGTCGGACAAACCGAACAAGTCGGACAATACGGACAAGTTGGACAAAAAAGAAAATGAATAAAGATTATTTAATTTACGGCGGAATTGTGTTAGCGGTTTTGATAATCGCGTATTTTGTTTTTTCCTGTAAAGATTGCGGCGGTCAAAATTTCACGGCGCGGCTGAAAAGTCCGCCCGATCCGAACCCGCCCGCGAATGTCCAGACGGACGCAAGCGAGGTATAAAAATGAGCGTAGTTATAACAGACGAACCCGGCGAAACTTCTGGAAATTCTTTGGCAAAAGATGTCGGCGCATTAGAGGCAAATGTTGATAATGTCGAAGAGAAAATAGAAGAAACGCAAGAACAAATTGAAGAGGTTTCCGAACAATTAGAATCAATCGAAGAGAAGTTAGAATGGAACAATCAGGAAAAACAAGCGATTTGGACGGAATTAACACAGAACCGGGAAGCGGTGTCGCAAGTGAAGGAGTTAGCGTCGGAAGTTCTGGAGATGTTGAAAGCGGAAGCGGAAGCGGAAAGCGAAGCTATACCCGACGAAACGGAAACAGTGGAAGCGGACATTCAGCCGATAACGGAAACGGAAACAGAAACGGAACAACCGCAGAGAGCGAAACGGAACTTTCTGCAGAAAATCCTGTTCGGTCGGTAGAACCGAAAAAGCGCGGACGCAAACCGATTGACAAAGGTTTTTCGTTTGCCGATGGCACAAAATTCAAAAAAGGATACAAACCTTTATTGAATCCGAAGCAGACAGAGCAGTTTATTGATTCGACATTCGGCGGCGCGGCGATTTTGTTAGATGAAAGATGGGCAATCGAACCAGACGAAGCGGCGGAACTTTCAAAGGCTCTTTACGGTGTCTTGGAATTGTTCCCGGTCAAGTTGGACGATAACCCGATAATCTTACAAAAAATGTTTGCGATTTTTGGTTTGGTGATGGCTTTAATTACGGTTTTTGCAAGCGAAAATCGGCTAATGGAAACTTTGAAGGGAAATAATAATGGGCTTATTGGAAAAACTAAGAAAGAAGAAACAAGCGAACCCGGAACAAACGAACGAACTACAAACCGCGCCCAAGACAGCTTTGCGGCTATATCTTGAAAATTTGATCGGAACGCTCGAAAGTTTTGAAACGGGCGCATTGAAAGTGCCGGGAATCCCGTTTGATATAAACCCGAAAAAGTTTTTGCCGATGATTGCAAAACAAGTGTCGGATGAAATGTTGGAAAAGTTGGCAGATTTTATTTTAATCGTAGCCGCCGACATTCGGAAAATCCGACATTCAGAGCAAAGCGTAAATATTCTTGAATCGGAAATTATAGAATCTGAAAATGAAATTATCGCAAATTCTACCGAACTTCAAGAAAAATGAACGATCCTCTTTTTTGGGTTGTTCGGGATCGGGCAAAACAACGCTTGCCGAAATGGTAATGAGCATTTACGAATATTCGGTTGTTTTGGACACGAAACACGATCTTGACTGGAAAGGCTATAAAGTTTGGTATGACTTGAAAAAGATGATTAAAAACCCGGCGGAAAGGAACTTATACCGCCCGGAAAGAGGTTTTGAACGTGATCCGAATTTTGAAATACAAACAAACCTTTTTGAGTGGATTTGGCATAGGAAATATACAGCTATCTATATTGACGAAGCTACTCAAATTTCTACGTCAACTAATATTTGTCATTCGCTATTTGATTTGATAACACGCGGTCGAAGTCGCGGCATTTCGGTTTTATCCGGCTCACAGCGTCCAAGCGGATTAAAACAAGAATTTTTAAGCGAATCGGAAAACATTTATTGTTTCCAATTGCGATTACCCGCCGACAAAGAAAAAGCGTATAAATTCGGCAACATTGATGCCGATTTGATTGAGCAAAAAAACTTTGCGAATAACTCGAAACACTATTTCATTTATTCCAAAAACGGTGCAGTAACTAAACCAATTATTTTAAAGAGGTAACTTTTATTTATGACACAACAAAAAACTTTAATGCCATTTTCGGAAGGCGCAAAATATCGGGACGTTCCCGATAAAATCTTATCCGACAAGCTGACCGGGTTTTCGTCGGGTGCAACTTCGACAATGGCAATGCGAAAGGTCGGTTTTACGATGGGCTTGCTAGTTCATCTCGAAATGACAGCCACGCTCGGAGCGGGAACGCCGGTTTTGAATGAAGAGGGCTTGTATGCTTTGATTCAACGCATTCAGGTTGTCATCGGAAATAATCAGGCACAGCCGATTGATCTTAACGGCGCGGCGTTGCATTCAATTCAACGTGAATTAGGTTTTAACAACTTTGGCGGCTTTGATTCGCCTTCAACCGGAAAAGTTGTTGCAAACTCGAAATTCTATTCCGCGCCGATTGTCGCGGCATCGGCTAACGTTTGGAAAATGACGTTTTACGTTCCGTTTTCGGCAAACTTCCATACGGACAGACATTTGGGCGCATTGCCGACGGCGGCGCGTTCTTTTACGGCAAATTTGCAGATTGACTGGGCGAAAGATACGGATGTTGTAACGGGCGTTACAATCGCTGTAACAAACAGCAAAGCAACGGTTGAATCGTTGGTTTTGGACGTTCCTGATTTCAACGCGGTTGACAAACCGAAGTTTTGGATTTTTGCGCGGCGTTCGCAGACGGTCGGCAATGTTATCGCGGGCGACAACAAACTTGAAGTTCCGCAAGGCGGCATTTTGTTGCATCTTGGCGGAATCGTCAAAGCAAACGGAATCCGAACCGATGCCGTGAATGAAGTCGGTTATGTGATGGCTGGCAACGATCAACCGCGAACCCAAACTTTGAAATTCAATCAAGCGAATTACAAAGCGCGGCATAATATTGATCTGCCAACGGGCGAATTTGTCTATAATTTGCTTGAAGGTTATAACGAGGGTTTTAGCGGCTCATATCGTGATACGATTGACACAACGAAAACGGGCTTGCTCGAATTGTTGGTCAACGTGGACGCAACCGCCGATCTTTCGACGAACCCGGCGAAAAACTCAATTACGATGATTCGCACGATGCAACATCCGATTAACGTAGTAATTTAGTTCGATGTCTGATTTGTCCGACATTATAGACAAGTCAGACAATATTAATAAAAAGGTGAAAAAATATGGCAATTAATATGGGAATGCAAGAGGCATATTCCGCGAACGGTTACACGGGAAGCGGTCAAACAATCGCAGAAACGGCGCAAACGGGCAATCAAATGCCGCAAGCCGCGCCGGGTGTTAATTCAACCAAAAAGAGCGAAAACGTTCTCGGCGCGTGGCTTTTGGTCGCGGCGGTTTTGATCGGCATAACGCTTTTGCTTGAAAGATTTTCCGCCGAACAAACATACGGGCAAGTAAAACTCGGTTTCTATAATATGGTAGTGATCGGTTTTTATTCCCTTTTGTTTATCACGCTCGGCAAGGTCTTTTTTGCAAAAGTGCGCGTTCCGGGATTAAGTCAACTGTTCTTAGCGGCTTAAAATGGTGATCTTATGCAAGGTGTTGTAATCGTAGTTTTGGGAATTGCTTTAATCTATTTGGTTTTATCGGGCAAGCTAGATTGCCTGATAGCCGCCTTTCGTGCTTGTGCGGGTGCAGACGCACCTTCACAAGCGGGCGGCAGTTGGGAAACGCCAAGCGTTACGCCGGGAACAATTCCGACAAACCCGACAATTGAAGCAAGAAAAATTCTGGACGGAGTTTTAAGGGCTTAACCGTTTCTGATATGGCAAGCGAAAACACAAAAAAATTCGATGAAAATTTTCCCGATTGGATGTATGTTATCGGCGGCTTGTTGATTTGCGGAATCGCATACCAAACAGGCTCAAAAACGGGCGCATATATTCTGGTTTTGGTTTTGCTTGCAATGATCGGAAACGCATATAAAAAAGGTGAATTAGAAAATGTTTAATATCGAAAAATATATCGGTGAATTTACTGCCTTTCTGTTTTTTTTAATTGTTTTCGTTTGGGTTTTGCGAAACGCAACCGAATTTAATCAAGTTTTGACGGGCGTTTCAAACGTCTATATCGAAACTTTCAAAGGCTTAACAGCAGGGGCATAAGGTTATGCTTGGTGAAATAAAAACGGGCTTTCACGGCTTCCCGGACGCTAACAGGTCGCGGGATTCGTGGCAAGATGAAACAAACGCGGATATGTTCGGCAATCGTTCCGACATTGCCCGCGCTTACGATCAAACCGGAATAGAAAACATTGAACTTTATGAGGCTCATAAGTTCGGGGATAATTATGTTCCGTCTTATTTTTTGGACATTGACGACGAAAAATTCAGCGCGAAAAACGGCGAAAGTCCATTTCAGCTTTCTTTCGATTTGTCCGAATTGGTTATATCAACAGGAAAAGCGAAACAATGAAAATAGATTCAAACATCGGAATCTGGATCGGCGCAATGGCGGCGGTCGCGCTTCTTATTTTGTATATGATGCAAAGTGAGCAAAGCGGCGGAACTCGAATCGAACCCGTTTTTCAAGTGTCCGGCGTTTCGCCCGAAGTCGTAGCAATCCGCACACAAGAGCGGATTGCCCGGATCGGTGCAAACAAAGATACGGTTTTGGGTTGGTTTGCCTATCAACTCGGATTAGAGCAAACCGCGTCGGCTACGAAGCTCGGAATTTTGCAATCGAATAATGAAGTCAGAATGACCGAAATTACGGGCGAAACACAGGTTAAAATCGCGCAAGAAACCGGGCTGACGGCGCGGCAAATCGCGCAGATGGACGCGGACGCTCGGAAGTATATAGCCGCACAGCAAGCGGCGGTTGCAAAAAAAGGAAAAAATATCAACGCCATTACCGGGCTTGTTAGCGCGGCAGGTAACATCCTGACTGATATGTTTAAGATTTTTAAGTTCTAAATAAAAATATGAGTGTTCTACCAATTGACACAATGCCGGAAAATCCTATTCCGCCGTTACCGCCAACGCCACCGCCGAATCCGAATCCGAATCCGAATCCGAATCCGAATCCGAATCCGAATCCGAATCCGAATCCGAATCCAGAACCGCCACCGGAAGAAAATCCACCGATTATTCGCGGCGTAGAATTGCCGCCAACTATCAAAGATTTAATTGATATGGCTTTGGGTAAAGACGAAGAGGACGGAACAATTATCAGCAGTTCCGACAACGAAAGCGGAAACGGTTTGTTGTTATTAATCGTTGTCGGCGTGGCGGTCGGCATCGGGATTTATTACTGGAGAAAGAAAAAT
>JALHRP010000090.1 GCA_022841365.1 Chitinophagaceae bacterium | reverse complement strand
GGACTTTCTGTTGATGCAGAATTAAAAATGTTACGTGTTATTAAAAAGCTCAAGGAAACATCACCCATTCCCATCAAAGCAACTTTTCTCGGCGCACATACATATCCGTTAGCGTATAAAGAAAATCATCAGGGCTATATTGATCTCATCATTCATGAAATGTTACCGGTTATTGCAGAAGAAGGACTGGCCGATTTTGTAGATGTGTTTTGTGAGAATGGTTTTTTTTCAGTAGATGAAATGGAAATCATCTGCAAAGCAGCGATGCAGTACTGGCTTACACCCAAGCTGCATATCAATCAACTCAACAGCATGGGCGGTTTGCAAAAAGCAATTGAGTTGAATGCGCTTTCGGTTGATCATCTTGAAACCATGACAGCAGATGATATCAATGATCTGGCTGCTTCATCCACCATCGGCACTTTATTACCCACAGCTGCATTTTTTCTTCGCATGCCTTTTCAGCCGGCCAGAGAATTGATTGATGCAGGTGCTGCCATTGCTATTGCCAGTGATTTTAATCCAGGCTCTTCGCCCAGCGGTAATATGAGTTTAGCAGTAGCCATGAGTTGTATTGGTATGAAGATGTTGCCCGAAGAAGCCATCAATGCTGCAACCATCAATGGCGCTTTTGCAATGGAGCTGGAGCATGAAGTGGGAAGCATCAGCATTGGTAAACGGGCCAATCTTATTTTTACCAAACCCATGTCTTCACTGGCCTTGCTGCCCTATTCATTCGGAAGCAACATGATTGATAAAGTAATGATCAGCGGCGAATTTTTCTCCTGATGGTCTGGTGCATGAAATGAGCCATATCATTTTTGGCTATTATTTCAACGGGCTACTTGCCCGTAGACATCTGAAAATTTTATGGCGAATACGATGTGGCCAAAAAACAATCAGAATTAACACATGAAAACTGTTATCTTCATTCTACTCCAAATAAAACCATATGCAACGTTTTCGTTTTTATACAAAAGAAGATGTGTTAACACTTACCAAGATTCGTCGTTTTGAAACCAAACTCGGAGAGCGGGTACAGATTATTTCAAACAAAGATCAACTGGAGCAGTCGCTGGAGCAATCAAAAGCGGCTTATGTATTATTTGGTATACCGGAAGATCTGGGTGTAAAAGCCAATGAAGGAATTGGCGGATCGGATACAGCCTGGTTTCCTTTTCTGTCTTCTTTTTTAAATATTCAGAGCAATGATTTTTTTTCAGGAGAAGAAGTATTGCTGCTTGGCCATTTCGATTTTACAGATGCCGAATCATTGATTGAAGAGAATGCACATAATCATGAAGAGAAATTAGAAGCATACCGGCATGCAGTGCATATGATTGATGAAGAAGTGGAACAGTTGGCCAAGATCATTACATCAAAAGGAAAAATTCCGATTGCTGTTGGCGGCGGACATAACAATGCTTATCCTTTAATCAAAGGCAGCAGCAAAGGACTTCATAAAGCAGGTTTAATTCCGCTGGCACAGATCAATTGTATAAATCTGGATGCACATACTGATTACCGTCCGGCAGAAGGAAGACACAGCGGCAACGCCTTTCGTTATGCAGAAGATGACGGGTATCTGCAGAAGTATTGTGTGATAGGAGTACATGAAAATTATATTCCGCAAAATGTGTGGATGGATCTGGTGAACAATCCTTTTTTTGATCTGATTACTTATGAAGATATTTTTATTCACGAAAAACGAAACTTCATTCAGGCAGTTGCACATGCCACCGGATTTACCGAAGATACCCATACCGGTATTGAATTAGATCTGGATTGTATTGAACATACACTTTCAAGTGCTATTACTCCATGCGGTATCAATAAACTGCATGCAAGGCAATATCTCAATTTTGCAGCCACCGATTGTAAAGTGGCTTATCTGCACATTTGTGAAGGAGCCAGTTTTTTGAGTGACGGGAGAAAGAGTGATACCACAGGAAAATTGATCAGTTATCTGGTGAGTGATTTTGTAAAAGCACATACTGCACTTTAAAAAACAGCAGCACTTATTTTTACATCTGAACCGTTAGCTGATTGCTTTATTTTGATCATCAGTTTATCTACTTCCTGTTTTTTGTGTTGTTTTACCAAGGCTGTGTGCAATCCTGTTAATGCCCAGATATTATTGTTGTTGTTGCTCAAATCCTTTTTAAACGTTGTTGCAGCTTCAATCCATTGTTTGTTTTGCAAATACGCATGACCGAGATAATGTTTAGGATTCAGCATCCAGTCTCTGGGTTCGTTGTACACCATCTGTTCTTCCATAGCCGAAGCTTTTGAAAAATGTTCAATTGCTTTTGTAAAATTTTTCTCTTTCAATAAAATGGTTCCTTCTAACAGATTTGCTGCAACAATAGCTCCGTCTGCAGCAGGAGAGAAGGGTGTAAACGGAATTAATAAAACAGGATCTTTCAACAAAAGATTAATCTGTGCTAATTCTGTTTTAGCTGCAGTAGTTTTCATTTGATGCGCAAACGCCATCCCCCGCCCAAAGTGATAAAGTATTGTTGCATATACCAGCTTTTCAGATGGTTTTGATTGAGCAAGTAATGCATCCCATCTTCCAAACCGAACATCAACAAGTGTCATTGTCATGTGGATGTATTGAATATAATTTCCCAATGCACCTTCCATTTGCAGATAATCTTTTGGAACACTGTTGACTGTTTCTATTCCTGATTTTACAGCATCGTTCATATTGCCGGCAAGTAATGCATGATTGGTTTGCATGTGCAGGTTATGAATGATGTATAAAAAATCATTACCTGTAACAGCACTGTAAAGCGGAATCATTTTTTGATAACTGTTCACTGCTGTTTTATTTACATCACCACCTTTTTTGTAATGACCTGTTCGCAGATAAATATGCGATGGCATATGCACCATGTGCGATAAGGCAGGTGTAAGCTTTCCTAACCTGTTTGCACTTGCAGTAGCCATACTTGCATAAGGTGATGGCTCCATTACATGAATATAATAATGGTTGGCGCCCGGGTGATTGGGAGTTTGCTTTAATAATTTTTCAAGTACAGATCTGATAGCGGGTGTCCATGCTTTTGGACTTCCATTTGTAAACCACAGATCCCATGGATGCTGTAACATCAATGCATCAGCATACAATGCAGCTACATCTGCCGATGCAGGAAATTGTTCGTAGGCTGCTTTCATTTTATCGGCATATAATTGATTGAGTTGTTCTCTTGTTTTTGTTGAATCAGCTGAATAGCGAATCTGTTGTGCAGCGATTAATATTTTTTCGGTGGGGGTATTGTTTGCACTTAACTCTGCAGCTCTGCCACTCTCTAATAAAGCATCGGGTGATGCTACATAACCAAGATCATTGATATTTGGTCCGTAAGCCAATGCTTTCGCCCAATGAATCATGGCACATAACGGATCAAATTTTTCTGCTTTCCTGAACGAAGCCATCGCTTCAATAATGTGAAAGCCATAATACATGTTAATGCCCTGGTTAAAATAAAACTGAGCACTGTCGCTGCCTGTAGTGATCTTCCATTTATAATTACCGGCACCGGGTATTGCCGGAATATCTGTTTCTTCTAAATAGGTTTTCAATGCTTCCCAGTCGGGCCCACAACGGATAATTGTTTTTTGTTTATAACTATTAAGCGTTTGGAGTTGATTTTTTTGTTGAAATGCTTTCGTCAGTTCAACAGCGGCAAAGGCAGAAATAAATGCAGGTACAACAAGAAGCAATAATTTTAGTTTCATACTGAGCTGTTAAGAGAATATAAGCTACAGCTTTTTTTATTTTATTGAAAGTAAAGTAGACAGAATTTTAAGCAAAGCCTGTCTTCACTTTCAATTCTTCCATTACATTAAAGATGATGGGGCAACGATCGTAATGCATCATCACCGTAAATAATCGTTTGGAAAAATAGGGGAGATGCAGTGCAGGGAATTCCCTGCAGCCTGCAAAACGATCTTCGTACACCGTGCATTTATTGTCTGCAAGAAAATGACAGGGAATGGTATTAATGACCATAAGCCCCGAACTTCCTTTTTCAAGATAGCTTTCATCAAACTGCGAACGATTCATGTGTAAACTGTTTGCCACACGATCTGCTTCTTCTTCTGTAACATTAATCATTAAACTTTTGCAGCAGTTACCGCAGGCGGTACAATCAATTTTTGGTTCAATGGATTGGTTGAGTGTATGCACTGCTTCATCAATGGCATCAGCATCCTGCTGTTTCAGAAAAGAAACAAAGGCATTGTTTTCATTTTCTTTTTCTGTTGCCAGTTGTTGAATGGTTAATAGTGAGGTTTGCAGTTGCACGTTGAATTAATCTATTCGTTTGTAAAAAAAGAAAGGCTCCGTTCAGAGCCTTTCAAAAGTAGGAGATATTTTATTCAACCGGCGTTAAATACTGTGTAAAGGAATAGCCTTCTTCACCATCATCCGTTTTAATCCACCACCACTGATCGTTTTCTTTACGCACCAATGTTACAACTTCGTGCCTGGCTGCTTTACCAACAATAGAATTGTCGGTGCCGGGGCCGCTGCGTATGTTGAGGTTTGTTTTGTTGGTGGTTACTTTTAGTTTAGCTCCTTCACTGATTCCTGCCACACTGTTAATGTTCAGCATCAGATCACCGGCAGCATAATCCGGATCAAGTTTTCCATACATATCCCAGAGCTGCTGTTTAACAGCACCGGAACTTTCGCCATCAATATATAAAACACCATCCTGTTCACGAACCTGGAGATTTACTACAGGTGCTGCTGTTGCAGCATCAATCAGTTCTTTGTATTTGTCTTGCAATGCCATAATATATTTCCTCCGTTTGTTTATTTTCTAGTTAATCCGTTTGATTCAATTTTTTTCAGTCCCATTGATTTCAGCGCATTCAATCCCATCATCAGTTTTTGCAGACTTGCTTTTTCAATTTCACCGGTGAGTGTAAGTACACCATCTGTTAGTTGAGTTTTTACACTTGGAAAATCTTTTACTGCATCCGCAATCGCCTGGCCTAAAGCATCAGCAACCGGAGGCACCACAACTTCGGGCGGAGCAACAGTGCAGTTATTTACAATGGAGCTTACGCCTTCAATTTTTTTCACTGCTTCTTCGCATTTGGTTTTGCAGGCTTCATCTTTACAAACACCGGATAAGGTAACAACTCCGTCTTTTACTGTTACCATGGTTCCCTTCATATCAGCATCAGCCGTTAAAACTTTTTCAATGGCACTCTGAATGTCGGCATCTTTTAATTTCTTCTTACAGGAAGTGATTCCAAGTACCAGCAAAGAGGCAACCAGTACAAGGCTTAGTTTAAGTGATCTTTTCATGTTGAATTGTTTAGCAAACTAAAGTAGGTTATTTAATCTGTGTTTTGTCTGTTTGCAATAGATATGATTATATGCAATCTGTTCTTTCAATTCTTCTTCAACCATAAAAAAACAGCCGCTGAAAGCGGCTGTTTTTTTTATTTAGGTAATCCTTAATAATCCACTTTCATTTCCACTCTTCGGTTGCGTGCTCTTCCTTTTGATGATTTATTATCAGCAACAGGTTGTGTGTCGCCATAACCTTTGTAACTGATGCGGTCTGCAGCAATGCCCTTGCTGATAAAGTAATCTGCAACTGCCTTTGCTCTGCGTTCGCTCCACATCATATTGCGTTCAGAGGTGCCACGATTATCTGCATGCGCAGCAATAGATAATTTTAATTCAGGATGCTCCTGCATAATCCTCACTACTTCATCCAGTGATTTAAACGATGCTTTTAAGATGATATCACTTGCAAAGGCAAAGAAAATATTCTTAGCAGCAAATTCCACTTTCTGTTTTACTTCCTGTTTTACTTCAGGACAGCCACCGTTTATTACAATGCCAGCTTCATTGGGGCATTTATCTTCTTCATCATTTACGCCGTCGTTATCGGTATCAGGTACAGGACATCCATTATATCTTGCAACACCTGCTGCATCTTTACACTTGTCATCTTTATCAGCAACGCCATCTCCATCTGCATCAGGACAGCCGTTCAATATTCCTTTTACATCAGGACATTGATCGTCTTTATCTGCAACCCCGTCTCCATCCGTATCAGGACATCCATTTAATGTTCCCTTTACATCAGGACAAAGATCATTGTTGTCTTCAAAGCCATCGCCATCTTTATCAGGAGGAAGAATTGGTTTAGCCGGTTCAACAACAGCAACCGTTTCTTTTTTCTTTTTCAGCGGATTATTTTGTGCAAAGCCAATACTGTAATGCAGGTAATCATTGTTAATACCACCGGTTAATTTTTTGCGCCACTGCATTTGCAGAAATAAATAAGTGCCTTCGTTAAAACGAAACTGTAATCCTGTTCCCAATGGTGCATACACTGCAAATTTTGAAGGAAAAGAGCCCAATCCAATTCCTGCAGTAAGAAATGGATTTACACGTGCACTTTCTTTAAATGCACGGAGATGAATCAATGCATCGAGTTGAGTACTGAATTTTGCCTGACCCACACTGTCGTCTTTTACAAACAACGCAGGGAAGTTGGAAAAAGTTCCTGTGACACTACCCGAAAAATCGATCTTCGATGTAAGTCCTCTCCAGTAAGCAACGGAAACACCAAGCGATTTATTCGCCGGCTTATACCAGCTTTGATCGTTAAACGCTTTGCCAAGCGAAGAGTCTTTAATTGTTTTTGGAAATACGTAATCAGAAAAACTGATATGATAAGAAAGCATGGCCGGTTTCCGGTTCGATTTTTCCTGTGCATGTAAAAAGGGGCTGCACAAAAGTGCAAGGGCAGTTAGTAAGCGGGCTGGTTTCATAGACATAATTGGTTGCAAAATTAACGCTCAAAAGCCGATTTGTGGTATAAATCTGCTGCTTTCTTTTTGTGCGTATTAAATCCGGAGAATGGTAGGTTATATGAAAAGTTGTGCTTAAATTTAAACAGCTCTTTGATGAAACAATATTTACTCATTTTTAAAACTGTTTCCCATGGTTTCTACAGACACAACACAGCTTAACAGGGAATGCGGCTCCTGGAGGGAGCACCTGCGTTCCTACCGCAACGAAATGGGCCGCCTCCGTGATCAGTTACAATTAATGGCCAGCGGACAAAACGACAAAGACGTACTAACCGAAGTTGAACACTACCACAATCAATTCTACATTCAGCAGATCAATATTCATGATCTGAAACAGGCAATTAAAGCCCACGACCGACGATTGCAAATGGAACTCGCCAATGCAAACGGGCAACTCTCAAACGAAACATTACACGAACACGAAGAACTGCACAATCAGTACGAACTGCTTGAGCATACCTTAAGCGAACTACGCAATGATTTTACGCAGTTCGTAGCCAAAGCATAAGTTCCTGCTGCAAAAAGAGAAGTACCCCGGCTCCACGACAATAGCAACCACCCATTAATTCCATCCGTTCCCGACGAACAGGTTCGTTTTTCTTACAACAACTTGTAAGAGGAATATTCTATTCACTAATAAAATGGATTGTTATGGCAGAATTTGATACCTCACACGTAAAAAATATTGTCTTGCTGGGTCATGTAGGCTCCGGTAAGACCACTTTAGCGGAATGCATGCTGTACGAAGCAGGCATCATCAACCGCAGAGGAACGGTTGCAGAACAAAATACAGTGGCCGATTATCATGAACTGGAACACGAACGGGGAAACTCTGTTTTCTCTAAACTCTTACACTCTAAATGGCGAGGGTATAAAATAAATATTATTGACACACCCGGTTATGATGATTTTGTGGGTGAAGTCATCAGTGCATTGCGTGTTGCAGATACGGGAGTGATGTTGCTCAACGCTGCACATGGTGTAGAAGTAGGCACCGATTTAATGTGGGAGTATACTGAAGAATTTAAAACGCCCATGATTTTTGCTGTAAATAAACTCGATGATGAAACAGCAGACTATGATAAAACAGTAAGCGAAGCCAAAGAACATTTCGGATCAAACATTACTGTGGTACAATATCCAAGACAGCAGGGTGCAGGTTTTCATGAAATTATTGATGTATTAAGAATGGTGATGTACAAGTTTCATGATGCAGGTGGTAAACCGGATAAGCTTCCCATTCCGGATGAAGAAAAAGACAAAGCAGAACTACTGCACAAAGAATTAATTGAGGCAGTAGCAGGAAATGATGAAACACTCATGGAAAAGTATTTTGAAAAAGGCGAGCTGGATGAAGATGAGATCAAAGCAGGGATGAAAAAAGCAATGATCAATCATGATCTGTTTCCACTGTTCTGTTTATCTGCCGAACGAAATATGGGCAGCGGACGGTTGATGGGATTTATAGATAATGTTTGCCCCAGCGCCAACGAAATGCCTCCTCAACAAACAAGAACCGGTCAGCCGCTTGCCTGCGATGCCAACGGCCCCGCCTGCATTTTTGTTTATAAAACAGTAACCGAGCCGCATGTAGGTGAACTTTCTTTTTTTAAAGTATACAGCGGTACTATTAAATCGGGTATGGAGCTGGTAAATGAAACAACAGGTGTTGCAGAAAAAATCAATCAGCTGTTTGTAGTAGAAGGAAATAAACGAACCGCTGTAAATGAATTAACAGCAGGTGATATTGGTGCAACGCTGAAACTAAGAAGCACAAGAGTAAACAATACACTGCATGATAAAGGGAAAAATATAGAATTACTTCCTATTGAATTTCCGGCTTCCAATCTCACCATGGCTATTGAAAGTACAAAGAAAGGAGAGGAGGAAAAACTGGCTGCAGCATTGCATGAGTTAAAACACGAAGACCCTACTTTGAAAGTAGAAGTTTCACCGGAGTTAAGACAAACACTCATTCATTGCATGGGCGAAATGCATCTGGCCGTTGCTAAATGGAAAATTGAGCACATGCAAAAGATGGAAGTGAAGTTTATAAAACCACGCATTGCTTATCGTGAAACCATTCGTAAGAGTGCTGACAGTATGTACCGCCATAAAAAACAAAGTGGTGGTAACGGGCAGTTTGGTGAAGTGCATCTCCGCATTGAACCATGGTATGATGGAATGCCCGAACCTGCCGATTTAAACG
>JALHRP010000089.1 GCA_022841365.1 Chitinophagaceae bacterium | reverse complement strand
TAAAATTATCGAGCTGAATGATTTTGGTAACCGTATCGGAACAAAATCCATTGGATACAATCAGCGTGGTTGTCTTTGATCCAAACAGGTTGTAAATCACCTGCTCATTCTGATTGGTGCCTTCTCCTACCGGTTTAAAACTCCAGAGCCAGCTGTTAATTTCATTTCCACCGGGGTGCGTATAGTTAACCGTATCTGCAACACAGCCGTATAAAATATTGTAATTAAAATCTGCATTCACTGTATCCTTTACAGAAAAGCCCAGTTGAGAAACAGGTGTTGTCTGGTTACATTCATCAATGATTGTGTTTCCATCAAACCCCGTTCTTAATGTTATGGTAAACGAGCCTCTTGTTTGCAAAGGCTGTGCAAACGAAACAATGATATCGGATGTAAGACCATCGGCAGTACAATTGCCTCTTGCACCGGTAATGGTTACGGGATAGGTGCCGGTAATAGTGAAATCACTTCCTGCAGGATCAATGGAACTGCAACGAATGAGTTTTTTAAATACAAACCGCACCTGATTTGGTGCACAGGTAACGGGAGCAATACTGTCTAATTTTGTTGGCTGCGGTATTTCATAACTGAAATTCAATACATCAGTTGTTGGAATGGCCCTGTCGCATAAATCCAGAATGGTATTGTTATCTGTACCGTTTTTTAAACGCAGTGTATAGTTACCCGGTGGCAATGGCTGTGATAATACAATTACAACTGAATCGGTTTCGAAACTGTTGTTACAACCGATTGGCCGCATACCAATTGCTCTGATGCCACCCGGAAAAGCAACCACATCACTTCCATCTGCTACGATAGATGAGCATTTCATTTTTTTATTCAGCTTCAACCGTAACTCATCGCCACCGCAATTTGGTTTTACTTCCTGCATCAACGGTTCTTTGGGATCGGTAATAACTGCTGTGCCACCACTGAACGATAAACGATAACCTTGCTGTGAGTTGGAAAAATTACTTACCATCAATAAATAGGTACGCCCTGCAAGTATATTCGGAAGCCGGCTGTACTTGGGCGGATTGTTGTTGTTGAAAGATCCGCACTCAATTAATCCTGTTGCATTGGATCTTGTTCCTGTTTCACCGGTTAAGCCCGACCAGTTTGCCGCAACAACAATAGCGGTATTGGAAAAAACCACATTCGGATCTAAACCAGTCACATCAAACACCTGCCAGTCATAATCATCATTTGCACTAACCGGATTTATGGTGAGCCCCAAAGTTCCGGAAGTAAAACAGGTAAACTTATACCAGAAGGGATTAACATCCTGATAGGTAAGATTATTACTGCAGCCGGGTACACGGATCACACTGTTGGTACAACTGGGTACGTTCGATTGAGAAAAAACACTTGTGCCGCAAACCGGAAATGCGGTAGAAGGTGTTTGTCCTAATGTTGTACAAGGCTGTGCCGCAAGAGTGAATGAAAAAAAAAGTGCTGCTGAAAGCAACAGCAGTTGAAGTGTTGATCTTATAGCAGAGCGGTTATTCAAGTAATTTTTTTGGAGAATGATAAGTGTAAAATAAAGTTTATCAACCGAAAGACAAACAATGTTTCTGAAACGTTGCCTCATAAAAAAACCCCGATACAATGACCGGGGTTGAATTTTCTGTGAACAGTTGAATTAAGCTATCTCAACATCAGCACCTGCATCTTTCAGCTTTGCTGCAATATCATCAGCTTCTGCTTTAGATACACCTTCTTTAACAGGCTTTGGAGCACCGTCAACTAAGTCTTTTGCTTCTTTCAAACCTAAACCGGTTAAATCTTTAACGATTTTAACTACGTTCAGTTTTGATGCACCTGCGCTCTTTAAGATAACGTTGAATGCAGTTTTCTCTTCTACAGCAGCAGCACCATCGCCACCACCTGCAGCAACTACTACCGCAGCAGCAGCTGGTTCAATACCGTATTCTGCTTTCAGAACGTCTGCCAATTCCTGTACTTCTTTAACTGTTAAGCTTACTAATGATTCAGCTAATACTTTAATGTCTGCCATTTTGTTTTAATTTTTACCGTCTTCACTGCTTTTAGTTTGCTCCGACGGCGGTTTAAAAAAATTCGCCTTTAATTATACCCTCAGGCCTGGGCTTTTATGTTTGATAAAAGATGGTTGATCTTTCATTTACACTCATTACTCAGCAGGAGCTGCTTCAACAGTAGCTTCGCCTTTTGTTTCTGCGTTGTGCAATAATGCAGCAATCACACGTTTTGCAGGAGACTGCAACAAGCCGATTACTTCGCCAATCAATTCGTTCTTCGTCTTGATTTGCGTTAACGCTTTCAGTTGATTATCGCCGGAATAAATATCGCCGTTGATAAACGCTGCTTTCAACACCGGCTTTTCACCGTTGCTAGCCTTGCGGAAAGAACTGATGATCATAGCCGGTTCTTTTGGATTCTCAGAAAACATCAGAGCAGTTACATTATTCAATGCATCAAATACACCAGTGTAACGTTCTGCATCTAAAGATTCCAATGCTTTTTTTATGAGGGTGTTTTTTGCAACCTTCATTTCAACATTCTTGTCGAAACATGCACGGCGCAATTTACCCACCTGCTCTACAGTTAAAGATTCTGTATCTGTAATGTAGAAGTTATTGTATTGACTGAACTTGCCTTTCAGCACTTCAATCACTTCATTTTTTTGATCTTTTGTCATGATTTTAGTTTTTATAACCCTGAAAGGATTAGTTCATGAATGATTTTGTGTCAACAGAAATACCGGGGCTCATGGTACTTGCCATGAAAATACTTTTCAGGTAAGTTCCTTTAGCTGTAGAAGGCTTTGCCTTTACAATTGCATTTAAGAACTCAGTAATGTTTTCTGAAAGTTTTTCCGGTGTAAAACTGATACGTCCAACTGATGCGTGAACAATACCTGCTTTATCAACCTTAAAAGCAATTTTACCACCCTTTACTTCATTTACAGCAGCAGCAACATCATTTGTTACGGTTCCTGTTTTAGGATTTGGCATCAGGTTACGGGGACCTAACACTTTACCTAACTTACCAATCTTAGGCATTACGGCAGGCGTTGCAATAATCACATCCACATCTGTCCAGCCACCTTCAATTTTAGTAATGAATTCATCCAGGCCAACAAAGTCAGCGCCTGCAGATTTTGCATCGGCTTCTTTATCGGGTGTGCAAAGTACCAATACTCTTTTCGTTTTACCGGTACCGTGAGGTAATGTTACCGTACCACGGATTGCCTGATCTGCTTTTTTAGGATCAACACCTAAACGGATATGAACATCAACAGAGCTGTCGAATTTGGTACAGTTAATTTCTTTTACGAGTGCAGAAGCTTCTTTAAGGGAATACACTTTGTTGTTATCCACCTTAGCTTGTGCTACTTTTCTTTTTTTAGTCAGAGACATGTTTAAAAAAATTTAAGGTGAATAATTAGTTTTCCCAAGGGGCTTTACCATCAACAGTAAGTCCAAGACTGCGTGCAGTACCTGCAACCATGCTCATTGCACTTTCCAGTGTAAAGCAGTTGAGGTCGGGCATTTTGTCTTTCGCAATTTCTTCAACCTGTGCCCATGTTACTTTACCAACCTTTGCACGGTTAGGCTCTTTAGAACCTTTCTGAAGTTTTGCTGCTTCTAATAATTGTACTGATGCGGGTGCAGTTTTGATAACAAAGTCGAACGACTTGTCGGAGTAAACTGTGATCAAAACAGGTACTACTTTACCCATTTTGTCCTGAGTTCTTGCATTGAACTGCTTGCAGAACTCCATGATGTTAAGACCCTTTGAACCGAGGGCCGGACCTACAGGAGGCGCAGGGTTTGCCTGTCCGCCTTTTACCTGCAGCTTCACAAATCCTGAGATTTCTTTTGCCATTGTAAAAGTTTTTTGGTGATAACGTCCCGAAACAATCCGGAACTCCCAAACAAATAATTCTAACTGTAAGAACTTTTTGGGACGGCGAAGGTAAGGCTCTTATCCTTATCTGCAAAGGATTTGAGGAATTATTTTAACTGAAAAAATGGCTTGGGGTTGTTAGTGAAAACAAAACGTTGAAAGAAATAGAGTAAAAAAACAGCCGATTCTTGTGATTGACTGCCTAAATTGATTTAATTTTTCATCCTGAATCAACTATTTTAAAACCCATTTAATAACTATGGCAAAAGCAAAGAAAAAAGCAGCAAAGAAACCTGCTAAGAAAGCAATCAAAAAGAAGGCAGCTAAAAAGGCTCCCGCAAAGAAAAAAGCAGCTAAAAAAGCACCTGCTAAAAAGAAGGCAGCAAAAAAAGCAATTAAAAAGGTTGTAAAAAAAGCCGCTAAAAAGAAGGTTGCTAAAAAAGCTCCTACAAAGAAAGCCGCAAAAAAAGCACCTGCTAAAAAGAAAGCAGCAGCAAAGAAAGCAGCTCCTAAAAAAGCAGTTGCAAAAAAACCTGCAGCAAAGAAAAAAGCAGCTAAAAAAGCGAAACCGGTAAGTGCTCCTGCTCCTGTACAGGCAGTATTGCCTTTGCCAGAAGCAGCTCCGGCCCCTGCTACAGAAGGATCAACTGAAAATCAAGGTTCTTAAGAAGATAGTCCTGATAAAAAAATCCCCGTCAGTGTAATACAGACGGGGATTTTTAATTTGATAAAGTTGAGTTAAGCAAGCTTTTCTACCTGCATATAATTTAATTCAACCGGAGTAGCACGTCCAAATACTTTTACGGCAACTTTCAGCTTTTTCTTTTCATCATTTACTTCTTCAATTACACCGTTGAAATCGTTGAAAGGTCCGTCAATAATCTTGATGGTTTCGCCAACAATAAACGGCTCACTCATCGTCATGCCGGTTGCATCGGCCATTTCATCCACCTTACCCAGCATTTTATTTACTTCGGCTTTGCGGAGTGCAATGGGATTTTCTTTTCCTAAGAAATGAATCACATTACTTGCATTGCTGATGGTTTCACGAATATCATCACCCATTTTTCCATTTTCCACTTCAATCATTACATAACCAGGATAAAAGTTGCGCTCACGAACTACTTTTTTTCCATTGGCCACCTTGTATACTTTTTCAACCGGCAGGAACACCTGCTTTACAACAGTATCCCATCCATTGCGTGAAATTTCTTTGTCGAGATACTCTTTCACCTTTTTCTCTTTGCCGCTCACGACACGAAGCACATACCACTTACTGGTTTCCACATTGGCAGTTTCTGACATGACTTATTTTTTGAAGAATGAATAAAAGAATTGAAGACCGCTTGCAATACCAAGATCCATCACCCATACAATTGCAGTGATAATTAAGGTAGCAATCAGTACAATCATGGTAGATTGCTGAAGCTGTTGCCAGGTAGGCCAGGTAACTTTTTCGAGCAACTCTCTGTAAGAATCTCTAAAATAAGCGGATACTTTGTTCATTTTACTAATTTGAGAATTTGAAAATCAGCTGATTTGAAAATGAAGGAGAAAAGAAGAAAATCATGATACAATTTTCAAATTTTCAAATTAATCATTTTCAAATTTCTCAGCACGGGCACTAGGATTCGAACCCAGATCAAAGGTTTTGGAGACCCGTATGCTACCGTTGCACCATGCCCGTAGATGGCCTCCCAACCCTCCAAAGGAGGATTAAAGAGGCGTGTTATTTCTAAGAACTTTTAAAAATACAAAGTACCCAAGGTTAAAACCAAAGGTACTTTGTGTTTCATTATAAGCGTTCCACAAAGTCCCCTTTTGGGGGATTCAGGGGGCTTTATTTTAAGATTTCAGTTACCTGTCCGGCACCTACTGTACGACCACCTTCACGGATCGCAAACTTCAAACCTTTCTCCATCGCAATTGGCTGGATCAGTTTTACAGTAAGGTTTGTATTATCACCAGGCATCACCATTTCAGTTCCTGCTGGTAATTCAACTTCACCGGTAACGTCAGTTGTACGGAAGTAGAACTGAGGACGGTACTTTTGGAAGAATGGAGTATGACGTCCGCCTTCTTCTTTACTCAATACGTATACTTCACCTTTGAATTCAGTGTGAGGAGTGATTGATTTTGGAGCGCAGATAACCATACCACGGCGGATATCTTTCTTCTCAATACCACGGAGGAGTAAACCTGCGTTATCACCAGCCTGACCCTGATCCAATAACTTCTTAAACATTTCAACACCGGTTACTGTAGAGTTCATTGGAGCATCCATTAAACCTACAATTTCAACTGCTTCACCCACTTTTACAATACCACGCTCAATACGACCTGTAGCAACAGTACCACGACCAGTGATTGAGAACACGTCCTCAACACTCATCAGGAATGGCATATCAACCGGACGTGGAGGAAGAGGAATGTAGCTGTCTACAGCATCCATCAAATCTTCAACTGCCTTTACCCACTTATCTTCACCGGCTAAAGCGCCTGTAGCAGAGCCCTGGATAATTGGAGTATTGTCACCATCAAAGCCATAAGAGCTTAACAGTTCACGGATTTCCATTTCAACCAGTTCAAGCAACTCAGCATCTTCAACTAAGTCAACTTTATTCATAAACACAACAATCTTAGGTACACCTACCTGGCGTGCCAAAAGGATGTGTTCTTTTGTTTGAGGCATAGGACCGTCAGTTGCAGCTACAACGAGGATAGCACCATCCATTTGAGCAGCACCTGTGATCATGTTTTTTACGTAGTCAGCGTGACCCGGACAATCTACGTGTGCGTAGTGACGGTTAGCTGTTTGATATTCTACGTGTGCAGTGTTAATAGTGATACCACGCTCTTTTTCTTCGGGCGCACCATCAATTTCATCATATTTTTTTGCTGTTGCCAGACCTTTCTTAGAAAGGATGTCTGTGATGGCAGCAGTCAAAGTTGTTTTACCGTGGTCAACGTGACCGATAGTACCAACGTTTACGTGCGGTTTTTCCCGCTTAAAGGTCTCTTTAGACATCTTATTTGTTTTTAAATTGTGTTTACAAAAACTGTTAAACTATATTATGTAATCAGCACCAGTACTGCTATGAGCAGTTGTTGCGTCGCACATGTCATCTTTCATTTCTTTGCTCATCACATTTCATCCGCCAAAAAACGTGTTGAGCCGTTAGTGAGAATCGAACTCACGACCTCTTCCCTACCAAGGAAGTGCTCTACCCCTGAGCTACAACGGCTGGCAGAGTGTGAGGAATCTCACATCAAACTTTTAAAAAGAACTTCTTGAGCTTCAAACTCACAACCTTCCCGCTATCAGCGGGATGCTCTACCCCTGAGCTACAACGGCTGGCAGAGTGTGAGGAATCTCACATCAAACTTTTAAAAAGAACTTCTTGAGCGGGAGACCAGGCTCGAACTGGCCACCTATAGCTTGGAAGGCTATCGCTCTACCAAATGAGCTACTCCCGCAAAGCAAATTTGAAAATATAAAGATGATATAATTTAAAAATTACCCCTCTCAAATTTTCAGATGCAAAAGAACTATACAATGGCCGATTATCAAATTTTCAAATCAGCACATTTTCAAATTGTCCTGTGGGCAGGAGAGGATTCGAACCTCTGAAGTCGAAAGACAGCGGATTTACAGTCCGCCCCATTTGGCCGCTCTGGAACCTGCCCTTAAAAACTGAGCCACTTGTCGGACTCGAACCAACGACCTGCTGATTACAAATCAGCTGCTCTACCAACTGAGCTAAAGTGGCAATTAAAATTGCCTTTTGCTTTTTGCAATTGTACCGGGAAAGAAAATTCCCGTTCAATGAGACATTTGAGAATTACTCAAGTGTTCATTCACCAGCAAAAAAATGAGTACCACAAAGAGCTTTATACAATGCACACAAATGCACCCCCTTTTTTGGGAAGGCAAAGGTAAAGGAAAAGACCAAATGGAAAAATTTTTACAAAGGAAAAATTATCAAGTTAATAAACTGGTATCTCCGTCAAAAAAAAACCCTTCGGCAAGCGAAGGGTTTTGTGATAAAATGAGGCTTACAAATCGTATTGTTTTTCTTTTTTTCTTTTTAGTTGTGTGATCAATGAATCCATTGCGTCGTCAAAAGACTGTTCAAAGGATTTGGAAGATTGTTTTACGAATAAGTGCTGCCTTGGAACATGCACTTTAATTTCAGCTACTTTGTCTTTGATGTTGTGTACTACATTGTCAAGTTTCAGAAACACATCCACTTTCATTATCCGGTCATGAAAGTTATAAAGCTTCTGCACTCTCTGTTTTACGTACTCGATCAGTTTTGCATCTGCATCAAAACGTACGGTTTGGATCTTAACGGTCATAGCGTTCCAAATTTTAGCTAGTTAAAAAATAATGTGAAAGAACTGGTTTTTCTGATTTTGGGTACAGGCTTATCCAGTGCTTACAAGTTACACCAGCACGCTGAAATATCAAAATTAAATTTAGATTGTTAAGTGTATTTTTAACAGCTTCAATCAGATTGTTTTCAGTAACAGATAACAGTAAATTTTCTGCTACACTCTTAAGCTTTGGGGTGTGCTTTTTTATGAATATCCTTTAATTTTTCAATGGTATTATGCGTGTAAATCTGTGTTGCAGCAAGGCTGCTGTGACCGAGGAGTTCTTTTACGGCATTTAACTCTGCCCCGTTGTTCATTAAGTGTGTTGCAAATGAGTGTCGCAAAACATGCGGACTTTTTTTACTGACAGTTGTGATCAGAGAAAGGTATTTTTTAACAACCATCTGTACATATTTTGGATAGAGTTTTTTACCCTTCTCATTGATCAGTAAATATTCCTGTGCAGCAGAATCAAAACAGCGTTGCTTCTCCTGTAAATAAGCACCCAGGTTAGTTTTCATTTCCTCTGAAAGCGGAATCAACCGCTCTTTATTACCCTTGCCGAGAATTTTGAGATTGCCTTTTGCCAGATCAACATGCGCCTCCTTTAACGCTATCAGTTCGCTTAAACGCATACCCGAACTGTAGAGTAAAGCAATGATCATTTTATTCATGTACCCTTCCCAGCTGTCAGGAAATTCAATATGGTTAAACAGAAGAGCAATGTCTTTCTGCTCTACATATACCGGCAAGCGCTTACTTTGTTTGGGAGATACGATTGTAACCATTGGTGATACTTCAATCTTCTCCTCCCGTAACTGATATTTGAAGAATGACTTGAGTGTTGAAATGCGGCGATTAATTGTTTTTGCCGATGCCTCCTGTTCTTTTTGATGTGCAAGCCAGCTCCTGATAAATGCCGGTTTTATTTCAGTTAATGAAAGCTCGCCAAAGTTGAGCTGCAGATAATCAAAGAAAAAGATGAGATCGTCCTGATAGGAACGGACGGTATGAGGAGAATACCTTTTTTCGAACTTCAGATATTCAAGGAAAGAGTCAAATGCTGTTGATCGCGTATACATAAATA